>CAVUJE010000026.1:0-144591 GCA_963741705.1 uncultured Chitinophagaceae bacterium | reverse complement strand
AAAGCCTTTCAGTTTTTCTGAAAGGCTTTTTTATTTTAGGAAACTGATATCGTTTCCGGATATTTTCGAAAGTAATTCCTCAAGAAGAGGCGTTTGTCCCGGTAAGATTTTTTTTCTCGCTTCTTCAAAACTAAACCAGCCCCCTTTATCTACTTCCGGAAAAGATCGTTTCTTTCCTGACTTGGGCGGCCATTCCATTTCAAATAGATTGCTTTTTAGATTCTCACTTTCAAAATCAGCTTCTGCTGCCCATGCAAAAATTATTTTGCCCGGATTTTGTTTTACTTCTTGTAAAAAAACGAATTTTTCTTTGGGGATACTTATAGTGATGCCCGTTTCTTCATTCAGTTCTCGCATGGCTGCTCTTAAATGATCTTCATTTTCTTCAATTTCTCCTTTAGGAATAGACCATGAGCCAATATCTTTATTTTTCCAAAATGGGCCACCCGGATGAACTAAAAAAAATTCAGGAGTTTTATTTTTAAAACGATACAAGAGCAATCCTGCACTTCTTTTCATCTTCTTACATTTTTAGTATTAGTAAACAAATGAATAATTGCAATTTTTGCTTACCTAACTAGTTTTTATTTTCCATTTACCAGTTCAATAAGTCCGCCATTTGTTTCCTTTGGATGTAAAAAACAAACAATTTTATTATCTGCTTCATTCTTTCGTTTTTTATTCAATAAAATAAACCCTGCATTTTTTAATCGCTCCATTTCAACTTCGATGTTTTCCACTTCAAAAGCAATGTGATGAAACTCTTCAACCCTTTCTCAATAAATTTATTGACTCTACTTGCTTCTGAAACTGACTCTTAAGAGTTTAGTTTTGACCAAAGAAAAAAATGAAAATTTAAATCTCCTTTATTTGTTTGTTCACTGTCAATTAATTCATTTTTTCAACATTTGATGTTTAATATCTTTTCGAAAACCGAAATTGAAATGTCTAACTTTTACTGTGATTCCGGAATACTCTTTTTTATAAAATTTTTTTCAAATTTAAGGTAAACACTTTTTTACGCAAAAATGAAGTCTGATGGCTTTCGAGTAATTTTGTTTTTAAAAAGATGCTTCAATTTCCAATATATCTTGATAATAATGCTACTACTCCAGTTGATCCCCGTGTATTAGAAAGTATGATTCCATTTTTTACAAAACATTTTGGAAACGCTGCAAGCAACAGCCATGTTTTTGGATGGCAGGCTGAGGAGGCAGTAAGTATTGCCAGGGAGCAGGTGGCTAATTTGGTAAATGCCGAACCAAATGAAATAGTATTTACATCCGGTGCAACGGAAGCCGATAACTTAGCCTTGAAAGGAATTTTTGAAATGTATGTTTCAAAAGGAAATCACATCATCACGGTAAAGACAGAACATAAAGCCGTTCTGGATTCTTGTGCACATTTGGAAAAGTTGGGAGCAGAAGTCACTTATCTTGATGTTAATCATGAAGGATTAGTTGATCTGAAGGATTTAGAAAAAAGCATTACGCCGGAAACAATTTTAATTTCTGTGATGTATGGTAATAACGAAACAGGTGTTGTTCAACCTATTAAAAAAATTAGCAACATTGCAAAAGACAAAGGAATTCTGTTTTTTAGTGATGCCACACAGGCAGTTGGAAAAATCCCGGTGGATGTTATTAAAGATGGGATTGATATGATGGCTTTTTCTGCCCACAAAATTTATGGCCCCAAGGGAATTGGCGCATTGTATGTCAGGCGTAAAAATCCAAGAGTGCGGATTACTGCTCAATTAGATGGAGGCGGGCATGAGCGGGGAATACGCAGCGGCACTTTGAATGTGCCGGGAATAGTTGGTTTTGGGAAGGCTTGCGAATTGTGCAAAGTAGAAATGAAAAAGGAGGCAGCTAAAATTTCAGTTTTGCGTGACAAACTTGAAAAGGAATTATTACAAATAAATGGAACTTCTGTAAATGGCAGCAGGATTAATCGGTTGCCCAACACCACGAATATCAGTTTTAAAAATGTGGACAGTACCGACCTTATGATGAAGTTTAGTAAGAATATCGCATTAAGTTCAGGCTCAGCCTGCACTTCTGCAACTCAAAGCCCTTCATTTGTTTTAAAAGCATTAGGCTTAACTAATGAAATGGCGCTTTCTTCCTTAAGATTCGGTCTTGGAAGATTTACCACCGAAGAAGAAATAGATTTCACTATACAACAATTTCAGCATCTGATGTAAGATGGTTGTTAAATAAAAAGTCCTATTTATCCATTTATTGATTTACCTGTTTATGTAACGTATTTTTGCATATAATCTTGAATTATTTAATTTCATCTATTATGATATTTATAAGTGAAAAAGCAAAAGAAAGAGTGATACAATTAATGGGAGAAAAGAGTTTTTCTCCTGATGAATATTTTCTGAGAGTAAGTGTACAAAGCGGCGGTTGCTCAGGCTTGAGCTATAAAATGGATTTCGAAAATGAATTGAAACCCAAGGACCAGGAGTTTGAAGATAAGGGAATAAAAATAGTTACTGATCTTAAAAGCTTTTTGTACCTGGTAAATACTACGCTCGAATTCAGTGATGGACTTAACGGGAAAGGATTTTATTTTAATAATCCAAATGCAAGCCGTAGTTGCGCTTGTGGCGAAAGTTTTAGTGTATAAACTCTTTTTAGAAAAAATTCAACTAATATTAAAAAATCCCCGTTAAGGGGATTTTTTTCAGCTCGTTTTGGCAAAGTCCGGTTTGTTTTGATACCAATATTTTAATAATAAAACATCGGGAAGATTGCTTTTCAAACAATAATTACTTATAATTAAACGAAGATTTTTGATTGAAAACAATAAAAAAAATAATCAAGCAATACATTAACAGTAAACAAGACAAGCAAGTGTTGAGAAACGCTGCATTATTAACAAAAAATTTTCAAAAAAAATTTGATCTCCCTCTTCGATATTTTTTAGCTTGTCTTTTGTTGAGAATCAATTAATTATTTTTCTTCACTTAAATTGCAAGTTTATTAAGAATGATATCAATTGCTAAAAAAGAATTCTACCAGTTTTTCAGTAGCCTCACAGGATATATAACGATTATCTTGTTTTTATTGGTAAATGCCTTATATCTTTTTGTCTTAAAAGACAGCAATATTTTTGATTTCGGATATGCAACTCTTAGTTCTTTTTTTGAGTTGGCTCCATGGGTATTTATATTTTTAATTCCGGCACTGGGCATGCGCAGCTTTGCCGATGAATTCAAATCGGGCACTTTCGAAACTTTAAAAACAAGCCCTCTCAGAAAATGGCAAATTGTTGCAGGAAAATACCTGGCTATTATCGCTGTAATTATTATCGCCTTAATTCCTACGCTTCTTTATGTGATCACTATTCAATCTCTTTCCTCAACAGGGGGAATTGATTCGGGGGCAATTACTGGATCTTACATTGGTTTATTTTTACTGGCGTCTGTTTTTGCTGCTATTACGATATGGTGTTCCAGTCTCACTTCAAACGCAGTAATTGCTTTTTTATTAAGTGCTTTCACCTGCATTATTTTATATTTTGGATTCAGCGCTATCAGTAAATTACCGGTGTTTACAGGCAATGCAGATTACTATATTGAAATGTTAGGAATTGATTTTCATTACCAGAGTATCAGCCGTGGCGTTCTTGATACGAGGGATATTATTTATTTCTTAAGTGTAATATTTATGTTCCTTTTTGCTACCCAAAAAAATTTAAATAATAAATAAGCCAGTAAGAATGAAATCTTTTACAAACAAAAATTGGTTGTGGCTTATCATTATTATTGTAATTGTATTAATCAATTACCTGGCGTCAATTTTCCATAAACGTATTGATCTGACCAATGAAAAGCGTTTTACGATTTCAAAGCCGGTAAAAAAAATGTTGGGAACCATTGATCAAAAAATGCAGATCTATATTTTTTTGAAAGGTGATATTCCCGCCGGGTTTAAAAAGTTATCTCTTTCGGCTCAGGAGCTTTTACAGGAATTCCAGGAATATTCTAATGGAAATATTCATTATAAAGTTATTCCGGCTGATGAAAAGATTCCTGGCACTGACAGAACCTACGCTGACACGCTTTCCTCATTAGGGCTTGTTCCTATTAACTTAAAAATCCAATTAAAAGAGGGCGAACAATCGCAATATATTTATCCTGCTGCCATCATCAATTACCAGGGGAAAATTCAACCTGTAAATTTATATTCCGGTTCTGATAAATTTATTACACCGCCGGAATTGAATAGTGCTGAGGCTTTGCTTGAGTTTGATTTTGCCAACGGAATAGAAAAAATGGTCAATCCTCAAAAACCGATGGTGGCGTATGCTGTGGGTAATGGCGAGCCCACAGGGCCTGATACGTATGACCTGGTTGAAAATGTTTTGAAAAAAAATTACCATCTTTTTATGATGGATCTTGCAA
The DNA here is from genome assembly GCA_963741705.1 of uncultured Chitinophagaceae bacterium. Classification (GTDB taxonomy): domain Bacteria; phylum Bacteroidota; class Bacteroidia; order Chitinophagales; family Chitinophagaceae; genus Ginsengibacter. Next base: position 140,174 of record CAVUJE010000026.1, on the reverse strand, counting down.
AAGAGCCTGTTATTCCGGATACTTTTAAGCTGCTGATGATCGTAAAACCTTCTCTAACTTTTTCTGAAGAAGAAAAATTGAAAATTGATCAATATGTGATGCATGGTGGAAAGTTGTTGTGTTTTATTGACAGGCTAAACGCGGAAGTGGATAGTCTTCAATTGAAAAATGAGGTGATTGCTTACGACAGGAATTTAGATTTGGAGGATTTATTTTTTAAATATGGAGTTCGTATCAATCCTGATCTTTTAATGGATCTTCAATGTGATTTTTTGCCTTTTAGCGTCAATGGAAAAGACCAATTTGAATTTTTGCACTGGAATTATTTCCCGCTTTTTGAATCTCCTCAAAATAATGTGGTCAATAAAAATCTTGGTCTTGTTGAAGGAAAGTTTGTCAATACAATTGACACTGTGAGCGCACCCGGAATTACCAAAACTATTTTATTAAGATCTTCTTCCAATTCAAGAATTATTGAAACTCCTGCCTTAATCAGCGGTGCTGAAAACAGGAATGCGCCTGAAGATGCAGCTTTTAATAAAAGGGGATTATTAGCAGGTGTGTTGCTGGAAGGAAAATTCACTTCTTTGTTTAAAAATCGTGTAAGTCGTCAGCAAAAGGATTCACTCGATTTTTACGGAACTCCTTTCCGAAGTGATAATATTGAAAATAATAAGATGATCATCGTTGCTGACGGCGATATTGTTTTAAACGGAACTTATAAAGGACAGCTTTTGCCAATGGGTGTCAACCCTTACACTGTCGGAACTCAATATGAATACCAGTTTGCCAACCGCCAATTTGTAAACAATTGTATTGAATACCTCGTAAATAATTCGGGATTGGCAGAAGCAAAATCGAAGGATTATAAGCTGCGCCTTCTTGATCCTAAAAAAACAAATGAACAGCGCGGCTTTTGGGAAATATTAAATCTTATTTTGCCTGTTTTTCTTATAATAATCTTCGGCCTGGTTTACCAGGTAGTAAGAAAAAGAAAATATACAGCCGTGAAAACCTTAAAATAAATTCACAGTAAACGAAAAAATAACGGTAATTTTTATTTTGATCCTATTTCATTTTACTGAATATAAATACTACTTAAATGTTGCTTTACTGTTAACTATTTATCTGCGCAACGATTAATTCTTTAAGCTACTATACATTTTTTATTTTTACTTAAATGAAAATTAAAAATAATGACAGCAACAGAATGGAGTTATCTTATTTTTATTATTGTCCTGGTGGTTGCTGTAATTCTTGACCTCGGATTATTAAGCAAAAAGGGGAAATCAATTTCAATAAAACAGGCATTTCACCAAACCCTGTTTTGGGTGGGTTTAGGGCTTTCTTTTTTTGTTTTTGTTTGGTTTGAAGATGGCCAAAAGGCGAGCCTGGAATACATCAGTGCTTACCTGATGGAGTGGGGATTAAGCATCGATAATATTTTTGTTTTCATTCTTATTTTTGCTTATTTCAAAATCCCATCCAAACACATTAACCGCGTTTTGCTTTTAGGAATTTTGCTGGCCATCGTTTTACGTGTTTTATTTATTACAATAGGTATATCACTTGTAATCAGGTTCCATTGGATCTTATATATTTTCGGCGCATTGTTAGTTTATACAGGAATAAAAATGTTCGTTGTAGATTCAGAAGCTGAATTTGATCCAAAAGAAAATGCTATTTATAAAATTTTAAAAAAAGTATTGCCTGTTTCTCATGACCATACCAGCGGAAAATTTACCCAAAGAATAAATGGCAAAAAACATTATACACTTCTTTTTGTTGTAATGATCATGCTTGCGGCCACAGATGTAGTTTTTGCATTTGATTCCATTCCTGCCGTGTTTGCCATCACCCAGAATAAGATGGTGATTTATACATCAAATATTTTTGCAGTTTTAGGTTTGCGATCATTGTTTTTCTTGTTGAAAAATTCATTTGATAAGTTCAAATATTTAAAAGAGGGAATCGCTATCATTCTTATTTTTATAGGAGTAAAAATGCTGATTGAATTTTTTGGAATTGAGTTGCACATTGCAATTTCACTTTTAGTGATTGTACTTTGCCTTGGTGGTTCTGTTTTATTTTCTATTTACAAAAACAAACAAATAAATTGATTGCAGGCATCCGTTATACTATAGAAGATATTGCTAAAATTTGTAAAGGAAAATTAAAAAGTAAGAATATTTTATTTTCTAAAGTTTCCTATATTTCTTTAGACTCCCGCAAGATTTCATATCCCGAAGAAACTGTTTTTTTTGCAATAAAAAGTAAACTCAGAGATGCTAATTTATTTTTAGAAAATATTTTCCAAAAGGGTGTTAGAAATATCGTAACGGATGATGTAACTATTAAACCTGCCCAATTCCCCGGATGTAATATTCTCTTAGTTGGAAATACGATGGATGCTTTTCAAAGCTTAGCCATTTACCACCGTAGCCAATTTTCAGGAAAAAAATTAACAGTCATTGGTGTTACAGGAAGTAATGGAAAAACGATTGTGAAAGAATGGTTGAACCATATTCTTGAAAAAGATTTTTCAATCGTAAGAAGCCCTAAAAGTTTTAACTCCCAGGTTGGAGTTCCGCTCAGCGTATTAAACATCACTTCTAAAAACGATTTGGCCATTTTTGAAGCAGGTATTTCCCAACCTGGAGAAATGAAAAAACTGGAAAAAATTATTAAACCACAAATTGGAATTTTTACCAACATTGGGAATGCCCATGACGAAGGCTTTAAAAATATTCAACAGAAAATCCGGGAAAAATTGCTGCTTTTTAAAAATGCTGAATATCTCATCTTTTCTTCTGATGATGAAAAACTTTTAGAGGCGATAAATTTATTTCAACAAAAAAATACCCAGCTAAATTTATTTTGCTGGGGTAAAAAAGCCACCAATTCTTTACGCATAACAGAAGTAAAAAAAACAAATTATTCTTCACAGATAGAAGCAATTTATAAGGGAAGAAAAGTACAAATTAAAATTCCTTTTACGGACGAGGCTTCCCTTCAAAACGCAATCCATTGCTGGAGTGTGGTGTTAATTTTGAATAAAAATTCAAGTTCTGTTCAAAAAAGATTTAGCTCGTTGTATCCAATAGAAATGCGGCTGGAACTGAAGTCTGGTATCAATCGTTGTGATATAATTAATGATAGTTATAGTAATGATTTATATTCTCTCGGCATAGCGCTTGATTTTTTAGATCAACAAAAACAACATCCTGGGCGCACTGTTATTTTTTCTGACATTGTGCAATCCGGCATTGAGCCTGTAAAATTATACAATCAGGTAGCTTCCTTATTACAACAAAAAAAAGTAGATAAACTTTTAGGAATCGGACCTGATATTTTTTTGCAACAAAAGGCATTTTCAGGTTTAAAAAATAAAAGTTTTTTTAAAAGCACTGAACAGTTTTTGACTACTATTTTTCTTTCCTCTTTTCATGATGAGACAATTTTAATTAAAGGAGCACGCCAGTTTGAATTTGAAAAGATCAGCCATCTTCTTGAGCGAAAAGTACATCAAACGGTACTTTCTATTAATTTAAGTTCGATAGCTTATAATCTTAAACAATATAAAGCGAAGCTAAATCCCTCAACTAAGATTATGGTGATGGTGAAAGCTTTTGGCTATGGCAGCGGTAGTCATGAAATCGCTTCGGTGTTGGAATATAACAAAGCGGATTACCTGGCTGTAGCCTATGCAGATGAAGGAATAGAATTAAGAAACGCGGGAATAACCTTGCCCATAATGGTGATGAACACTGATGTGAGCACTTTTGATTTACTTATAAATTATAATTTGGAACCGGAAATATTTTCGTTTGGGCTGCTTAAAGATTTCTCAGACTTTTTAAAAAAATCAGAAATTGAGAATTACCCTGTCCATTTAAAAATTGATACAGGAATGCACCGGCTTGGTTTTTTGGAAGATGAAATGGATAATCTTACAAAACAATTAAAGAATGCTCATCGTTTAAAAATAAAAACAGTTTTTTCGCATTTTGCAGCAAGTGACGATCCTAAAGAAGATAATTTTACGCTGGCTCAGTTTGATACTTTTAACAGGTGCTGTATCAAACTTAAAAAAGTATTAAATTATTATTTCGATAAACATATCGACAATACTTCGGGTATCAGTCGCCATCCCGAATTTCAATTGGATATGGTAAGGCTTGGAATTGGGCTTCACGGGATTGATTCTAATCAAAAGATGCAGAAAAATTTAAAAAATGTTTCTACATTGATTACTACCATTTCTCAAATAAAAAAAATTAAAGCAGGTGAAACAGTAGGGTATGGCACAAAAGCAAGGGTTCAAAAAGACAGCATTATCGCCATTGCCAGAATTGGTTATGCAGATGGATATTCAAGGAGGTTTGGAAATGGCGTAGGAAAAATGGTCGTAAAAAATAAAATAGTTCCTACCATTGGAAACATTTGTATGGATATGACTATGCTTGATATAACAGGAGTAAAAGAAATAAAAGAAGGTGATGAAGTGATTGTTTTTGGAGAATCGCTTTCTTTGCAATCTCTCGCCGGTTGGGCAGGCACGATTCCTTATGAAATAATGACAAGTATTTCGCAAAGAGTAAAGAGAATTTATTTTGAAGAATAATTGAAAAAATTTAAAGCGCTATAAAAATGTTTTATTTGAAAAAGAGGCATATCTTTTTAATTATCGGGCTTATCATTATTGCTGACCAGGCATTAAAAATTTTTATTAAAACGCATTACCACCCTGGAGAAGCGAGGCCTGTATTGGGGAATTGGTTCCAGTTGTATTTTATTGAGAATGAAGGCATGGCTTATGGCTGGAAATTTGGCGGGGGTTGGGGGAAGTTAGCGCTCACACTTTTCAGGCTGGGTGCAGTTATTTTTGGGGTTTTTTATTTGAGAAAAATTTTAGAAAAGAAAATGCATCCGGGGTATATAATTCTTGCATCATTAGTTTTTGCGGGGGCTCTTGGCAATCTCTTAGATAGTTTATTCTACGGACTTATTTTTGACAAAAGCAGTTTTACCTCAAATGCGATTTCAGGAATTTTTATGGGCCATGGATACGGTTCTTTTCTGCATGGCAATGTGGTGGATATGCTATATTTCCCTATTATAGATACCCATTTTCCTTCATGGATTCCTCTTTTGGGAGGAAAACCGTTTTCGTTTTTCAATTATATTTTCAATATTGCTGATGCCTCTGTTTCTATCGGCGTTATTGGTATCATTCTTTTCAGGAAACGTTTTTTTGGAAATGATACCTCAAAAATTGACCCCGATGACACAGTTTCCATTAGCTAATAATTAACGTATCGGGCTGAAGGCATAGCTCAATTTTATTATCTTTGCTCACTAAAATCCTTTTGTGAAAAAGAGAACTGTTTTTTTTATTATCCTCCTTATTTTAGTTGCTGACCAGGCGCTTAAAATTTTTGTAAAAACTCATTATCATCTGGATGAATCAACATCGATTTTTGGCCATTGGTTCCGTATTTATTTCATTGAAAATGAAGGAATGGCTTATGGATGGAAATTTGGTGGTGAGTTTGGAAAAATGGCGCTTACTTTATTTCGGCTGGCAGCAGTAATTTTTGGCGTGTTTTATATTAAAAACATTATTGAGAAAAAATACAATCCATCTTTTATTTTCTTTGTGGCGTTGATATTTGCCGGAGCGTTGGGTAATTTAATAGATAGCATGTTTTATGGATTAATATTTGAAAATAGCACCGCTTTTCCTGCTAATATTGCTCACATTTTTCCGGCTCATGGCTATGCGGGTTTTTTGCATGGAAAAGTGGTTGATATGCTTTACTTTCCTATAATAGACACGCATTTTCCCTCATGGTTTCCTTTTTGGGGTGGGCAGTCCTTTGTGTTTTTTAGTCCTATATTTAATATAGCAGATGCCTCTATTTCTGTTGGTATCATCGCTATTTTTGTTTTTCAAAAGAAGTTTTTTGGAAGCCACAACCATCCACCGGTGTTGAAATCTGAAAAATTGATTAATGATGAAATCCCTGTTTCTTAATCCGCTTATTTCGCTATAAATTTATACCATGAAATTTGCTAAGTTTTCTTTTTGGATATTATTGGTTGCCATGATAATTTCCTCTTGCGGAAAAGAATATAGTTCGGAAGAACTAAGGCCTGTTTTGGGAAGCTGGCAATTTACCAAAGGGGGATCCAATTATTCCGGCTACCTGGACAATGTTTACAGCACCTCCGGAATTGGTTCTAATGTGATGTACATTATCGGAAGTTCAGGCAATGGTAGCCAACAGTTTCAAATTAAATTATTTGGAAGCTCGTTTCCTGTGGGTAATTATTATTCATCACAGTTTCAAAATACATTCTCTTATACTTTGCCTAATAAAACGATTTATTATGCGGATGAATCAACCGGTGAATTTGTAGTGAATTTGATTGCAAGCGACTCCACTAACATTCAGGGTACATTTTCAGGAACTGTTTATGACAGCACCTCCAGCCCGGTTCAAATCACCAACGGTACATTTTCAACGTATTAAAAATACATTTTCATACGTTTTATTCTCTTGAAAACTGTAGAATAAAAAAGATTAAAATTTGTTTACTGTGTAGAATCAATTGGTTTTAATTAATTTATTTTGAACGGAGCTGCCGCTAAAAAAAGCTCTCAGAATATATAGGCCTGCCGGCAAACTGCCTACATCATCAATTGAAACATTTGAATTTCCTTTGTACAATGTCATCGTTTTCTTATTAACAGTATTGCCATACATGTCGCATAGATTAAATTCAACATTTCCCTGGAATGGAAGAAAAATGTTCATTTTGATAGAATTAATGAAAGGGTTTACAGTCGAAATTTTAAAAGGTGCATTTTTATTGAAGAGCGAAATAATTTTTGAATATTTGATTTCACTATTAACAGTATTTAAAAGCTTCAGGCGATAATACACGGTGCTGTAAACATCTTCAGGATCGAAAAAATTATAATTTTCAGTGTTTATGCCTTTCCTGGCAGCTCTTTCCCCAACATCTTCAAAATGAATTCCGTCTGAGCTTTTTTGAACAATATATTCTTTTAATTCATTTTCATTTTGAGCAGCCCACTGAAGCGCTGCCTTATTATTTGAAAGAGCTCCATAAAAATTCAGAATTTTTGTATCCAGTAAAGGGCATGTGGTACTATAGACCTTCAAAAATATTTTCTGGCTTTTATCAACCGCACATTTATCATCGCTCAGGTTGCTCGAAGTAGTAGCTACTTTCACCCTAAAGTAAGTGCCACTGTCTGCCTGTGTTGGTGTAATAACGGTATCTACATAGTAAACATACAATCCATTTTCAATATGAGGAACTCGTGTGCTTCCGGCGTTAGCAGGAACCCAGTTGATACCATCTATGCTTTTTTCCCAACGATAATGAACATAATTATCAAAATAACTTTTTACGGTATCGCTTAGTGTTATGGGCCAGCCTGCGCAGGCGGACGCTGTATCGTTTGGATTCATAACAAGATTTGGATAACATGTTACCAACTTAATATCATCAAGCACCCAATCGTTTCCCCCGCCACCTGCTGCATTATTTTTTATTGAAATGGTGAAACTTGTTTCATTAGGACCTGTTTTGTACATAAATCCTCTTTTTTCCCAGATTTTATTCCATGGAATATCGCCTGAAGTATAATAATCAACATCATTTACGGCAAAGGCGAGATTGGGTAAAACACCTGGTGTGTTAGATGATTTACCATTAACATCAGCACCACAAAAACCGCAAATATTTCTGACCCAGGCTGAAAATTCATAGTTAGTATTTGGGCAAACATCATAAATAGTTTGTCGGAAGGCTTCTCCTGTAGCATAGGCCGCATTTACTACCAGCATATAACCCCCATTTGCATTTTTAGCGGTAGGGGAATTTCCTGCTTCAGGATCCGTAGCTCCGGTGTGGTCACCAATAATATCCCAAAAATTAAACACCCTATCCGGATTCGATGAATGAGGACCGGCATCAGAGGTTTTTTGCGTTGGGCTTGTATTATTTACGATTGAATACAATCCATCTTGTGGATTGCCGCTGGTAAGATTAGTCTTAATATATCCGGGAACAATTGCCGGAGCCAGCCTGTTTTGAATAGTTCCGGCTCCAAAGGAACTGTCAGCAGTAAAACTGGCGCTTGAAAAATTATTACATAAACCAGAGTTGGGAATAATTTTTATACCAGCATAATCAAACCTGAAAGTGCGGTTTATTCCCGATGTGTCGAAATAATAATTTCCGGTAAGGTGAATTGTATCTCCATAATTGGCAGTCACTTTTAGCTGGTAGGCCACAATAAATAAAGTAGTTCCGTAAAATTTAGGCTTATCTCCGGGAGTAACTTTGCCTCCCCCACTTGTAGAAGCAAAACCGGACGAGCTACCTTTTGCAAATGCAGCACCTTCGCCAAGATTCACGCGTAGTCTCGGAGTGGAATTATTAGTGGTATAAACTCCTTCATCATCATTTGATCCGTTTGTATAAGGGCCTCTGAATGTAAGCCCTTCATTGGTCACAACTTTTAATGAATTACCAATATATTGAGTACCTGCCGGAATGGTGTCAATATAATAAAAATTATTAGTAGTGTTATCTACCTTTACCAGCGCATGAACTTCGATAACATCTCCATTTTCGAGAGTGCCGCCTGTCGTATTTCGTGTCACATTTTGATAACTGTAACTAAAAATAAGTTTTTGAGCATTTGCCGGTAAAGGAATAAAATACCCCGAAAAAAGAAAAATGGAAGAAGTAATGATATTATAAATATTTCTGCTAATCAGAATCTTTAATGGCTTTGACTTCCCAAAAAAATTAAATAAAAAGCTTGGCAGGTAGATTTTCATCATATAGAAATCTTGTAATTAATAAAAAAGTGTTGGCAACAACGTTTATAACGTTTTTTTATTTAATTTATTTCAAGAAGTTTATAATGCTTAAACTAACTGATCTGCCTTTTACATTGAAAGTGGGATTTCTTGTTTAATCCTTTGGTATTTTTTACATAAGAAGAAATGGTAAATTAAGGATGTTTAATAACTGCACAGTAAACCAACAAATAATCCGGATTATTATTTTGAATTTCCGGCTTGTCATTCAAACGCCCTACGAAACAAATGAAATAAAAAAAGAGGCTGTTTATTAGGCAACCTCTTTTTTATAAATGTATAATTTTTAGTTTTTAGGTAATTCACCTACCATATTTGCCGGGTTAACCCATTCGTCAAATTGATCAGGCGTAACATATCCCAGCTTTACTGCCATTTCTTTTAAAGTCGTATTTTCTTTATGCGCTTTTTGAGCAATTTCAGCAGCTTTATAATAACCGATTTTTGTGTTGAGTGCGGTAACGAGCATTAAAGAATTATCAACATGCTTTTTAATATTTTCTTTTATCGGTTCAATTCCTTTGGCGCAATTTTCATTAAAACTATTACATCCATCACCAATCAATCTTGCGCTATGTAAAAAATTATAAATCATTACCGGTTTAAAAACATTAAGTTCAAATTGGCCGGTGGCGCCGCCGATACTTATCGCTACATCATTTCCCATTACTTGCGCAGCAATCATTGTCAGCGCTTCACACTGAGTTGGATTTACTTTTCCCGGCATAATGGACGATCCGGGCTCATTTTCAGGAATACTTATTTCGCCAATTCCACTTCGTGGCCCTGATGAAAGCATTCTTATGTCGTTGGCGATTTTCATCAGGCTAACGGCAACTGTTTTTAAAGCGCCATGTGTTTCAACTATAGCATCGTGAGCCGCCAGTGATTCAAATTTATTGCCCGCCGTTATAAACGGAAGCCCGGTGAGTTCGGCTATAGTTTCTGCTACATTTTTTGCATATCCTTTTGGCGTGTTTATTCCTGTTCCAACTGCTGTTCCGCCAAGTGCCAGTTCACTCAAATGTAGCAGGGTGTTTTTTATTGCTTTAATTCCATGATCTAACTGTGATGCATACCCGCTAAATTCCTGGCCAAGTGTTAAGGGAGTTGCATCCATAAAATGTGTACGCCCGATCTTTACGATCTGCATAAAATCTTTTGATTTTTTTTCAAAAGTTTCTTTTAGATTTTCCAGAGCAGGCAAAGTAAGATCATGTAAAATTTTATAAGCTGCTATGTGCATCGCCGTAGGGAAAGTGTCATTGCTCGATTGTGATTTATTAACATCATCATTTGGATGAAGAAATTTTTCTTTATCAGTGAGCTTTCCTCCATTCAAAACATGCCCACGATACGCAATTACTTCGTTCACGTTCATGTTACTTTGTGTGCCGCTTCCTGTTTGCCATACTACTAATGGAAACTGGTCGCTTAATTTACCTTCAAGAATTTCGTCACAAACTTTGGTTATAATATCTAATTTTTCTTTAGGTAAAACTCCCGCATCAAAATTGGTAATTGCTGCTGCTTTTTTTAAATACGCAAAGGCACGGATAATTTCTTTAGGCATTTTATTGATGTCCTGCGCGATTTTAAAATTTTCAACACTTCTTTGGGTTTGTGCTCCATAATAGGCATCGGAAGGGACTTTTACTTCTCCCATCGTGTCTTTTTCTGTTCTGTAGTCCATGATAGTTCGTAATTAGATTTTGAAATTATGTTGCAAATTTAATTGAATGTGGGGAGAGCGATGAAAAGCAATTGTAAAGAAATTAAACATTTGTTTAAAAATGCCGCAGATCTTTTTTAGATTTTTATTTAAAATCCGGCTTTCTCTTTTCCAGAAAAGCTGAAGTTCCTTCTTTTTTGTCATCACTTTTAAATACGTCTCCGAATAATTTTGCTTCTTCGTCAAAGCCTTTTTTATTAAAATAAAAATTTACTGCTTCAATAACATTAGAAATTGCAATGGGAGATTTTGTAAGAATCGTATTTACAAGTTCTTTAGTTTTTGCTAAAAGATTTTCGGGCGATTCAACATAATTTACAAGGCCATATATTTTTGCTTCGTCAGCGCTAATCATCGCGCCGGTCATCATCATTTCCATTGATTTTCCTTTGCCAACCAATATGGTTAAGCGCTGGGTTCCTCCATAACCCGGAATCAATCCAAGGTTCACTTCAGGCTGGCCAAATTTAGCATTTGTACTTGCCAGCCTGAAATGGCAAGCCATTGCCAGTTCGCAACCGCCGCCAAGCGCAAAGCCATTAACAGCGGCTATTACAGGCTTTGGACAATTTTCTATTTTGAAAAAAATACCCTGGCCTTTTTTTGCAAGGGAAGTGCCTTCGTCATCTTTTACCGAAGTAAATTCTGCAATATCTGCACCAGCAACAAAAGCTTTTTCCCCGGAACCAGTGATAATTACGGCTTTTATTTTATCATCATTATAAACTGACTCCATTGCTTCATCCAGTTCTTCTAAAACATTTTTATTTAAAGCATTTAATTTGTCGGGCCGATTAATGGTGATGGTTAGAATTCCATCTTCGAGTGCCGTTAATAACGTGCTGTAATTCATTTTTTATTTTTAGAAAATTAAAGACTTTATTTTTCCTGAATTAAGTGAAACAAATTTCAGAGTAGATAAATTTGATAGTATTTAATTTCTTATTCTATTAAAGACAAAATGTGTTTTATTCTATTGATGGTTTCTTCTTTTCCTAAAACAGCAGAAATCTCGAAAACACCAGGACCAAATTTACCTCCGACCAACATGATTCTATAGATGAACATTAAATCTCCTGGCTTTAGCCTTGCTGCTCCTGCCAATTCTTTAAATGTATGTTCTACTTCACTTACCTCCCACGAATTCTGAAATGAATAGGCTTTTAGCAATTCTACAAAAAACTGGTTTTTACTTTCGTTCCATTTTGGAAGCAAAATTGAAGTGTCTATTTCAGATGGAGCTATAAAGAAAAAACTTCCCTGTTGCCAAAAATCAGTAAGCAGGGTACATCTTTCCCTGATCAGTTCGATGATTTTTTCTAATTTTTTTTCGTCTTCTGTGAATACACCTTGATCTTCAAATATTTTTTTTACTCCGGGTTTTAATCTTTCTGCATTTGATTTTTTTATCCATTCGTGGTTGAACCATTTTGCTTTTTCAAAATCAAATTTTGCTCCGTGTGCGTGTACTCTATCCATCGAAAACTTTTCCACCATTTCTTTCAAAGAAAATATTTCCTGTTCTGTTCCGTCATTCCAGCCGAGCAGGGCAAGCATATTTATAAACGCTTCATGCATAAATCCTAATTCTTTAAAACCCTTTACCAAACCGGATTTAGGATCATTCCATTCCATAGCAAAAACAGGAAAGCCTAATCTCTCGCCATCTCTTTTGCTCAATTTTCCATTTCCATCAGGTTTTAAAATTAACGGAAGGTGCGCCCATTGTGGCATGTGTTTTTCCCAGCCAAAATATTTCCATAACAGTACATGAACCGGGGCGCTGGGTAGCCATTCTTCACCGCGGAAGGCATGAGTTATTTTCATTAAATAATCATCCACAACTACTGCCAAATGATATGTCGGCATACCATCAGCTTTCAATAAAACTTTGTCATCAACACCATCAGTAGGCATTTTGATTTCACCGCGGATCATGTCGTTAAAATCCACATATTCATTTCGTGGCATTTTAATTCTAACTACATGCGGGAAATTTATTTTTAAAAGTGATTCTGTTTCTTCTTTGGGCAACACCAGTGAATTGCGCATGTTTAGCCTGTTTTGAAAATCATATTGCACATTATATTTTCCCTGGGCTTTCAAAGTTTCACGCAGGCTTTCAATTTCTTCCGGCGTGTCGAATGCATAATAGGCATGGCCTGATTCTACCAACTGTTCCGCGTATTTTCTATAAATATCTTTTCTTTCACTTTGGCGATAAGGCCCGAATTCGCCTGGCTTGTGCGGCCCTTCATCCGGAAGAATATTACACCAGTCAAGGCAATCAAAGATGTATTGCTCTGCGCCTTCTACATAGCGCGTTTGATCAGTATCTTCTACTCTCAGGATAAAATCGCCATCATTTTGTTTGGCAAATAAATAATTGAACAATGCGGTGCGAACGCCGCCGAGGTGCAATCCTCCAGTTGGACTGGGTGCAAATCTTACTCTTACTTTACTCATTTTGCAAAGATAATTGATTGGTTTTATCCCCTTGTTGAACAGTGAAGCAACAAATTTTGCCTTTTCTTATTTAAAAAAGATGAATTAATAAAATCACTTTATCTGGATTCTTTTATAATTTTCTTGCATTTTTTCTTCCTTACATTTGTTCTATTCAATTTTTTATTTATGAAATTATTTACACTGCTTTTTTTATTCCTTTCCTCTTCAATTTTTGCGCAAAAAAATTTAAATGACACTTTACCTGTTGACCCACATGTGAAAATTGGAAAGTTGAGAAATGGGCTTACTTATTATATAAGACAAAATGAAAAACCTGACCAAAAAGTAGAATTGCGCCTGGTAGTAAATGCAGGTTCCATTCTGGAAAACGATAACCAGCAAGGATTAGCGCATCTGAGCGAGCACATGGCATTTAACGGTACAAAAAATTTTAAAAAGAATGATATCATTTCTTTTCTTCAAAATATTGGTGTAGGATTTGGAAATGATCTCAATGCCTATACAGGTTTTGATGAAACTGTTTATATACTTCCTATTCCTACAGATAAGCCTTCAAACATTGATAAAGGTTTCCAGATTTTGGAAGATTGGGCCCATAATGTTACTGACAACGATTCAGATATTGATGGAGAGCGTCCAATTGTCCTGGAAGAAAGCCGGTTAGGAAAAGGAGCGCAGGACAGAATTAACCGAAAAATATTTCCGGTTCAATTTGCTGGTTCCCTATATGCAAACCGGCTTCCTATTGGCATCGATAGTATAGTAAAAAACGCACCTTACTCAGCACTTAGAAGTTTTTATAAAGATTGGTATCGTCCTAACCTGATGGCGGTAATTGTTGTGGGAGATATTGATCCGGCAAAGGCAGAATCTCTTATCAAAAAATATTTTGATAACAATAAAAATCCGGAAAATGAAAGGCCAAGAATTCATCCTGATGTTCCGCCTTATAAGAAAAGCGTAGCTGAAGTAATAACTGATAAAGAAGCTACCAGTTATATGTATCGCGTTTATTATTCGCCCTATAAAATAAATCCTTCAGTTACCCTTGGCGATTATAAAAAAGATTTGGTGAAAAATATTTTTTCTGATCTTTTAAATCAAAGGTTACGTGAATTGACTCAAAAGGAAAATCCTCCTTTCGTGTATGCGGCATGTGGCTTTAATTCTGAGGCAAGAGGCTACGAATCTTTTGTTGGATATATCGGCACCGGTAACAGCGATAGCCTTACGGGTTTGAAAGCCTTTGAAGAAGAACTGGCAAGGGTGAAAAAATATGGATTCACTGAGGATGAGCTTAAGCGATCCAAAGCTGATATGCTGAATTATATTGAAAGGGCATATAATGAAAAAAATAAAACTGAATCTGTAAATTATGCGGAAGAATACATTCGTAATTTTTTGACCAAAGAACCTATTCCCGGAATTGCGAACGAACTTAAATATTATAAAGAATTACTGCCGCAAATAACAGTGAAGGATGTAAACTCAATATCTGATAAATTAAGCGAAAATCCAAACCGGTTTATCGCGCTGTCAGGGCCTGAAACCAAAGACAGCAGTAGCCTTCCAACAGATACGCAAATTCTTGCCGTGTCTGAAGAAGTACAAAAAATGGATATCAAACCTTATGAGGAAAAAGCCATACAATCTTCATTATTAACTGAAATACCAAAAGCCGGAAAGATTGTTGACACAAAAAATAATTCAGTCTTAGGGACTACAAATTATACATTGAGCAATGGAGTGACAGTTACTTTCAAACATACCGATTTTAAAAATGACCAATTACTAATGAGCGCTGTCAGGCCAGGCGGAAAAAATAATTATGGGCTTAATGATAAATACAATGCGGAATACATGATATCAGTAATCAGCAATATGGGTGTTGGAAATTTTTCGCCAGTTGATTTAAAAAAAGCCTTAAGTGGAAAAACAGTAAGTGTGCGTCCTGCATTTTCCCAGGTAACTACCGGATTTAGTGGCAGTAGTTCTGTTAAAGATGCAGAATCAATGATGCAATTGGTTTATTTATATGCCACTGCTCCCCGTGTTGATACCAGTTTGTTCAGGTCTTTTATTCAAAAAAATAAAGCGCAGCTTGCTTTTCTAAGCGCTAATCCCCAGGCGGTTTTTATTGATACTTTATTTAAAGAAATGTATAACAATAATCCGCTGGCGCCAATTGCTGTTCCGAAGGCAGAATATTTTGACGCTTTGAATCTTGAAAGAATCATGCAGATGTATAAAGAAAATTTTGGCAATGAAAACCAAATGCACTTCACTTTTACGGGAAGCATTTCTGCAGATTCTTTAAAACCACTTCTTGAAAAATACATTGCCAGCCTTCCGTCAACTAAAAAGACATTTAATTACGTTGATAATAAAGTAAGAATAGCCGATGGAAAAATAGATGTAAATGTTTATAAAGGCAAAGAGCCAAAGGCAATGATATTCCAGGTTTACAGCGGTGATATTCCTTATTCTGAGGAGTTAAATCTGAAAGCGGAAGCGATAAGTGAAATTTTAAATATCCGCATTAATGAAGAATTAAGGGAAAAACTGAAAGCAATTTATGGTGGTGGTACGCAGGTTCAGTTTGAAAAAATTCCTTATCCTCATTATACATTTTTCCTAACCTTGCCTACCGGTCCGGAAAAAGTTGATACACTCTTAATGGCCGCTAACGCAGAGATCCAGGATATCATAAAAAATGGACCGTCAAAAGAAAACCTTGATAAAGTAAAGAAGCAGTGGGAAGAGCAACACAAAGTAAATATAAAAGAAAACAGCGTCTGGCTTTCAGAACTTCAGGATTTTTATTTTCCCGGCGACAACCCGGAATATTTTATCAACTATGATAAATATGTAAATGCGTTAACGCCAAAAGACATACAGGAAGCTGCTAAATTATTATTGACTACTAAAAATGTCGTAACCGGAATATTACGTCCGGAAAAAACAGATTAGAAAATATTTTCTAAAGCATCGCAGAATGAATATTGAAGAATTAAGAAATTTTGCTTTATCGCTACATGAAGTGGAAGAAAGTTTTCCCTTCGGGGAAGACACGCTTGTGTTTAAAACAATGAACAAAATTTTCCTCCTGGTGTCTTTATCGTCAGTTCCCTTGCAATTCAACGTAAAGTGCGATCCTGAAAAAGCTATTGAATTGCGCGAGCGGTATTCATCTGTTTTGCCCGGATATCACATGAATAAAAAGCATTGGAATACGGTAATTATTGATGGATCTATAACACGAAATATTTTGCAAGCCTTTATAAAAGATTCCCATGAGCTTGTTGTGAATAAACCCCGGAAAAATAAAAAGTGATTTTTTCTTATCGCCAAAATAAAAATCCTTCTTAAAACTTCGTTTACTGCTTTTTTAAAAATTTCACAAATCCTTTTGCCGGCTTGTGATATAAAGATTACTCTGTTTTTTTAATTTACTTTTGGCAATAAAATTTACACTTTTAGCGCAGCATGAAAATTTTAGACTGGTATATTATAAAGAAATTTTTTGTCACTTTTTTCTTTTGCCTTGTTGCGCTTACATTCATCATAGTAATTGTAGATCTGAGCGAAAAAACGGATGATTTTGCAAAGACCGGCCTGACCTACAAGCAAATTATTGTCCAATATTATTTTGGTTTTTTGCCGCATATAGAAGCGATGCTTTTTCCGCTATTTATTTTTATTTCGGTGATTTTTTTTACTTCTTCACTGGCCAATAAATCGGAAATTATTGCGATGCTGAGCACCGGTATCAGCTTTGGTCGTTTGCTTCGGCCTTATATAATCGGGGGAGCAATATTTACTGCTTTTCTTTGGTGGGCCAATCAATATGTTTTGCCTCCTGCGAATGAAAAATGGGCGAATTTTAATGCAAAGTATATAGATTACAATTATGGAGGTTACGTAAATACTTCAACGCTTAGCAATAAATATTTTAAGCTGGATTCTTTTTCGTATGCGGGTATCCGCTATTATGACACCACCAGCAAAACAGGAAGTAATTTTTTTATCCAACGATTTAATAATACCAGCCTTACTTATAATTTAAGGGCGCTTTCCATCAAATGGGATACCGGCACAAAAAAGTGGATTTTGAATAATGTGGTTATCCGGAAAATAAACGGGTTGCACCAGTTATTAATAGACTCACCTTCGATGCACATGAATTTTAATTTTAAGCCAAGAGACCTGCAGCGCGATGACTACATGAAAGATAAAATGACTACTCCGGAACTAAACCAGTTTATAAAACTTGAAAAGCTACGTGGATCAGGCGATGTAAATGAATTATTGCTTGAAAAAAATAACCGGAGTGCAGTGCCTGTGTCCGTATTTATATTAACTATAATTGGTGCCTGCGTATCATCCAAAAAGATACGTGGAGGTAGTGGATTTCATCTCGCTATAGGTTTTTTGATTTGCGTTGTATATATTTTGGTGGGAAGGTTTGCTTCAGTCTTTGCATTAAAGGGAAATTTTAATCCTGTGATTGCTGCATGGTTGCCAAATGTAGTTTTTGGGGGGCTAGCCTGGTATTTATACAGGCGGGCATCAAGTTAAAATAATGAGAATCATAGAATCATAAATATATTTCTTTTGTTAAAAACCTCGCCGGGCGTTAACTTTATCGCACTTGAAATTTTAAAAAAAATGAAAACAATTTCAATTATTTAATCTTATGGGAATAATTCAGGATAAATTCAGGGCAAAGGCAGATATTGTTGCTGCAGAAGTAAAAGACATCGTAAAAAATCATGGTGACAGGGTTATTGGTGAAGTAAAATTATCACAGATATACCAGGGCATGCGGGGTATGACGGGACTTGTAACTGAAACATCTTTACTCGATTCTTATGACGGAATACGATTTCGTGGTTATTCAATCCCGGAATTAAAAGAAAAACTTCCCAAGGCGGAAGGAGGCACAGAGCCTCTTCCTGAGGGAATATTTTATTTGATGCTGGTAGGGGAGTTGCCTAATGAAGCCGATGTTCAAAATATGAGTAATGTGTGGCAACGCCGAAGCCATGTTCCAAATTTTGTTTTGGACACAATAGAATCTTTGCCTGAAACCGCTCATCCTATGACACAATTTGTAGTAGGAATTATGGCCCTTCAAACTGAAAGCCATTTTGCCAAAAAATATGCTGAGGGCATGAGCAAAAAAGATTATTGGCTTCCTGTTTTTGATGACGCAATGGATTTGATCGCACGGCTTCCCCGGATCGCGGCTTATATTTATCGCCGTAAATATAAGGGCGGCAAACACATTCAGCCTAATGGTCTTTTGGATTGGGCTGGAAATTTTGCCCACATGCTTGGATATGAAGACGAGGGCTTTCATGAATTGATGCGCCTTTATATGACTATTCATTCTGATCATGAAGGCGGAAATGTTTCTGCTCACACAACCCATCTTGTTGGCTCCGCTTTAAGTGACCCATACCTTGCGTTTGCAGCAGGAATGAACGGCTTAGCCGGACCTTTGCACGGCCTTGCCAACCAGGAAGTGATCAAGTGGATATTTGAAATGCAGAAAGAAATAGGAAGCGACCTTCCTTCAAAAGAACAAATTGAAGCGTACGTAAGGAAAACATTGTCGGAGGGAAAAGTAGTTCCCGGCTATGGCCATGCAGTTTTAAGAAAAACTGATCCGCGTTTTGAAGCACAAATGGAATTTGGTAAGAAGCACATGCCGGATGATAAGTTGGTTCAAACAGTCTGGAATATTTATGAAACCGTTCCTCCGATTTTACAATCTATTGCAAAAATTAAAAATCCTTGGCCTAATGTAGATGCACACAGTGGCGCTTTGTTAGTTCATTATGGAATGGTGGAGTATGAATTTTATACCGTATTGTTTGGCGTAGCAAGGTCGCTGGGTGTTTTAGCCAGCCTTTGCTGGGACAGGGCTTTGGGATATCCGCTTGAGAGGCCAAAATCTGTTTCTAACCGGTTAGTGAAAGCGTGGCTTGAAGGAAAAGAAGAAATTTGGGGAGATTAATAAAAGAATTTTATTTCTTTATTTTCCGTTTTATATTTGCCGCCTCAGCACTTTTTTCAAGAAGGATTTTTAAATCAAAGGGGGATTAGCTCATCTGGTAGAGCGCAAGCATGGCATGTTTGAGGTGATCGGTTCGAGTCCGATATCCTCCACTTTTCAAAAGATTTCATTAGCTCATCTGTTAGAGCGCCCCGATAGCTATCGGGAAGGTGATCGGTTCGAGTCCGATATCCTCCACTTTTCAAAAGATTTCATTAGCTCATCTGGTAGAGCGTCCCGATAGCTATCGGGAAGGTGATCGGTTCGAGTCCGATATCCTCCACTTTTCAAAAGATTTCATTAGCTCATCTGTTAGAGCGTCCCGATAGCTATCGGGAAGGTGATCGGTTCGAGTCCGATATCCTCCACTTTTCAAAAGATTTCATTAGCTCATCTGTTAGAGCGTCCCGATAGCTATCGGGAAGGTGATCGGTTCGAGTCCGATATCCTCCACTTTTCAAAAGATTTCATTAGCTCATCTGTTAGAGCGTCCCGATAGCTATCGGGAAGGCGATCGGTTCGAGTCCGATATCCTCCACTTTTCAAAAGATTTCATTAGCTCATCTGTTAGAGCGTCCCGATAGCTATCGGGAAGGTGATCGGTTCGAGTCCGATATCCTCCACTTGATAAAACAAACTGATAAATCCAGTTTTTGCCTCAATCTATTAGAAATTACGAAGTAAACTATTAGCTACTTAATTGCCCCGAATGCAGCGAAGCACGAGTGTTTATGAAGGAGCTCGACGCTGCGAAACCCTACTTTCTCCAGCAATTTCATTTGAAAATTAACCGAGCGTGGACTGTCTTCCTTTTCAATATAGGCAAATACGCTATCCCGATACGTTTCATCTTTCAAACCAGTGAGATAATTTCCATAACGTTCCTTGTATATTAGTTGCTGAATTGCGGTCTTTTCCTGGACTACTAAATCCGAAATCCATAGACTGCCACCCGGTTTCAACAGGCGATAAAGCTTAGCGAATACTGTTTCCCAATCGGTGTCGTCGCGCAGGTGATGCAATACAGCCGCAGCCATTATGGTACAATAATGATTATCCGCTAGGTCTGCCGTACGGATATCATCCTGGACTAAGGTAACGGCCCCGGTATTTACTGCTTCAACACGTTCCTTAGCGCAACTAAGCATCGGCAGACTAATATCTAACAATGTGCAATCCAATGGAGACTTTCTTGATAATAGCTTCAGGGTATAATTTCCCGCGCCGCAGCCTACATCCAGGATCGTCTTCAAACCGGGTGAATAAGCCATAATACTGTCCACGATGAGTTCCATACTATAGGATGCATCAATAGTAGTTTGTTGTCCCGTTTCCAAATTTGAAAAACGCTCTACGTCCTTATCAAAACGTGCTTTAATTTCCTGTACGGTAGATTTTTCTGATATATTTTCCATTTGATTTAAATTATTTATGTACAAACATACCTACCTTTATGATACTTTAAAAATACTATTATTAGCAATCATTAATACCTTTTAAGTATTATGGAAGTCAGGCATCTTATTTATTTTAAAACTGTAGCTGAACTGT
Organism: uncultured Chitinophagaceae bacterium; assembly: GCA_963741705.1. Taxonomy (GTDB): domain Bacteria; phylum Bacteroidota; class Bacteroidia; order Chitinophagales; family Chitinophagaceae; genus Ginsengibacter. Next base: position 119,434 of record CAVUJE010000026.1, on the reverse strand, counting down.
TGCACTTCAGCAAAGCCGCGCAACAATTGCATATTTCACAACCGCCCCTGACCCGGCAAATTAAAGAACTGGAAAAAGAACTGGGTGCGGTGCTGTTTTTTCGAAATAACAAACGGGTCGAGCTTACCGATGCAGGACGTTTTTTTCTGCGTGAATGTGGCTCGCTCATCCAACAATTGGAACGAAGCAAACAGTTGGTCAGGCAGATACATGAATCCGTAAGCGGCGATTTTCGTATCGGCTATATTAGTGCCATACCTTTGACTTCCCTGGCTGCGATCTTGCAAGAATTAAAAAATCAATATCCACTGCTAAAAACCCGCCTGTACGAACTCCCTACAACCAAACAGATTAAAGCCCTGGAAGAAGGTAAGTTGGACATTGGAATTCTTCGTGCACCGGTTACTTCCACTTTGTTAGAGATTACTTCACTTTGGCAGGATCCATTTGTACTGGTATCCTCAACCACAAATTCTTATTCACTGAACGTTACTGATATCTCAAGCACACCATTTATTTCTTACAACAGCGATTACGCGCCCTTTTACCACCAGCAATTTATTGCCTGTTGCAACCGCATTGGCTTTACACCACATGTTATGCATGAGTGCAATAATATTCACTCTATACTCAGACTGGTTGAAAGCGGACTAGGGGTTGCCATCGTTCCCTCCTCAATAAAAAATCAGTATCCATATCTGGACCTTCAGTTTACAGAGTTGGATAATATTCCGATACATACCGAAATTGTTATGGCTCATCATCATCAGACCGGGCATCCGGCACTGGCCAGCTTCAGAAAATTGAGCCATCTTTTTCAACAGGATAAATAGGACATTATTCCATCAGAAATGGAACGGGTTCTGATATCCGGGGGTGAGTCATCTGGCAGAGCGTCCCGATAGTCATCGGAAAGGTGATCGGTTCGAAGCCCGATATCCTCCACTTTTTAAAATAAAAAAACCGGCGTTTCCACCGGTTTTCAAAACTAATTTTTTGCTCTTATTTGCTGGCCTCTGCAATCTGTTTTTCACCAATCACTTTTTCAATGCTTTGACTGTTTCATCAATATACAAATCATTGCTGATAGTCTTAAGGAATACGTTCTGCTTGGTAATTTTTGCAGTATCTCCCTCCATAGAAAGAGAATCCGGTAATAAGGTTGTTGCCTGTAAATGAACCGGTGATTTTGAATATTTATCCAGCTTTTTCGCGGCCTCTAAAATATTCTTCTGCATTTCCTTGTATTTGTTAATATCCAATGGAGTCGGTTCGTCCCTGTATTTGTCGAGTAGGCTTACCTGCTTCCGAATTTCGGTAAAATCAACATTGTTTTCTATGGAATTGTTTACGCTTGCGATGATGGGTGCATAACTATAGCCGGGATTCCAGGTAGTATATTGCGCTTTAGGAATCTGATCCCATGCTAATGCATCAGGATTGTCCTTTTCACGAAGTTTTGCATTTTCCAGGCGGTCAGGAATACTAATATCAGGCGTTACGCCTTTTAACTGTGTAGCACCTCCATTTATCCTGTAAAATTTCCTGAAAGTAAGTTTCACATCGCCAAGGCCTTCGGCCGGATGATTGAAAAATGGATTTTCTGACTGCGGATCGAGAGAAACATTTCTTTGAACAGTTCCTTTTCCATAAGTAGAACTTCCAATTATAATTCCCCTGTGATAGTCCTGGATAGCTGCTGCAAATATTTCAGAAGCTGAAGCGCTCAGTTCATCTACCATTACAGCCAAAGGGCCTGAATATAAAACCTCTTTTGCTTTGTCAGATAAAACACTTGGATTCCCTTCCCGGCCTTTTACCTGTACTACCGGGCCACCTTTTATAAACAATCCTACCATATCCACCACATCCTGCAAAGAGCCTCCGCCATTGCCTCTCAGGTCCATAACAATTCCTTCCACGTGGGCATCTTTCAATTTTTCAACTTCTTTTGCTACATCGGTAGCAGATCTGCGACCTGAAGGATCATCAAAATTGGCATAAAATTCAGGCAAAAATATGTAACCAATTTTATGTCCGTTATTATTGATCACTGCGCTCCTGGCAAAAGTATCATCTAAAGAAATTTTACCCCTGGCTATGGAAACAACTTTAATAGAACCGTCAGCTTTTTTAAGAGTAAGCTTTACTATCGAACCCTCCTTTTCGCCACGTATTAATTTAACAGCATCGGTAACTGCATAACCCGTTACATCCACAGGGGCTGCATCTCCTTCCCCAACTTTTATTATTTCATCACCTGGAGTAATCTCACCAGTTTTCCAGGCCGGCATTCCGGTTATTAAACTTGAGATAGTAATCTTTCCGTCTTTTTCCATTAACTGTGCTCCTATTCCATAGAATGTCCCACTCAACATTTCATCAAAACTTCTTTTGTCAATGGGCGCAAAATAAGTAGTGTGTGGATCCATGCTGCTGGTGATGGCATTCACAAAACCACTGAAAAGATCATCTGAAGAATTATGATTTTTTAAAGTTTCAAAATAACGGTTCATTTGTTTTGAAACTACATCAATTGCTTCACGCTGTAACGTGGAATCAGCTTTTGCAGCTTCTTTCTTATCCGTGGCTGAATCTCTTTGTTCCTGCAAATCGACATACCTTACTAAAACTAAGTATTTCAGGCGTTTCCTGCCATAGTCTTCTCTTTCTTTTACCGACTTAGGATAATCTCTTTTATCTCCGTCAGTTTGCAAATATTCATCCTCACTGAAATTAAATGGATGTTTTAAAATTTCTTTATATGATGCTGCTACTTCATCAATTCTTTTAAGGTAAACATCGCTTACTGCGTAAAAGGATTGAAGAGGCGCACCGTGAATCTCATCATCAATGCGGTTTTGATATTTTTTGAAAGCGTTAATATCTTGCTGTAAAAAAATATATTTATCCGGATCGAGATCAGTTTCAAACTTTTTTAAAACCTCCTGCGAAAATTTATCGTCAATTTTTTTTGGATTATAGTGTCCCTGCTCTAAAACAATACCCACATTCTGCAGTATTTTTTCGTATTTTGTTTTTGGGTCAGAATCACTTTTCCCCATCACTCCATACCCTATAAATAGGCCAGCCAGGATTAAAAAAATAAGTACGGGAATAAATTTTTTGCTCATAATAAAACTGATTATTGGGTTCATACGTAAAAGTAACAAAGATTAAAATTGCACTTTAAAGTTAGATGATTGAATTAACAAAGGTTTTTGCAAAAGTATAGACGGTTTTTCAGAAATAATTATTGTTTACCTAATAACTAAAAAACCCACTTTGCAGTGGGAAATTTTAGGGTGGATGATGGGGCTCGAACCCACGACCCTCAGAATCACAATCTGATGCTCTAACCAACTGAGCTACAACCACCGTTTTTAAGGAAGGCAAAATTAAAGTAAAAATTCAATCTAAAAAAAAGAAGGTTGGGGTGGAAATTCTAATTTATCAGGTTCTTTAATAAAATCATAAATAATTTGGAAAGGAATTATTTTATTAGATGTTGCCTTAATATGAATGTTCAAAAATTAGAAGCAAAATTACCCAAAATAAAAAAATATCAAATTTGTGGGTTTACTGGAAAAATCCGTAATGATCTGTGTAATCAGTGGCAAGAAAGCCTCATCCCAACCCTTCTCCTTATGGAGAACATGCTCTATAAAGCCTTTTTTAAATTAAAATCCTGAGTATTTGGTTTACTGAAAATTATTCACTTTTTAGTATCCTTAAAAACATCATCCACTATATTCAGCGGTTTCTTTCTCGTTTGCAATGCCTTGTTAATTTTATCCTCAAGTATTTGTGTAGAATCGCCGATATCTTTTATAATCAGCAACTCCGGATTTTGAAATGAAAAAAGAGAAGAAAGTTTATTGACTGACTCAATTTCCAAATCTTTATATAATAAAACAATTTCAAAATTTCTTAGATGAAACAGCTGGATAGCTGTTTCATCATCAATAGTTGCTGTACTTTCCCACCCGGCGTTTTCATTGATAAACCGCGACAGTTTTTGTATTAAAACCGGGTTGCGCCCTATGCTTAAAATTTGTATTTTTTCCATAATATTTATTTAATCTAATAGTGATTACAAATTACTAAAACCATTTAGAAAATCATCGGGACTTCCATCAATAAAAATTCTGCATCGCTATCAGCTTTAATATTTATTGTATCAGTTTCCCAAATTCCAAAGCCGTCGCGCGTGTTCAATTGCTGATTTTCCACTGTGATATCTCCTTTCAAAACAAAAATATATAATCCATTTCCTTCTTTTTTTAAATTATATCGGGCGCTAAAATCTTTGTCGAATTTGCCTAAATGAAACCAGGCATTTTGATAAATCCAAACGCCTTCATCCTCTTTATTGGGCGAAAGTATTTGTTGCAATTTATTATGCCGGTCGTTTTCATTCAATGAAACCTGGCCATAGCGTGGCGTTACATTTTTTTTGTTTGGGAAAATCCATATCTGTAAAAATTTTACAGGAACTTCTTTGTTTTTATTGTATTCACTGTGCTGAATGCCGGTGCCGGCGCTCATTACCTGTATGTCGCCTTGTTTGATAACGGTGGTATTTCCCATGCTGTCTTTATGTTCCAAATCGCCTTCCAATGGAATGGAAATGATTTCCATATTCTCGTGAGGATGAGTTCCAAATCCCATTCCCCGGCTTACGGTATCATCATTTAAAACGCGCAAGGCTCCAAAATGAACTCTTTCATGATTCTGATAGTTTGCAAAACTAAAAGTATGATAACTGTTCAGCCAGCCATGATCAGCATGACCGCGTGTATTTGCTTTGTGAAGAATTGTTTTTGCCATTATTTGTTTGTTTACTGGTTAATTAATTTTTTAATTATACAAAGTTGCTTCAATTACACTCTTTTTACAATGATGCAGGTTAAGAATAAATGTTGACATAGATTAAGAAAAGCCATCACAAATTGTTGCATCCTTTCATCATTATTTTTGTCACCTGAAAATTTTTTCTGTTACTTTTATTTCTAAGCTAAAATTTTCTTTCCGAAAATCTATTTTAAAAATGATAAAAATATTCTTCTTACTTCTTTCAATAATTTGTTGTCAGTATGTAGTGATTGCCCAGGATGCTAATCCCTTTTTTGCTTCTTCTCCTACGCTTACACCCGATGGTAAAACTTTAATTTATAGCTATGATGGTGATCTTTGGAAAGCATCGGCAGAAGGAGGAATCTCAACCAGAATCACCGCACAGCAGGGGATTGCCACGAATCCAAGAGTTTCTCCTGATGGAAAATGGCTCGCGTTCAGCAATTCGCAATTTGGTAATTATGATATTTACCTGATGCCCCTCAACGGTGGTGTAATCAAGCGCCTGACTTTTAACAGCGGAAATGATAATGTGGAATCATGGTCGTGGAACAGCCAGTTTATTTATTTTACTTCTAACCGTTTCGATCGGATGTCAACTTACAAAGTGAGCATCAATGGCGGAACTCCAATACGTGTTTTCAGCGATAATTATTTTGATTACACACACGATGCTTTTGAAAATCCTGTTACAGGAGAAATATTTTTTGACAATACTTTTGAGAGTTCTTTTTTCGCCAACCGTATTGGTTACAAAGGCCCTTTCAACCCCGATATACAATCTTATAATCCTGTAACGGGCAGGTATAAACGCTATACCGACTGGAATGGAAAAGATATGTGGGCCAGTGTTGATAAAAAAGGGAATATTTATTTTGTTTCTGATGAAGCGAACGGCCAATATAATTTATATACTTTTTTAAATGGCAAAAAAACACAGCTTACTGATTTTAAAACTTCCATCATGCATCCCTTTGTAGATGCGGCAGGAGACAATATTGTTTTTGAAAAAGATTTTCAATTATTTAATTACAACATTGCCACAAAAAACACAACAAAAATTCCTTTGGATGTTTATAAAAATAACACTTTATCGAGCCTTCAAAATTTGAATGTAAGTGGAAAGATTTCAAATTTTGACGTTTCAGGAGATGGACAAAAACTGGCTTTTGTTTCGCGTGGAAAATTATTTGTCTCTGATGAGAAAGGAAAATTTATCCGCGAAATAAAAACAGCGTTGCAGGAAAGAGTCATGGATGTTTTTTGGCTAAAGGATAATAAGACTTTATTATTTGGACAAACTAATAAAGGTTTTGAAAATATTTTTACTATAAATGCGGAAACAGGCGAAGATCAAAAACAAATTACCAGTGAAGCCAAAACCGACCGCAGGCTTACGTTTAACAGCGACAAATCAAAAGCGGTTTATCTTTCCGGAACAGATGAAGTGCGTCTTTTGGACTTGAAAAGTATGAAGAGTTCCCTTGTTGCTAAAGATGAAATTTGGGGTATTGAAAATTCTACACCCTATTTTTCTCCTGATGATAAATACATTATGTACACCGCCCACCGCAATTTTGAACAGGATATTTTTCTTTACAGGATAGCAGACCAACAAATTTTCAATATTACCAATACCGGCGTTTCTGAAACAAATCCGTTTTGGTCGCCCGATGGAAAATATATTTATTTTATTTCTGACAGAACGCATCCTTCTTATCCGTATGGCGCGCAAGATGAAAAAATGTATCGCATGCCTTTGGAAAAAATGGCAGAGCCATACCGCTCAGACAGGTTTGATTCTTTATTTGTAGAAAAGAAGGCTGAAACAGAAAAAATTGACACTACTAAAAAGGAGGATAAGAAAGAGAAAATAAAACAACTGAAAGAAAAGAAAGAATCGGAAACCGCCAAAAACACAGCGCCTCCAAAGCCTGAAATAAAAATTGATTTCAGGAATATGATGGACCGGATTGAACAAATAGGCCCGGGTTTTGGCGATCAGTCAGATATATTCGCTATAAAAGATAAAGACAAAACTTATCTTTTTTTTATTTCCAATCATGAAAACGGAAAACCTTCTTTATGGAAATTAACTTTTGAACCATTTGAAAAAACCAAATCAGAAAAAGTAAAAGACGCTGATGGTTATGCACTTGATATCAAAGGCTATAAAGACCACTATTATTTGCTTAATAAAGGCAATATATCCAAGCTGGAAGTAGATAAAAATTCCATTGATAAAGTGGATATTAATTTTCCGTTCACGATTAATATGAACAATGAATTTAACCAGATGTTTTATGAAGCGTGGGCCGATTTGCAGGAAAATTATTATAATGCGAATTTTAATGGTGTGGATTGGAAAGCTATTCGTGATCGCTATGCCGGCTATTTGCCCCAATTGCAAACAAGAAATGATTTCCGGGTGTTATTAAACAATATGATGGGCGAATTAAATTCTTCCCATTATGGATTTTCCACTACCGGCGAAGATGAAAAAACATTTTATAAAACCGTAACAGCAGAGCCAGGCATCATTTTCAGCAATGAGCATCCTTATATCATTGACCACGTTATTAAAGATGGCTGCGCCGATGTGTCAGATTCGAAAATAGAAAAAGGAGATGAATTGATAAGTGTGGATGGAGTAAAAACAGATCCAACACAAAATCGTGAATATTATTTTATGCGTTCTGAAAAACCGGATGAAATGGTTTTGGAATTTAAACGGGGAGCCAAAAAATTTACAGTCAAAATTCATCCTTCTACTCTCGGGGAAATGCAAGGCCACTTATATAATGAATGGGTTGATGCTAATCGTAGTTTGGTAGATAGACTGAGTAATAAGCAAATTGGATATGTGTATATGAAAGATATGAGCACGAATGCGCTGAAAGATTTTGAATTAAAAATGGTTTCGGATTCAATCAATCAAAGGAAGGCGCTCATACTGGATTTAAGGTATAACACAGGTGGAAATGTTCATGATAAAGTACTACAGTTTTTATCACAACGGCCTTACCTGCAATGGAAATACCGCGATGGAAAAATAAGTCCGCAACCGGATTTTGCACCGGCTGCCAAACCCATTATTTTATTAGTAAATGAACAAACCTTAAGCGATGGCGAAATGACTGCCGCTGGGTTTAAACAATTAAAACTGGGAAAAATTATTGGAACGGACACTTACCATTGGATAATATTCACGAGCGCTAAGTCTTTGGTAGATGGCTCTTCAGTTAGATTACCTTCATGGGGTTGTTATACTTTGGATGGAAAAAATTTAGAACACACAGGAGTTACTCCAGATATTTATGTGAAGAATACTTTCGAAGACAGGGTGCATCAAAAAGACCCGCAAATCGAAAAAGCAGTGGAAGAAATTATGAAGGAAGTAAAAGAAGAAAAATAATTTCCATTTTTGAATGATAAAAAAGCAAATAGAAATATGAATTATTTATTGGTTTACTACACTGGCTAATCAGCACATTAGAAATTATCCCAGATTGATTTCAGTATTGTCGCCGATATTCAGAGAACGTGTTTCACCAATCACTTCTGTATCATTACCGATCAAAGAATCATCAAGCATTACGTCAATCAATTTTGAAAAAGAACCGATAATAGAAGCTTTGATGATAGAAGAATGAATGATAGTATTTTCGCCCATAGCCACGTGTGGCCCTATAATAGAATTTTTTATATCGCAACCTTCCGCGATGCTCACCGGCGGAATAAAAATCGTGTTTTCAAAATTATTTGGCTCGGCGATAGAGCCTCCGAATTTTTCCAGCAAAATAGAATTCGATTCTAAAAGCGATTCTTTTCTACCGCAGTCGAACCAGTTTTCTACTTTAAAACTTTTAAAAACTTCTCCTCCGGCAATCATACATTCCAGGGCATCAGTCAGGTTAAATTCATCATGGCTTTTAATGCCGTTGGTGATAATTTTAGAAAGGCAACTGTATAATAATTTTGAATTTTTAATTTTATAAAGCCCCACCAGCGCCATATTGGATTTAGGAATCGCAGGTTTTTCAACTACCTTGGTAATGTTTCCTTCCTCATTAATTTCTGCCACACCAAAATCACGGGGATCATCAACTCTTTTTACACCCAACATAGAATAAGGGGAGGAGAGGATTTTTTTGATATCGTACTCGCAAATAGTATCGCCCAAAGCAATAAAAACTTCATCATTATCCACTATTTTTTTGGTAAGATCAACAGCGTGCGCCGTTCCTTTCCGGATATTCTGAAAAATAAAATGGCAGGTGAGTTGAGGATATTTTGTAGTGATATAATCCTGTATTTTTTCACCCAAATAGCCAACTATAAAAATAAATTCATTTATGCCTGCTTCATGCATCTGATCCACATTAATACTCAAAATCGTTTTGCCTGCCAAAGGGATCAACGCCTTAGGTTGGGTATAAGTGTGCGGGCGTAATTTAGTGCCAGCGCCTGCTACAGGTATAATAGCCTTCATGAATCTGTAAGTTTATCCACTATTTTTTTATAAAGGGATGTGAATATAGTAAATGTTTCTCATTCGGCTTTTTGCTTTTAGGCCTTAAGCCTTATGCTTTCAGCATTCCGCTTTCTTTTTGTAGGTTTGCCAAAATTTTTATTTCATGCCAAAAGACACACAAATCTTTGATATTATCAATAAAGAATTAAACCGCCAGCGCGAAGGAATTGAATTAATCGCTTCAGAAAATTTTACTTCTGCGGAAGTTATCAAAGCGATGGGAAGCGTGCTGACGAATAAATACGCGGAAGGTTACCCCGGAAAAAGGTATTATGGCGGATGTGAATTTGTAGATGAATCGGAGCAACTGGCGATTGATCGCGTAAAGCAAATTTTTAATTGTGAGTATGCTAATGTGCAGCCGCATAGTGGCGCTCAGGCCAATTTTGCAGTAATGTTCGCCGTTTTGAAACCAGGAGATAAAATTTTAGGACTTGACCTCAGCATGGGTGGGCATCTGACTCATGGTTCTCCGGTAAATTTTTCCGGTAAAATATATGAGCCGCATTTTTATGGAGTAGTAAAAGAAACAGGCCTCGTTGATTATGAAATGCTGGAACAAAAAGCAAGAGAAGTAAAACCAAAAATGATCATCTGTGGCGCATCTGCCTATAGCCGCGATTGGGATTATGAAAGAATCAGAAAAGTGGCAGATGAAGTTGGTGCTTTTGTTTTATGCGACATGGCTCATCCTGCAGGTTTGATTGCTAAGGGCTTATTAAAATCTCCGTTTGAACATTGTCATTTTGTAACTTCTACTACGCATAAAACTTTACGTGGGCCGAGAGGAGGAATTATTTTAATGGGAAAAGATTTTGAAAATCCGTTTGGATTGAAAACGCCTAAAGGTGAAATAAGAATGATGAGCCATTTATTGGATATGGCCGTTTTTCCCGGCTCGCAGGGCGGTCCTTTAGAGCATGTCATTGCAGCGAAAGCTGTTTCTTTTTACGAAATACTAAGTGAAGATTTTACGGCATACGCAAAACAAATACAGTCAAATGCCCAGGCGATGGCGAAGGCATTCAATGCAAAAGGATATGATCTTATCAGCAATGGGACAGACAATCATTTAATGTTAATTGACCTTCGCAATAAAAATATTACCGGTAAAAAAGCACAGGAAACGCTCGACAAAGCCTCTATCACCTTAAACAAAAACGCAGTTCCTTTTGATGATAAAAGCCCTTTTGTAACTTCAGGCATACGGGTAGGCGTACCCGCAATTACTACACGAGGCCTGAAAGAGAATGATATGCAAACCGTGGTTGATTTGGTTGATAAAGTTTTAACGAACCTCGATGATGAAAAAATAATTATATCTGTAAAAAGCGATGTGAAAGAATTTATGAAAAGATTTCCGTTGTATCCCGGGATGGAATAAATATTGATTTTTTTCTATCGTAAACATATTGTCTTTACTTTCGTGCTATAATTTTTTATTATGATACAACGGGTACAAACTTTATGGATGATCCTGGCGGCCATTGCTGTTTTTTTAACTATTAAATTTTCTTTTTATAGTGGTACCCTTGCTATCCAAAATGGCGCTGATGCTGTCACTACAATGGCTACAGATGGCAGTTATCATTTGGTAACGGCAACCGATAATTTTCTAATACTAATTTTGACAAGTGCGCTTGGAACCGGAATTATTATTAATATTTTTCTTTTCAAACACAGAAGCATTCAAATTCGTATCATTATTGCGGCCATTTTAGCTGAGTGTCTTATCATTTTTTTATATATACGGGAAACGGAAAAATACACCCAGGGAAATTTTAATATTTGGGCGATTCTTCACATTCTTATTATAATCTTTTTGATTATGGCTTCAAGAGGAATATATAAAGATTCAAAATTGATAAAAGAAAGCAACAGGTTAAGATAGTTTAAATATATTTCCCAGTCCAGCTTTCCTTTACTTTTTTCAAACCTTCCGGAGCGCCTGCATACACAAGATTTCCTCCTTCATCGCCGGCTCCGGGGCCGAGGTCAATTATCCAATCTGCGGATTTTAATACATCGGTATTGTGTTCAATTACAATAATAGAATGCCCTTGTTCAATCAACGCATTAAAAGACCCCAGTAGCTTTTTAATATCATGAAAATGAAGCCCGGTTGTTGGTTCATCAAAAATAAAAAGTAAATTTCCCTGGCCTTTTCCTTTTCCTAAAAAAGAAGCAAGCTTTACACGCTGGGCTTCCCCGCCGGAAAGCGTATCAGATGATTGCCCTAATTTAATATATCCTAATCCAACGTCGCTTAGGGGTTGAATTTTTTTTGCTATATCAGCCCCGGAAACTTCATTTTTCTTCGAAGAAGCTTTTCCCTTTGAAAAAAATGAAATTGCATCATCCACGCTCATTTCCAAAACATCAAAAATGCTTTTGTCGTTGTATTTTACTTCCAACACTTCTTCTTTAAATCTTTTGCCATGGCATACGTCACAAATCAAATGTACATCGGCCAGGAATTGCATTTCCACCACTTGTTCCCCTTCCCCCTTACAGGCATCGCACCTGCCGCCATCCACATTAAAGGAAAAATGTTTTGGCTGGTATCCGCGGATTTTACTTAACGGTTGCTTGCTAAAAAGTTCACGTATTTCGTCATATGCTTTTATATAAGTCACAGGATTGCTTCGGGAAGATTTCCCAATCGGATTCTGGTCAATCATTTCTACCTGAGAAATAAAATCAACATCGCCGTATAACCCCTTGCTTAGCCCAACCTTTTCAGCAAATTCTCCTTTCAACTTTTTTAAAGCGGGATACAAAATTTGTTTTACTAAAGTGGTTTTCCCACTTCCGCTTACTCCGCTAACCACCGTTAAAACATTAAGAGGAAAAACCACATCAATGTTTTTTAAATTATTTTGACGGGCACCTTCTACTTTTATCGAACGGTTCCATTTTCTTATATTTTTTGGAGGATCAATTTTTAATTCTCCTTTTAAATATTTCCCGGTAAGGCTTTTGGGATTTTTTATAATCTGGTTATAATTCCCTTCTGCAATGATTTCGCCTCCGAGATGACTGGCTAATGGTCCCATGTCAATGATGTGATCCGCTCTTCTCATCATCATTTCATCATGTTCCACCACCACTACCGTGTTTCCAAGAGATTGCAAATTTTTCAAAACTTCAATAAGATTTTCTGTATCACGCGAGTGTAAGCCAATGGAAGGCTCATCTAAAATGTATAATGAATCAGTAAGATTGCTTCCAAGGCTTCGGGTAAGTTGAATGCGTTGGCTTTCTCCGCCACTTAATGAATTAGCCAGCCGGTTCAAAGTAAGATAACCAAGCCCCACATCAGTAAGAACTTTTATTCTTGTATTGATCTCAGTTAAAATTCTTTTGGCAACTGTTTTGTCAAAATCGGATAATTCAATTTCTTCAAACCATTTCTTCAAATCCTTCACCGGCATTTCGCATAGTTCGCCTATGTTTTTATTAAATACATGTACGAATAATGCTTCTTTTCTTAAACGATATCCATGGCATTCGGGACAAAGTGTTTTGCCTCGATAGCGGCTAAGTAAAACACGATATTGAATTTTATATAAATTTTGCTGAACTTCCTTAAAGAAATCATCAATGCCTTCGAAATATTCATTGCCCGTCCATAACAAATTATATTGAGAAGTTGTAAGATCTATAATAGGCTTATGAATAGGAAAATCAAAATGTTTTGCTGCTTTTATTAGTTTTTCTCTATATAACCCGGATTTTTCGCCCCGCCATGGAGCAATTGCATTTTCATAGACACTTAATCTTTTATCAGGAAAAACAAGGTCGGGATCTATACCTAAAACCAGGGAGAAACCGCCGCAAACCGGGCAAGCCCCGTAAGGGTTATTGAATGAAAATAAATTGGGAACAGGCTCTTCAAATTTTATCCCATCCAGCTCAAATTTATTGGAGAAATGAAGATGGTCCTTGCCATTTACTTCGAGTAGCAATTCGCCTTCGCCTTCGTAAAAAGAAGTGTTTACCGAATCGGCAATCCGGTGATTATCTTCCTCATCAAATTCTTTTTTGACCAACCGGTCAATTAAAACATATACTGTTTTATGAGAAAAAAAGATTCCAGGTCTTTTTCTTCCAAATCTTCTATCCTGGTTATTTTATTATCTGCATAAATCCTTGAAAACCCTTTTTGCATTAGTATATGAAGTTCTTCTTTTATGTCACGATGATGCATTTTTCTAAAAGGTACCAGTATCAATATTTTATCACCACTTTTTAAGTTATTGATTGCTTTTACCACATCTGTCACATCATCTTTTTTTACTTCTCTTCCCGAAACCGGCGAAATGGTTTTGCCGATTCTTGCAAACAAAAGCCGGAGGTAATCGTAAATTTCCGTCATGCTGCCCACCGTAGATCTGGGGGTTCGTGTAATTACTTTTTGCTCGATAGCTATTGCCGGGCATAATCCCTTGATATAATCAACATCGGGTTTGTTCATGCGCGCCATAAACTGCCTTGCATAGGCGCTCATGCTTTCTGCATACCGTCGTTGGCCTTCTGCAAATAAAGTGTCAATTGTAAGGGAGGATTTGCCGGAACCGGATACGCCGGTTACTACTATCAGCTTATTACGCGGGATTTCAACATCTATATTCTTAAGGTTATGAACTCTGGCACCTTTAATAAAAATATTATTTGAATTTCCGGGTTTAATTTTCGTAGAAGAGGTTGTTTTTTTATTCATTTTGGGTGGCAAAATTAGCAAATAGTAATTTTACGGTGACTATTAAAAAGTGAAAGTGCGCGGTTTTTCAAGTGGTATTCCTCGATTTTTGCGTTTTGACGAAAAAAATCATTTTTTTATTTTGAGGTGTAAATTTTTCACATAATTTTGGTATTCCAATTTTCCAGAAAGAATGAAAAACCTTCTGCCATCGCACAAAGTTGTATCATCGTTTTCTCCCAAATTGGAACTTACACAATATCCCTAAACCAAAAATTCAAAAAAGGTTATGAAAACCATGAACACTTTAACCGACCCTCAATTGATTCACCTTTATCTCGACGGAGATAGCGATGCTCTTTCAATTCTTGTAGAGCGCCACAAAGACAAAATTTACACCTCCATTTACTTATTAGTAAAGGACAAGTATCTTGCCGAAGATCTTTTTCAGGACACTTTTATCAAAGTAATTGACACAATCAATAGTGGCCGTTACAATGAAGAAGGAAAATTTTTGCCATGGGTAATGCGAATTGCACACAACCTTTGTATTGATTATTTCAGAAAGGTAAAACGCACTCCAACCATCAAGACAAGTGGAGATCATGACATTTTTGAAGTACTTAATTTTTCTGAAGCCGGCATGGAAGAAAAAATGATCCAGGGCCAAAGCCATGACAGAGTGAGAAAAATGCTCGATATGCTTCCTGAAGACCAAAAAGAAGTAATCGTAATGCGTCATTTTGCAGATCTGAGTTTTAAAGAAATCGCAAAGCTCACAGATTGCAGCATTAACACGGCGCTTGGCCGTATGCGCTATGGCCTTATCAACCTGAGAAAAATGATGATAGAAAAACAAATCGCTTTATAATAAACACTTCTGAAACCACAAAACAAAATCCCTTTACAAAATGAAGGGATTTTTTTTTATTTAAAAAGGAAAAAAAGAAATGTGAATATTTGTTGCTTTACTAACTTATCCCTGCTAAAATGACTAACGACCAGCGTATTCTGTCAGAAAATACAAATCTGACAAATTTGTTGCTTTGCTGTATAAAAGCAGATTATAAGAGACAATTTAAATAAGAAAACAATCAATTAATAGAAAATAATTCTTTAAAAACTTTTCTGCCATCAGTATTGCCCAAAAAACTGCTACAAGCTCTTTCAGGGTGAGGCATCATTCCAAAAACGTTTCTATTTTTATTACTGATTCCTGCTATACTTAGTAAAGAACCGTTGGGAGAATGATCAATATGTATTTCGCCATTTTTATCACAATAACTGTAGATAACCTGGTTGTTCTTTTCAATTTCTTTCAGCTCCGTTTCATTTGCAAAAAATCTTCCTTCGCCATGTGCTACCGGGATTTGTAAGATTTCACCGGTTTTTCCATCTTTGATAAAAGTATTTTTACATACAAATTTCATTTGTGCATTTTGCAATAACACTCCGGGAAGCAGTCCGCTTTCGCAAAGCACCTGGAAGCCGTTGCAAACACCAAAAACTTTTCCTCCTTTATTGGCAAATTCAATTACACTTTGCATCATTGGGCTGAATCTTGCAATAGCGCCACACCTGAGGTAGTCACCAAAACTAAATCCGCCGGGAAGGACAATACAATCTGAAATTTGGAACATTGAAAGGTCTTTATCTTTGTGCCATAAGGTTATTACTTCCTGGCCAAGGTCTGTTTGAAGCGCATTGATCATATCACTGTCACAATTAGACCCTGGAAAAACTACCACACCAAATTTCATTTTTTATGTTTTTATTTTTATGCAAAATTAAACATTCCCAATCTTTTATTTTTTGAAATACTGCATATAGATCACAAAACCAACCATCACCCAATGCAGCACCATCGGAACCCACCTTGCGCGCGGATAATAAAAAGCACATCCTATAAATGCAGAAGCGGGCGCCAGGGCGAGCAACCAATAACTAATGTTGTGGTTATAAATAATAAAAGGAATGCCAATGCAAATGAGGAGATATAATAGCATTTGTCCCCAGTTTTTCCTTACCTGTAAAATTTGTTTGTTCATAAAAGATTGAACATAAAAAGCCCCGGTTAGAATCATTAAGACAATCAATCCGATGCCGGCCCATTCGGTATAAAATAAGTTATATACTGGCTGTGAAATTCCAAATCCATAAAAACGAAAAGAGTATAGTTTATTAGTTAAAAAAAGCCATGCTAATAAAAAATACCACGGTGTGATAACACCAATAAACGTAATGAGCCATTCTGCTACTTTTGGCGGCCTTGTAATAATGAGGGAAAGGATTACAAACAGGGCAAACGCAAATGAAGGGAGATAAAAAAAAGACGCGACCCCGATGGCAAGCCCAACATTAAAAAGTGTTCCCTTGGGGTGACGGTTATTATTGAGATTGCTCATTTTAGACCATACCCAAATGAGGATGGAATTGATAATTAACGGGGCGCTTAAAACATTCCATTCGGGGAAAAAGGAAGTAATTAAAAGATAACTCATCGCCGGCAAAAAATCAGGCTTTTGCATCATCCGGCGACTAATAATAATTTGATTTAAAGTTATCGCCTGCGAAAAAAGCAATAAATAGGCAATCAGAAAATAGGTTTTGGGAAATTGATCAAGGTATGGTTTGACAGACTGGATAATATCATAAAACAAAAAGCCGTAAGATTTATGAATAACCGGAATTTGTGGATGGGTCAGCCAAACAAATTTCAAAAGAATTCCATACACCAGAAGCAGGAAAGTATTAAGTGGATTATTGGTCCTGAAAATTCCTGTCACAATAAATAGTTAATTGAAAAAACAAAAATAAAAAATTAAAACTGTTTCGCATAGAAAAGCAGTTTGCATATTATTATTATGGAAATTCAATCTTAGCAAATGCTATATAATTGCGATAGATACAAGGAATTATTATTTGGGAAGCGCTCACCTGTTTGCCATAGCGGGGCATAAACTGGTAACCCCGGTCAAGTGTTCTGAACGGAGGGTTGACTGTAATTTTTCCCGAGCCGGAAACACTATGATCTACCAAAAGAAAACTACGTCTTTCTAATGAATTGAAAAGAAAATGCATTTGCCCCCCTGTCAGCATTATTACGTACGAAAGGAAATTGTCTGTTTCATCATCATACTGGCTTTTATTGACTACTGTAGCCCAATCCGTCCTTCCTGTTTTATCCATATTTAAAATCAGGATATTATTGTAATAATACCGGTTTTGGCCACGGGAATTATAATAAGGGTATCCCCCATAATTTCCGTAGGAATAGGGAGAATACATATAATAATTATAAGGGGAAAATGAAGGATAGCCATATAAATAATCATAGCGGTTCCATGGACTGTAACGTGATTGGGAATAAAAATCTTCAGCAGTCAAAATAAATCCTCCATCCTTTTTCAATATCACATTACGGATGAAATAATTATTCAGCGCAAGTTTGTTATTGCCGTTGGATTTTGCGACAGAACGAACCGTATCTCCTAATGGTTGAAATACCTGCGTTATAATATTTTTATTGTTCACATCCCAGACTGCTGTATAAATACCTTCTACATTACCACGTTTTTTCTCGTAATATAAAGAGTTAAGGATATAATGCTTATTGAGATTATCAATTTTCAGTTTAATAGCATCGAGATAGTTTCCTGACAGATTAAATTGATTTAAAATAAAATTATCATCATCGGCCTTTTTGGTAATTAAAGCCAGATCCTGGATAAAATCTTTGGACGAAGATTTATTCCCTTTTGTAAAAACAAAATTTCCTTCATTGTCCACATAAAAATCGCTGAACAAATCTTTTCTGTCATCAAAACCGGTCGGGATTCTTGATTTATGTAATAGTTGTAAGCTGTCGTTAAATAACAGGGTAGTAAAATTAAAGTTGCCGCTTTTTCTTTGGATTTTATAAATCATTATCCTTGATTTGTCTTCGCTGTAGATGGTACTGTAAATTTTATTATCAGCAAAGAAATTAATATGAGTAGTATCAAGATCAAACGGGTCGCTCAATAATTTTCCGTCTTCGTTTATTTTAACGGCTGCACAATGAAGAATATTTCTTTTTTGATATTGATAGATAAGCCACGCAAAATCCGGATAAGTAACAAAATCTACATTTAACGTATTGTCAGGCATGAACTGGAGATCCACACGATTTAATAATTTCATTGAATTATCATAGCTGCAAACGGAATACTTATTCCTTAAATTTTTATAGATCAAAAAATTATCATGAATTTTTCCGATGATCTCAAAGTTCAATGATCTTGAATCTTGTGATTCAGGTTGTGAATAAGTAATTTGTTGAGAAAATGAAGTTTTGCCAATAAAAATGAATGCAAAAATTATAAGAATATTTTTCATACTTTGTCTGTAAATTTCTGATTTGTCTAAAACGTATATTATCAAATTGTTTTTTATAAAGCTATACTAATTTATTAAAAATAAACAGGCAAGTATGCCAATATTTTATTAACTCTTTTCAACAAATAAATAATTAACATCACATTTTGCGGAACTTTTATTTAATGATCCTTGATGAAAAATTCCCGGGTTTTAAAAAGAATGCAAACCTATAAATTTAAAAAATCAATTTAGAAAAAGCTATGGCTACAATTTTAATTTCAGGAGGAACAGGATTAATTGGTTCGCATCTTACCAACCTTTTAATTGAAAGAGGAAATGATGTTATTATTCTTACCAGGGAAAAAAATAAAACCACTAATAATCCTAAAATTTCATACAGCTTTTGGAGTGTAAAAGATAAAATTATTGATGCGGAAGTTGTAAGGAAAGCTGACCATATTGTGCATCTAGCCGGTGCAGGAGTGATGGATAAAAAATGGACTAATGAATACAAAAATCTAATTATTGACAGCCGGGTTAAATCTGCTGAATTGATTATTAGTTGTTTGGCCGAAAATGGCCATCATGTAGAATCATTTATTTCAGCATCTGCCATCGGTTGGTATGGAAAGGACAACAAACCTTTGGTAAGGAATGAAGGTTTTATAGAAACCGATCCTCCTTCAGATGATTTTTTAGGAAAAACATGTGTTTTATGGGAAACGGCTTCGACGCCGGTTACAGATCTTGGAATCCGTTTGGTAAGATTAAGAACCGGTATAGTATTGTCAAATAAAGGTGGCGCACTTGAAAGATATAAATCCACTCTTAAATTCGGGATTGCCCCAATTTTAGGTAATGGCAGGCAGATAGTTAGCTGGATTCACATTGATGACCTTTGTCGGATGTATTGCGAGTCCATCGAAAATAATTTACTGAATGGTACATATAATGCGGTAGCTCCTGAACCTCTCTCACAAAAGGACCTGATTATAGAATTAGGTCAGACAATGAGGAAAAAGTTTTTTATCCCGGTGTATGTTCCTGCTTTCGGACTAAAATGGGTGTTCGGAAAACGAAGTATCGAAATACTAAAAAGCGAAACTGTCAGCAATAAAAAAATAAAAGATACCGGGTTCACATTTTTATATCCTTCTATTGAATCTGCCATTGATGATTTAGTGGCGAATTCAAAGAAGTAAATAATTGTTTAGGGAAATCAGGCCTGAAATTTTATCAATTTTTGCATACCATTCAAAATAAATCCTGAAGCAATTTCTCCAAAAAAATACAGGGCATTAAATTTCTTTTGTGAAATTTAATACCCTGTACAGTAAACGAAGAAATAGTTCTATTTTTTATTCTTTACCATTTTTCTCTAAAAATTGCCTTAATACATATTGCAGAATACCTCCATGGCGGTAGTATTCAATTTCAATTGCTGAATCAAGCCTGGCGACCGCATTAAATTCTATTATTGTTCCATCTTCTTTTTTTGCAACCACCAGCATTTCCTGCAAAGGTTTAATTGATCCGGCTATTCCTGTAATATTAAAAACCTCTTTACCGGTAAGTCCCAGGCTTTTCGCGTTTTCTCCCTGCTTATATTCAAGAGGTAATACGCCCATTCCAACCAAATTACTTCTGTGAATTCGCTCATAACTTTCTGCAATTACTGCCTTCACGCCCAGTAGGAAAGTTCCTTTAGCTGCCCAGTCTCTTGATGAGCCGCTGCCATATTCTTTTCCTGCCAAAACTATCAAAGGAGTTTTGTCTTCTTTGTATTTTACGGCCGCATCATAAACCGACATTTCATTGCCTGATGGAAGGTAAGTTGTATAGCCTCCTTCTTTTAAGGCCAATTGGTTTTTAATACGAACGTTGGCAAATGTGCCACGTACCATCACCTCATCATTTCCCCGGCGGGAACCATATGAATTGAAGTTTTCTCTTTTTACGCCTCTGCTTATGAGGTATTGCCCTGCAGATGATTTCTCATTAAATTGGCCGGCTGGCGAAATATGATCGGTGGTGATGCTGTCACCCAAAACCAATAAAGCTCTTGCTTCAATTATGTCCTGGGTTTCTTCGGCGTTGTCAGGAAGATTATAAAAGAAAGGAACTTCTTTTACGTAAGTAGATTCCTTATCCCAGGCATACAATTTATCCTCAGGCACTTTAAGGTTTCTCCAGATTTCATTTCCTTCGAAAATTTCTCCATAGTTTTTAGAAAAATCATTTGGAGAAAGTACTTTGGCCATGATATCATTTATTTCATCGTCTGTAGGCCAGATATCTTTTAAATAAACCGGTTGCAGGTTTGAATCGTAGCTTATCGGCTCGGTAGTTAAATCGATATCAATCCGACCGGCAATGGCATAAGCTACCACGAGCATGGGCGACATTAAGAAATTCATTTTTACCTGAGGATGAATCCGGGCTTCAAAATTTCTATTTCCTGAAAGCACGGACGCCACTACAAGATCCTGATCTTCTACCGCTTTAGACATGTAAGGGGGAAGCGGCCCTGAATTGCCAATGCATGAGGTGCACCCGTACCCTACAAGATGAAAATCAAGTGATTCCAGATCATTAAGTAAATCGGATTTTTTTAAATAATCGGTCACTACTTTAGATCCGGGGGCCAGTGAAGTTTTTACCCATGGCTTTTTATTAAGGCCATGCTCGCGAGCTTTTCTCGCTACCAAACCTGCTCCAATCATTACAAAAGGATTGCTGGTATTGGTGCAGGAAGTAATTGCTGCAATAGCTACCGAACCATCTGAAAGCTCAAATTTTTCATGGCCTAATGTTATCCAGACTTTTTTTGTTCCATTTTCTACTTCTTCTAATACTTCGGCACCGGTTGCGGATGGTGCAGGATCAATGGGCTGGCCGCCACCTTCTGCAAACCAACGTGACATTTGCTTTTCAGGAACCTGGTAAGTACGTCCATAATTCTGATCCATTAAATCAATGAATTTCTTTTTAAAATTCTTCAAAAGAATCTTATCCTGCGGACGCTTGGGCCCTGCTACTGTGGGTTCGATAGAGGAAAGATCTAACTTGATTGTATCCGTATAAGTAATTTTTTCTTTACCAGTACGCCATAGCATATTGGCCTTGCAATAATCTTCTACCAGTTTTAGCTGTGCTGCCGAACGATTGCTTTTTTCCATGTATTCAATCGTCTTGTGGTCTATCGGGAAATAGGTGATGGTGCATCCAAACTCGGGAGACATATTTCCGATTGTAGCCCTGTCAGGAACAGAAAGATTGTCAAGTCCATCGCCGAATACTTCTACAAATTTTCCTACTACTCCGTATTTTCGTAACACTTCAGCGATATTCAATACCAGATCTGTAGCAGTAGATCCCAATGGAAGCTTCCCTTTCAATTCAAGGCCAATAACTTCGGGCATGATAAAGTAAAGAGGCTGGCCTAATATGGCTGCTTCAGCTTCAATACCACCAACACCCCAGGCTACTACCCCAATTCCATTTACCATTGGCGTATGGCTATCGGTTCCAACTAAAGTATCAGGAAAGACTTCGCCATTTCTTTCTATTACTCCTTTTGAAAAATATTCCAGGTTTACCTGGTGGCAAATTCCCATGCCGGGAGGAACCACACTAAAATTGTTGAAAGATTTTTGAGCCCATTTTAAAAAAGAATAACGTTCCTGGTTGCGCTTGTATTCTTCATCCATATTTCTTTGGTACGAATATTCAGTTCCAAAATAATCTACCTGCACCGAATGATCAATTACCAGGTCAACGGGAATTAAGGGATTGATTTCTTCAGGATTCTTTCCTTTCCTGGCTGCCTCTGCACGTAGGGAAGCGATATCCACCACCGCAGGAACTCCGGTAAAATCCTGCATCAAAACACGCGCAGGTTTAAAGGGGATATCTTTATCAGACCCCTTGGGTTTCCAGTTTAATAAAGTTTCTACATTTTCTTTGGTAACAGAAAAGTCATCAAAATTTCGCAACGCATTTTCTAATAAAATACGAATAGAAAAAGGCAATTTACTGATTTTGTGTCCCTGGTTTTCCAATTCAGTGAGGCTGTAATAGGTGAAATTACCGTCTTTGGTAGTTAGGATTTTTTTTATTTGATAAGGATCTTTTGCCATGGTAAAATGTTTTTAATTCAATTAGAATATATACTTTTTATTTTTATTTTTTTTGTTAATTACAGTAAAGCAACATTTACTGTGTTTTTTTATTTTAGAATTCCTCAATTACTATTTTCTCTTCTTTTACACCAAGCGCTGATAGCTCTTTATGGACGTCTTCTACCATCGCATCAGGCCCGCAGATATAAAAATATTGATTAAAATTTTTTATTCTTTGTTTAAGATAGGCCTGGTCGATTTTATTATTGTCATATTCATCCGTTTTTTCTTTGGTGAGGGTATTGATAAAATTGGGGCCCAGCATTTTTTCAAATTCATCTTTAAGGATAATATCGCTTTTGGTTTTGTTGGAGAAAATAAGTTTGTTGTTTCCTATTTTGCCCTCCTTGTATAAATTCCTCAGGATAGCAATAAACGGCGTAACTCCCGCCCCGCCTGCAATAAAGACGCCTTCGCCTTTATAATGAATAGCTCCCCAAACATCATGAATGATTAATTGGTCGCCCGGTTTCAATTTTCCTAATTCGTTGGTAACGCCGTTATGGTCATCATATATTTTGATCGTAAATTCAAGTGTGTTCCATTCATTTAAAGCTGTAAAAGTAAAAGGCCTTCGTTCTTTTTTCCAGCCTGGTAAATCAATAACAATGTCTGTGGCTTGACCGGGCGTAAACCGGTAATTTTCGGGTTTGGTAAGTGTAAATCTTTTTACATTATGCGTTACATTTTCAATTTTTAGAATTTTAACGACGTGTTCCTCATCGGGGTAATCTGCCATTTTATATTTCTTTATAAATTATATTTCTTCTTTTTCACTTACAGGAATTATAAATAATGGGGTTTTACTGTGTCGTAAAACTTTTTCGGCAACGCTTCCCATGAGTATTTTATCCAGCCCTCTCCGGCTATGGCTTCCTAAAACAATTATATCAACCCCGAGATTTTTGGCTGCCTCAATAATTGCATCACCGGTGTCGCCATCTTTCACAAGTGTTTTTATAGAAGTATCGCCTAAATGAGATTTCGATTGCTCAAGATAATCTTGAGCAGCATTTTCTAATTCCTTCACAGAATCCAATTGAACGGTCCCTAAGTTGCTAAACTGGTCGAAGCCCATAATAGGAGAATAATCCAACGATGAATAGTAGGTGTAGTCAGCCACTACATGAAGTAAAATAACCTCTGCATTCATTGATTTTGCCAATTCGTAACCCGTTTCAGCAATTTTTTGTGCGGTGGGATTATAGTCAATAGCAATTAAAATCTTTTTCATTTTTGTAAATTTAGATTTACTAATAATTAACTTAGTAATGCTTTAGCTTTAGCTACTATATTTTCGACAGTGAAGCCATATTCAGCCATCACTTCTTCTCCCGGGGCTGATTCTCCAAATTTATCAATGCCCAAAACATCTCCGTCATCAGTCACATATTTGCACCATCCAATCGGCGAACCGGCTTCCACAGCCAGGCGGGCACGTACTTTTTGGGGAAATACCTTTTCTTTATAATCCGCGCTTTGGGCATCAAACAATTCCCAACTTGGAAAACTCACCACTCTTGCATTTATGGATTCAGCTTTTAATTTTTCCTGAGCCTCCATGATTAAATGAACCTCGCTGCCGCTTGCCATCAAAATAACTTGTGGCTCGCCATCACAATCAGATAAAATATAAGCGCCTTTATCAACGTTATCCGCTTTCGCATATTTATCCTGGTCAATGATAGGAACGTTTTGCCTGGTTAAAATTAGCGCCACCGGACCCCCTGTGTGTTCAATTGTAGTACGCCACGCCTGTGTGGTTTCGTTCGGATCAGCGGGGCGAATTACAGTTAAATCCGGAACAGAACGAAGCCCCAATAATTGTTCAACCGGCTGGTGAGTTGTTCCGTCTTCTCCTAAACCAATGCTGTCATGAGTATAAATAAAAACAGGTTTTATTTTCATGATCGCAGCCAGCCTTACCGGCGGCCTCATATAATCAGAAAAGATAAGGAAAGTAGCGCCATAAGGAATAAATCCATTTGTAAGCGCCATGCCATTTAAAACAGATCCCATTGCATGTTCCCGAATTCCAAAATGGAAATTTCTGCCGCTATGATTTTCATCTGTGAAGGATTCGAAATCATTTAATTCCGTATCAGTAGATGGTGAAAGATCAGCAGAACCTCCAATCAGAAAAGGTAATTTTTCAGCGATGGCATTTAATGTTTTGCCGGATGCTTTCCTGGTGGCAAGTCCTTTTGCATCTGGTTTAAAAACGGGTAAATTATCTTTCCAGCCATCGGGCAAATTTCCCTTACTTAATAATTCATATTCTGCAGCTTCAGAAGAATATTTTTCTTTGTATTTGGCGAAAAGTGCTTTCCAATTTTCTTCTTTTTTTATACCGGCATTTCCTTTTTTCTTATAAAAATCAAGTACATCATCAGCAACGATAAAGCTTTTATCAGGATCGAATCCTAAATTTTCTTTTACCAGTCGTACTTCGTCTTTTCCTAAAGGAGATCCATGAGCGCCTGCCGTATCGACCTTGTTAGGGCTTCCAAATCCAATATGAGTACGAACTTTTATCAACGATGGCCTTTTAGTATCCTTTTGTGCATTGATAATAGCTGCATGAATAGCTTCCGTATCATTTCCATCTGCTACCGATTGAACGTGCCATCCATATGCCTGGAAACGTTCCGCAACATCTTCATTGAAAGCAAGCGAGGTGTCGCCTTCAATAGTTATTTTATTATCATCATATAAATAAATAAGATTTCCAAGTTTAAGATGGCCGGCCAGTGAAGCAGCCTCTGCGCTTACTCCTTCCATAATGTCACCGTCACTGCAGATGGCGTAAATTTTATAATCGAACAAATCAAATCCCGGCTTATTGTATCGGGAAGCCAGGTATTGCTGGGCAATCGCCATTCCTACGCCATTTGCGAATCCCTGGCCCAACGGTCCGGTGGTTACTTCTATTCCTGACAATAAACCATATTCAGGATGGCCGGCAGTTTTGCTGTGCAATTGCCTGAAATTTTTCAGATCATCAAGTGTTACATCATAACCGGTGAGGTACAAATAACAATATTGCAACATGCAGGCATGACCTGCAGACAAAATAAAACGGTCACGATTGGGCCAATTTGGATTATTTGGGTTATAAGTCATCACTTTTGTCCATAGCACATCTCCTATTGGAGCAAGCCCCATCGGAGTTCCGGGATGACCTGAATTTGCTTTCTGCACTGCATCCGCTGAAAGTACCCTAACTGTATTAATACCTTTTTGTTCAATTGATTCCATTTTCTTTTTTAGTTTGATTTTGAATATCTGTTTTGCTCAAAGTACATGCCGTTAAAAAATGATTTTAACAAAAGTAACAAGAAAGAAAGTTATGAAGAAAATTACCTGTTTATAAATACATTTTGATTTCATTTTTTTTATATTTGGAGTCTGCGGATTATATATCAAATCCCGAACTTTTCTGGAAACCATTACTTTTTTACATTAAAAATAAACCCTACCCCATACACATTGTCGATGGTTACTGTTTTTGACGCTTGCAGCAATTTTCGTAAACGTGAAATAAAAACGTCTAAACTGCGACCAAGGAAGTAATCATTTTCATGCCAAAGCTGTATCAGAATTTCTTCCCGTTTCAGCACCCGGTTTTGATTTTTGCACAAATACTCCAATAGCTCCGCTTCTCTTAAAGTAAGTGAAGTAGCCGGTTCCTCATTGATAGAAAATTTCAATAGCTCCTTTTGCAGCGTAATGTCGCCCATTTTAATTTCGGCAGTTGACGGTTCTATATCATTTACAGAATGATGATTGTTTCTTTTGATAATATTTTTTATTCTGAGTACCAACTCGTCAATATCGAAAGGTTTGGTTATATAATCATCAGCACCTATTTTTAACCCATAAAGTCGGTCTCTTTTTTCGTTTCTTGCCGTTAAAAAAAGGAATGGAATATTGTAGTTTTCCTTGGTAATATGCTCCGCGAGTTCAAAACCGTTCATTCCCGGCAATTGAATGTCTATAATCAACAAATTAAATTTATTAGCGTCTGCGTTACAGTTTTAAATGCTTTGCCCCATTGGTACACCAGGTCACTTCAAATTCTGAAATTTCCAAGTATTGTTTTACCACATTTCCCAAATCTTCCTGGTCTTCTACAAATAATATTTTGTTTTTCATGCCTATTACTTATTGAATTCATTAATTTTTCCTTTCGGAATAATAATTATAAAGGAAGAACCTTCTTTTTCTATACTTTCTACTCTTAGCTTCCATCCGTGTGCCTTTATGCTTTGCCTGGTGTAAAATAGCCCCAAACCTAAGCCATTCGCATCCTTCACTTTATTTGCAGTATCTCTGTAAAACT
The DNA here is from genome assembly GCA_963741705.1 of uncultured Chitinophagaceae bacterium. Classification (GTDB taxonomy): domain Bacteria; phylum Bacteroidota; class Bacteroidia; order Chitinophagales; family Chitinophagaceae; genus Ginsengibacter. Next base: position 92,459 of record CAVUJE010000026.1, on the reverse strand, counting down.
TCTCAAAAATATGATTAATGGTGACATCGGGCATACCTATGCCGTTATCATTTATACGAATTTCTGTTGAATGTTTTGTGTCTGATAAAGTCACTTCTACTTTTTTTACAGGACTATTATTATATTTAATGGCATTTTCAAAAATGTTGAATAACATCGTGGTGAACCAAAATCTATCTAATAATACCTTTCTTTCCATCATTATTTTTATTAAATACAATTTCAATATTATTGTCTGAAAGCATCAACCGGTAGTCCAATAAAACATCATCAAGTAAGTTGTCTAAAATGAACTCTTTTTTATTGAGCGTGAAATTATTCATTGTGGTAATATCCAGTACGCGCTCAAACAAAGTTTTTAATCTTTGCGACTGCCTTTCAATGATTTTTGTTAATGGTAAAATATTTTCTTTGCGTGAATTTATTTTATCATTTTGCAAATTTTTATTTGCAATAATAATGGTGGCAAGAGGTGTGTGAAATTCGTGCGTAATGCTATTAACAAAGTCGGATTGCATTTCGGCTAACTTCTTTTGTTTTAGCCAATTTTTGAAGGTAAAGAAGTAAATTAAAACCACCAGGAGTATTGAAAATACAGCCAATGTAAGATTGGCGCCATCTGTTTTAAAACAGCAATGTACCTGTTGGGGGTATCTACATAAAGCGAAAAACCTATTCTGTAACTATGGTCCAGGGGCGAGCTTACGTATAATGAAGTTACCAGGTTTTGCTCATTTATATTCTTTAGCTCGCCATCGATTTTAATACCGGCTGGTAATTGTATTTCTTGGCTTAGATAAGGATTTTGCTCGCCGGTTTTTAAAAGTGGAAAATAGTGGTTATTGTTAAAATCTACGCCAAGAGAGGTAACGATGAGTGAGTATTCCAGGTCGCTTCCGAGTTTATTTTGTTTTACAATTTCTGCAAACAGGCTGTCCATATTACTATGCTTGCGCAATTGTGTAAAAATAGTATCGCAAACCTTATCTCCTAAGGCTTTAAATTCGCCCCGCTGATTTTTTATGTAGCAATTCGAGCCCCGACATATTGTTGTAAATATATTTATCAATAATAGCCTGACCACCCGGATATACCTTGTCGTTACTAACGCTACGGGTATAATCATCATTGATTGTGCCCCTTGCCGAAATAAAATAGCGTTGATCTTTTAATTTATATGTATTGTAAATCAAAAAATATTGAACGACTAATAATATTAAGAAACAGATAATAGCAATTACCCGATAAATCATTATTGATTTCCAACGTTTCAATTGCGTTGATTTTGCCTTGAAAGATACTTATCTATTTTATGGTATTCCTGATCGTTTAATATTTATTAACAAGTTTTTGGACAGATTGAAAGTTTGCTTTGGTTAAAAATATCTGTAAGGATTTTAATTCTCAAATTAATAAAAAAGAAATTGTGTGTATGTACGGCTACTAAAGCCCTCACATCATTTAATCATTATTTTAAAGATAATTATTCTACTGTAATACCAACAAAATAGGACTGACGCTATTGGCCGTAAGCTATTTTTTGAGATATAGTGATGGATGCCTTTTCAACAAACTAGAAATTAAAGATTGCAGTTGTTTATTTGGTAATACAAGTCAGAAAGTGATTCGTTATTTTTTCTGCGAAAACACATGAGAATCCGGCAAAGAAAGAAATACGATTACGAATTATTATTTATTTTCTCTGCCAGTAAACAAGCAAATTCCTCCGATTTATACTTTAATTTATAGCGCAGTAAACGAAGTAATAATGCTGATTCTTAATTTATATTCATAGCATTTTAATGCAGCATTTTGATAAATAATTAAAAAGTGTAGGAGTGTAAGTGATCAGTCCGGCAAGATTGAAAAGTAAACGCCGGGAAGCTCACAATCTAAACATTAAACATCCTGAATAAATTTTATTTTTCACAGATCATTATTGATCTTTTTCGAAAATCTCTAAGGGTAAAAGGTCTATTGCATTTGTTCCATTTTTGAAGATTTATTAAAAAAACTCATCCCCGATTTGCTATCTCTTTTGTTAAGTATGGGTTAACAAGTTGTTTATATTCTGTTAACATGCGTTACCTCGATTGTTAAATAAATTTGCTCCTGATCGAATACTCATACGACTTGATGATTAAGAATATTTACAAACTATACGATATTAATAATTGTTCTACTCATACTAAAATTTGTACAAATTTATTTTTAACAAGTTTAAACTTTCCAAAAAATGATTGAAAAACATACAATTAATAGGGATATGTTTAAGAAAAGGATAAGGTTCTTTTATTGCTTTCTTTACTGTTTTATCGTTTGTTTGACTGGTTTACATGCGCAGGTTACTACCACAAAAACAAAAGAAACCATCACAGGAACAGTAAGAGATAATCTGGATGCTGTTTTATCGGGTGCAACTATTACAGATCTTAACTCTGGTAAAGCTACTCTAACAAATGGTTCGGGATCTTTTTCTATCGAAGCTATAAAAGGTGATTCTTTAAGTGCCAGCTTTATTGGTTATGATACCTATATATGGGCATTTAATAATCAGTTGAACTTGATATTTCCCTCATTGCGCAAGCAGGAACTTTAAACGAAGTTGTCGTTTCAGGGTTTGGTCAACGTCAAAAACTAATAAGTGTTGTAGGTTCACAAACTACCGTAAATGCAAAGGATTTACAGCATCCGGTAGCAAATTTAGTACCATGCTCGCTGGCCGTGTTGCCGGTTTAATTGGGGTGCAGCGTTCCGGATTGCCGGGAAGTAATGCCGCAGATATTTTTATTCGCGGTATTCAAACCTTTGGCAGCAATCCCAGCAGCCCTTTAATAATTATTGATGGGGTAAGAGGAAGAGATTTAAATAGCTACGATCCTGAAAATATTCAATCTTTTACAGTACTTAAAGATGCGGCTGCAACTGCTGTGTATGGCTCTCTGGGTGCCAATGGTGTAATACTGATTACAACAAAAAGAGGTAGCTCAGGAAAAAGTAAAATAATGGCGCAATATTCACAAGGCATTACACAATTTACTAAAACACCCGAATTAGCCGATGCTGGTGAATTTATGAAATTGAAAAATGAAGCTGAAATAGCTTCAGGTTATGCACCAAGCTATTCGCAGGATTATATCGATAGCACACTTTCGCCAAATGCTAATCATTTTGTTTATCCAAATGTTAATTGGTTGAAACAGGTATTTAATAAAAGCTCAATCAATAAAAAATTAAATGTGAGTGCTACCGGTGGCTCTGAAAACACTCAATATTATGTGTCAATGGATTATTATGATGAATCTTCGTTGATAAAGCAGGATCCTTCTCAATCAATATATAATGCGAGTACGAAGTACCAGCGGTATAATTTTACTTCTAATGTGGATATGAAATGGACAAAGACAACTAAGTTTTCTTTATCTCTTTCAGGATATACCAGTAATTTTAATCAACCCGGCGCAGGCGCAACAGCCGCTTTTTCCAATTCAATATCTTCAAGTCCCGTGCGCACTCCTGCATTCTATCCGGGGAATTGGTAGCAGGCGTTGCAGAAGGTGCTACACCTTCTCCTAATCCTTATGCCTTGGTTACACAAACCGGGTATCAAAATCAATATCAGTCTCAAATATCCAGCACTGCACAGTTATCACAGGATTTGGGATTTTGGCTCAAAGGTTTGTCAGTAAATGCTCAATATTCATTCGACACACATAATGAAAATGACAATAGTCGAACAAGAACCAGAAGCATTTATTACCTCAACCAGGCGCAACCCTATAATCCTGATGGATCCTTGAACCTTACGCAAGTAATCACCGGATCAGATAATCTTAATTTTGGGATAAACAATTCTGGGAACCGACAAAATACTCTCCAGGGTCAAATCAATTATGATCGTACTTTTGGGGACAATCATGTATCAGGATTATTGGTATATAATCAGTATAGTTCCTTAAATCCTTTTGATGGCAACTATTTGACTAACATTCCGAACCATCAGCAAAACTACGCTGCCAAGGCTTCCTATTCCTATAAAAACCGATACTTCTTTGAATTTAATTTAGGTTATAATGGTTCCGAAGACTATGCACCCAGCAAGCGGTTTGGTTGGTTCCCGGCGCCGGGTGTTGCCTGGGTACTTTCCGATGAAAAATTCTTTGATCCATTATCTAAAATTTTTCAATATTTTAAAATTCGCTATTCCGACGGTTTCGCCGGTGCACCGGGTACCGGGCTTAGTTTTGGGTATCTTACCCTGGTTACTACCGGTGCTAAAGGGGCAACATTTGGTAAAGCTGGAGCCACATCGGGATATGGAGGTGTAAATATTTCTCAATATGGCGCCGATGTTCAATGGGCAGTTTCCCACACAAGAGATTTAGGATTAGATTTTAATATGGTACACAACCGTTTGCAGTTTGTGTTAGATTATTTTCATTCGCATAGAACCAAAGTGTTTTTAACCAGGGCCGATTTTCCGGATTATGCCGGTTTGCAATACAACCCGGTAGGTAACTACGGTGTAGTTGATGCTGCTGGTTTCGAAGGACAAATAACGCTTAAACCATTACAAATTGGTAGTAAAATGACTTTAGGTGCATTTGGAACATTTACCTACAACCAAAATAAACTGATAAATGATGACGAGCCCCGATTTGCCGATCCTTACCAGGACAGAAAAGGGCAAACCATTCTTGCTGGTTATGGTTACATCGCAGATGGATTGTTTCAAAGCCAGTCTGAAATCGACAATAGTGCCGATCAAAGCGCTTTGGGTAATCCAAGACCCGGTGACATTAGGTATAAAGATTTGAATGGCGATGGTGTTATCAATCAATTTGACCAAACCAAAATAAATGATGGCGATATCCCTAAATGGGAATTTGGTGCGGCCGTCAACTTTACTTATGGTAATTTTTATATTAGTGCATTTTTTCAAGCCAATGAAGGTTCGCATAGAGAATTAAGTGGTGTTGCGCAGTCTCCGTTTAACAGTAATGATGACGGAAATTTATATGCCGTTGCGGAGGATAGATGGACACCTGAAAATCCATCAGCAAATCCTTTTTATCCACGTTTGGGCTATGGTCAAAATGCCAATCTGAACAATTCCCAGCCAAGTACATGGTGGGTAAAGGATATTAGTTTTATCCGGTTCAAAACATTGGATGTGGGTTATAACATCCGCAATAAAAAGTGGTTGGGCGCAGCGGGTCTTAGTAATATCCAGGTATATTTTGATGGAATTAATTTGTGTTATTGGAGTCCGTTCAAATTATGGGACCCCGAATTAAACACCGGAAATGGAGATACTTATCCAAATACAAGAAACCTGTCTCTCGGCATTCGAATAAATTTTAAATAAAAAAATTATTCTTTTACACTGTTTTAGTAATAATGAAATGAAGCATAAAAATGATAGGGTCGGTTATACAGCGATGAACATTTTAGGCAGAATTCCATGTGATGAATAAAAAACAATAAAAAATTAGATACATGAAAACAAAATTCATATTTCTTTCCGTTTTGTGTTTTGGTATGGTACTCCTTACCAGTTCTTGTAAAAAATATTTGGATACAGTACCTGGCGGTATTTTGCAAGAAGATAGCATATTTAGATCTTTAACAAATACCAATGGATATTTGGCACAGATATATGCCAATGTTCCGGATGAGTTTAATCAAAGGTTTGCCCCCAGTGGTTATTCGGGACCCTGGACACCCGCATCAGACGAAGCGAATAATTATGCTCAACCTGTTGTTTCAATGGGCAACGCAATGAACCAAAGCACATGGGATGTAAATATAGGGGGTACTTACTGGACTAATTTTTACAAACCGGTACGCACCGCTACTGATTTTATTAGTAAAATTGATGGTGCCAATCCTGCCGAGGTTTCCGGTTTTTTAAGAGCACATTTTAAAGGAGAGGCGAGGGCTTTGAGGGCTATCTTTTATTTTTGGATGCTGAGACTTTATGGGCCGATTCCTATTTTGCCCAATGTAATTCCAGCTAATGCTTCGGGAAATGATATTTTATTTGCACGTACTCCTTTCGATTCCTGTGTTACGTATATTACAACTCAGTTAGATTCTGCATACAACGAAATACAATCAGTATCTGGTTCCAGCCATCCTGGAAATTTACCAATAAGTATTGGTAGCAATATTGAATATGGCCGTATTACATCAGGTGTTTGCAAGGCATATATTGAACAAACCTTAATGTTGGCTGCAAGCCCACTGTTTAATGGAAATAAAGATTATGCGGACCTTAAAAATCCGGATGGTGGTTCATCTCTCATTCCTCAAACTTATGATGTAAATAAATGGAAGCTGGCTGCAAATGCCGCAAAAGCATTTATAGATGAATTTGTACCAGGTACATACAATTTATATACTGAAACAGGATCTGATCCATTTACCAATGCTTATAATTCTTGCCGCAATGTTGTAACCAACGATTGGAACCAGGAATGGATTTGGGGCTATTCAAATGGTAATACTGGTACTTATGAATATGATATAACTCCAAAGTTAGTGGGATATAATAGTAGTGTTCAAAAGGGAGGCGGCTTTTTAGCTGCTAATCAATCTATGGTAGATGCATACTTTATGAGTAATGGCCGCGCCATAACTGATCCGCAATCGGGTTATCAAAGCTCAGGATTTTCAGATTTTCAAGCGCCTTATGATGTACAACAAAGAAGTACCTATAATCAATGGGTAAACCGCGAGCCTCGCTTTTATGTAGGTATTACGTACAATAATAGTTATTGGCTGGACCAGGGTAGTAGTGCCGATCAGGTTATTGTTAACTATGAACTGCACGGAAATTCAGGTAGATTACAAAGTACCACTGATGTTTCATCAACCGGATATAATGTAAGGAAAAATATGACCGTTTCTCATAATAGAAGAAGTTGGTGTTATATCAGACTTGCACAAATATATTTGGATTATGCGGAAGCGTTGAATGAATATGATCCGGGTAATCCTGATATTTTGAAATATCTTAACCTTATCAGGCAAAGAGCCGGAATTCCTCTGTATGGTACCGATATTCCCATTCCTCCTACACAAGAATCTATGAGGATGGCTATAAGGCAGGAGCGCCAGGTAGAACTTGCTTTTGAACAGGTGCGTTATTTTGATCTTCGCCGCTGGAAGATTGCACCGCAAACAATGGGAGCCGATGTATATGGGATGAATATGTTTGCTGATGGAGATGCTTTTTATCAAAAGACGCTTGAACAAAGAAGGCGATTCTTGCAAAGAGATTATTTATGGCCTATCCCTAACGGTGAAATCCTAAAAGATAAATATTTGGTTCAGAACCCGGGTTGGTAAAATTTACAGGATTAAAATATTTCAATGTCAGAATTAAATTTATTAAAAATGAGATACATTATAAAATATGCAATGCAGTATTATAAAAAAGGAATTTTTCTTTTTGCGGTTCTTTTGGGATGTTGTATTTATTTTTCGAGTTGTGTAAAGCAGGATGTTCTATATTCACCACAAGAAGGTACTATTTATATGCCGCAGGCATTTCAAGATAGAGGTAACCTTTCTTTATTCAAGCTAGACTCTCCACAAACGGTTTATTTTGGCATTGCTTATGGTGGGTTCAAGAGTGCTGCACAAGATATAAACGCAACCTTTGAGGTAGATACTTCCCTGGTGGCTCAATATAATATTGATAATGCTTACCTGGGTAACCACTATGAGGTTTTGCCTGAGAGTTCCTATACCATTTCGGGGTTATCTACGGTGCTTAAAGCAGATTCTACAAGTTCGAGTCCATTATCTTTATCTATTACAACGAGCAAATTAGCATTGGGTACTCATTACCTTTTGCCGGTGAAATTAACGAGTATTTCTTCAGGTAAGTTAGATAGCTCATTAACGACTACTTATTTCAAAATAGATACACTGAACATAAGGTCGAGAGATCTAACAGCGCAGGCAGCATTTTCTTTTAACTATGATGATGCGCCAGACCATGGTGATTCAAAAGAATCCGCAATTCATTTGGTTGATAACGATTTATCCACTAAGTATTTATTGTTTAATTATCAAACCGATATGTATGTCCAGTTGAAGTTTCCATCTCCGACTGTTATCAATGGATATACATTAACCTCCGGTAATGACGCTCCGCAACGCGATCCCAAAGATTGGAATTTAGCGGCTTCAAATGATGGCACCAACTGGACTGTTGTTGATAGCAGAGCCAACCAGGTATTCTCTGGCAGAAAACAAACAATTCAGTTTAATACAACTAATAATACAGCTTATTCCTATTACAGGCTTAATATTACTGCCAATAACGATGGTAACGCAAACCTATTTCAGTGTACCGAATGGAGATTACTGCAGTTTTATTAATAGACGTATAGTTATTTTTCCTTACTATACGAGGCGTGCCCGCAATCATATAATTGGAGCTTATATGCTTAAAATGCATTAACAATCCCTTTTGTATGCGTTGACAGTTGTGCAGAAATGGATATTCTAACTTAGCATCTGGAAGTTTTTCCAAAATAGAGTCTTTATTTATATTCAAAATTAATTGGTGCTGATAAACTGCGCAATTTGGAAAGAAATTATCTTGATGTGTTTATGTAAACATTTTATGAAGGCTTTAATAATGGTTTTCAAAAATTAGATTAAAAGATATGGAAATAAATATTAAGTGGCTAACGATGATTTTATTTTTGTTAGCTATTGGTTCTCTGTGCAACGCACAGGATAATTGGAATAATACTTTATCAAAAAACGATGTCTCAAGAAAAACAATTAAGAAAAAGGGCTATACGCTCACCTTTGTCAATAAAGATTCTACGTTTCCAAAAGAAGTAGAAGAACAACTAATTAAAACTTTTTTTGCAGTCTATCCAAAGGAAGTCAGAGAGTATAATAGAAAAGCTTCCAAAGAAGTTTTTATTATTATCGATCCAAACTATAAAGGTGTAGCCGCCACAAGTGGGCATATAGTGCGTGTTAATCCTGAATGGTTTCATAACCATCCACAGGACGTAGATGTGGTGACGCATGAAGTTATGCATATTGTGCAGGGGTATCATTGGAATGGTGTTCCAGGCTGGATTACAGAAGGAATTGCCGATTTTGTGCGTAATGAATATGGAGTAAATAATAATGTGGCCGATTGGACTTTGCCAGCTTATAATTCCCGTCAAAATTACACTAACGCTTATCGTGTAACAGCCAGGTTCTTTATTTGGCTGCAACAGCACTACGATAAAAATCTTGTGAGAGAATTGAACAATGCAGCAAGAGATAAAACCTACACAAGCGCTTTTTGGAAAGATAAAACAGGAAAAACCGTAGATGAACTTTGGCACATTTACGCAGAAAACCCAACGATAAAGATTTAATTTATTCATTAATGATAGCCCCTTTTGAAACTTCTCTTGCGGTCATGATTATTTGTTCTGTAAGTAAATGTGAGTCGGGACACTGTGCACAATACATTTCAAGCCATATTTACGATGCAAGCCAAAAGCAATATTTTAACTCGAAAAAACAAAACATAAAGGAGGCATGAGATAATGGCGTGCTATACCATACTCCGAGTGAATTTGTGTAACAAATTTAATCAGTGAAAATCCCTGCCTGACTGCGCCATGCAGGCAGGCGTGAAATCCCGTGGCAGAAGTCATTTGAGCCTTAGCACAATTATCTCTTCGGCTTTTAAATATTTAAAACATCCAAATGAAAAAAATATTTCTCTCCATCTTTTCGCTCATGTCTTTAGGCGTTTCGGCACAAATTGTAAATGATGCTACATCGTTGGTCGATTATGTAAACCCTTTGATGGGAACCATGTCGAAGCCCGGTATGTCCAATGGCAATACCTATCCTGCAATTGGCCTGCCTTGGGGAATGAATTTATGGACACCTCAAACTGGTAATGACGGTGACGGTTGGCAATACACTTATACTTCCGATAAAATAGTAGGCCTTAAACAAACGCACCAGCCTTCGCCCTGGATGAACGATTATGGTGAGTTTTCCATAATGCCGGTAACAGGAAGTGCTAAGTTTGATCAGAAAGAAAGAGCGAGTTGGTTTTCGCATAAATCAGAAATTTCCAAGCCCTATTATTACAATGTTTATTTGGCCGACCAGGATGTAACGGCAGAGATTACACCTACCGAAAGAGCGGCGATGTTTCGATTTACCTTCCCTAAATCGGATAGTAGTTTTGTAGTGATAGATGCCTTTGATAAAGGTTCTTATGTAAAAATAATTCCGGAGAAAAATGAGATTATCGGCTATTCTACACAATACAGCAGGGGACATTTAATTAATTTTAAAAATTATTTTGTTATTCAGTTTAGCCAGCCCTTTTAAAAACGTTGCTACCTGGAGTGGTAAAGATTTGCAAAGAGGAAATTTATCTGTAACAGATAAGCATGTGGGTGCTATCGTTGGTTTTGCACCCACTATTCGTGGCGAGAAAATTACAGCGAAAGTGGCTTCTTCTTTTATCAGTACCGAACAAGCTGAACTCAATTTGAAAGAATTGGGCAACGATGATTTTAATGACCGTAGAAGCAAAAGGGAAAGCGATATTGGAATAAGGCTTTGGGTCGTGTGCAGGTTTCGGGCGGCACTATTGATCAAAAGCGTACTTTTTATTCTTGTTTATATAGAATGCTTTTCTTCCCCAGCAGATTATACGAAATAAATGCGCAGGGAAAAAACATACATTATAGCCCTTACAATGGTAAAGTGGAATCGGGCTATATGTTTGGTGGCACAGGTTTCTGGGATACCTTCCGCGCTTTATATCCTTTTTTAAATTTAATGTATCCGCATATTGTAAAAGAAATGCAGGAAGGTTTGGTAAATGATTATAAAGAAGGTGGCTGGTTGCCCGAATGGAGCAGTCCCGGGTATGCCGATATTATGGTGGGTAACAATTCTGCTTCAATTGTAGCGGAAGCTTATGTAAAAGGATTGCGCGGCTACGATATTGAAATGCTGTTTAAGGCATTGGTGCACGATGCCAACAACGAAGGCCCCATTACGGCCGTAGGACGCAAAGGTGTTGCCTATTATAATAAGTTGGGTTATGTGCCTTACAATGTAGGTATCAATGAAAATGCTGCCCGCACTTTGGAATATGCTTATGATGATTATTGTATTTATACGCTGGGCAAAGCGTTGGGTAAACCGGAATCGGAGATCGCTATCTACAGGCAAGCGTGCGATGAATTATAAAAATCTTTTTGATAAATCGCATTTGCTGATGCGTGGTAAAAATGAAGACGGCACTTTCGAGTCACCTTTCAACCCTTTCAAATGGGGCGATGCTTTTACCGAAGGCAATAGCTGGCATTATACCTGGGGGGTATTTCAGGATGAGCAAGGTTTGATTGATTTGATGGGCGGCAAAAAACCATTTGTCAATATGTTGGATTCGGTATTTAAAATGGCTCCTGTTTTTGATGATAGTTATTATGGAGGAGTGATACACGAAATAAGAGAAATGCAAGTTGCCGACATGGGTCAATATGCACACGGTAACCAGCCCATTCAACACATGATTTATTTATACGATTATGCCGGAGCTCCCTGGAAAACACAATATTGGGCCAGGGAAACGATGAATAGAATGTATCGCGCAACCCCAGATGGATACTGCGGTGACGAAGATAATGGGCAAACCTCGGCCTGGTATGTTTTCTCAGCATTGGGTTTTTATCCCGTTACACCTACAAGTACACAGTACGCAGCCGGGGCACCTTTGTTTAAGCACGCCGTTCTGCATTTTGAAAATGGAAATACTTTGCATATTGACGCCCCCAACAATAGTGCAGACCATCGTTTTGTGGAATCAGAAACTTTTAATGGAAAAGTTTACACGAAAAATTATTTCGACCATTTTGCCATGAAAAAAGGTGGAAATATCAATATAAAAATGTCAGATAAGCCTAATACGCAAAGAGGTACAAAGGATAGTGATTTTCCTTTTTCTATGACTAAGGTGAAATAAATTTTCTAACCAAGGCAAAAAAATTTAACCATTCATTGCGGGGAAGAAGTGGCATTCTCAGTTGCAAGAAAAGTTGTAATTATATCTTTTTGCAATTTCGGGAGCAATTGTTGTGGAAGGATAAATAAAAAAATGTCACATACATTTAATAAAGGCGATCATGTAAAATGGATTCCGAAGCCGGCCATATTCCAGGGAAAATTATTAAATATATACCTATGGCTTTAATTATAAAGGATACACTCAGCATGCCAATAATGATAATCCTTATGAAATCATTTTCTGTATTCAAAGTGTGCTTGCCTTAAAAAATTTGTAAGTATCATAAAATTTTTTAATCAAAAATATAAGAAATGGAAATAAAACGCAATGAATCAACCGAACTAAGACCAAAAGGAGACCGCGTAATAGATGCGCCTGTAGTGCCTATAAACATACCTGAATTTTTAAGGCAAATAAAAAATGAACCTACCTGGGAAGACAGCGATAGAAATGCGATGACGGTTTATAAGACAGAAGGAATGCGGCTTGTTTTGATTGCCCTTCATGAAAAGGCCGTAATTGAAGAGCACACAGCAAATGGCGTTATCAGTGTGCAGGTGTTGGAAGGTGAAATTAGTTTTGAAGCAGAGGGAAAAAGTTTTGATCTAAAAAAAGGAGAGATGATTACGCTGCACCGCAAGTTGCCGCATAAAGTTACAGCCACCCGGGAATCTGTATTTTTATTGACGGTTGCAGGTTTCAAAGATTGAACAAAGGCCTTGAAATATAGTAAAGCAATAAATAAGTAATTTTTTTATTTTACAATTAAATCCGGCACTACTAATTGATTGCCAGTGTAAACAATTAATTTAATCGTATTGGTAGTATTCGGAATTTCATAAGGAACATTCAAAATACACTTTGCTCCTGAAATAGAACTGTTGATATGAATTTCACTTCCCGGAGAGATATCAACAGGGGGAACACCATTGGCATCCCAGTTGTTGACATTATCCCAATTACCGTTTCCGGTAAAAGTATAGACTATCGGAAGATTTAAAACCCGCTTAGGCGTTTTCTTTTGAGATGAGGGGATTGAAGCCGGCGTTTTTAATTCATTTTTATTTTTTGAAACCTGGCTAAAACCTGGCTGCGCAATAAAAAAAAGCACAGACATTAAGAAAATGTTTTTCATATTGTAAACGGTTTGGGAGATTGAAATTAAAAATTAAAACAAATTTCTAAAATTAATCAAGCTTCTCCTTTGCCATGACAGTGTTTATATTTTTTACCGCTTCCACAAGGGCAAGGATCATTGCGTCCTACTTTAGGACCCACTCTTACAGGTTCCTGTTTTAAATTTTCAGAAGGATCTATATACTCATTTTCCTGAGGAAGATAATCAGGGCCTTCTCCTGCACCAGCAAATTCTGCTTTACGCTGATGCATTTTACTCATATCCGTTCTCCTTCTTCTTTCTTCTGTAATTCTCGTTTCCTGGCTTTGTTCGGCAGGGATATTACAATGTGCCAGGAAGCTAACAATATCCTTATTCACCTGGTCGTCCATTTGTTTAAACGCGCCAAATGCTTCTATCTTGTAGATTACCAATGGATCTTTTTGTTCATAACCGGCGGTCTGAACACTTTGTCTCAGATCATCCATAGCACGAAGGTGCTCTTTCCAGGCATCATCAATCAATGCTAAGGTAATATTGCGTTCCAGCGCGTTGGTAAGTTCGGACCCATTGGTTTCAATAGTTTTATCCAAATTAGCAATCGCCTGCATTGCTTTCTTTCCGTCAGTGAAAGGAACGGCCACATTTACAATATGAGCACCTTGTTCTTTACGTATATTTTTCAAAACAGGCAGTGTTTGTGTGTTCATCGCTTTGTTCTTTTCATTGTAGCGATCCTTGGCTTCATAATATAATTTGTTGGCCAGTGTTTGCACATCCTCTTTGTCCAGTTCATCCTGTGTTATCGTCGTATCAAGTCCAAAGTTCATGATAACTGCTAATTTGAATTCGTCATGATCATTGATTTCTTTGAAAGAATTGATGATACCTTCAGCAACGGAATAGAATGCATTATCAAGATCAAGCGCAAGCCTTTCTCCAAACAAAGCATGATTTCTTTTACCATAAATAACAGTACGTTGCTTATTCATTACGTCATCATACTCCAGCAACCTTTTCCTGATACCAAAGTTATTTTCCTCGACTTTCTTTTGCGCCCGCTCGATACTGTTGGAAATCATTTTATGCTGAATTACTTCGCCTTCTTTATAACCCATTCTATCCATAAGCGAAGCTATTTTTTCACTACCGAACATGCGCATCAAATCATCTTCAAGAGAAACGAAAAATTTAGATGAACCAGGATCTCCCTGTCTTCCTGACCGGCCACGTAACTGCCTGTCCACACGGCGGCTTTCATGCCTTTCCGTACCTAAAATAGCCAAACCGCCCGCTTCTTTTACACCGGCCCCGAGCTTAATATCTGTACCACGGCCGGCCATGTTGGTGGCTATGGTCACGGCTCCGGCCAATCCGGCTTCCGCAACTACCTGTGCTTCCCTGGCATGTTGTTTTGCATTGAGAACATTGTGGGCAATTCCTTTTTGCTTCATCATCCTGCTGAGCAATTCACTTACCTCAACAGAAGTAGTACCAACAAGAATTGGCCTTCCTGCAGAAGTCATTTTTTCCACTTCATCTATAACGGCTTTATACTTTTCGCGCTTGGTCTTAAATACCAAATCCTGTGCATCATCTCTTATAACCGGAACATTGGTAGGAATAGAAACTACATCCAGTTTGTAAATATCCCAGAATTCAGAAGCCTCCGTTTCAGCAGTTCCCGTCATACCTGCCAACTTATGATACATTCTGAAATAATTCTGCAAAGTAATAGTAGCATAGGTTTGGGTGGCGCTTTCAATCTTTACATTTTCTTTTGCTTCAATCGCCTGGTGAAGGCCGTCCGAATAGCGGCGCCCTTCCATAATACGCCCGGTTTGTTCGTCAACGATCTTTACCTGCCCTTCAATTACTACGTATTCTACATCGTTTTCAAAAAGGGTATAAGCTTTCAAAAGCTGGGTAATCGTATGGATTCTTTCGGCTTTTACAGAATAATCATTTAATAAATTTTCCTTTTTTTCAAGCTTTGCTTCCGGGGAAAGATCGCTTTTTTCTATTTCTGCCAGCTTTACGCCTATATCGGGCAAAATAAAGAATTCCGGATCTTCACCGGATTTGGTAATTAGCGCGATTCCTTTATCAGTCAATTGCACCTGATTATTTTTTTCATCGATAACAAAATACAATTCCTCATCAACGATGTGCATATTTTTTTCCTGATCGGACAAATAATAATTTTCTGATTTTTGGAGTTTCACCTTCATTCCCGGTTCGCTCAGGTATTTAATAAGCGCATTATTTTTAGGAAGCCCGCGATGAGCGCGGTAGAGAGCCAGTCCTCCATCTTTTGGGTCATCATTTCCTTCAGTAATTTTTTTCTTTGCTTCAATCAAAAAATTGCTGGTTACTTTTCTTTGCGCTTCTACTATTTTTTCAACACGTGGTTTTAGCTGGTCGTATTCCTGCTGGTCTCCGCGGGGGATGGGCCCTGAAATTATTAAAGGCGTTCTTGCATCATCTATCAAAACACTATCCACCTCATCCACCATTGCAAAGTGATGTTTCCCTTGCACCATTTCTTCAGGAGTATGCACCATATTATCGCGCAGGTAATCAAAGCCAAATTCATTATTGGTTCCGTAAACCACATCGCGGCCGTAAGCTTTCCTTCTTTCTTCGCTGTTGGGCTGATGTTTGTCAATGCAATCTACTGTAAGGCCAAGCCATTCAAGAATCGTCCCGTTCCATTCACTATCACGGCGGGCCAGGTAATCGTTGACGGTTACGATGTGAACACCTAAACCAGCCAAAGCATTCAGATAAGCAGGCAAAACAGAAACCAGCGTTTTACCTTCACCAGTTGCCATTTCAGCAATCTTTCCCTGGTGCAAAACGATACCTCCAATTAATTGAACATCATAAGGAACCATGTTCCAGACAATTTCACTTCCACCAGCAGTCCAGGTATTTTTATAAATGGATTTATCACCTTCTATTCTAAGATACTTTTTGGTATCAGCAAAAGTTCTATCAAGCTCGGTAGCAGTAGATTCCAGTTCCGCATTCTCTTTAAAACGCCTTGAAGTTTCCTTAACAACTGCAAAAGCCTCAGGCAAAATATCAAGAAGTACTTCTTCTAGTTTTTTGTCCCTGTCTTTCGTCATTTCATCTACGTGACGATAAATAGCATCTCTTCCTGCGATGTCGGAAGAATCTAATTTTTCAGCTTCCGCTTTTTGCGATTCAATTTGTTGATCAATATCTTTTAAGTAGTCTTTGATCCTTCCTCGAAAATCAACGGTTTTACCGCGTAATTCATCATTGGTTAAAGATTTATATTCTTCAAAAAAAGTATTGATTTTTTCAACAAGAGGCCTGATAGCCTTTACGTCTTTTTCACTTTTATTGCCACCAAATAATAAGGAGAGTAGCCCGGCCATATATTTATAATTAGTTATTTAAAAAGGTAAAGATTGATTGTCAATTTTTATGCAGCAAATGTTTCGAAGCCAAAATGACAGCTTGCAAAGTTACTAAATTGTGTCTTTTATTTTTTGCAGGGGAGATATTTATCATTATTCTAACTTGATAAATATTCCTTCAGGTGTTTCTTTTACCGGGTAAATTTTCAAAAAATATCCTTCATCGTTAATATCTCTGCCGTTGCGCATTGAAAAGCGATATCCATGCAGTGGACAAACAATATTCTGTTTTTTATCTACAAAGCCATCGGAAAGATCGTTACCGGCATGAGGGCATTTTGATGCACAAGCTTTTATATCTTCTGCAGATTTGATAAGACAAATTGATTTTTCTTCAATTTCAATTTTTGCAATTTCATTATCCTTAAATTGGATTTCATCTGCAGAATCGGCAACTTTTATCCAGTTTTCATTTTCATCCATCAATAAAAAAATTCTGCTTTGTAAGGATATTTTTGTTGATATAAATTTCTTACCTGGTTTAAAACTACCTGCCGCAATTCTTTAATATTTGTTTTTTCAGTCGCAGAAATAAAAACACATTTACCCTGAGTTTGAGTTTGCCATCTTTCTTTCAATTCTGCAAGCAATTGCTCCTTTACTTCTTCGGGGAGCCACTGGTCAAAAGTGCTTTTTTCATATTGATCCATTTTATTAAACACAATAATGACCGGCTTTTCAAAGCTTTTCAATTCCTGTAATGTTTTGTTTACCACAGAAATCTGTTCTTCATATTTTGGATGCGATATATCCACCACATGCAATAAAATATCTGCTTCGCGAACCTCATCCAAAGTACTTTTAAAACTTTCGATAAGATGATGGGGAAGTTTTCGTATAAAACCAACTGTGTCGCTCAGGAGAAAAGGGGTGTGGCCTAAAACCACTTTGCGTGTGGTAGTGTCCAGCGTAGCGAATAGTTTATTTTCTGCAAAAACATCACTTTTGCTGAGCAAATTCATGATGGTGGATTTACCTACGTTGGTATAGCCTACGAGCGCTACTCTAATAAATTCTCCACGGTCTTTTCTTTGGGTAAAAGATTGTTTATCTATGGCTTCCAGCCTTTTGCGAAGCAAACTTATTTTGTCTTTTACGATACGTCGATCCGTTTCAATTTCAGTTTCACCCGGCCCACGGCTTCCGATACCCGCTCCTTGCCTTTCCAGGTGTTTCCACATGCCTTTCAGGCGCGGTAAAATATATTGGTATTGCGCCAGTTCTACCTGCACTTTTGCCTGCGCCGTTTGTGCGCGTGAAGCAAAAATATCAAGAATCAGGTCGCTTCTGTCGATTGTCGTAACCGCCAATTCTTTTTCAATATTTGAAATTTGAGAACCGGTAAGTTCATCGTCAAATATCACCAGGTCAACTTTTTTCCGTAAAGTAAAATCTTTTATTTCCTGCAATTTTCCTTTTCCTACAAAGGTTTTGCTATCCGGGTGATCCAGTTTTTGGGTAAATGTTTTAATAGTTGCCCCACCAGCAGTCTCCGCCAAAAATTCCAGTTCGTCAAGGTATTCCTTTACCTCATGCTCCTTCTGGCCCTTTTGAATAACTGCCACGAGAACTACATTAATGGCATTGTCATAATTTATTTTCTTTTCAATCAATAGAATTCATTTAAGTGACAAAATTAATCCATCTGTTTTTAAAGGATAATTTTTAAAGACGATGCAAAGAACATACCTGATTAAAATAAGAATTGTAGTTATTAGTTCGTTTACTGTTTGATATGTTGGTTCTTTTAAAAGATTGAGAAGAGAAGCTTAAGTAATTTCACCAAAAAACAATTCCTATTTAGAATAACAATAACCGGATTAATTTGTATTTTGTCAGTCCTTTGAATTCGTTATTAAAATAAATCCAAAAATGGACAAGCTGATACAGGAACAGGAAAAATTTAAAGCCATATTCCAAAACGCTTCTCTTGGTATTCTTGTTATCAACGAATCAGGAAATATTGCGCTGGTCAATGATTTTTTAATCCGGGAATTTGGTTATGACAGCGCTGATGAATTGGTCGGCAAAAAAATGGAGATCCTTATTCCTCCAAGGTATAGAAGCCAGCATGTACATGATCGTGATCAGTTTATAGAACATCCGGCCACAAGGCCAATGGGCATTGGTAGAGATTTATATGGTATTACAAAAAACGGGAAAGAAATTCCTGTAGAGATAAGCCTTAGCAATTATATAGATGAAAAAGGCGCTTTTTCAATCGCATTTATAAGCAACATCACTCCCCGGATCGAAGCCCAAAATATACTTCGCCAACAAAGGCTTCAATTGGCGGCAATGAATAAAGAAATGGAAGCGCTGAATGAAGATCTGGAAAAAAAAGTGGAAGTGCGAACAGCAGTTTTACAGGAAACGATGGAAAAACTTGAAGCATCCAAAGAGGAATTGTCCAAAGCCTTAAGCAAAGAAAAAGATTTGAGCGATATGAAAAGCGCTTTCGTTTCAATGGCTTCTCATGAATTCAGGACGCCATTGAGTACGATCCTTTCCTCGGCATCATTGCTGGCGAAATATAAACTCACAGAGGAACAGGAAAAACGCGATAAGCACGTTCAAAGAATCAAATCGTCTGTTTTCAATCTTAATAATATTTTGAATGAATTTCTTTCGTTGGGTAAAATTGAAGATGGAAAAGTCTCCATGCATGAATCGCTTTTTGATATCCAGGAACTGGTTACTCAACAAATAAATGAAATGACTGAAATATTCAAGAGCGGGCAGGAAGTAAAATATACGCATAAAGGAATTCCTGATATATCGCTGGATGAAGTATTGTTTAAAAATATCCTGATAAATCTACTTTCAAACGCGGCTAAATTTTCTGCACAAAATAAACCGATATTTGTTGCTACAGAAGTTAATGACCACAAACTTAAATTTTCAGTTAAAGACCAGGGAATGGGCATTTCAAAAAAAGACCAGGAACATTTATTTGAGATATTCTATCGTGCTACCAACGCGACTAATATTCCGGGAACCGGTCTTGGATTGCACATTGTAGCTAAATACGTGGAAATGATGAATGGGAAAATAGAAATTAAAAGCATATTGGATAAAGGAACCGAAATAAATATAATTTTTGCACAATGATAAAAATATTGTTGGTAGAAGATAATAATGAAATAAGAGAAAATACTGCCGAAATTCTTGAAATGGCCAATTATCATGTTACCACAGCTTCAAATGGCAAAGAAGGATATGAACTGGCAGTGAAAGAACAGCCAGACTTGATTGTTTGTGACATAATGATGCCAGTTTTAGATGGATATGGACTTCTTCATCTCATCAATAAAAATATAAATTTAGAAAGTACTCCTTTTATTTTTCTGACAGCAAAGACTGAGCGTAGCGATTTTAGAAAGGGGATGGAAATGGGCGCAGATGATTATATAACCAAGCCTTTTACTGATATTGAATTATTGAATGCTATCGAAAGCAGGCTTGAAAAAGCCAAGGCACAAAGTACACGCGCAGCAGCAGCCAGGAACCTGGATGACTTTTTTGAAGAAATAAAAAATGAAGACGCACTGGAAAAATTAACCGATTCAAAAATTATAAACTATTACAAGAAAAAGCAACGTGTTTACGCGGAAGGCAATCATCCTCACAGTTTGTATTATTTAAGTTCCGGAAAAATAAGAACTTATAAAATAAATGACCTTGGCAAAGAACTTACAACCAGTTTATTCAATGCCGGCGATTTTTTTGGCTACAACGCGCTTCTTGAAAACTCTGTTTATAAAGAAACGGCTGAGACACTCGAAGAATGTGATATTAATGTAATCGGGCGCGAAGATTTTGAGATACTTATTAATAATAATAAAAAAGTAGCACAAAAATTTATTAAGCTTTTGGCTCATGATGTTTCTGAAAAAGAAGAACAGCTTCTCAGCCTTGCCTATAATTCGCTGAGGAAAAGAGTAGCTGATGCTATATTGAGTCTTTCTAAAAAGTACAAAAAGGAAGATGTTACAGATTTCATTATATATATTTCCCGCGAAGACCTGGCGCATATTGCAGGCACCACTACAGAATCTTTGATAAGAACACTTAGTGATTTCAGAAGTGAAAAAATTATTGAAGCGGAAGCAGGTTATGTAAAAGTTTTAAACGAAAAGAAGTTGCTGGATATGCTGAATTAAACAACTAAGTTTTGCAGCATTTTTTCATTAAAATTGGTAGAAAGGTCGCTGTATTTTTTCCCGAAGTGAAGAATTTCCTTGCGAAGGTTATTATGAGTAGTTAAAAAACCAGGAGATAGCGCCTCATGGTTTTCAATAAGTTCAGAATAATTCTGGAGATTGATGATCAGTCTTTTTAATGCTTCATCTTTTAAGAGAAATTCATTTTGAAAATATTCAGCAATCTGCAAAAAACCGGAATTATCACTATAGTCCACCAATTCACTTAACCTATATTTAAGCAAAGCATTTTCCTGCCTGAAAAACTCTATGAGTCTCAGCCATGACATAAGTTCATGTTTTATTTGACTGTTTTTTGCCTTATCCATTTTAATTATTTCATAAAACCATATCGTTTTCAAAATTCTACATAACTCCCCCCATTAAAAATGAGCGATAGCAAAAACCTGCATGATTGTAATCATGCTTAAGAGAACTTCATTCACTTTTCATTAAGAAAATTTTTCCCGTTTTCCGAAAGGAACTTTTCTTTTTATATTTTTTATGCTTCGGTTTAAGCAAATAATAAACAGATATAAAACAGGAATTTCTCATATTTCTTTGTTTACTGACTTTTTTAAACCAAATTATTGCATTCCTAAAAAAAAGGCAGGTTATTTGTTATTGAATAATCCATGTCCCATCTCATTTCATTTACTGAAAAAGGACTTTTTTGCGAAGCTGGCAATTTTTATATTGACCCATGGAAACCTGTCGGGCGTGCGGTGATAACTCACGGCCACAGCGACCATGCTCGCTTTGGGAATCAATATTATTTATGCCATGAATTCACTAAACCTATTCTCCAATTGCGGCTGGGAGATAATAATTATCAGACAACAAATTGGAATGAAACAATAAATATGAATGGCGTAAAAGTTTCTTTTCATCCTGCCGGGCACATTATTGGTTCCTCGCAAATAAGGGTGCAATACAGAAATGAAGTGTGGGTAATAAGTGGCGATTACAAAACAGAAGACGATGGCATAAGTGGAAAATTTGAACCGGTAAAATGCAATGCTTTTATCACAGAATCCACCTTTGGTTTGCCAATTTATAAATGGAAACCACAGCAGGAAATTTATAATGATATCATCAACTGGATTAATAAAAATAAAGAAAACGGGAAAACAAGCATTTTAATAACCTACAGTTTGGGCAAAGCCCAGCGTGTATTACAGGCAATTAAAGAAACCGCGCAAACCATTTTTGCACATGGCGCAATTTATAACATGCAACAAACTTTAATAGATGCCGGATTTGATTTGAGGCCAGTCGTTAGAATTACTCCTGAAACGCCGAAAGAATTATTAAAAGAAACGGTGGTGATTGCGCCGCCGGGTGCGGAAGGTACATCGTGGATGAAAAAATTTCACCCCTATTCTATAGGTGTTTGTAGCGGCTGGATGCAGGTGAGGGGGAATGCAAGAAGAAGAAATGTAGACGCAGGCTTTGCCTTGAGTGACCACGCGGATTGGAATGGATTGTTGGAAACGGTAAAGGCAACAGGGGCAGAAAAAGTTTTTGTTACTCATGGCTTCCAGTCAGTTTTCAGCCGTTATTTAAATGAAGAAAATATTGCAGAGGCCGCCGAAGTAAAAACACAGTTTGGCGATGAAGATGAAGAAACTGATTCTCCTTTAGAAACAAAACCGGAAGAAAAAGAAAAACTCATAAACTAAGAAGCCTTAAACATGACCTCCCGGGAAAATCGCCTGGAATTAATGCAGGTAGAAACAAATTTCTTTTTAATTTGATTTCGCATTTTCTCCATCAGTTAATTATAGCTTTCTTGTGCTGTTTTAGCCAGAGTTAGCTTAACTTTCATTTGCTTTATCTTTGCCTTTTTTTTATTAACTTGCATTGTTAAAATACCTTTGAATAAAATCCGTCTTTGGTTTCTATAAAATACTTTCGCATCAATAAATTATTCCAAAAAATTAATAGATATGGGATCAACTGTATCTAATTTACAAAAAGAGAAAGATCTGTTTTCATTCTTCGAAATGACACCTGACCTTGTGTGCGTGGTGAGTAAAGAAGGGTTTTTTAAAAAAATTAATAATTCAGTTATTAAAAAATTAGGATATACCAAAGAGGAATTATTTGCAAAACCAGTTTCAGCATTTATCTTTTCGAAAGATAGGGAAATGACCCGGATCAAAAGAGAAGATTTACTAAATGGTAATGAACTCACCAATTTTGAAAACAGGTATGTTACTAAAGATGGGAAAATTGTATGGCTTCATTGGACATCCTTTTATATTCAGGACCTTGAAATAGTCTTTGCCATCGCAAAAGATATTACTGAAAGAAAAATCAAAGAAGAAGAAATTGAACTAAAATATAAAAAATTTAAGGGTCTGACAGAACATTTTAAAAGCAGAATAGAAAAAGATAAAAAGCATTTTTCTGTTGAATTACATGAAGAACTGGCTCAATTAGCTTCTGCAATTAAAATGGACCTTTACACTATCAAAAGCAATATTCCTGATTTATCAGGATTTTTAAAAAGCAGGATTGAACATGCATCGGATATTTCCAACCTTTTAATTCAAACGATACGAAAAATTGCATTTGAGATGAGCCCATATATGCTCGATCATTTCGGACTGAATGAAACTTTAAAATTGCTTTGTAATGATTTTACCACTCTCAATCATATTCCCTGCTATTTTGAAAGTAATTATGATGAAAGTGATTTAACACAGGAAATCAAATTAGACTTTTTCCGCATATGCCAGGAATCTTTAAGCAATGTAATGAATCACGCATCTGCCAACTCAGTAAAAATAAGTATAAAAGATTTGGGAAATAGCCTGCTGCTTTCTATAAAGGACGATGGCAAAGGATTTGAGGTAGCAAAACCATCAAAAACATCGGGCCTTACTAATATACATGAACGGGTTGCTTCGATAAACGGCAAACTATCTATACATAGTGAAATCGAAAACGGCACTGATGTATGTGTTTCCGTACCCAAAAAATCATCAGCTATGGCAATTAATAGTTGATTTATTTTTTTCATTTTTAATATCCGTTATCAGAGATAAATCAGATTTGTTTATTTTACAAAAGTAACTGCTACTTTTCACAAGCTCTGTCAATTGTGTTAGATATGCTTCTTTAAAAAAATCATTTTTTCTCCTTGCACAAATCATTTTATTTTTATAAATATTAGCGATCTAAGAATCGGAATTTACTTTCGGAAATTGTAAAAACAAAAGGCGCCGAAAGAGTAAAAAAAGCCCATGAAAAAAGAACTTGAAATAATACGGAGGGAGATATCTTCTGAATTAATGAATATTTCTGGGTTAGAATTGTTTGCCAATCTGGTTGCTGAATTAAGTTCTTCCACAAAAACCAATGAGAAAATTCAAAGCCTGGTTGATTATTTTACTATTGCAAAGGATGCAGATAAAGTTTGGGTAATCGCCATTTTCAGTGGCCGAAGGCCGAGGCGCGCAATTAATTCAAGGCTGATGCGCGAATGGTGCACAGAAATAGCTAAAATCCCTGAATGGCTTTTTAACGAATGCTATCATACTGTCGGCGACCTTTCTGAAACATTGGCGTTATTACTTCCGGATTTTAAAAATGAAAATAAAAAAACGGAAAGCCTTTCTTATTATTTAGAAAAATTTATTTCTATAGAGAAGGAAGACGAGAGCATCAAGAGAGATTTCATTATTGATAGCTGGCAGCAAATGAACAAAAATGAACGATTTGTATTTAATAAATTTATCACGGGGAGTTTTCGCATTGGTGTTTCACAGAAAACGATTGTAAATGCCCTGGCAAAAGTGGTGGAACTTTCGCCTTCTGTAATCGCTCATCGCATCAGCGGCAACTGGGATCCGGTTACCACCACCTTTGCAGAATTATTAAGCGAAAGCGCTTCCCTGTCTGATTTTTCAAAGCCTTATCCATTTTATTTGGCGTATGCAATTGATGATGAAGTTGAAAATTTAGGCAATATCAATGAATGGCAGGCAGAATGGAAATGGGATGGCATTCGCGGGCAAATGATAAAAAGAAATAATGAGCTTTTTGTGTGGAGTCGCGGCGAAGAATTGATGACAGATAAATTTCCTGAGTATTTTATTTTAAAAGATTTATTGCCGGATGGTGTTGTTTTGGATGGAGAGATTATTCCATCGGCTGATGGAAAGCCCTTGCCCTTCGCGGTTTTGCAGACGCGCATCGGCAGAAAAAATATTTCTAAAAAACAACTACAGGAAGCACCGATTAGTTTTTTTGTTTACGATTTATTAGAATACAATTATGAAGACTGGCGTGAAAAATCATTGACAGAAAGGAGAAAAAAATTAGAAAAAATCATCACACCGGTAAAAAATAATACGATACAAATTTCTGAAATCATCCATTTTAATTCATGGAATGAATTGGCTGAACTTAGAAAAAAATCGCGAGAAATGAACAGCGAAGGTATCATGCTAAAAAGAAAGGATTCCATTTATAAAGTAGGAAGAAAACGCGGGGACTGGTGGAAATGGAAAATAGACCCGCTCACAATTGATTGCGTAATGGTGTATGCGCAAAAAGGCAGCGGGCGGCGAAGTAATCTTTATACTGATTATACTTTTGCCGTAAAAGATGGCGATAAATTAGTAACATTTACAAAGGCTTATTCAGGATTGACAGACAAAGAATTTGCACAAATAGATAATTTTGTAAAAAGAAATTCCATCGAAAAATTTGGCCCTGTAAGAACAGTTAAACCTGAACTGGTTTTTGAAATCGCATTCGAAGGAATCGCTGAGAGCAATCGTCATAAAAGTGGAGTGGCACTACGTTTTCCAAGGATGAGCCGTTGGAGAAGAGATAAAACTGTTGAAGATATTAATACAATGGATGATTTGAAAGAAATGCTGGAGATGTATGGGAAATGATTTTTAGATTAGTTTAGAAAGTTTAGAACGGTTTAAAAAATTAGTGGCAACAACATTGAAATTAAAAAATACCAAAGGTTTTCAAATAATTAATCAGTGGCTTATCGCCAAAGATTTTATTCCATTTGCTTTCCAGGAAGAAACGTGGCAACATATTATTAATAATAAATCCGGCCTGGTAAATGCGCCAACGGGTTGCGGAAAAACATTTTCTGTTTTTCTCGGTGCAGTCATTTCTTTTATCAACGAACATCCTAAAATTATCAAGCAAAAAATAAAAATGGCTTGCAACTTTTATGGATAACGCCTTTGCGTGCGCTGGCAAAAGACATTGGCCGTGCCATGGAAGAAGTAATTGCAGAATTAGGAATGAATTGGAAAATTGGCATTCGAAATGGTGATACAACTATGAGCGAAAGTGCGCAAACAAAAAAGGCATGTTCCTGAAATTCTCATCATTACTCCTGAAAGTTTGCATCTTTTGCTGGCACAAAAAAATTACCCCGAAGTTTTTAAAACTTTAAAAATTATTGCTGTTGATGAATGGCATGAATTGCTGGGCAGCAAAAGGGGCGTACAGGTAGAATTGGCGTTGTCAAGAATTATCGGTCAAAGGAAAGCAAGACAGTAAACCAATAAATAAACCAAGATTTTAATCCTCCTTTATATATTTGGGGCATCAGCGCAACAATAGGCAATCTGCAACAGGCGCAGGAAGTATTGCTTTCTCCTCTTTCACAATTCGGATTGGATGAAAAAGATTTTGTAACAGTTACCGCAAACATTGATAAGCCGATTGATATTGAATCTATCTTTCCTGATGAAATTGAAAAATATCCGTGGGCGGGACATTTGGGAATTAAACTGGTTGAAAAAGTGATTCCCATTATTTTGGAAAGTAAAACCACATTGATCTTTATCAACACAAGAGGCATGAGCGAAATGTGGTACCAGGCTTTGCTTAGCGCTTGCCCGGATCTTGCCGGAGCCATCGCTTTGCATCATGGCAGCATTGAACAGGATTTAAGATTTTGGGTAGAAGAAAATTTACATACCGGAAATTTAAAAGCGGTGGTTTGCACCGCCAGCCTTGACCTGGGCGTTGATTTTCGCCCTGTAGAAACCGTGATACAGGTTGGCTCGCCAAAAGGCGTTGCGCGATTTTTGCAAAGAGCCGGAAGAAGTGGCCACAGGCCGGGAGAAGTAAGTAAAATTTATTTTCTGCCTACGCATTCTTTGGAATTGATAGAAGCGGCGGCGTTTAAAGAATCCATCGCCATCAACTTGATTGAAAGCCGCGAACCAAGAATTTTATGTTTTGATGTGTTGATTCAATATCTAAGTACGCTGGCTATTTCTGATGGTTTTTATCCGGAAAATATTTTTAAAGAAATCAAGTCAACTTATTGCTACCGCGATATTACCAATGAAGAATGGCATCAAATTATTCACTTTGTTAACAGCCGGCGGCGTTGCGTTTCAACAATATGATGATTATAAAAAAATAGAAATTATTGACGGGCTTTATAAAATAAACAACCGGCGAATCGCCATGCGCCACCGCATGCATATCGGCACTATTGTAAGCGACCCGATGATGAAAGTAAAATTTATCAGTGGTGGTTATGTTGGTGTTATTGAAGAATGGTTTATCGCGGGAATGCAGCCCGGCGATGTATTTACATTGGCGGGAAGAACACTGGAATTTGTGATGATAAAAGATATGACCTGCATTGTAAGAAAATCAAATGCAAAAAAATCAAGGATACCAAGCTGGCAGGGAGGAAGGATGCCGCTTTCAGCAAATTTGGGTTTTATGTTGAGAAAAAAATTTGATGAAGCAGGATTGCATATTAAAACGATAAATTGAGAAGGAAGAAAGAACCTGAGCTTGCAAATTCTAAAACCGCTTTTTGAATTGCAGGAATATCTTTCGCACATTCCCAAACAAAATGAATTGCTGATCGAACATATAGAAACAAAAGACGGCTTTCATTTGTTTGTTTTTCCTTTTGAAGGAAGATTGGTGCATGAAGCAATGGCGGCAATTTTGGCCTATAGGATCAGTCTTATCAAACCAATCACTTTTTCATTTGCCATGAACGATTATGGATTTGAATTACTAAGCGATCAACCCATTCCGTTAGATGACAGTAATGCATACGCGCTTTTTTCTCCTGAAAATTTATTTGAAGATATTCAGCGAAGTCTTAACAGTGTGGAAATGGCTAAAAGAAAATTTCGTGATATCGCAGTTATTGGCGGATTGATCTTCCAGGGTTTTCCGGGCGAACAAAAAAAAGCGCGACATCTGCAATCTTCTGCGTCATTGCTCTTCAATGTGTTTTCAGAATATGAACCCAATAATCTTTTATTGCGACAGGCCTACAATGAAGTGATGGAGCAGCAAATGGAAGAACAACGCTTACGCGATATGCTGGAAAGAATTCAAAAAGGAAAAATTATTATTACTTTCCCCGAACGGTTAACCCCTTTTTGTTTTCCGATAAAAGTTGACAGTATGCGCGAAGACCTTTCGTCTGAAAAACTGGAAGAGCGTGTAAAGAAAATGCAGATGCAATTGGAAAAATAGGTATTTTATAGACCGCTCCAAACAGACACTCTTAACGAATGCGGACAACCTTGTACTGATGTGTAATGATAGTAAACAAATAAATAAGCAGGATTTTATTTCATCGCATAACTTTTTTGTAAAATGAAGATTTTAATCATATGCTTCCCTGTAACCTTTCTTACGGGCAATTTTCACACTTTATTTAAAGTATAATTTTTGCCTTAAACCCTTCTTTCAGCGTAACAGTTCTGTTGAAAACCAACGCCCCTGGTTTTGAATCTTTATCAATACAAAAATATCCGTTCCTTATAAATTGAAAATGGCTTCCTGGTTCTGCGTGTTGGATATGGGGTTCAATAAAGGCTTTTTTAATTACCTGCAGGGAATCGGGGTTTATAAAACTTTTAAAATCTCCTTCTTCTGCTGCAGGGTTTTCTACCGTAAACAAACGCTGATATAATCTAACTTCTGTCGTTGCCGCATCGCGTGCATTTAACCAATGAATAGTTCCTTTTACTTTTATATTGCTGGTGTCATGATGGCTTCTGCTTTCGGGAAAATAAGTACAATGAATTTCAGTTACGTTTCCATCATCATCTTTTTTATAACTTTCACAACGAACAATGTAAGCGCTCTTTAACCGAACCATTTGGCCGGGAGCAAGCCGGAACCATTTTTTTACAGGCTCTTCCATGAAATCTTCTTTTTCTATCCACAATTCTTTTGAAAATGTAATGGTTCTAACATTGTTTGGATCGTTGGGAAGATTTTCTGTAGTTAATTCTTCTGTTTTATCATCCTCATAATTATCAATAATAAGTTTTACAGGATTAAGAACTGACATTATTCTGATGGCCGTTTGGTTCAATTCTTCCCTTATACAAAACTCAAGCAAACTGATATCGATAAGGTTATCCCTTTTTGCTACTCCTATCTTCTCACAGAACGTGCGAATGCTTGATGGCGTATATCCTTTTCTTCTTAAAGCTGATATGGTGGGCATCCGCGGGTCATCCCAGCCTGAAACAAATTTTTCATTTACGAGTTGCAATAATCTTCGTTTACTCATCACCGTATGGCTCATATTTAAACGTGCAAATTCATATTGCTGGAAGGAAAAATTTCAAGATTTTCGATGAACCAGTCGTATAAAGGCCGATGAGGGACAAACTCAAGTGTGCAAATGCTGTGGGTAATATGCTCAATACTATCGCTTTGTCCGTGAGCGAAATCATACATCGGGTAGATACACCATTTATCACCAGTGCGATGATGATGCGCATGTTTTATCCTGTACATGATCGGATCGCGCATCAACATATTAATGTGCTTCATGTCGATTTTTGCGCGCAGTACTTTTTCGCCGTCTTTATACTTCCCGTTTTTCATTTCTTCAAAAAGGCGGAGATTTTCCTCAATGCCCCTGTTTCGATATTGATTTTCTTTGCCCGGTTCTGTAGGAGTTCCTTTGTCAGCAGCTATTTGTTCAGACTTGCTGTCATCGACATACGCCAGCCCTTTATTAATAAGCCTTACTGCAAAAAGATACAGTTCATCAAAATAATCGCTTGAATAATATTCATTGCTCCATGTGAAGCCTAACCATCGGATATCCTCTTTAATGCTATCCACATATTCCACATCTTCTGTTAAAGGATTTGTGTCATCAAAACGAAGATTGGTATTGCCTTTATACTTTTCAGCAAGTCCAAAATTGAGGCAAATACTTTTTGCGTGCCCAATGTGTAAATAACCATTCGGCTCAGGGGGAAATCGGGTTAATATTTTCTCATATTTTCCATTCTTAAGATCTTCTTCAACGATCTCTTCGATGAAATTCAGGCTTTTTCCCTCAGGCATTACTTTATTAATTATCTCTTTCTCCATATTTCTTCAAAGGTGAATTACTTCTGACGCATTTACGTTATTGATCCTTATTTTAAAAATCCTTTAACTAAAATTTAAAAATTACTGCATACTTCCCGCAATCAATTCCGCGAGGTCGATCACTTTAATTTCTTCTTCTTTTTGATTGTATTTAACTCCATCTGTCAGCATAGTCATGCAATAGGGGCAATTGGAAGCTATAATTTTTGCTCCGGTTCCTATGGCTTCTTTTGCTCTTTCGTTGTTAACTCTTTCAGTTCCTTTTTCTTCTTCTTTAAAAACCTGGGAACCACCGGCCCCACAGCAAAATCCATTGCTTCGTGACCTTTTCATTTCGGTCAATTCTACATCCAGTGCTTCAAGCACTTTACGTGGGGCTTCATAAATATTATTTCCACGGCCTATATAACAACTGTCATGATAGGTTATTTTTTTTCCTTTGAATTCTCCCGTTTCTTTCATTTTGATCTTTCCTTCATCTATCAGTTGTTGTAAAAAAACAGTGTGATGAACTACTTCATAGTTTCCGCCTAAAGCAGGATATTCATTTTTTAAAATATTGAAACAATGCGGGCACGTAGTTACTATTTTCTTTATTCCGTAGCCGTCCAGCAATTGAATATTTTGATAAGCCATCATCTGGAATAAAAATTCATTTCCTGCGCGCCGCGCCGGATCACCATTACAAATTTCCTCCTTTCCCAGGATAGCAAAGTTTATCCCGATTTTTTGTAAAATAGTTGCAAATGCTTTTGTTATTTTTTGAGCTCTCTGATCGAAACTTCCTGCACAACCCACATAGAATAAAATGTCGGGACTTTTGCCTTCAGCCACCATTTCAGCCATTGTTGGAATATGCATGATTTCTGATTTTTAAGGCTAAAATACAACAAACAATTTTGATAGGATACATGCAGGTTCTGCTGTTTAAACTTATTTTTGCGCTTGCTTAAAAAATTAAAACATATTGTTCAAAAAAATTAAAAACTGGGAACAGTGGCCTTTTAAAATTTTGTATGCGCCGATAGCTCCGGTTTGGATTTGGTATATGATCCGGTCGCGGGCTGTATGGTTTTTTACTCCAAGCAATCCAAAACTTACCTTTGGAGGATTAGACGGTGAGCCTAAAAAAGAAATGCATGATCTTCTTCCGCCGGAATTTTGCCCTGAATTTTTTAATGTACTTCCGACGGATGGTTTTGCTGATGTTATACAAAGAATTGCGAAGGCTGGGTTTTCCTATCCTTTAATAGTAAAACCTGAAGTAGGCGGCCAGGGTATTTTATTTAGAAAAATTGAAGATGAAGAACATTTAAAAGAATATCATTCAAAAATTCCTGTTGAATATTTTATCCAGGAATTTATAGAATATCCGATGGAGGTTAGTTTGTTTTATTATCGTTATCCTTTTCAAAAGAAAGGAGCCATAACGGGATTTCTCCAAAAAGTTCCAATGAGGGTCACCGGCGATGGCGTTCATAATCTGGGAGAGCTATTGCTCAGGAACGTCAAAACCAAAAAACGGCTCGCAGAATTAAAGCAAAAGCACGAAATCAATTTTAATAAAGTGATTCCTGATGGAGAGGTTTATATTTTGAGCCACGCGGGCAATCATAATCGCGGCGCGGATTTTTTTGATCTCAGCGCCGAAATTACTGATGAACTTGTAGCGCTTTTGGATAAGATAAGCCTCGGCATTAATGATTTTTTTTATGGGCGTTATGATATTATGTGCAATTCGATTGAAGATCTGAAACAGGGAAAAAATTTTGTGATTCTTGAATATAATGGTTGTGGCGCCGAGCCTAATCATTTTTACGATACCGGATATACATTGATGGGAGCGTGGAAAGAAATTTTAAAGCATTGGAAAATTCTTTTTGAGATCAGCCGCTATAACAATAAACATGGTGTATCTTATTGGCCTTTTTTAAAGGGCCTTCGATTCAGGCAGCAAACAAAGAAATATTATAATTTAATTAATAAAGTGGACAAGGAAATTTCCTGAAAAAGAAACAACTTGCCGAAAATTCTATGGCGATGATGAAATTTTTTTTAATATTTTTACTTTTTTGTTCTCTCAATACGCATGCTCAAAGTCTTACCCCTGTTGATTCTTCGAGCAAAGTGCATTTCGTCATTAAGAATTTTGGAATCAATACAGGCGGCAATCTTTCGGGATTAAAAGGGAATATTACTTTTTTCCCTGATAGTCTTTCGGCCTGCAAGTTTAATGTTTCTGTCAGGGTATCTACTATTGATACGGACAACAACATGCGCGATAAAAGTCTTGCGAGTGATGAATATTTTGATGCAGAAAAATTTCCTTCGATAACTATTGAATCGGCCAAAATTGAAAAAACCAATAAAACAGCTGCGGGATTTTATTACTTTAACGGAAGCCTGACGATTAAAGGCGTTACCAAAAACATTTCCTTTCCGTTCCAGGCAAAAGAAGAAAATAATGGATTTTTGTTTACCGGCAATTTCGACATAAACCGGATGGATTTTGGATTGGGTCAGCAAAGTATTGTATTGAGTAACCAGGCTTCCGTTACGTTATCTGTTTTTGCAAAAAAGAACTGACCGATGCCAATAGTAAAAGTTTTTTTCTGGGGGATGATCGTAAGTTTTTTAGGTTCACTTCCCTTAGGAACTTTGAATGTGGCAGCCATGCAGATAAGCGTGCAGGAAAATGTTCGGAATGCAATTTTATTTTCGTTGGGTTCATTATCAGTGGAAATGATTTACGTTCGCATTTCTCTTGTTGGAATCAATTGGGTGCGTAAGCAGAAAAAATTATTTCGCT
Organism: uncultured Chitinophagaceae bacterium; assembly: GCA_963741705.1. Taxonomy (GTDB): domain Bacteria; phylum Bacteroidota; class Bacteroidia; order Chitinophagales; family Chitinophagaceae; genus Ginsengibacter. The sequence continues at coordinate 59,434 of CAVUJE010000026.1, read as the reverse complement.
GGATGGAATGGATTACCGTTGCGATTGTTTTGGCGCTCGCTATAGGAAGTTTTGCAGCAGCAATGAAAACGCATCCCGCAAAAAATGTAATTCTCAATAATCATCTAAACCGGTATCTCCTGGGAGTTATGCTGAGTGCTATTAATCCGGTTCAAATTCCTTTTTGGTTTGGTTGGAGCACGGTTCTTTTTACCAAAAATATTTTGCAACCTAAAAATTCTTTTTATAATTTTTATATTGTGGGAATAGGAATAGGAACGCTTATGGGAAACTGCGTTTTTATTTTTGGGGGAAAATGGATTGTGGAAAAATTGAATGGCAATCAAAGTTTATTAAACTGGATCATCGGCGGAATTTTTGCAGTAACAGCAATAATTTTCCTGGTAAAAATTCTAATGAACAAAGATGGAATGAAGAAGCTGCATAGTTTATAAAATTTCTTAAACAATGAACACTGAATATTAATCATAAACGAAAGCGAAGCATTACATTTTTCTCACACCGGCAATGAAAAATAAAAAGTACTTCCTTTGCCTTCCTCGCTTTCAGCCCACATTTTTCCTCTATGCTGGCTGATGATCTGGTGTGAAATAAACAAACCAATCCCGAAGCCACTGAACCTGTGAGAAGATTCATCTACCCGAAAAAAGCGATTAAAAACTTTTTTAAGATTTTCAGCCGAAATACCGATTCCAAAATCAGTAAACGAACAAATAACTTCATTTTCTGTTTTGACAGATCGCACAATAATTTTGTTTTGGCCTGGCGAATATTTAGTGGCATTATTGATAAGATTGGCAATTACCTGTTCTAATCGCACCGGATCTGCCGTTATCTCTGCTTCGTCATTGCGTTCCAGCGTTATTTGATGTGTTGTAATCTGCTGAATAACCTGCAGTGTTTCAGCCAGGAAATTTTGAAAATCAATCCTGCTTTCTGATAAGGTTAATTTACCCAAATTGATCCTTGAAACATCGAGCAATTCATTTAAAAGGAAAGTCAGTTTATTAGTGAATTGATCTATTTTACCCAGGTTGGTTTTTATCGCCCGCTGTTCATCTTTACACATTGCCTGGGTTAATTGCGTGTAGGCTTTGATCGTCGTAATTGGTGTTTTCAATTCATGGCTTGCAATAGAAATAAACTCATCGTTTTTTTCCTGCCGGAGTTTCGATTGTAATAATTCTGCTTCCTTTCTGATAAGCGCTTCTTCTGTCTCTTTTCGTTTAGAAATGTCTGAAAGAAAAGCAATAAAAACCCAGCCTTCCTCAAGCTTTACATTAGAAATGCTCAGGCTGATATAGAACTCTTTTCCATTTTTATGAAGTGCGGTTATCTCTACTGTTTTATTAAGAATGGGGCCTTCGGCGGTTTTCAAAAAATGGTTCATTCCTCGTAGATGAGCTTCTCGGTATTGAGGAGGAATAATGATTTCAACCAGCGTTTTACCTTTTACTTCCTCAATTGCAAAACCAAAGATCGCCTCTGCTTTTGGATTCCATTCAAGAATTTCCTGGAACTCATTAATGATAATAACCGCATCCGGGCCACGGGTTAAAAATGTCTTCAGGCGCTTTTCGCTTTCCCTGACCATCTTTTCGGTTCTTTGACTTTCTGTCAAATTCTTAAAAACACAACGGGTGTATTGTGGCTCTCCGTTTTCATAAGAACATCCTACCTGCGCCTCGCCAATTACCAATTCTTTTTTGCTGCTAACAAAGACGGTTTCAAACGTTTTTATCTTATTATTGATGATAACATCTGAACGGCTTTTTAGGTATTTTTCTTTATAGTCAGGATGAACAAACTCATAAATACTTTTTCCAACAACATCGGCAAACTTATACTTTAAAGTATTCAGCCATGCAGGATTTACAAGTTCTATTTTACCGTCAATCCTCAAAAAACAAACTAAATCATGGGTGTTTTCAAAAAGGTCGCGAAAATGATTATTAAAATTAATTGTATTCATAGGCTCATCAAAAGTCCATAAAAGTAAAAAATAATGAATTGTAAAAATAAAATGAAAATGATGCTTTTAAATTGTAAAGCTATTTGGCGCGATGATAGTTCATAAGTTTAACTGAAAACAAATAAAATAATTAGGATTTTGATATCAAAATAAGAATGCATCTTATTTATTGGTTCACTATACCGGAGACTTTTTAACGTCAGATTGTAAGGAATTTTATGCTTTAGTTAAACGATTACATTACATTTTTTTGCAAAAAGCAAAAATAAATTTGTTAATTTCAATTTCACCCTTACTTTTGCAACGCAATGTCAATCACAAATGCAAATACCGGCTTCTTTTATTTTAGCTACTATTTTAGAAATAGTCCGGGATGCCTTTGTTAAAACTGAAATAAACAGATAACGATAAAAGAATCCCGGCAGAAAAAGCCGGGATTTTTGTTTATATGACCCGAACATGATGAAAGAAAGATTATAAGAGAACGAAGAATAATATTATCATGTGAGAGCCATCTGGCAATCAAAAAACAATGAAACTGTTCAGATGAAAAAGAAAATAGCGATACAGGGTTTTGAAGGCAGCTTTCACCAGGCCGCTGCCCGGCAGTTTTTCGGGAATGATGTGGAAGTAATTTGTTGCTCTTCATTTCGTGATGTAGTAAAAATTGCGGATGATACAAACAGGAGTGACGGTGGTTTGATGGCTATTGAAAATTCTATCGCGGGTAGTATTTTGCCTAATTACAATCTTTTGCAAAAAAGTAATTTAAAAATTGCCGGTGAAGTTTACCTGCAGGTAAACCAACATTTGATGGTAAATCCGGGAGTTGCGCTCGAAGATATCCGGGAAGTACATTCTCATCCAATGGCACTTTTACAATGCACTGATTTCCTTGAAAAATATAACTGGAAATTAATTGAAACAGAAGATACAGCCTTAAGCGCTCAGCATGTTCATCAACATAAAAGCAAGCACATTGCGGCTATCGCCGGAGAATTGGCTGCCGAACTTTTTCATTTAAATATGATTGCTCAAAACATTCATACTCAAAAAAATAATTACACAAGGTTTTGGGTTTTGGAAAATGGAGATAGAATTAAAGAAACAGAAGATGCCAACAAAGCCTCACTGATTTTTCAGACAGACCATTCCAAGGGAAGTCTTGCAAAAGTGCTGACAAAAATTTCTGAAGGAGATGTAAATCTCAGTAAACTTCAATCTATGCCCATACCTGGCAGTGATTGGAAATATTCGTTCCATGCGGATTGCGAGTTTACCAGCATGCAACAATTGAATAATGTATTGGAAAAAATAAAACCTTTTACAGCAAACATAAAAGTATATGGGGTTTATAAAAACGGAAAGAATGCCTGAAGAAATAAAACAAATAAATGAATACAACATCCGAAAATAAAATGGAAAAGAAGATTGCAAAAGTTGCTGAACGCCTTTCAGGAGTGAAAGAATATTATTTTTCGACGAAACTGAGACAGATAGATGAAATGAACAAGGCAGGAAAAAATGTGATCAATCTTGGTATTGGCAGCCCCGATCTTCCTCCGCATCCTGGTGTCATAAAAACGCTGGCCGAAGAAGCTGCAAAACCAAATCAACATGGTTACCAGAACTATAAGGGAAGCCCTGTGCTTAGAAACGCAATATCAAAATGGTATAAAAAATGGTATGAAGTCGATCTTAATCCGGACACGGAAATATTGCCTTTAATCGGGAGCAAAGAAGGCATCATGCATATCTGTATGACGTACATTAATCCTGGAGATGTAGTCTTAATTCCGAATCCCGGTTATCCAACTTATAAAAGTGCTGCAACAATCGCAGGTGCTAACGTACAGGCATATACGCTTAAAGAAAAGAATAAATGGTGTCCCGACTTTGATGAATTGGAAAAAAGTGACCCGGAAAATGTTAAACTGATGTTTGTAAATTATCCGCAAATGCCTACCGGACAGTTACCCACAACCGAAATGTTTGAAGAGCTGATCGCCTTTGCAAAAAAATACCAGATACTTATTGTTCACGATAATCCTTATAGTTTTATTTTGAATGATAAACCGATGAGCTTATTAAGTATTGACGGTGCGAAAGATGTTGTGCTAGAATTAAATTCTTTCAGTAAAAGCCACAACATGGCGGGCTGGAGAGTTGGAATGCTTTGCGGTGCGAAAGAAAGAATTGAAGAAGTACTTCGTTTCAAAAGCAACATGGACAGTGGAATGTTTCTTCCACTGCAATTGGCTGCAGTAAAGGCTTTGGAACTGGGGCGGGATTGGTATGATTCAGTAAATGCAGTTTACAGGGAAAGAAGAAAGAAGGTTTTTTCCTTATTGCATTTATTGAATTGCTCTTTTAATGAGAACCAGGCCGGACTATTTGTATGGGCTTCAATTCCGGAAAAGTATGAGGATGGTTTTGAATTAACAGATGAAATTTTAGAAAGGGCAAATGTGTTTATAACGCCGGGAGGAATTTTTGGAAGCGCCGGTGATAAATATGTAAGAGTGAGCCTTTGCACAAAAGAAGAAAAATTGGACGAGGCTATAAACAGAATTCAAAAAATTAAAGATTGAATTTAAAAATTTTATGTTTGATAATGTTACAATAGTCGGTGTTGGATTGATCAGCGGATCTTTTGCGCTTGCATTAAAGGATAAAGGGTTTGCTAAAAACATAATTGGTGTTAGCAGAACACAGGAAAGTATTGATAAGGCCATGAAGCTTGGTATCATTGATGAAGCGTTGCCTTTAGATGAAGCGGTAAAGAAAAGTGATTTTATTTATGTGGCGATTCCGGTGGATGTTACTGTTCCGGTAACACTTCAAATAATGGATCTTATAACAGACCAACAAATTGTAGCCGATGCAGGATCTACCAAATTTGTTTTGTGCAAGGCGCTCGAAAATCATCCGCAAAGAAAAAGATTTGTTGCAACTCATCCCATGTGGGGAACAGAATATAGCGGTCCAGAAGCCGCTGTTAGAGAGGCTTTTAGCGGGAGATCTTGTGTGATTTGTGAAAAAGAGAAAAGCGATAAAGAAGCAGTTGATATTGTTGAAAACATTTATAAAACACTTGGTATGAATATCGTTTATATGAATGCCGAAAACCATGATGTACATGCCGCTTATGTGAGCCATATTTCGCACATCACTTCTTTTGCATTGGCCAACACCGTTTTGGAAAAAGAAAAAGAAGGTGATGCGATTTTTGAATTGGCAGGCGGTGGTTTCGAAAGTACCGTACGTCTTGCAAAAAGTAATCCCTCCATGTGGGCTCCGATTTTTATGCAGAACAGGGAAAATGTTTTGGATGTTTTAAACGAGCATATTTCTCAATTGAGAAAATTTAAAAGTTGCCTCGAAAAAGAAAATTATGAATACCTGAAAGAACTTATGGAAAATGCCAATAAAATTTCAAGGATCATAAAATAAAAAAATAGAGAGAAGTAAATATATCAACCATAAAAGTTTTAAAATTAATTTTACAATGCAAACAGAAACAAAAACAATGAAAGAAGTAATGAAGGAAAAATGGAATAAGCGTCCATTGATCATCAGCGGACCATGCAGCGCTGAAACCGAAGAACAGGTAATTGAAACTGCAACGCGGCTCGCAAATACAGGCAAAGTGGATATGCTTCGTGCCGGAATCTGGAAACCACGTACCAAGCCGGGTATGTTTGAAGGTATTGGCGTAAAAGGGTTGCCCTGGCTGGCCAATGCAAAAAAAGTTTCAGGACTTCCGATTGCGGTGGAAGTGGCCACAGCAAAGCATGTGGAAATGGCTTTGCAGTTTGATGTAGATCTTCTTTGGATTGGTGCACGAACTACAGTAAATCCTTTTAGTGTTCAGGAAGTGTGCGATGCATTACGCGGCGTTGATATTCCGGTCTTAATAAAAAATCCTATCAATCCTGATCTTGAATTATGGAGTGGAGGAATTGAACGCCTGCAAAAAGTGGGTATGAAAGAGATAGGAATGATTCACCGTGGATTTTCCAATTATGGGAATACAGAATTTCGCAATGCGCCAATGTGGCATTTGCCTATTGAAATGAAAAGAAGATTTCCTGATATGCTTCTCATTTGTGATCCTTCGCATATATGTGGCAACAGGACTGGTTTGCAGGCCGTAGCTCAAAAAAGTATTGATCTTGATTTCGGAGGTTTGATGATTGAATCCCACATCAATCCTGATAAAGCCTGGAGCGATGCCAAACAACAAATTACCCCGGAAAGATTATCTGAAATGTTGGGTGAATTGAAATGGCGTTTTGAAAATACAGATGAAAAAGAATTTGTAACAGCGCTCGCAAAATTGCGTGAACAGATCAACCACATTGATGATGAATTAATGGCGCTTCTCGGCCAACGTATGAAAATATCCAACAAGATCGGGGAATATAAAAGAGAAAATAACATTACTATTTTGCAGACCAACCGCTGGAACGAAATTCTTGCCAAGGCTTTTGTAAAGGGTGAAAAGCTTGATTTGAGCAAAGATTTTATAACTAAATATTTTGATGCTGTGCACATGGAAAGTATCAACCATCAGAATAAAATAATGAATGAAGAATAAAGAAATGAACGAAAAAAAATATCAGTTTGCAAATAGCACAGTAAATATATGGTTTGATACTGACTTCAAATTCCTGGAGAAAATAGTAAATAAAGAAAATACGATTCTTATAACAGATGAAAATGTTTTCTCTCTCCAATCAGAAAAGTTTAATAACTGGAAGACGATTGTTTTAAAAGCGGGAGAAAAATACAAAAAGCAAGAAACAGTTGATGAAATTATTAACCGTTTAATAGAATTTAATGCAGACAGGCAAACTTTTATTGTCGGCGTTGGCGGTGGGGTGGTAACTGATATCACGGGTTATGCGGCTTCTGTTTATATGCGCGGCGTAAAATTTGGTTTTGTGCCAACAAGTATCCTGGCTATGGTGGATGCAAGCGTTGGCGGCAAAAATGGCGTTGATGTTGGAGTGTATAAAAATCTTGTAGGTACAATTAACCATCCTGAGTTTTTATTGTACGACTTTTCTTTACTGGAAACCCTTCCCGAAAAAGAATGGATAAATGGGTTTGCAGAAATAATCAAACATGCATGTATAAAAGACAAGGCCATGTTTGATTTTCTAAAAGAAAAATCGCTTGATTATTTCCATTCTTCTTTGGGAAATATTGGCAAGCTTGTTCAGCAGAATGTGGAAATAAAATACAATATTGTTTCAAATGACGAGCGTGAGACCGGTGAGAGGAAATTGCTGAATTTTGGGCATACGCTCGGGCATGCGATTGAAAACACCGCCTGTCTTCCTCATGGAAGCGCTATTAGTATTGGGATGATGGCTGCATGCAATGTTTCAGAAAAAATAAATAAGTTTTCCAAAACGGAAACAGTTAAAGAATTAATTTCTCAATATCATCTTCCTGTTTCATTTGAAATTGATAAAGAAAAAACCTGGGAAATTCTGTTGCACGATAAGAAGAAATCCGGAAAGGATATGAATTTTATTGTCCTTGAGGAAATTGGAAAAGCATCCGTTAAGAAAATCCCTTTATCCGAACTACAGGAAATATTTTACTCTCTTTAATTCACAATTAACCATTGACGATTCACAATGAACATAACTATATCTCCATCACCCGTTTTTGGAAAATTAAAAGTACCTCCTTCAAAGAGCTCAATGCAAAGGGCTTGCGCTGCTGCCCTGATCACCCCGGGAACAACTATTATTGAAAATTTTGGAAACAGCAATGATGAAAAAGCAGCTCTTGATATTATTACCAGGCTGGGGGCTACTCTTAATACATTAAATAATGAACTGGCAATTACTTCCAATAATTCTATTTTTCGTTCCGAATTTCCCGATAAAAATGTGATTTTGAATGTTGGTGAAAGCGGTTTATCCATGCGAATGTTTGCACCAATTGCAGGCCTCTTTAATTATGATATTGTGTTTACAGGAGAAGGAAGTATTTTAAAAAGGCCGATGAATTTTTTTGATGAAATTCTTCCCCTTCTGGATGTGAAGATAAATTCAAACAATGGAAAATTGCCTGTCACGTTGCGTGGTCCCATTCACCCCCAAAATATTACCGTTGACGGATCTTTAAGCTCTCAATTTTTGACCGGGCTGTTATTTGCTTTTGCAAAAGCGTGTACGGAACCTGTTAGTATCACTGTTAAAAATTTGTCGAGCCGTCCTTACATTGATTTAACGATTTCAGTTTTACAATCTTTTGGATTTAAAATTGAAAATCAGAATTATGAGATTTTCATTATTTCTCCAAGAGAACCATTGAAGTCACATAATATAAAATACACCGTGGAGGGGGATTGGAGTAATGCAGCATTTTTGTTGGTTGCCGGGGCAATTGCAGGCCAGGTAACTCTTTCAGGCGCTGATCAAAATTCATCCCAGGGAGATAAAAATATTATGAAAGCGCTGAATGATTGCGGAGCAGAAGTTGTAATTGATGGAAAAGAAATTATGTTAAAGAGAAAAGAGTTGAACGCCTTTAAATTTGATGCTACTCATTGCCCGGATTTGTTTCCGCCATTAGTTGCCCTTGCTTCGTATTGCAAAGGAATTACAACCATTCAAGGTGTAAATCGGCTTTTGCATAAGGAAAGCAACAGGGCGATTGCTTTGAGAGATGAATTTAAAAAGATGAATGTGCAGATAGAATTGAATGACGACCTCATGATGATTCATGGTGGAGGAGAAGTGAAAGGCGCTGAGGTTTCTTCCCACAATGATCACCGCATTGCTATGGCTGCCGCTGTAGCCGCCTTATGCGCAAAAGGGAACACTGTGATTCATGATGCGGAAGCTGTAAAAAAATCTTATCCTGATTTCTATAAAGATCTTTCGTCAATAAAAAAAGGCCAGGCAGAGTTTAAAAGAATGGATACTGTTTGAACCAGTGAACGAACAAATTTCAATGATTTATAATTTATTTCTTTCAGCTAAGCTTTTGATCAGGCTGAATCGTTAATCGTGCCTGATATTGCAAATACTTTCCGTTCTTTGCATTCCGAAGAATTTCCAACTTTAAACTTCAAGTATTAAAAAATAATGTCTTACACTGTAGCAATAACCGGCCGTCCAAATGTTGGAAAGAGTACTTTTTTTAACCGGATGCTTGAAGAGCGCAAATCAATTGTTGATGATTTAAGTGGTGTTACCCGCGACAGGCAATATGGCGTGGCAGAGTGGGCGGGAAAATCTTTTAACCTGATTGATACAGGTGGTTTTGTAGCTGATAGCAATGATATTTTTGAACGAGAAATTCGCAAGCAGGTACATATTGCTATTGCAGAATCGAATGCCATTATTTTTATGGTGGACGTAACCACAGGCGTTACTAATCTTGACCAGCAAATGGCGGAAATGCTTCGCAGGTCGCCAAAGCCCGTTTATCTTGTTGTAAATAAAGTTGACAATTACAACCGTGAACTTGAAGCGGCAGAATTTTATAGCCTTGGATTTGAAAAGATATTCTTTCTCTCCTCAATAAGTGGTTCAGGAACCGGAGAATTGTTGGATGAAGTCTGTACAAAAATTCCTGAAGAAAAAACAGAAGAAGTTGCCGCTGTTCCAAAATTTGCAATTATCGGCCAGCCAAATGTGGGTAAATCTTCTCTGCTAAATGCGCTTACGGGCCAGGAGCGTACGATTGTAAGCGAAATTGCAGGAACCACGAGAGACGCAATTCATACCACTTATAATCTTTTTAATAAAGAATTTATATTAATTGATACAGCCGGCATCAGGCGTAAAAAAAAGGTAAGCGAAGATCTTGAGTTTTATTCTGTTATACGCGCCATCAGGGCTGTTGATGAAGCAGATGTTTGTATTTTATTACTGGATGCGGAGAAAGGAATTACCGCTCAGGATTTGAATATTTTTTCCCTGGCAGCAAAAAAGGGAAAAGGGATTGTAGTGTTGGTTAATAAATGGGATGTGATGAAAAAGGAAACCAATTCAGCACGTGATTACGAAAAATCGTTGAAACAAAAGCTGGCGCCTTTTAATGATGTTCCGATTCTATTTATTTCCGCTACTGAAAAACTACGAATTTTTCAGGGGATGGAAGCTGCGCTAAAGGTATATAATAACAGAATGCAGAAAATAACTACTTCAAAATTGAACGAAGTGATGCAAAAGGCGATGGAATCTTATCATGCTCCAGTTGTAAGAGGGCATGCGGTTAAAATAAAATTTGTTACCCAATTGCCAACAGCTGTTCCTTCCTTCGCTTTTTTCTGTAATTACCCCAACGATATAAAAACGCCATATAAAAATTACCTGGAAAACCAGTTGAGAGAAAACTTTGATCTTAACGGAGTTCCTATCCGGATTTTTTTTAGAAAAAAATAAGAATCTGCAAAATTTGTCTACCTGCCGGTAAGCAGCTTTGTTTACTAATGCGGAAGTTTTGGTTTAAAATATCCATAAACCCATGTGCCTGCAAGAGCACTTATCAGAGTTAAAATTGCAATCGTTAATCCACTTCCAATTTGTACGTAAATCGGTCCGGGGCAGGTTCCGGTCAATGCCCAGCCTATCCCAAAAATCATTGAGCCGAAGATAATTCCCCAATTAAATTTCTTTTTGACAATGACAACAGGTTCTTTATCAATAGTTTTGATGTTGAATTTTTTAATAAGCCATACAGAAAGCGCTCCTGTAGGAATAGCTGTCAGAAAAATTCCGTACATCTGGAAGCCCTGAAAATGAAACATTTCCTGCATCCTGAACCATGAAACCGCATCTGCTTTTATGAGGGTAGTACCAAAAATGATTCCCATCAAAAGGAATAAAAAATTTCTTTTTTTCATTATTTAAGAAGTAATGGTAAAATAAAATTGGAGGTTAATATACCCGTCGCGAAAAATAGAATCACAGCAATAAGTGATGGCCATTGAAATGTGGACAAACCAAAGATTCCATGTCCGCTCGTACATCCTTGTCCATAGCGGGTTCCAAATCCAACAAGGAAGCCTCCTCCAATAACAATTAAAAGATGTTGCCAGGTGAGTAAATGTGACCAAGTGAAAATTTCAGTAGGTAAGAGCTGATGGACATCTTTGATACCGTAAGTTTTCAGCGTATTTATAGTGGCTTCAGATAGCGGCATTGGCGTGGCAGGTTTTAATAAAATCCCTCCTATAAGGCCCCCGATTAAAAGGCCTGCTACAAAATATAAATTCCAGATTTGTTCTTTCCAGTTGTATTTAAGGAAAGATACATTTCCAGGAAAACATATAGCGCAAACATGTCTTAAGCTACTGGAAATTCCCAACATTTTATTTCCAATGAGTAAAAGAGCAGGAACAGAAAGCCCAATTATTGGTCCAGCTACATACCACGGCCAAGGCTGGCGTATAAAATCAATTAGATTCAAAGTTGAAATTTTTTGCCTGCAAAACTATTCAAAACCTGTCATATAAATTTCGTAATAAAAAATAGGTTTTATTGAAACTATTTTGTTTCTATAATCACATCGTTGTTGGGATATTGAATGTTGCCATCATCTTCCGCTGTGATAAATATTGATGTGGGTTTTGAAGTTGAAGTAGCTGTTAACTCTCCTTTTAAAGTATTGGATAAAAAACCTGAGGAACTTTTTATCATTCCTATATTTCTGACATTATTATCTTCTGTCTTCATCCAAACGACGTATACTTTTTTGGGAGGGGTTAGGTTTTCAGGCTTTGCCAGGTGCATTGTTTTTACATCCACCTGGTAATTACCATTTTTTGTTTTTTTAACTTTTACACTTCCTGTAGCTGCGGGTACAATACGGGAATTCTGAAATGTCATCTTTCTGCTACATGAAGACAGGGTCATAATAATAATTCCTGTTACCAAAAAGCTGGTTACTAATAAGAAGCTATTTTTTTTTAATTGTAGTCTTTTCATCTGTATAATATATTTTTTTAGTTGTTGTAAGTTGATTTTTAATAAGCAATAGTATTTAAATAGTTCTGTTTATTTCTTTCACACATTACATGCCAGAGAATTTGAATCCTTAATCTGACTTTTATTTTTACTGTGAATGTATTTCATTTTATAAATTTTACGCGTAAAAAAATCGATGGAATTGTTTGTAATTGATTGCTATCACGCGACTAATCTTATTTGTTGTTTGAGCTGTCTATCCGTAAATGGCAGAATTTCGATATGTGTTTACCCTTTTTAATTTTAGAAGTATTATCTTAGCCTTAACAGGTTGATATTAAATACTGTATTTGCCTTTGTTGTAACCCCAACATTATTGTCCAAATATCTTTGACGAGATGATTGTTCGCTTTAGAAACCTTTCACTTACGGCCAAATTATTTTTGCTTGGAATTATCCCTGTTCTGTTTTTGATTTATTTCTCAATGATAATTTATCGGGAAAGATCTCAAAAAATAGAATTGTTGGGAACTTATATTGAACACATTCATCAATCTCAGAACGTGGCAGGATTAGTAGCTGAATTAACAAGGGAACGTCGTTACAGCTATTTTTTTGTACTTGGCGATTCAGGCTATAACCAACTTTTACAACACAGGAAAAAAACGGATTCTATTGTTAAGATTCTTGATAAAACCAAAGATCCTTCATTTGCCAGTTTCCCAAAATATACTTTCCTGGATAGGTTAGATTCTATTAGGCTAACTATTGATTCATTAAAAAGTACCACCAATGAAGTCATGCAATATTATACTGATGCTATTTTTAGAATGAATTTGCTTACTTCAACCCTCCCGGCAAATACCTTTCTAAAATCTGTTTACAGTGAACTTATTGCGCAGAAAAAACTGTCCGATATGATCACTTATTTAGGAATCATCCGCACAAATGTTTTTAATGTATTAGAAAGCCAAAAGTATGTTTATGAAACATTGTTGGGCACAAGAGGGATTTACAAAATATTTTATACGTATGAAAAAGAGTTTATGATAAAATCTCCTCACAGGGATGTTCAAAATTATATTTATCAGAAGCATGGAACAGATTATGGAGCTACGTTGAATTACCTCGACAGGGTTTTCAGGACTTTTCATTTTGACAGCACCTATAGTGCCAGCCGGTTTTGGCAGGTTTCTACTAATGCCATGATCAATTTAAGGCGCCAGCAACAAGCACTTTGGCAAAGGTCCAATGATAAAATGGAGAAGATATACCAGGATGGAAAGGATAGCGAAAAGAAGACGATTTCTTTTTTAATTTTTGCAATCTTACTGGTTATAGGATTTGTATGGTACATGATAAATCATATTCATAAATTATTAACTGAGATAAAACTGGCTGCTTCAAAGATTTCTATCGGAGCAACCGGGCTGCGTTTGCAAAATATGCCCAAGGGGATTATAGGGAATCTCGCAACCAGTATTATTGAAATTGATAAAAATAATATTGAACTGGCCAGGACAGCCAACCAGATAGGTAAAGGAAATTTTCAAGTGAAAGTAAAACCGAGGAGCGAGCAGGATCTTTTGGGGATGTCGATAAAAAAAATGCGTGATAACCTGCATGAATTTACCGCACAAAAGGATAAAATTCAGCGCGAAACTGAAGATCTTGTTTACCGCAGAGATGAATTTTTCAGTATCGCAAGCCACGAACTTAAAACACCGGTTACTTCTCTTAAAGCTTATACTCAAATGCTTTTAATGGATTCTGATAAGTTTGTTGATTCACAGCATAAAACAATGCTGGAAAGAATGGAACTCCAAATTAATAAGCTCACTTCTTTAATAAATGATCTGTTAGATACTTCTAAAATAGAAAGTGGACAACTGGTTTTTAATATTGAACGGTTCATCCTCAATGATCTTGTATCTGAAATTATTTCGGCTATGCAACCTGTTAGTTTATCACAGAGAATTATTTTTACAAATATTCAACCTGTTTCTATTTATGGAGATAGAGAACGAATCCGGCAGGTAATCAGCAATTTTATCAGCAATTCAATTAAATATGCTTCAGAAAGTAAGAAGATCATTATTGATATCGAAAAGCAGGAAGATAAAGTGATTTGTTCTGTTCAGGATTTTGGGAAAGGAATAAGCATTGAAGAGCAGGATAAAATATTTGATCGGTTTTACAGGGTTTCGGGTCCTAACCTGAATACTTTTCCTGGCCTTGGTTTGGGACTTTTCATTTGTAAAGAAGTTATAGAAAAACAGGGCGGAAAAATAGGCGTTGAAAGCAAACCAGGAAAGGGGAGCACATTTTATTTTGAATTTCCTACTGCAGATAGTTTCGAGAACATTAATGAAAACGAAAGTAGTACATAGTGAACCAACAAAAAGCCTGATTTCTTATTTTTGATCTTTAAAATTCCTCCAATTCATATTCTTTCAAAAAATCAACCGCATTTACCAGATCGTCATGCAAAAACCGGTCGTTTTCATTAAAAGGAATTTTCATTCTAAATGCTTTTACTAATTTTTCAATTTCCGGCGATGAATGTGAAGGCCTTCTGTATTCCAGCGCCTGCGCGGCAATCAATAATTCTATCGCCAACACTTTTTCAACATTATTGATAACGCGGTAACATTTTGTGGCCGCGTTTGCGCCCATGCTTACATGGTCTTCCTGGTTGTTAGATGATGAAATTGAATCTATGGAAGCAGGCATGCAGAGTTGTTTATTCTCGCTTACGAGAGCAGCGGCTGTATATTGAGGAATCATTAAACCGGAATTGAGGCCGGGAATTTTTACCAAAAACAAAGGCAATCCTCTTTGTCCGCTTAATAATTGAAAAGTTCTTCTTTCGGAAATATTGGCCAACTCGCTCATCGCGATGGAAAGGAAATCCAAACCTAAAGCTAATGGCTGTCCATGAAAATTTCCGCCACTAACAATTCTGTCTTCTTCCGGAAAAATAATTGGATTATCAGTGACAGAATTAATTTCTGTCAAAAAAGTATTAAATACAAAATCAAAAGTATCTTTTGTAGCGCCATGTACCTGCGGAATGCACCGGAAAGAATATGGGTCCTGGACCTGTGATTTTTTTGTTGAAAGAATTTTGCTGTCTTTTAAAATTTCTCTTACTTCGGCGGCCACAAAATTTTGTCCTGGGTGAGGCCTTATTTCATGAAGTTTTTTATAAAGGCAATCTGCATTACAATTAAAGGCGTCAAATGAAATCGCTGAAATCAGGTTAGCCCATTTCAATAATTTTTCAGCATTCACTAAATTCTGGATTCCATAAGCGCTCATAAATTGCGTGCCGTTTATTAATGCCAATCCTTCTTTACTTTGCAGGCTGAGAGGACGCCAGTTTAGTTTTTGCAAGGCTTTTGCCGAGGGCATTTTTTCGCTGTTAAATCTAATTTCACCTTCACCAATTAATGGCAAACTCATGTGTGAAAGTGGCGCCAGGTCGCCCGATGCGCCTAAGGAACCTTGTGTGTAAATTACAGGAAGCACGTTATTATTGTGCATATCCATCAATCTTTTTACTACTTCGATGCCAATGCCGGAATAGCCACAACTCAGGGATTTTACCTTCAGCATGATCATCAGTTTTACAATTTCACCAGGTGTTTCTTCTCCTAAGCCACAGCCGTGCGACAAGAGTAAATTGCTTTGTAATTCTCTTAATTGTTCGTTTTTAATCGGTACATTTTGCAGGTAACCAAATCCCGTATTGATTCCATAAAAATGTTCATGAGAGGATTCAATTTTATTGTCAAGATATTCGCGGCATTTTAAAATATCTTCATGAGCTGCAAATGTGATGGAAATTAATTGATGATATTTTAAATAATTTTTCACCTGCGAAAACGTAAGCAAACTTTTGTCAAGCGGAAGATAGTTATAGGTCATAGATGAAAAATAATATTTTCAAATGTAGATAAAATAAAATCTTCTTGCATCTCATTAACCTGTATCTGATGTGATATTTATTTGTTAACTCTCCGATGCCGACATTTCAATTTCTTTAACAAGAGATTATATTTGCAATTCTAAGAAACTGATAGCTTCGCTTTTTGCCATGTATAGATTTTGCCTGCTTTTTTTTATTGTGTTTTCATTCCAAAAGATAAGTCTTGCACAGGATACTTTGCCTAAAATAACCGTGACTCAGTTGGGAAAAAAGGTGTTGGTCAGTTGGAATAATCCTTATACAAATGTGGCCAACATCAATGTTCAAAGGTCTTGGGACAGCTTAAAATATTTCAAAACTATCGGTAGCCTGTTGGATGTGAGTCCCGGAATTAATGGTTTTACCGATCCTAACGAATTTGTTCCTCCAAATCAATATTACAGGTTGTTTATTTCTTTCCATGGTGGAACCTATATTTTTACCGAATCACACAGGCCGGGAAAAGATACCCTAAGCCAAATGCCTTATATTGAAGCACCCGTTACTGCTGAAACGCCGCGGAATGGCCAAAATCTTTTTATCCCTTCCCCGCATGTTTTTACAGGCAAAGACAATAATGTGATCATCCGGTTGCCAGACGCGGAACACAAAAAATATTCCATAAGATTTTATAGGGAAGATGGTTCATTTTTATTTACTGTAACAAAAATTAAAGAAAATTTTCTGACGTTGGACAAAGCAAATTTTTTGAGAGCTGGCCTTTTTATTTTTGAAATTTATGATAACAATATTATCATTGAACGACATAAATTTTTTATTCCGAGAGATGGGCAGCCAATGCCTGCGATGGATACCCAGGGAAACCTGATCAGGCTAAACTTGCAGTGAACCCACAAATGATTGTATTTTTTATTTTGTTGTATGTGGTCAATCAATCCAACACCTGAAGAATTTTAAAAGCTATTTTTTGTAGAATAAAAATTACTAATCTGAGTTATACTAACAGCCAGGGATGAACGAAAATCCTCTTCTTTTATTCAACCGGATGCAGGTCTTTCTTAGCTAACCATCCATGCGTGGATTCGCCTTTACTGTTGATATAAACAATATAAACAAATCCGTTTTCTTCTTTGCGCGATGTTACCACTAAATTTTTCCTTGGCATAAGATAAACAGGCTTTATTTTGTTTGAGTCGGGCTCATAATAAAACCATGCTTTATTTACAACCGTGTACTTTTTAGTATCTGTTTTAGGGTTTGTATTGGTTTCGCCAACGGATTTATCTTTAAAGGTCACTAAGCTATCTAAGGAAGATGTAGTGCTGCTATCGGACGAATTATTAATAGTGATAGAATCACTGGAACGTGAATCATGAGTTTTTTTTGAAAAATTATTTTTATTATTTTTAGAATATACCCAATAGAAGGCTAATGTACCCATTATCAGAATTGCCAAAAGCAATAGAACGGGCGTTAGTTTTCTTTTTTGTTTTGTTTCCGGCAAAGACGCGCTTGATTCATAAAACTCATGAAGATTTTCTTTTTTTGTAACTATCAATGTTTCTGTTGGTTCAGAGATAAGCCTATCGTTTTTTTGTTCCTGCAGTTGCTGCTGCTTCGCCAGTTTATAATCATTAAAACTTAATTTATAATTGTTGCTCCTTATATAATTAGCAGAAATGAAGAAACTGTTTGGCGTTGAAATACCGATTTGTTCGTTTCTTGATTTCCATTTATCTAAAATATCAGCCACTTCTTCAAATTCGGGATTACTGTTTTCGGCATTTGATGCTGTCTTATTATTTTTCTTTTTTGAACTCCTCCATTTATAAAACCAAATGTCTCCTGAAGTATCTTCTGATTTATAAAAAACCAAAATGGCCGCTCCTGCAAATAATGAATCATTTTTTGATTCAAGGGTTATTACAGCCCGAAGGTCATTTTGATCCACTAATTTTTTCCTGCTATTTATTATTTCCAATAGTTCGCTTTGTAGTAAATTCTTTTGGACCAACACTACCGCCCGGCCTTTGCTGCCGAGGCTTTCAGTAATATTATTTAAAATGGCCGCTTCGCTTTCTGCAAAACTGGAATTATCATTTTCAGGAGTGGCCACGGTATCATTTGGAAGCGCCAATGATGAAATGATAAGTGAAGGATTTTCTTTTGTAGTTTGATTTAAAGATTTTACATAAATATTGGAAGCCATGCCATGAATCTCCATATTCATCGCAGCAATGCGAAGATGAACGCCGTCTGGCTCGCATCCGCTTATTTTAATTTCTGTATTTTGATAAATAGCAGGCGCCGCCAAATAACTATTGTTTGTTTGAATGTGCCTGAAAGCGCTTAACAATAGATTTCCGTTGCCGGCAGCAGGATCGAAAATGGTATCCTCCTGAAGAGGTTCGGCAAGGGAAATTATCAATTTCAAAATAGGTTCCGGAAGGAAAGCCTGCTCATTTTTGCCGTTGTTCCGGAATTTTGTATAAAGGTATTCTATAATATTTTCCCTTGTCAACTGGTCATTTGTTTCTATAATGTTGACAATTTCAATCGCATTAGAAAGGAGTTTAGGCGTAGGTTCAATCAGCAAAGGAGCCTTAAAATAATTGCTATATGCGGCATTGGTTTTCCCATAATGATTCATGAGACCAATTAATCCATTTTCCTTTGTAAAAAGCTGATGGATTTTACTCGTATTTAGGTTTTGCAAGCTGCTCCAGGTAAAATCTTCTGTTTCGCGCGAATAGATAAAATTATCTATCCGTGAAGATTTTATCATTTGATGAATTAATTCAAGATCGTCGGCTTTTTTAATAAAAAAAAGATAGCTGATGAGATCAAGCAACGCAAGGGGCCTTAAATCACTAACAGGCCAGCAGTGTTGCCACTTCTTATTAAGCGTTTCTTGTAATTTGGATGTAAGCATAATTATTAAAACAATATTCTTATAAACAAAAACTTTGCTAAGAATTGCAATCTTTTAATATTGGTAAATTCAAAAGTAAAAAAATAGAAAATTAATAAAAGGTTAACGGGAGATATTCCATTAAAAAGAATTATTATTTCATCCGCAACCTTCAGTAGTAATTCAATAGTAAATAAACAAATAACAAGAATTTTTATTTTTGTGTATTATATAAATAAAGACCCAAGCACAAAGAATAAAGTAAGGGTCATAATAACCAGACCGATTTTAAAAAACTGCCAGCTTGTTACTTTAAATCCTTCACGGCGCAAAACTGTTAGCCACAAAATAGTGGCTAACGAACCGGTGACAGAAAGATTGGGCCCAAGATCGATTCCTATTAAAATAGCACGTTTCACAATTTCCGGAAAATGATTCAGCTCCGTTACATTTCCCATTATGAGCCCCGCGGGTAAATTGTTTAATACATTAGAACCGTAAGCGCTGGCTAATCCGCTAATCCATACTGCAGAGGCCGTAGATTCAGCTATAGTTTTCTGTAAGAAAAAAGAAAGATATTGAATAACGCCGGTTTTATTAAGTGCTTCTACGATAATAAAAAGGCAAGCTACCAGGGGAAGTATTGACCATGAAATTTTTTTGATAATATGAAATGGATTTTTTCCTGAACGGACGACGACAGTAATAGAAATAATGATTCCGGTGGCTAAAGTTGGTAACCCTAATTGAATACCCGATGCTGAACAAACCAATAATACAACGGAGGTAAAAGCAATTCCTGCAAGAACAGTTTTTGCCCCGGGAAGAAGTTTTGGATGAACGTTTTGTGATTGAATATGTTGGTTCAATTCATTTCTTTTAAGATACTTTAAAAGTAGAAACGTAAAAATTATGGCTACCGCCGAGGGAATAGAATATTGTGCCAGCCACCAGCCCAACGATGGCAGGTGGCTTTGATAAATCACAAGGTTAGCCGGGTTAGAAATTGGCAAAACAAAAGAAGCCGCATTTGCGACAAATGCACAAATAAAAAGAAATGGGAGAGGCTTTTTTACATTTGCCTTTTTGGTAGCAGCTGCCACAGCAGGCGTAAGCACAACGGCCGTGGCATCGTTAGATAGAAAAACCGTAATTAAAATGCCCGCTAAATAAACAAGTATAAATAGCCTGCCTGCAGAACCCCTCGAAAATTTTATGGCAACGGAAGCCACCCAATCAAATAATTTTTCCTGACGTGCTGTTTCGGCAAGGATCATCATTCCGGTCAGGAAAAAATAAACATCGTTTCCCTTTAGCGCGCCTTTTAAAGCGTCCGAAGGCAGAATCAACCCGAAAATTAATAAAGCAAAACAGCCGCCAAGAGCCCATATCGTTTCGTTTAATTTAAAAGGGCGAAAAATAATAGCGACGATTGTTAACATGGAAATAGTCCAAATGCTTGCGTTGGCCATAAAACATCAAAGATACCCGGGATTGGTTTCAAAATAATTTTTTTGCCGGGGTTTCTTAAAGTATCAGATTAGAAATTTACGAATCTTATATTCGGAATTTTAGGATTCTTTATTTAAATTGGTAGCAATTTTTACAAAACAAATATTTTTTGAAATGTATTTAGAAAGTGGATTTGGAAATTCCGTATCTACACCGGGAAAGGAAAATCTGCAAAGTTTTATCGAAAATTCACCGGTTGGAATTCATAGTGTAAACGAAAAAGGCATTATTGTTTTTGCCAACAAGGCAGAACTGGATTTATTAGGATATGATGAAGACGAATATATTGGCCAGCCACTCAGTAAATTCTACCATGATGCTGCCATATTTGAAAAACTATTTTTGAAATTAAGGAAAGAGGGGTTGTTAAAAAATCAACAGGCTAAAATGATCTGTAAAGATGGATCTTTGAAAGATGTAATGGTCAGTTGTAATTTTTATGATGAGGGGAAAAATATGATTCATTCGCGCTGCTTTACCAGAGATATTACTGAGTTCAAAAGATCAGAAAACCTTTTGCTCTTTTGAACTGTGCAGGTGAAGAACTTGCCGGTACTCATGATACAAGGGAAGCCCTGGATAAAATAATAAAATTACTTATTCCTTCTTTTACTGATTGGGTCGTTATCAATGAATTGCGTAAAAATGGCTTTGCCTATCTTTTAAAAATGGGACATTCCGATCCTGAAAAAGTTAAATGGGCAGAGGATTACCGAAAAGATCATCCTATTGATATAAATGATCCGCGGCCTGGCTCTGTAGGTTATGCTTTAAGAACCGGCGAAGGATTTATTGGTTTCAGAAATTACTCCTGAAAAAATTGATGAAGGCGCAACTGATGAGGAACAAAAAAAATCCTAAAAGAACTTTCTATTAAGTCGGTAATGGTAATTCCCATGCAAATCAAAGGACGTGTAACAGGCGTGGTTTCTTTTATTTCGTGCAATCCGCAAAATAATTTTTGATGAAACAGATTTTAATTTTGCCAAAGATTTTTGCAACCGGATAGCTCTTACACTTGGAAAATACAAAGTTTGTATGAAGAAGTAAAAAAGGATATTGAAGAAAGAATAGAAGCTGATAAGAAAAAAGATGAATTTATTAGTATTGCAAGCCATGAGCTTAAAACGCCTGTAACCAGTTTAAAAGCATATACACAAATACTTCAATCCACTTTTGATGAAGCTCATGATGCGCAGGCAGTGGCGATGCTTTCAAAAATGGACAAGCAAATAGACAAACTAACCACGCTTATTGTTGATCTGCTGGATGTTACAAAAATTGAGAAGGGAGAACTTATTTTTGAAATGAAAGAGTTTGATTTTAATAATCTCGTGACAGAAATTGCAGAGGAAATGCAACGAACCACCAAATCTCATGAAATTATTCTTGGAGCTCAATAATTGCGACCCGGTTAAGGGCGACAGGAATCGCATAGGACAAGTGTTAGTTAATTTTATTTCTAATGCCATTAAATATTCTCCTGAAGGAGAAAAGATTGAAATTAAAACTTTTTGTGAAAATTATAAAGTACGGTTGAGCGTGAAGGATGATGGGATAGGGATTCCCAACGAAGAACACCCAAATATTTTTAAAAGATTTTTCCGGGTTTCAGGAAAAACAATTATACTTTTCCGGGCATGGGCTTAGGGCTGTATATTTCCTCTGAGATCATAAAAAGACACGAAGGGCGCATTTTTTTCGATAGTGATGAAGGAAAAGGCTCTACTTTTTCGTTTGAGATCAATAGCAATTATTCTTAAATACTCTTCTTAATTGTTTCTACCTTTCGTTTATTACGTATTTTTTGTAATTACCTTCGCGCATATTTTAACCTAAAATTTGTTGTCTACAGCTAAAAATGTACGAAAAGCTGCTCAAATATATTGAAGCAATCAATCAATGGCGTAAACGAAGAATTTCCAATTCCAATTTCTTAATTATAGCGGCTTCGGTAGTAGGAATTATGGGAGGCATCGCTTCCTCTGTTTTAAAAGAACTCACTCATTATGTTGCCACTTTCCTGGAAAATGATCTGCATTGGAAATATAAATTATACCTCTATTTATTTTTTCCTCTCATTGGTATTTTACTGACTGTTTTATATATCCGGACATTTATCAGGAGAAGTAAATTCCAACATGGAATTTCTTCTATTATTTACAATATTTCACACAATTCCAGCAAGCTTGATTTTCATAATATTTATAGCCAGGTTATTTCCAGTGCACTTACTGTTGGGCTTGGTGGTTCTGCAGGATTGGAAGCGCCCGCTGTTGCAAGTGGTTCTGCAATTGGCTCCAATATTGGGCGTTTTTTTGGTTTGAATTACAGGGAAACAACGCTGCTATTGGCTTGTGGGGCAGCGGCAGGAATTTCCGGCGCTTTTAATAGCCCAGTGACGGGAATGATTTTCGCAATTGAAGTAATTATGCCCGAGTTCACAATTCCGGCTGTTATTCCTTTGTTGATTGCTTCTGCGTTTTCGTCAGTAATTTCCCAATTGATTTATAAAGAATCTCTTTTTAAGCTTGTTTCCCGTGGAGGTTGGCTCATCGAAGCTTTTTGGTATTATATTGTTTTGGGCATAATCGTAGGAATTTATTCTGTTTATTTCAGCAAATTGAATTTTAGGCTTACAAAAGTTTTTGACAAAATAAAAAACCAATACAACAAAGTTCTTATCGGAGGTATTTCTCTGGGAATTATGATCTTTCTTCTTCCTGCATTGTATGGTGAGGGTTATATTACGATACAAAAACTGCTTGATGGAAATTTTAAATCACTTCTTGTAAATACTATATTTTCCGATTACCAGAATTTATCATGGGCGCTTTTGATATTTGCCATTTTTACACTTATCGGTAAAACATTTGCTTCGATTATTACACTCGGAAGCGGGGGAAATGGCGGCATGTTTGGCCCAAGTGTGGTTGTGGGCGGTTTATTGGGTTTTGTATTTTCATTCGGAATGAACCAAACCGGAATGGTTCATCTGAATATTACCAATTTTATCATCGCCGGAATGGCAGCTTCTATAAGTGGCGTAATGCATGCGCCATTAACCGGAATTTTCCTTGCAGCAGAAATTACCGGTGGTTATGTAATGATGGTGCCGTTAATGATGGTATCGGCCATTTCTTATTTTATCAATAAGGGAATTGTAAAATATTCGATTTATACTTTTGATCTTGCTGCAAAGGGAAACCTGGTATCACAGGAAAATAAGGAGCATGGTATTTTGCGAAGAATCAAATTGAAATATCTTATCGAAAAGGATTTTGTGATCCTGCGCCCTGATGATACACCCGAGAGCAGAAGCGCCGATATTGTTCACACTACAAAAAATATTTTTCCGGTTGTAAATAAAGATGGAATATTGACGGGCGTTTTATTTAGTGATCATTTATTGGAATTACTCGTAAGCAGTAATCCGGAAGACAGAACCCGGCTGATAAAAGATATTGCTCAGCCACCAGACAGGGTGATTAATGTAAATACTTCAATGTATGATGTAATGCAAATAATGGACAGCCATGACACACGTATTTTACCCGTTACGGGCGCCAACAATGTTTATCTTGGCTTTGTTACCAAAAACGGCATCTTCAATAAATACAGGCATATTTTAATGCGCCAGGGAAATCTTTTGTAAGAATCAGCTTAGTATGAATTGATAACTAATTACAGTAACAAGTACAAATAATTTTTATTTTTATATTTCTGCCCATATTTATTTCAGTTACATATTTGTGAATCGTTACAAAATATGAGAAAAATTGGCTACAGTAAACGAGGGGAAATTTAAAATTTTTATTTTTTAATGCCTGCTCCCTTCTGTAATTCTTAATATTTTCTAAAAACATGCATTAAAAAAGCCTTGGGCATCATTAAACTTTTCTTCTGAAACATCTATGAATAAAGGGTTTTAGGTAAAATTACGGCCTCTGCAATAATATTAGTATAACATAAACTTAATTATGGTGGTACGATTTGTGATCTTAAGTTTGTAAAGAAAGGAGTTAATAAAAACAACTTATTTAAAAAGGAGGAAGATCGAATCGAAGAAAGCTGTGAATCAGCACAAAATTTAATTAAAGAGTCTCATATCAAGCAATACGTTAAAGAGTTCCCCTGTTTCTACAGGGGGACTTTATTTTTTAGGAGATTAAAAATAGCGGATATTTTTTGAAATCACTCAACTTTTTTTAAAAAATCATTTTTCTTTCGGCTGGAGACTGAAAGTATTACAGTAAACCCATAAATAAACGAAATTCTATTTAACCGGGTTTTAGTGTAACCAACTAAAAAGCCCTTCATCTACTAAAATGAAGGGCTTTGCAGTTTATAATACTTTATTAGGATTTTGAAGTACTAACTTCTTTCTTTCTTTTTTATTCTTTTTAGCAGCCGGATGTGCTGCTTCGTAAGCAGCATAAGCATCAGGAGTTAAAACTTCACCTGTAAGTTTTACAAATTTAGGATCATCAGCACCTGCAAATTTTACAGTAAGTGTTTTATTAATCGGGCCTAAAGCTGCTGCATTATAAGTAGCAGTGATAGTTCCTGTTTTTCCCGGCGCTATAGGTGCCTTTGTATAATCAGAAACAGTACATCCGCATGAAGGAGTTGCCTGTTCTATTATCAATGGCTCAGTACCAATATTGGTAACTGTGATAGTAGCGGTAGGAGGTGTATTTTGTTTCACTTTACCGAAATCAAATGTTTCTGTATTTAACCTTGCAATATCATCCGCTTTTTTTTGTGCGAATAAACTTGTAGAAGATAAAACCAGTAAGCCTAATAATAATTTTTTCATGTTGTGTTTGTTTAAATTTTATTGTTCGTTTTTTAAAGTGTTTAAAGCGGTGTTAACAGGAGCAGAGGTAACAGGTGTTTTCCAAACTTCTCCTTTTATAATAATTTGTTTTGTTTGAGTGCCATTATAGGTAATGGTTACGGATTTATGAAAGGGCCTTCATTCGCAGCATTGTATCCAACTTTTATCATTGCAGTCTGACCAACAGCAACGGTATCTTTATTCCATTCCGGTGTGGTGCATCCGCAACTGGCCTGCACATTATCCAACGCAAGAGGTGCAGTACCTGTGTTCGTAAATTCAAAAACATGAGTTACAGGTTTACCCTGGGGAATTTTGCCAAAATCAAATTCAGTTTCTTTTAAGAGTAAGGTCTTCAGAAGGCTTATCTGCAGCAGGTTGTGCTGTCAGAGATTTTGTTGTGGCTGTTTTATTCTTTTTGCTTACTTTAGTAACACCTGTTTGGGCACTTGCTAAGGCAGCGAATGAAGAAAACAAATAACTGTAAGAAGTTTTTTCATTTTATAAAGTAAATACGGTTTCAAAGATACTAAAACGGCATATATGGTTGCAAATTGTGATGCCGTTTTTAGATTTTTAACATTCATCGATCATAATTAATATTTTTGCGCACATGGATACCAATCAAATCAGTGAAGAAAGCCTTTTGGAAAACCTTTCGTTTGAAAAGTTCAGGGAGGAAGTTTTAAAAGATTACAGGGTGGTATGTGAAAGCCGGGAAACAAGTTTATTGAGCAGAAAGGAAGTTCTTACAGGTAAAGCCAAGTTTGGCATTTTTGGCGGAGGAAAAGAAGTGGCGCAGGTAGCTATGTCTAAATTTTTTATGCCGGGAGATTTCAGGGCGGGGTATTATCGGGATCAAACATTTATGTTTGCCAGCGGAATGGCAACCATAGAACAATTTTTTGCACAGTTGTATGCTGATCCGGATATAAAAAATGATCCTTTTAGTGCCGGCAGGCAAATGAATTCTCATTTTGCTACCAAATTCGTTGATGACAATGGAAATTGGCTCGACCTTGTCATAAAAAAAATATTTCGTCTGATATAGCGCCCACATCAGGCCAAATGCCTCGAGCTTTAGGACTTGCTTTTGCATCAAAAGTTTTCAGGGAATGTAGACATTCTTCATGATCTTGATACTTTAAGCGACAATGGAAATGAAGTTTGTTTTTGTACGATAGGCGACGCAGCCACATCTGAAGGGCATTTTTGGGAAGCAATGAATGCGGCCGGTGTTTTGCAAATTCCGCTAGCTGTTTTTGTGTGGGATGATGGTTATGGAATTTCAGTTCCTAAAAAATATCAAACTACAAAAGCTTCTATTTCCAAAGCAATGAGTGGCCTGCAAAAGAAGGAGGATACCAACGGCATTAATATTTATAAACTTAAGGGTTGGGATTATGCAGGAATGTGTGAGATATTGGATGAAGCGATTAAAAATATCCGCGAAACCCATACCCCTGCTTTGTTTCATGTGGAAGAATTAACTCAGCCGCAGGGGCATTCAACTTCGGGTAGCCATG
This sequence comes from uncultured Chitinophagaceae bacterium, assembly GCA_963741705.1. GTDB lineage: Bacteria > Bacteroidota > Bacteroidia > Chitinophagales > Chitinophagaceae > Ginsengibacter. Next base: position 32,801 of record CAVUJE010000026.1, on the reverse strand, counting down.
AGCGTTATAAAAGTCCTGCGCGGCTTGAATGGGAAAAAGAATGGGATGGAAAAAAACAAATGCGCGACTGGATCATCGCTAATTCTCTTGCTGATGAAGATGAATTAAATGATATCGAAAATAACGCAAAACACTTTGTCAAATCCAGCAAGCAACACGCCTGGAACAAATATATTACCCCGATAAAAAACGAGGTTTCAGAAACTATAAAATTGTTGGAGAAATATGCATCTTCAGTAAAAAATAAAGAAGATGTACAAAGGTGGATAAAAGATCTTTCATCACTTCGCGAACCTTTGCGGCGTGATGTGATGAAAACGTTCTCTCTGTTATTGATCTTGCTTCTTCACAAGAAAATATTGAGGAAGTAAAAATTTTTTATGAAAAATTACAACAGAAAAACAAAAGAGATTTTTCATACTCATCTTTATAATGAAGGTCCAAAATCTGCATTAAAAGTTGAACCTGTTGCTGCTCATTTCCTGAAGAGGATGAAATGGTAAATGGGTTTGAAGTTCTCAATAAATATTTCGATCAATTGTTTGCAACTAATAAAAAGGTGGTTGCTTTTGGCGAAGATCTTGGCCATATCGGCGATGTAAACCAGGGCTTTAGCGGTTTACAAGCTAAGTATGGAGAAGAGCGCATTTTCGATACCGGTATTCGCGAACTTAGTATTATGGGACAGGGAATTGGATTGGCTTTGCGTGGTTTAAGGCCTATAGCCGAAATTCAATATCTTGATTATTTACTTTTTGGATTGGAAACTTTAAGCGATGATGTGTGTACCACTCATTACAGAACAAAAGGCCAACAAAGTGTTCCTTTGATTGTTCGCACAAGAGGCCATCGGCTGGAGGGAATATGGCACAGTGGCTCGCCGATGGGAATGATCATAAATGCATTGAGAGGCATGTATGTTTGTGTTCCGAGAAATATGACACAGGCAGTAGGGATGTACAATACTTTATTACAGGGCAATGATCCGGCTTTGATGATAGAATGTTTAAATGGATACCGGCTTAAAGAAAGATTTCCGTCAAATTTATTGGAATACAGTGTTCCTTTAGGCGTTCCTGAAATTATAAAAGCGGAACTGATATTACAATGGTTTCTTATGGTTCAGTATTAAGAATTATTGCGGAAGCAGCAGAAAAACTGGAGAAAATGGATATCAGTTGCGAAATAATAGATGTTCAAACTTTGTTGCCATTTGACATCCATCATTCGATTCTTGATTCTTTGAAGAAAACCAATCGCATTCTTTTTGTGGATGAAGATGTGCCGGGCGGTGCGTCAGCATTTATGTTTAATAAAGTGATGGAAGAGCAGGGAGGATATCGTTGGCTTGATGTTTCGCCAAGAACGCTTTCTTCAAAAGATCACAGGCCTTCATACGGAAGTGATGGAGATTATTTTAGTAAACCAAATGTTGAAGAAGTAATAAGAGTAGCAAAAGAAATGATGGCAGAATAAAAATCGATTTATTTCTTTGTTTACTGTAGGTAATGAAAAATAAAATTTAAAACTTAACTTCAATTTAATAAATACCTATGATCACAAATGCTGAAAGACGATTTATAGAACAATGGCGTGATCAGAAAAGCGGCCCAAAATGGAAATATTATTTATTATTTTCTTTTGGGTGGACCGTTATTTCCTTCCTGGTTATTTTTTTTCTTTTAAAATTATTTACCAATTTGTGGGAAACAGGAGGCCCCAATTTTATTTATATTATGATTGGAATGGCAATAATAATTGGAGTTTTTTTAACACATTTTACTTATGTTCAAATGAAAAAAAATACCATGCCATTTTGGAAAGGAGAAAAAATAAGAAGCACTAACTTTTGCTTTTATTTTTTTCTTTTTGAAACGATATCCTTTATTATTTTTTCTGCATGTTCCCTTGAATTTTCAATAAAAAGCCGGTGCGTATTCATCCCGCCACAGATAACCCCTGCCAGGTAAATTCCTTTCACATTGGTTTCGTAATTTTTTTCACTGTATTCGGGTTTGCATACTTCATCATCTGAAATTTTTATTCCCGCATCACGTAGAAATTTTAGATTCGGCTTGTATCCTGTCATGGCAAGCACCCAATCATTTTCAACAGTAACCATTCCTTCGGGAGTTTTAATATCTACTTCATGTTCTCTTATTTCTTTAATTTCTGAATTAAAATATGCTTTTATCGAACCTTCTTTAATGCGGTTATCAATATCAGGTTTTACCCAATATTTAACCCGGTCGCTTATTTTATCTCCACGAATTACCATTGTTACATTGGCACCTTTTCGCCAGGTTTCCAAAGCGGCGTCAATAGCGGAATTGGCTGCACCTACTACCAATACATTTTGAAAAGCATAGAAGTGGGGATCATCATAATAATGCTTCACTTTTGGCAATTCTTCTCCTTTTACATTTAATAAATAGGGAATATCATAAAAACCCATTGCCATCACAACGTTCAGAGTTTTATATTCACTCTTCGAAGTTTTTATTTTAAAATTTTTGCCTGATTTTTTTACGTCAAGCACTTTTTCAAACAAATGAATATTAAGATCAAAAGAGGTAACAATTCTCCTGTAATATTCAAGTGCTTCGCTTCTTGTAGGTTTATTATTATTGCTTACAAATGGAACGCCGCCAATTTCCAACCTCTCGCTGGTGCTAAAAAAAGTCATGTTTACGGGATAATTAAATAATGAATTAACCAACACGCCTTTTTCAAGAATTAAATACTTAAACCCGGCTTTTTTTGCTCTTATACCGCAGGCAAGACCAATCGGCCCGCCACCAATAATGATTACATCATAGATATTGTTTTCTTCCATCTTTCATAGTGAACGAAGTTATTTATTAAAATTTTGTTTTAATATTTCTACATAAAAATAAAAAGCCACCTGGAAAAAAGTGGCTTTTAAATTTGAATAAAAATTATTTTATCTCATAAGATACATTTTACCATATCCTTTGGTGAAATATTTGTCAGTGTTGTCACCTTCATCTTTAAACTTACCCATGGATTTTCCATTAAGGTTCGTAAGCACCCGGTACAAATAAACGCCATTAGCCACTTTTTGACCATACATATCGGTTCCATCCCATTTGAATTCCGTAATATTTCTTCCAATGTGCAACGGGCCTAATTCATTTTCTGTAATCTCCCTTATAACCTTTCCTGTTATTGTTAAGATTTGGACGCGGATATTTTGAGGAACCTCAGAACCGGTAATTGTGAAAACAAAGGCCGTGGAAGTGGTAAAAGGATTTGGATAATTCATCATGTTGGAGATCATGGGTTTGCTGATGACCCTGAAATCAACATGATAATCAATTTTGCCTGCTTCATTTCCGACAACATCTTTTCCTGAAACTACCAATTCATATTGAGCATCTTCTCCGCTTAGCTGAGGCGTAAGATCAATAGTTGCGGTATTTTCCCCGGTAGCAAGGTTAGCCGGAGTAAATCTCATTGTATCATTGTCAAAGCGGTAAGCATGTAAATTGCCGTCAGGGTCTTGAATCTGCACTTTTAAGAGCGAAGTATCATTCAGTGCTAACGATTTATTCTCATCTTTTAATTTGATGATAATATGCGGCCGAGCTGACACAATATCCTTATTTAAAATATGCACACCATCGAATGTTACGTCCATCGTCGGATTATAATAATCTGATTTTACGAAAAAATTCTGGTAAAGAAAGTTATTAAACAAATATTGTTCAGGCTGATCATTATCAGGATTAAAATTGACGTAAATGGTATTCAGGCCCGGAAAATTTTTGGTGTCAATATCATAATTTAATTTGATAGTGTCGCCTGCTACCAAAGGCTTTTGTCTTGGAACATAAAGAACATGAGTCACATTGTTATGGTCAATAATATTTAATTTAACTTTTAAGCTATCAAAGGCTGAAAGGCTGATGTTTTTGAAAGCAATACCAAAATGCAGTATTTGCCCCTGCTCCAAAGTATCTTTTGAACTGAAATAAATTTCCGGCGTTAAAGCTCCTTCAGGAGGTAACTGGTAATTTAATCGCCAGTAAGAAAGCTGGTAAGGGCTAAAGGTTACACTATCTGCGTTGCGCATTTTTAGTTGGATGTAAGGATACCTGGCAGCGCTTACCGATGATATATCAACATCCTGCTGGCTTTTATTTACAGTGAAAAGAGTGGTAGCATTTCCAAGCGTATCTATACCTATTATTTGAACCGTAGGATTGTCTGTTGAATTGCTTTCAAGGCTGGTTCCTCTCCAGTGCATTTCTTTCCAGGAAGCTGCGGGGCCAAATTTAGGAGAAGTAATATATCCAAGGGTATCTGTGGTAGTAAATGCTTTTTTCAAATCAATTACATCTGTTATCCCCTTGGTAAATTCAAATCCGGGAATAAATTCCGGGTTGTTTTTCTGATAAATAAAAGAGAATGCTCTTGGACGGTAGAACGAATCAATTAAAACGAATCCCTGTGATTTCAAATGATGGTAAAGTGAATTCCCCTGCCCTAAAAAGCTTGTATCCGCCTGCCATTTATCAGCAAAGACATCCGCTGTTGAATCAGGGCCACAGATGTTTCTGACAAACACAAAGAAATTATCAGGTATCGAGTCCATAAAATTCATCGCAGCATCTCCTTCCTTGTGAAGTGGAAATATTGTAGGAAAAGTTCTGCCGCCTGCTTTCGAGGCAGGTTGATAAACTGCCGCTTAATCCGGGCTCATTCAGCGTGTTATCCCAGTTTTTCAAGGTGGTAGGATTTACCACGTTAAAAATTAAAACATTATTAATGCCGTTAGGGCAGATGCCGCTCGTAAAATTTACTCCGTTTATTCCTGCAGTGCAATCAGAACCCGCAGATGAAGCGGTAGGAAATACGCCATTCCTTGATTCAAGAAAGTTATTAATTATTCCGAAATGCCATTGCCTGGTGCTATCCAGGTGAACATGTTGTGTATCTGAGGCTAATTGCTGATAATAATGAGATTGGTTAGATCCTTCAGAGCTGTTGGCAAGATATATGAAAGAAGAACTATTCCAACGGTAATCTGTTGAAGTTCCGGAAGCTGGTTTCACAGCAACCCTCCAATAATAAACTGTATTGTCAGTATAAGTCAGTCCGGGATCAAATTCCAAAACTCCTCCTCCTTCATGCACAGTCCTGCTGATTTTAAAAGGAGAATTAAAAAGTTGGGTGGTGTCAATTTCCATTACATAATCTTTAGCCACAGCCACGGCATTGGAAGTTGAAGCATATAATTTTTGGCTGGCAACATTTACTATTGAAAAATCAGCCGGAGAAACCGGGCGCGCTTCATCTTCATAAATATAAAATTCTTTGGTAACAGAGTTATTACTTTCTGACATTTCATCCACCTTATTGTCCGCATCTATGGTTACAGTTATTTTATTTTGCCCCTTGTCTCTTGTAGAAATTATAGGCACCGTAATATCGATGGAATCTGAATAATAAATTGATTTAATTTTTTTTCTCAGGATGACATCAGTGCTTCCGTTTGGATAAGTTCTTTTTACTTCAAACACAATAGAGTCATTGATCGCTCTTCCAATATTGAAAGCTGTCGCTTTAAGAGTAAAGCTTTTTTCAGAAACAGAAATAAATTGCGGATTGAGCACAATATTTTGATCTTCGACAATATAATCAGGCTTAGCCTGTGGATTGATGGTAATATACGGATCGCCATGCAATGCCATTTCTTCCAGGTGCATCCTGGTAAAAAAATCAAGGGAAGGGTTATTTCCTCCGAGATTTTCAATCGAATGCTGTATATCGTTGCCTATCGGTTTTCCATAATTGACATCGCTTATCTGGTGGAAAAGTTGCTGGTTATAATTGTTCAGGTAAGGCGGAATGCCCAGGTGTGAACTTGCTAAAAAACCAATGCTTCCCCTTTGTTTGGAAAGAATAAATTTTTCAGAAATAGATTGGGCATTTGTTGATATGCGAAGCGTATCATAAATATAATTGTTACCCGCCGTGCAGCCGCTTACCAGGAAAAAGGGATATCGGCCTTCATTGTTATATTCTGATGGATCGCTTAAGTTAAACTCCAGGAGGTTAGAAGAAGAATGCCCGAAATAAGCGAGCAAACTTATGCCGCTGCTAAAAAGATCAGTTATGCGCTGGCTTGCGATCAACTGGACGGCTGCGCTTGAAGATTTGGAAAATGTTTCTACATTGGCTCCATAAAGCGTGTCTTCAATAATATCTTTATATAAATTCATATAATATCCAAAAAGATCATTATCCGAGCTGTCCTTGCCGCCAATGATATTAACCACTTTCTTCATCCATAATTTGTTGGCAAGTGTTTGGGTAGTTGAATTTTCCACCTGCTCATAAGTCTTTACCTTTTCTAAGTAATTTCCTACTTCATCTCCCGAAACCGCAGACAATCTGCCTATCGGCACAGACGGTACAATACTGCCATACGGAGACGACAATAAAACATCTGAAGCCGGAGCGCCGAAGGTGGGCACAAGATTTAGCTCATCCGCATACCGGCTGCTTTGGTGGATTGTATATTGATCATATTCGATTCCTTTTCCCACCAGGAAAATATATTTCGGTTTTACTGAAAAATTATTAACAGCGTATTGTATGAAATCTTTTATTGCCGAAGGATGCTTTTTGATTCCATAAGCAAACTGGTCTTCCAATTCATTTATATCGATCACTTTTGTATTAAAACCTCCGCCAACCGCTGAATGCCTGTACTGGCTGTATGAATCCACATTGTTGCCTCCGGATGAACTTGTGTAAAGCAATGGATTGCTGATGATCAGGTAATCGCCCTGGTTACCTGATGTAGCAAAATTTAAAAAATTACGTTTCTCAATTTTCGTAATACTTTTAATATTTGAAGGGGCGGTACTAACGAGTTCAAATTTTCTCAAAGTATCTGTGGAAGCGGGAAGCGCGAATTTTACTTTTCCCTGCGTACCTATATCTCCTGTATATCTTTTGTTTGAATTTAAATCGAATAAAACCGGAGCAACGCTTCCATAATTGAATTGATCAATCACAATATAGTTGCCCTGGTTTGTAGCTGGTAACTCAAAATAAAAATTAGTTTGATTATTAAAAATCCATTTACTGGGATAAATAACTTCGTCAAACGCCACCACCATCCGGTCAGTAGAAACAGTTGACGTATTTTCAAAAAAAACCTGGATATTATTTAAATCGGTAAGATCACTCATTGGAAGATTTTTCAATTCCTTTTTTATGTAAGTGAAATAGGGCATGTGCTCTTCATCAACTACCGTATTAAATATTTTTACCCTTATATTTCTATCGTTTAGTGCGCTGCCTACCGCTGCAAATTTTAGAGAAAAACCCGGGCCTCCGGGATAAATATTATTATTATTAAAGCTGGCTTCAAGGCGCCGTGACGGGTAAATATCCACGCTTGACCATCCTTCACCAATGTCGTAGGAAGATGAATATACATAGCTGCCAACAACAGCGGCATACCCCGGATTTAATTGAGTCTTAAAGTAGTTTGCCTTTTTATTCATGAAATAAGGCTCAGGAACTAAGGTATTTGAAGCTACCGGGTTTGCAACATCTGTAATTCTCAAATTGTTTCCTGATGGATTAACGGTTAAAAAATAGGCAGCAGTATCAGTTTGCAAACTGGTATGGTCTGTTAACTGGTAATCTGGAACCCGGTATAATTTTGTATCATTTTTGCCATCATTCATTATTCCCCAAAATTCAATGAACCCGTTTGAAGGTAATGGGCCGGTAGTTGGGTTTGTATAAATCGCTACCTGTTTTCCGTTGCGCCAAAGTTGAAATTGTTCGGCAGGAATATTTCCCAGGCCTGCTGAATTAAGAGTGGATTGGTTAATATGATAAAGGCCGTTTTCACCCACTTTGAATTTATAATAGGTTTTGCTGTAATCAATCCAACTGTTGGAATAAGTCTGTGCCGACGCTATCCTGGTAATAAAAAAAAGAATTATAATAAGTAGCTTTTTCATACTTTAATTTGATTGCCTATTGTTTTTCTTGTTTACCCAAATCAATTTTTAATGAGAAAATGTGAGTGTATAACGGGTTGGATTGGTTGGCCAGGTTGGTAAAAGCATAATCTATACTCACATTATTAATTTTAAATCCGGCTCCCAGGCTTGGTTGAAATATCCAGACTTTTTTTTGATTAGTTGTGTCACCATCTGCCAGCGCCTGCTGAAAATTGGAGATACCTGCTCTTACAAAAAACACATTTTTAATAGCTGCTTCCAGCCCTGCATGAGGATCCACATTCACAGCATTCGTACTGACAATAGTATTTCGCCGGCCATCAAAAGTGAAATCCAGGTCAGCTTCGGCTAAAAGATTTACAGAGGTTCCTAATTTAAAATTATAAGAATTGCCGATGGTTAATCGCGGCGCTGTTAGTTCAGTTGACTTTACGGGGATATCATTTTCAGTTAAATACAAAACTTCTTTTTCCTTCTCTGTAAAATGAAAAGACCACGCGTTAAACGTGGTAGTAATATCCTTTGCCACAATTCCCAGGCTCCAGCGGTTTTTTTGTAATTTAAATCCGGCATCAATACCAAATCCCCACGCATTAGCAAAATGGCCAACCTTGCGATAAATAACTTTTGCATTGGCGCCAAAGCTCATTTTCAGGTCGTCATCATCTTTTATTTTTTGAGCGTAAGAAAAAAGAAATCCATAATCTGCAGATGAGAATGAAGTAATATTTCCATAATTGATACTACCATCAGGCTCTACTAAAAAAAGTGTATTAGGAATATCGTCCACGGCAAAACGCAGCACTGAAACGCCAAGAACTCTTTTATTATCGCTTTCAGGAATGGCAAAACTTGCATAATCGTATTTGCCGATGTTATCAAAATAGCTTGCATGCATCAGGCTTATAGTTGGATTGTCCTGAACTCCCACCAGGCCTGCAGGATTCCAATATCCCGCGGTGCCATCATTTACTGATGCTGCCTGGGCGGCTCCCATTCCCAATCCGCGCGCTCCTGCCCCAATATTCAGAAATTCATTGGAATATTTTCTGAATTGTGAAAATCCAATGCAGGGAAGTAGAATCAGCAATAATAATTGGATGGTGAAGGAAATTCTCATTTGGGAGTGATCAGTTATTTATTTGAGTGCAAATTCCGGCAAAAATTAAACGGACTTAAATATATAATATTGTATAGCCTGGTTTATGCAGATAAAATTAAGTAAAACTATCTCAAACTAAATGCTTTAAATTAAAATGGCAAATATTAAGGCTTCCGGCGTAAGGTTCTTTATTTTTGCAACTCTTTTTTGAAATAAGTATGAAAAATTTAATACAAGAATTAAAATGGCGCGGCCTTATCCAGGATATAATTCCGGGGACTGAAGAGCAATTAATTAAAGAATCTGTATCTGCGTATGTAGGGTTTGATCCTACGGCTGACAGCCTGCATATCGGCAGTCTTATCCCGATAATTGTGTTGGTGCATCTGCAAAATTTTGGGCATAAACCTATCGCCCTGGTAGGCGGCGCTACGGGCATGGTAGGCGACCCTTCCGGCAAAAGTGAAGAAAGAAATTTATTGAATAAGGAAACTCTTGACAGGAATGTGGCGGCAGTAAAGCAACAATTATCGAAGTTTCTTAATTTCAATTCAGGCGTTTCCAATGCTGCTGAATTGGTAAATAACTACGATTGGTTTAAAGAAATTTCTTTCCTTGATTTTATCCGTGAAGTTGGCAAACATATTTCTGTAAACTACATGATGGCGAAGGATAGCGTAAAAAAACGACTTGAAGGAGAAAATGGAATGAGTTTTACAGAATTTACCTATCAGTTGGTCCAGGGCTATGATTTTTACTGGCTTTATGAAAATAAGGACTGTAAACTTCAGTTTGGCGGCAGCGATCAATGGGGAAATATTGTAACCGGAACGGAACTGATACGTAGAAAAGCCGGCGGGGAAGCTTTTGCATTTACGTGTCCGCTTTTGACAAAATCCGATGGATCCAAATTTGGCAAAACAGAAAAAGGGAATATCTGGCTTGACCCGTCTAAAACTTCCCCTTATACTTTTTACCAGTTTTGGTTAAACACGGCCGATGCTGATGCAGAAAGATTTTTAAAAGTGTTTACTTTTTTGTCTCAAAAAGAGATCAATGATCTTGTAGAACAGCACAAAGGCAACGAGCACCAGCGTATTTTACAGAAAAAACTGGCAGAAGAATTGACCTGTTTTGTTCATTCCCGTGAAGATTATGATTTCGCGGTAAAAGCATCAAGTATTTTATTTAATAATGATACGGCCGAAATCCTTAAAGAACTTAATGAAAAACAATTGCTCCAGGTGATGGAAGGAGTCCCTTCAGTTGAAATAACCAAAAATCAATTGGAAGAACTTGACCTGGTAAGCCTTTTGGCCGAAACAAAAATATTGCCCAGCAAAGGGGAAGCAAAAAAAATGCTTGCCGGTGGCGGAGTTTTTATCAATAAAGAAAAAGCCATGGCTCCTGATAAAAAAATAAAAGCAGACGAGCTTTTAAACGGCAAATATTTATTGATCCAAAAAGGAAAGAAAAATTATTATTTGGTGAATGTGATCTGATTTTAATCGAATAACAAAACATAAATCCGTGTTATTTGTTGGTTCACTGTAAAAGCCGGGATTCAAGGTGTTTTCATCAGGGAAAAATGTTTTACAAAATCATCTTTGGAGGTTTTGAAAATAAAAATGATAACCTTACTTTTGCACTCCTTTGTCCCATAGTATAAAGGTAGTACAACAGATTTTGATTCTGTCTGTCGAGGTTCGAATCCTCGTGGGACAACACGGGAAACTTTGAAAGCCTTTTAGACACTACGTTTGAAAGGCTTTTTTAATTGAATCTTTTATCTTCCTTAAACTTATTCCTTAAACTATTGAAGACCAAATCCCCCATTGTTTTATATTTTTTTTGGCTGTTAACAACGAAAAAAAGAATGAAGCGCTAAAAATTCCGGATACATTTAAAACTTTTAAAATAGTCTTTACAAAATAGTCACACTGATTTTGGCATGATGTATTTACTTTTCCTGAAGCATTCAATCCATTTAAATTTTAATAGATTTTGTTTGAATTGATCTTCGCTATCACTCACTACTCCATTTTATGTAAATAAAATTATATTCAAATAAATTTTAAAATGATCGATTGGGAATTGTTACTTTTGCAGGCGCCATAAAGCCAGTTAGCGTTTTTTAAACTTTATCTTTTCTTCAAAAGAGGCCGTGGTTCTAATCCTTTTCTATTCTAAACCCATTCTTACAAGCCTGGCCTACATGAATTGCACTAAAGCAGGATTACCTGCCTTCGTAATTTATTATTCATAGCTAAAATTTCAAAAAATGATTAGAATTTCAAAAAAACCGGCCGTTATAAGAATGGCCTTGCTAATGGCTTTTGCTGCTCTTTTATTTGTATTTACAGGATGCAAAAAAGGAAATCAAACGCCACAACTCAAAATTTCTACACTGGCCACCGGCCTTCCAGGCCCGATGGGTGTTGATGTGGATAATCGGGGTAACGTCTGGGTTTGTGAAAGTGGTACATTTAATCCAAATGGAGATGGTAAAATGGGTACGCACAATGATGATGGAAAAGTAGTTGTTATCACTCCCAACGGGCAAAAATATGATGCCGTTACGAACCTGGAATCTTACATGAATGTCAATTCAAAAGAATTACAGGGAACGGTTCATATTTTATTGGATGGAGGTATGCTGTATATTTTGTCAGGCGATCATTTATACAGAGCCAATGTTTCCCACTGGAAAGCCGGCGATCAACCTTTAGATGCCCGAAGCCTTCCTTCTGAAAATGTTGCGGCCGTTATTTCTCAAATTGCTTCTCCTAATAACCCCGATAAAGATTCACATCCCTACAATCTTACCAAAGGCCCTGATGGGGATCTCTATATTACTGACGCCGGAGCTAATGCGATCGTACACCGCAAAGGTCCGAACCATTATTCTATTCTTGCAGAAATTCCCAATTTCCCTAATACAACCGGAATAGGAGGCCCTATAATTCAGGCTGTGCCTACTTCTATTAAATTTGATGGCAGAAATTTTTTAGTAACCACTTTAACCGGCTTTCCGTTTCCTTCGGGACAGTCTAATATGTATACGGTTTCTATGTCAGGAAAAGTATCTGTTTATCAAAAAGGATTTACTATGCTTGTTGACCAGGCAGAAGGGCATGGCTCTGACCACATGGTGGTTCAGTATGCAGCTTCTTTTAACCTGGCCACTGGCTTTACACCCAATTCGGGAGCGCTTTTATGGGTTAACGGCGCTATGTCTACAGTATTGGCGGGCGGCCTTAATCAACCCGTTGGAATCAAACAGGTGAATTCTTATACCTGGTATGTCACTCTGCTCGGTGATGGTTCTGTTTTAAAAGTGAGTTATTATTAAATGCATTAGAACCATTTTATTGAAATAATAGAGAATATAGAAATTAAAAAGCAGGTTGTTATGCCACAACCTGCTTTTTAATAATCCTTAAAAGAGATATTCTTTCATCAAAAATTTTCTTGGCTCATTATCATGAAGAAGTCCTTTCAAATGACAATCCTCTAAATCCTCGTTCTAACAATTTTTGCAGTAAACAAACAAATTCCTGCAATTTCTATTTCTCATTCTCCCGGATGATGTTTCTTTCACCGTGTTTCAACACATCTTCTTTAAATTTTTTTCGTTTACTCATAACTGTTATGTCGCAGGTGAAATAAAAATCACCAGGATTAATATGTTTACTGCAAAAGCTTAATTAATTCTAGCTTATTTTTTTAGTTCTAATATTTTCCGGTAAAAAAATATTTTTTTTGTTTAAACCTCTTTCTAAACAGGATGTCATATCTGCAACAATCACCTTTAAAAATTAAAAATCATGAAACAGATAATTACACTTACAAAAACTGAAGTTTTAGGAATAGGTTTTATTTTCAGTACCACCATTGCTTCTTTTATTTATTCTATGATCTATTTTATGTAAGCGATAAATTGAAAAGTTATCCTAAACTCACGCTTCTCTTAAAGCAACATTTGATTAAAATTGTTTTCTCAAATGTTGCTTTTTATTTATCCTGATATTTTCTCTTTTAGCTATTTCAAATTGGTGTTACAAAAATTAACCTGATTTTTTATTTCTGCCATGGAGCTACAATTAATTGGGAAGATATTTATCATAGCTTTATAGCATCTGTTCAATATTAAATAGTAAGAAATGAAAGCTCTATTTATCCTTGTATTTCTTTTTACGTTTTTGGGTACAAAAGCCCAGGAAAAGATGGCTAACGGAAATGAAGTTTCGGTTGGAAAAACTGATTCTGTGTTTGCCGGAAAAATTATTATCGACAAAGCCAACAGGTCAAAACTTTATTTAACCGGCTTTCAGCAAATGCTTGATTCTACAGGCGTTTACATAACTACCTATACTTTTGGCGCGAAAACTTACAGACCCACATTTGACGTAAATATCAGGATGAAATTTGATGCTCCGCTTATTGCGGATGGCCCTATCGGTTTTTTGTATGGCCCCGTGGGTGTAGGCAGGTATTCTGGTTCGGGCGGACTGCAAAACAATAATTATTATTTATTTCTCCGTGGCCAAATGACTTCAACCGGGCATCATTTTTACATAAAAATAAAGAGTAAAGAAAAAGTGCAGCCTGTTATTGCCGGTCTTGACGGACAGTCAAATTTTTAATACAGATTAATTTGATTAGTTGAATTATTGATTATGATTATCAATAAGATGGTCAGGATTAGGAATGAATTTGAGAAATGCATGAAAATTAATTGCATAATTTTTTTTATTAAGCTTATAATAGAACGCTCCCTTTTTTGATGCAGATTTATCTTTGTCTTTTTGTTTGATCAAAAGGTCTGTTGAAAGAATTTTCCGGCTAAAATTTCGTTTGTCAAATGTGGTGGCATACACATCCTCGTAAAGATCGTGCAGCTGAGGCATAGTAAATTTCTCAGGCAATAACTCAAACAAAATAGGATGAAGCGAGGCTTTATAACGGAGGTTTTTGCGGGCTAATTTCACCATCTCTGAATGATCGAAAATAAGATTGGGAGCTTTGTTTAAAGAAAACCAGCCAGCATTAAACTCAGGACTGATCTGCTTTTCATATTTATGAATATCAATCAGAGCAAAATAAGTTACGCTGATGGTTCTTTCTATCGGGTCGCGGTCGGGGTGTCCAAACGATTGCAATTGCTCAAGATATACGCCATATAAGCCGGTCAACTGATGAAGGATTCGTTTGGCTGCTTCATCAAGGCTTTCTGTAGGTTGAACAAATCCGCCCATGAGGCTCCATTCACCTTTCTTTGGTTTAAATCCTCTTTTGATCAAAAGAATTTTGAGATGCTCTCCGTCGAATCCGAATATGATACAATCAACAGCTATCAGGTAATGCTTTTGTCCGGGATATTGGTTCATAGTAAGTTGAAATAAATGCTAATATAAAATTTGTCAATTTTATAAAATTATATATTCTGTATTTATGATTGTGGAAAATAGTAATAATTTTTTTCTTTCAAGGCTTTAAGCATTCATTAATTTTACAATGATCCATTGATTCTAAACCTTTCACAGGAAAATAAAAAGTGATAATTAATTCGTGTAAACATACCCGTTATAAAATAAAAATAACGTTTATTTATTCTTTTACTGCGTCAGCGGATCCAATCCTCACTTTTCAAAAAACGAACCAGGCTGGAATCTTTTATTGATAAAGGTTGTATCCAGTTGCCAAGCTGCTTCCGGCGCCACCAAAGGTGTTGAGAATTGTGGCGTTTTGCAAATGAATATTCATACAACTCAGCACGAATAAATCGCGGAGGTTTTCCCGGAAATGGATTGGAAGCAAAAAGACTTACAACGCCGGGCTCATTGTGAAGAAGTTTCCATATCAAATTGTAAGTCCATGGATATTCTTCTGGTGTAGACATTGCTGCAAACCACAATTGCCAATCAAGCCGCAATTGATACGGCGCTATCTGAGGCGGCATTTTATCAAGCCTTACCGGAAGCCCCTGGTAGATATAAGGTTTCCAAACCGAACTGTCAGTAGGGGTAGGATCATTGGTTCCTTCAAAAATAATATTCATCCGCTGCTCCCCTACACTTCCAAACGCTCCATAAGTATTTACCAGTTCCAAGGGATCATAAGAAGTATTCATGACCTGGCGGGAAGAAAGTAAATTAAATGCAGGCTGAACACTTAAGATGGTAACCAGGCAGGTTATGAGCCATGCTGTTGTAGACATCGCTCGGGAAGGCACAGCATTTTCTTCCGCTTCCTTTGCTTTTTGGACCAGTTTTTTTGGAAGAATCCGTTTCCAAAAATCATCATCAAAACACGCGAGGGCAGGCACAATAGTTAGCCAGTTCAGAAAAGAAAGATTACCGCTGAGAATAATCGTGAATTGAAATAATACGATTACTATTCCGGCTACAATACGCGCTATGCGCGGCCAGAATACAAATATTGGTGCTACCAATTCTGCCAGCCAGTTGAACAAAACCCCCGACTTTAAAAATACCCGCGGTAAAAAATGAAACCAGCGGCTGAATGGCCCGGGCAATGGCTGCGTTTCAAAATGATAATATAAAGCAGTTCCATTTCGCCAGATTTCATCGCCACGAAATTTGATCAAACCCGAGCCAAGCATGATACGGAAAATTAACCATCGGAATAATACAATAATCGGAAATGGAGTAGCACGTTTCGGAAAAGGACGCACATCAATCAATGGACAAAGAAAGATGGCAAGGAAACCAGTTTCTGTCAGTTGTATTTCCCATCCATATCCGTACCATTCCTGGCCAACGTGAACGAAAGACATGTATAAAAACCAAAGTATTGTCATTAAAGGCGCATTGGCATAACCTCCAACAACTATTAAGGAAAGAATAAACCCGATCCATGCACTAATAAGTAATGCGTTGTTTGAATGAAAAAACCAAAAAACAGAAGGAAGGCGCATAAAACCTGAAGAATTGGATCCCAGGGCATTGCTGACACGCTCTAAATAATTACCAACAGGTAATAAACCATTTGATCCGATCAAAGGAAGAATTTGATTGATCGCAACGAGAAAAGCAACAGCATAAATAAATCCCAGGAGACGCAGGATCATAAATCGTGTAAGCCAATAGGAGCGTGAACTGCTTATTGATGGAAATGGAAGCCGTGATTGTATTTTAGTCTTATTTTCCATGGCTTTTTATTTAGCCACAATATCAATACCGTTTTATTTTTTAACCCGTTATAAAGTTGGAGGAAATTTTTTATTACCTGACTAAATTAAATTTAGAACTCAATTGAAAATCTACTTAAAAAATAAGCTTGATTTTTGCATTATCAGAAAAAAGTTATGATTTGAAAACAAAGTATGATGCCATTGTAGTTGGTTCAGGGCCAAATGGGTTTGCGGCAGCTATTACTTTACAGCGGGCTGGCCTGTCGGTTTTACTTATTGAAGAAAAAGAAGTGTTAGGCGGCGGCGTGCGTTCTGCAGAGCTAACAATGCCGGGATTTATTCACGATGTATGCTCTGCCGTTTACCCGCTTGGGGAAGACTCACCTGTTTTCAAATCCCTGGAATTAAATCAATTCGGACTTGACTATCTTCGACCCAAATATGCCATTGCTCATCCTTTTGAAGATGGTTCATCTGTAGCTGTTGAATCGTCAATAGATAAAACCGCCAATCAATTTGGGGAAGATGCTTCAAATTATAAAAACATTTTTTCGCCTCTTGTAAAGAACTGGCCTTCCATCCGTTCCGCATTTGTGGGGCCGCTTCATTTGAGTTCATATTCTAATGCAAAAGTAAAATTTGCTTCTCATGCAATGACTTCAGCAAGATATTTTGCCAGGCATCAATTTGCTACGCCCCGGGCCCGGGCTTTATTTGCGGGAATGGCGGCTCATTCAATGCTTCCCTTAAATAACCTTACTTCCTCTTCCATCGCTGTCGTGCTTAATACGGTTGCCCATATCAACAACTGGCCTTTGCCAAAAGGCGGTGCGCAACAAATTACAAATGCATTAGAAACTTGCTTTAGAAAATCAGGAGGAGAAATTCAAACAGGAAATAAAATCACTTCTTTACAACAATTACCTTCTTCGAAAATGGTTTTGCTGGATGTTACGCCAGAACAACTTCTTTCCATTGCCGGTGATCAATTTTCTGATTTATATAAATGGCAATTGCGAAACTATAAATACGGAGTGGGCGTGTTTAAAATCGACTGGGCGCTATCTCAGCAGGTTCCTTTCATTAATAGTAAATGCAGATCCGCAGCAACAATTCATATTGGAGGCAGCTTTAAAGAAATATATAATAGTGAGGACATAGTAGCTAAAAATCAAATTTCAGAAAAACCCTTTGTTTTATTTGTTCAGCCAGGTGTTGTTGATACATCAAGAGCGCCGGAAGGGAAACAGACGGCATGGGCTTATTGCCACGTTCCAAGAGGATCAACAAAGGATATGTCTGAAACGATTGAGAACCAGGTGGAGCGTTTTGCACCTGGATTCAAAGATTGCATTTTGGCAAGGCATGTAATGAACACAGAAGGTATAGAAGCTTACAATTCTAATTATATCGGCGGAGATATTAATGGCGGCGCTTCTACAATCACCCAGCTTTTTACCCGCCCTGTTTTAAGGCTTTCGCCTTACAGAACTTCTGCAAAAGGAATTTATATATGTTCATCTTCAACTCCACCTGGTGGCGGTGTGCATGGAATTTGTGGTTATTATGCTGCGAGGCGTGCCTTAAAAGATATGTTTAATACCAGGCTTCCGTGGTTATAAAATCTTATTAAAAAAGCCCTATTGCAAATTATTTTAGAAAGTTTTGGAGATAATTCTTTTTGCGCTGATTTTAACTTCTATTTTAAACATGCTTATAATTTCGCGTCTTGCCGGAGATTTTGTTTTACCTTTTCCCAGGGTATAGTTTCCTCATTCTTGCGTAATTCAATTGCAATTATATCATATAAATCTCCGAGCGGGATATCGTTTTTAGAAATCAGATCAAGATCAATTTGCATCATGCGGTGATTATTTTTTTCGTTCTTTAAAACAGTAATAGCTTCCATTTTTTTATTCCTTCAAATTATTAATCCATAAGCTCTCCAAAATCATACTTACCAGTTGCTCTACACTAATAGCAGTCAATTTGTATCTTAATTAATTTCGTTTGTGCTTAGCAGTTAATTTAGCGGTAATTTTTTTTTAGCTATTTATTCCTGGTTCGCCTTGAAAACCCTGATAAAATTTCCTCCAAGGATTTTATAAATATCTTTTTTTGAATAACCACGTTTTACGAGCTCTTTGGTAATGAGCGGATATTTGGTTACATCAGTTAATTCCTGCGGCGTAAAAGAGATTCCGTCGAAATCGCCGCCAAGGCCTACATGGTCAATGCCCGCCAGTTTTACGATATAAGCAAGATGATCAAACAATAAATGAAAAGGGGCCTGTAATTCTTTAAATTCTTCCGGGTATTTTTTGGCAATTATATCATTCGCTTCAAAATCTTTTTTGCCGGATGCCATAAGTTCCTTTTTCTCGGCCCTGTGTTTCTTAAAATAGGCAGCTTCCTTTGCGCCAACTGTGCTATCGAGAAACGCAGGATAAAAATTCAAATCAATAACACCGCCGTTTTTTGCAACTGCTTTTATCTGGTCATCTTTTAAATTTCTGAATACCGGACAAAGCGTGTAGGCATCACTGTGAGATATTAAAACAGGTTTGGTAGAGATCGCTATCGCATCCCAGAAAGTTTGTTCACCTGTGTGACTTAAATCAATCATCATCCCTAATTGGTTCATTCTTTTTACTACTTCTTTTCCAAAATCATTCAAGCCTTTTTTCTGTGAGGTCGTATCTACTTCTCCATCTTTGCCCTGATGGCCTGATTCATACTCGGCGCTGGTGGCCCAGGAAGTA
The DNA here is from genome assembly GCA_963741705.1 of uncultured Chitinophagaceae bacterium. Taxonomy (GTDB): domain Bacteria; phylum Bacteroidota; class Bacteroidia; order Chitinophagales; family Chitinophagaceae; genus Ginsengibacter. The sequence goes on along the minus strand of CAVUJE010000026.1, from coordinate 13,766 downwards.
TTGTTGTTCCAGGTTAATGTCATGTAACGGGCGCCACGTTTATACAAGCTGTCTAATTTATTAAGATCGCCTTCTATCATGTGGCCGCCTTCTACGCCAATCATTGAGGCAAGTTTGTGTTTTTTTATTGCTTTGTTCAATTCTGCAGGAGTGCTTACCAGCCTCATTTTTGAAGGATTTCTTTTTACCCACGCATTCAAGGTATCTATTTCCCTTTTAGCAAACTGAAATGGATTTTTTTGTTCACCATCACACCAGATAGAAAACACCTGCACATCCAAACCTCCTTTCAGCATGCGGTTCAGATCGCTTTGTGTTTTGCCGGAAAGGTCTTCATCAAATTCATATCCTTTTTCAATACACGTGCTGATAATATCATTGTGCGAATCGGAAACAATTGCCTTTCTATGAATTTTTTTATAATTCTGTGCCTGTAAAGAAAAAGTAAAAAGGGAGAGAAAAACTAAGCTGAAAATTTTCATTATTCAATTTTTGATAGACGGATAAATTTACCTTATTTTAAATTTAATCTACATAAAAAAACAAATGGCGAAGATTATTTCAATCTCCGCCATTTCACTATTTTTTAAATTAAAAATCCTCTTATTTGTCAGTTTACTATGGAAAAGCTATTTATAAAAACTTATTCCTTTACAAACTTTATAATATTCGTTTTGCAACCGTTATTACAATTTGCTTTTATTAAATAAGTGCCGGCAGACAAAGCTGATACATTCATGTCAAGATTATTACCGCCATTCACAACAGAAAATGCCAGCCTTCGAACTATTTTGCCCGCAAGGTCCGTGACAACTATATTGATGTTATTATTTTCAGGGGAGGAGATAACAAGGTTTAATTTATCTTTTGCGGGGTTAGGATAAACAGCAGCCAGGGATAAAGAATTAATCTTTCCTCCTTTTATTAATATAACTTTTGAGAAATTAATCTTTCCGTCTTTATCGATCTGGGCCAGGCGATAATAAACATTCCCGGCTGTATTTTTAGAATCAGTAAATTGATAATTTAATGTTGAAGTACTGTTTCCATTTTTTTCTTTTGAATCCACAAAACCAAGATTTTTAAATTCTTTCCCGTCAAAGGAATATTCTACCTGGAAACCTTTGTTGTTCATTTCTGTGGCTGTTGACCATGAAAGTAAATTGTAACCATTTATATTTTCTCCTTTAAAATCAATAAGTGAAATTGGCAAAGCTGAGCCTGTGGCCGAAATGGAATAATCGCCCCTGTCGCTTAAATCAGACCCAAAACTATATACACGGACTTTGTAATTGGTTCCTGCTACTGCGTTTAAAGTGATTGATTCACTGCCTCCTTCAGGATTATTATCGCTGCAGGCCACGGAAATTAACGATCCACAGTTTCCTTCAAATACTTCTAATACACCATCAAAATTAGCACTGGACGCAAGGTTTATAGAAACTGTTCCTGTTGAGAGAGCAGTAAATTTGTACCATACATCATCATCTGCGAAACCGGTAAAACCACCGCAGGCATCAGCAGGTTGACTCTGTGTGGCCCCAAATGTACCTCCGGCAATTGTATTTGAGACATCGATAGCTCCGCTGCAATCATCATTTGCAGGCGTTGGCGGCAAAGGGCCGGTGGTGAATGAAGTAATGTTAGCGCCACATCCTATCGCAGTTCCATTATCATTAACCGGAACAACATACCAATAATATTTGCTGTTGTATTGTGCATTATAAATATTAAAGGTGTCTGCCACTGAAGTGCCGATTAATTTAGCAGGAGGGGATTTTGCATTTAAATAAACCTGGTAAGAAACAGCGCCGGCCACCGGGTTCCATTTCAAAGTGATGAAAGGAACAGGACTGACATTAGTGGCGGTATTTGCAGGGAAAATGTTAGCGGCGCAATCAGGAGTTTGCGCTTCGAGACCGGTATAACAAAGAAATAAAATAATTAATGAAAATATTTTTTTCATGCGGTTTAATTTTGACTAAAGTTATTTGATTTCAATGAATTACAAAATACTCCTTTAGAAATATCAAATAAATTTTCTTCAAAATTGAGGAACCAAAATTTAGAGAAGTGAATTTTAAAATATCAATTGTTGCGCCAATCTCTTCTTCTGAAAGCGTAGGCGGTTTTTAAAATGTACTCATAAAACTCAACCAGTGTGCTGTTAGCCGCAAAATAATAGTCCGGGCGATATTGCTTTTTGTATTCAACCAAAGAATCCCCTTTGAGGCCGGTAATCCGCGTAATAGTTTTTGATGAAAAGCGGTAATCAATATACTTATCTTCTTCTTCATCCAGCAGCCTGTTTCTAAAAGCCTGTTGTTGCTTGTTTTTTCTAAATTGAAACATTCCGATCAGTCCGTCAAGATCCAGTCCTGCAGCGCCTCCCGGATCGTAGGTAGAATGAATTCCCGGTTTTTCGTCGCCAAAAATTTTTGCATATTTTTCCCGATTCTCTATCGAGTCGAATTTGTAATTTTCGGTGTAAACAGTTACAGGATTTAGCAATTTGTATTTCTGTTTCACCGTTGCATGCAGCGAAATATCAAAAGCGCTGTAATTTTTAATATCCTTTACCGCATATTTAATTGTTGACTTACCTCCGTAAGTGAAAAATATAGAATCCGTTGAAGAAACGGAAAGGTGGTAAGAACCGGTTGAATCAGTAACATCCGAAGCGCCGGAAGTACTGCTTACACTTACATCCGGCACAGCAAATAATTTAGAATTATCATATACATTGCCACTCACTTCAATTTGCGCCGAAGCCTTTTGGGTAAAAAGATGAAGGCAAATGAGCAAACAGGCGATATTTACAGACAACTTTTTATTCACAATGAATTACAATATTAAAAAAAGTGATGGTGCAAATTCTCCCAATGATCAATTTTTAACGTACATTTCTTTAATTCAGCTAAACCTATCGCTTAGTAATTATTTCTTTTGAAAAAATTGGATCACTTCTTTTCTCTAATTGAAGCGTGGTAAATGCGTGAGATCGAGCTTCTGATCCTGATACAAAAAATGCAGAGCAAAAAAGTAAAAATATTAGCATAATTAATCTTTGATAAGAAAGGAATCAATTTTGTGATCCTTTTTGCGAAACTAAATTATAAAATGCAGTTGGTTTTCGTTTAAACGTAATATTTGCCGGATAAATATTTATTTGCCCATCCAATAGGGAATTGATTAATTTTAATATCCAAAAATTTTTTATTCAAAAACTTAAACTTACACAACAATGAAAAAGATATTCGCAAAAGGATTAGTATTGACATTGGTTGGATTATTTATGACTTCGCTCATTTTTGCGCAGCAGGATAAATCTAAAAGAGCAAGCCCCCCGGAAGTAGCAACCGGCTCAGTTGGTGGCTCTACCATCACAATTAACTACAGCAGCCCGGCTGTAAAAGGCAGAAAAATTTGGGGCGACCTGGTACCTTATGATAAAGTATGGCGATTAGGTGCCAATGAAGCAACCATATTTGAAACAAGCAAGGACATTATGGTTGAGGGTAAAAAATTGCCTGCGGGTAAATATAGTTTGTATGCCCTCCCGGGAGAAAATGAATGGACATTCATCTTTAATTCAAAAACGGGGCAATGGGGTATCAAAATGGATGGCAGCACAACGGAAGATCCTGCCAATGATGTTTTACGCGTAACAGCTAAACCAATGAAATCCTCCTCATTCAACGAAAGAATGAAGTTCGTGGTTGATAAAAAAGGTTTCGTCTTTGAATGGGAAAATTTGAAAGTGCCCGTTTCTATAAAATAAGTTAAGTTTTTTAATTAGCGTTTGAAAAACAAATCCGGCTTTTCAGCAAGCCGGATTTTTGCATACTCTTTGTTTTATTCGTATACCATTAACGTTAGAAGATAAGAAAATAAAAATTCCATCTATTTCTTTGTTTACTGGTATCGTTCCTGTCAAAAATTAACCGCCTTTGTACCCTCCGATTATTGGTAGTATTTCGCCGGTGATATAACTTGAACATTGTGGCGAAGCCAGAAAAACATAAGCCGGGGCAATTTCTTCGGGTTGTGCAGGCCGTTTCATCGGGGTAGTACTTCCAAATTTTCCAATGTGTTTTTTGCCTTTATCAGAAGGATTTAGCGGCGTCCAAACCGGGCCAGGCGCTACTGCATTTACGCGAATTCCTTTGCTGATTAAATTAGAACTTAATGAACGGGTAAACGCGTGGATTCCGCCTTTTGTCATTGAATAATCCGGTAAATATTTGTTTCCTAAAATGCCTGTAACCGATCCTGTATTTACGATTGCACTACCGTATTTCATAAAAGGTACTGCAGCGTGGCACATTAAAAAATATCCATACAGGTTGGTTTTTAGAGTAAGGTCAAAATGTTCTTCCGTCAAATCTTCAAACTCTTCCACATGAAGCTGGAAGGCCGCATTATTTACCAAAATGTCAATTTTACCAAGTTTATCAATAGTTTCCCGGATAGCTAATTTGCAAAAATCTTTATCAGAAACATCGCCAGGAATTAAAAGGCATTGCCTCCCTTCTTTTTCTACCATCTCTTTTGTTTTTTCTGCGTCTTCATGTTCGTTCAAATAAACCACGCAAACATCTGCTCCTTCCCGTGCATACAAAACTGCTACTGCCCTTCCGATACCGGAATCTGCGCCGGTAATAACGGCTACCATATCCTGTAATTTCCCTGATCCCTTGTAATAAGGAGCATCACACATAGGCTTTACCTCAAGGTCTTTTTCTTTACCAGGCTTTTTCAAATGTTGTTTATCAACTGGTGGTTCCGGATATTTTCTTGCCCCGGCCTGCATGGGTTTTGCCTCTTTTTTTTCAGGTTTATCTTTTTGATTTTGCATAACCTGGTCTTGTAATTTTTTTTGTTTTTCCGCCAGCTTTTTTCCTTGCTGCTTATAATTTTTTAGTGTCTTCATAGTTTTTTTTAATTTTTTACCAAAAAACATTCCATTATTTTTTCTAATAAGCTGGCGTTTTATTTTTGTCCCGATTTCAAACATTATCTTTGAACCTGTTCACACAAAAAATTTAAAATCTATTACGAAAATTAAAGTGTAAGTAATATGTATAAAATGGAACAAACATGGCGGTGGTATGGCCCCGATGATCCTGTTAGCCTCCAGGATGTGAAACAAGCCGGTGCAACAGGCGTTGTTACTGCGTTACATCATGTACCTCATGGTGAAATATGGACAATAGAGGAAATTAATAAGCGTAAATTACAGGTAGCAAAAGAAGGTTTGAGTTGGTCTGTGGTAGAAAGTATTACAGTTCATGAAAGTATTAAGACTCGAACAGGCGATTATTTAGACTACATCGAAAAATATAAGACCTCAATTCGAAATGTCGGTTCTTGCGGAATCCCTGTTGTTACTTATAATTTTATGCCGGTAAATGACTGGACGCGTACGTCGTTAAGTTATAAAATGCCAGACGGATCGCTTGCGCTTTATTTTAATTGGGTTGATCTTGCTGTTTTTGATATATACATTTTAAAAAGGAAAAATGCAGCGGACTCTTACCCTGAAAAAATTGTAACCGGGGCAGAAGAAAAATTTAAAAATTATTCGGAACAAGAGATTGAGGCATTGTCAGATGTAATAATGGCCGGCATTCCGGGTGAAAAGAGATCTTCAACTAAAGAGATGCTTCAAAAGCTTGAACTGTATTCAGATATTGATGCAGCTGCCCTTCGCGATAATCTTTGTTATTTTCAAAAAGAAATAAGTGAGGCAGCAGAAGAAAGCGGGGTTAAGCTTGCGATCCATCCTGATGATCCTCCTTTTCCTATTTTGGGTCTTCCCCGCGTAGTAAGCAATGCAGATGACTTTTCTTATTTCTTAAATAAAGTGGACAACAGTGCCAACGGCGTATGTTTTTGTACAGGATCTTTAGGCGCTTCAGCCAAAAATAATCTGCCAAAAATGGTGAGAGATATCGGCGAAAAAATCCATTTTGCCCATCTTAGAAATGTAGCAAAAGATGAGGAAGGAAATTTTTATGAAGCAGATCACCTTGGAGGCGATAATGATATGGCGGCCGTTGTAAAAGACATTTTATTGTTGCAACAAAAATTTAAAAAATCGCTTCCTTTCCGCCCGGACCACGGGCACCAGATGCTCGATGATTTGAAAAAGAAAACCAATCCCGGTTACTCAGCAATTGGAAGATTAAGGGGGCTTGCAGAAATGAGAGGATTGGAAATTGGCTTGTTAGAAATGCTGAAAACGTAAAGAAGAAGGCGTAAAGCAAAGGCCTAAGGCAAAAGCATTGAGCATTCTCACCCTGGCCTTCAGCTTTTGGCTTTGAGTTTTTAGCCTAAATCCGGTCTTTTTTGTTTCGTTATTTCAACAGCTTTATCGTTTCGCCATTCTTGTATCTTGACGTGATTGCCGCTCATTAAAACAGCAGGTACTTTCCACCCCCTGAATTCTTCTGGCCTGGTATAGACAGGCGGCGCCAAAAGATTATCCTGAAATGAATCAGTGAGCGCTGAAGTTTCGTCATTTAAAACTCCCGGAATTAATCTGCCGATAGCATCAGCTAAAACTGCTGCACCTAATTCGCCGCCACTTAATACATAATCTCCAATTGAAATTTCCTTGGTTACAAAATGATCCCGAACCCTTTGATCTACCCCTTTATAATGTCCACAGATAAGAAGTAAATTATTTTTTAAAGATAAGTTGTTAGCCATCTTTTGATTGAACTGCTCTCCGTCGGGTGTTAAAAAAATAACTTCATCATAAGTTGCATTTTTTTGCAAAGATTCGATGGCATTTGCCAATGGCTCAATCATCAAAACCAGCCCTGAGCCTCCACCAAATTGGTAATCATCTACCTGGCCATGTTTATAATTTGTGTAATCCCTGATGTTGAAAATATTTATTTCCAGCAAGCCTTTTTCTTTTGCTCTTTTTAAAATAGAATGCGCAAAGAAGCTTTCTATTAATTGAGGAACAACAGAGAGAATATCAATCTTCATAAAACAAATGTAGGAAGGCTTGTGGGATAAAGGAATTTACTTTTTCAATTTTTAAAAAACCGGACGTCTGCAAAAACAAATGACAATCTTAATATTTCTACTAAAAATAATATAACTTACAATACCTTAAAGAAAAATAATCTCTGTATCGGATGCATAACTTAAACCCCATAAACAGGTTAGCAGAAAAATTTCCCATGCTTGCAAATGGTGGAAAAACCGGCAAATTTATTATTTCAAAAGATTGGTCTGAAAATCCGCTTGGCGAAATCGAACAATGGCCCCCAGAGTTGATTACCTCGCTTGGCATCCTTTTGTATTCACGCATTCCGATGTTTCTTTTGTGGGGACCTCAATTCATTTTCTTTTTTAATGATGCTTACAAAGATTCAACTCATTTTAAAGAACATAAATCCGGAACATTAGGAATTCCGGTAAAAGAAGGGCAGGAAGAATTGTGGACCAATTTGGAACTAAAAATAGTAAATGCTTTTAATGGTAATCTCAGTGAATGGATCGATGAAGGTTCAGATTATAAAAATAGGAGAAAAAAGAATTTTTATGATGGTTTTAGCCTTAGCCCAGTTCCAAACCCTAATGGGGAAATTGCGGGGATATTGGCCACTTGCTTTCATTCAACTGATGCGGGGTGGAATACGATAAGCAAAGGAAGAGAATTTTTTGATGAGGAAGAAAGATTAAAGCTTGCTATTGAAGCATCTGAATTAGGAATCTGGGAGCTTGATTTGCTCAATGACACCATTAAACATAGCGATAAGTTGCCGGATATTATTGGACTTCATAACATTAAAAAGTTGACCACTCACGATATCAGAAGCCTGCTTTATCCCTCAGACATTAAAATAATCAGGGAAGCTTTTGATGAAGCTGTTAAAAGCGGGAAATACTTTTACGAAGCACGAATGATAAAACCCGATAGTTCAATTATTTATATCCGTGTAAAAGGCAAAATGATTTATGATAATAGTGGAAATCCAATAAAACTAATCGGAACCATAAGAGATATCACAAATGAGCGACAAGATCGCCAGGCATTGGAGAGAAGTGAAAGAAGGCTGCGCCGGTTAATTCTAAATGCGCCCATTGCCATTAGTATCTTAACAGGGCCTGAATATGAAGTAGAGATTATTAATGAGCGGGCTCTTAAACTAATGGGTAAAACAAAGGAACAAATGCTGAATAAACCCGTGCTTGATTCAATTACTGAATTAGATCCGCAATCTACAAAAGCATTATTGGACAGTGTGTATTATACAGGAAACCCATTTTCTGCTTCAGAATTTCCGGTAAAACTTAACAGGTTTGGGCAATTTGAAAAAGTATTTATCAATTTTGAATACCATCCTTTATTCAATAGCCAGGAAAAAGTATATGGAATTATGGTAGTTGGGACAGATGTGACAGAACAGGTAGTTGCACGGCATAAGATAGAGGAAAGTGAAGTAAGGTTCAGGTTGCTTGCAGATAGTATGCCTCAATTTGTGTGGAGCGCAGATAAAAATGGGAATATCAATTATTTTAACAAGGCCGTTTACGATTATTCGGGGTTAACATACGAACAGGTTAGAAAAGGAGGATGGCTTGAAATAGTGCATCCTGATGAAAGAAAAGAGAGCATCCGGCAATGGAAAAAGGCTATTAATACAGACAAGGATTTTTCAATTGAACATCGTTTCAGAAGATTTGATGGCCAATACAGGTGGCAACTGAGCCGTGCTATCCCAATGCATGATGAAGCGGGTAAAATTCAACAATGGATTGGCACCAGCACGGATATACAGAATATGAAATTACAGGAGCAACACAAAGATTTTTTTATAAGCATGGCCAGCCATGAACTAAAAACACCCATCACTTCGATGAAAGGTTACGTGCAGATATTGCAAAGTATGTACCAGGGAAGCGAAGACGATTTTTTAAAAAAATCCCTTGACAGAGTTCATGCTCAAATTGAAAAACTGATTGCAATTATTGGAGACCTGTTAGATGTTTCCAAAATACGAACCGGCTCACTAACTTTTCATAAGCAGGATTTTGATATAAATTTTTTACTTAAGGAAGTTATTGAAGAATTGGGATTTATCTTTCCTATGCATAAAATACTTTTTACTCCTGATGAAGAAATACAAGTGCATGCAGATAAGGAAAGGGTGGGCCAGGTGCTAATTAATCTTATTACCAATGCGATAAAATATTCGCCTAAAAACGGTGATATTGTAATCTCTTCAAAAATGAACAATAGGAGTGTGATGATTTCAGTAAAAGATGAGGGGATTGGTATTGAAAAAAATTTCCAGCGAAAAATATTCGAACGGTTTTACAGGGTAGAAGGAAAAAGTGAAAAAACTTTTCCGGGTTTTGGGATCGGGCTTTTTATTGCTTCCGAAATCATCAGGCGCCACAGGGGAAGTATCGGCGTAGAAAGCGAACCTGGCAAGGGTTCCCGTTTTTATTTTTCATTGCCTTTGGCAAAGAAATAAATAACCCTGTTTTTTATTTTAAAAAATCATCCAGCTTTCTTTTTTGTTTTTTCGTAGGCCTTCCTTGTTTGCTTTGTCTTTTGCCCGTATTAAAAACAAATGCGCTTGACTGTGTTTTGTCCGCTTCTTCTTTCGGAGTAAGATCCAGGTAATGCTTAATAGCTTCTTCATAATTCACCCGGTTGTGAATTAAAGAAGTTACTTCAATTATCCATTTTTTATGGCTGGTTTTTATTTCATAGTTATCGCCCACAGCCACTGTTCTGGCCGGTTTTACATTCGTGCCATTGTTTTTAACTTTTCCCGTGCTGCAGGCTTCAGCGGCAAGGCTCCGCGTTTTGAATATCCTGATTGCCCACAGATATTTATCAATCCTTACTTTTTCTTTTTCTGCCATACACAAATTTATTTCATTTACGTAAATGGCAAGGTAAGGTAAAACGGTTTGCGTATTTTTACCGGCAAATAAAAAAAATATGAATCATAAACCCGTAAGAATTTTACTCATTATTATTTTTGCACTGGGTAGTCTTAATGCTTTTTCGCAATTCAGGCCTAAACGCATTTATTGGACCAATGATGGAAACAGTACTTTATCTATCCATGAAGGTAATATTGTAAAAACAGCTATTAAAAGCGGTGAGACGACTACTATTGTTAACAGGAATCAATTAATTCCCACCGGCGCAACGGAGCCTTTAAAATTTAATATTTATAGCTTTTCCCCGGATTATAAGATGCTGCTGGTTTTTACCAATACTGCAAAAGTTTGGCGCTACCATACGCGCGGCGATTATTGGATTTTGGATGTAGCAAAGAACCAGTTATTCCAATTAGGCAAGTCGCTTCCTTCCCAATCATTAATGTTTGCTAAAATTTCTCCCGACGGAAAAACAGCGGCTTATGTAAGCGGGCATAATTTATATGTTGAAGATCTTTTAAACCATAAAACAAGGGCACTAACGGTGGATGGTACACGCAAATTCGTAAACGGAACTTTTGACTGGGTGTATGAAGAAGAATTTGGCTGCCGCGATGGTTTTCGCTGGAGTCCCGATAGCAAAAAAATTGCTTTCTGGCAGGTAGATGGAAGAAAAACACGCGACTATTATATGTTGAATACGACAGATTCTGTTTATTCAGAAGTAATTCCGGTGGAATATCCAAAGGTAGGCCAGCCACCTTCTCCGGTTCGGATAGGAGTGGTTACGGTAGCTAATGATAACATCAAATGGATGAAAGTTCCCGGTGATCCAAGTGAGCATTATATCCCGAGAATGGAATGGGCGGATAATTCGTCACAAGTGGTTTTGCAACAATTGAACAGGAAACAAAATGAAAGTAAATTGTTTTTTTGTGATGTAAATACAGGTGTTGCCAAAGACTTTTATACTGAAGATGACAAAGCATTTATTGATATAAAATCCAGGTGGAACGATGATGATCCCACCGGTTGGGATTGGTTGGATAATGGGAAGGATTTTTTGTGGGTGACTGAAAAAGATGGGTGGCGGCATATTTATCTTGTAAACCGGAAAGGAAAAGAAACACTTGTTACCAAAGGTGATTACGATATTGAAAGTATAAAATGTATAGATGATAAAGACGGGTATGTGTATTTTATGGCTTCGCCTGATAATGCAACTCAATTGTATTTGTATCGTACCAAATTAGATGGAACGGGCAAATTGGAATTACTTTCTCCTTCGGATGAAACAGGCACGCATGATTATAATATTTCTCCGACTGCCAAATATGCCGTTCATTCTTTTTCTAACTATAAAACTTATCCTGCTTCCGAATGGATTTCTTTGCCCGATGGCAAACCTTTGGACCCGGCTAAAAGTATTGCCAATAATCTAAAAGTGAATGAAAACAGCAATGTAAAATATTTTAAGGTTACTACTGAAGATAGTATAACATTGGATGGCTGGATGGTATATCCTGATAATTTTGATTCTACAAAAAAATATCCTGTTGTATTTTATGTTTATGGAGAACCTGCCGCCTCTACGGTTGGCGATCAGTTTGGAGCTCAATATAATTTTTTATACCAGGGAAATATGAGCAAAGACGGATATTTCCAAATATCGGTTGACAATCGCGGAACTCCTTCGCTTCGTGGCGCTGCGTGGCGAAAATCTATATATGGAGAAATCGGCCGAATTAATATTCACGACCAGGCGATGGCTGCAAAAAAAATTTTGGAAAAACCTTATTTTGATAAAGACCGTGTGGCAGTTTGGGGCTGGAGCGGAGGCGGCTCTTCTACATGCAACCTTATGTTTCAGTATCCTGAAATTTACAAAACAGGTATTTCTATCGCAGCGGTTACCAATCTTTTATTTTATGATAACATTTATGAAGAAAGATATATGGGTTTGATACCTGAAAATAAGGAAAACTATATATTAGGCTCGCCCATTCATTATGCAAAAAATCTGCAAGGAAATTTATTATTCATTCATGGAACGGGGGATGATAATGTACAATACGATAATGCAGAAGCTCTGCTGAACGAGCTGATAAAATACAATAAGCAGTTTCAGTTTATGCCATATCCAAACCGTACGCATGCAATCTCTGAAGGAGAAGGAACCAGGGAACACTTGTCAACTTTATATACAGATTATTTAAAAAAGCATTGTCCTCCGGGAGCCAAATGACGTGAATTTGCGAAGCGCCATTTAAATAAATGGGCTTTTTAATTAAATAAAAATTCGGATTATTTATTTGTTTACTGGAAAAGAAAGCTAAAACTCCCTACATTGAAAGAAGGTAAAAAAAGAAGTAGTATCGGGGAGCGGACTTGAACCGCCGACCTTCGGGTTATGAATCCGATGCTCTAACCAGCTGAGCTACCCCGACTTTTTGGGCGGCGAAGATAATACTTTGCATAAAAATTTCAATACAAAAAAAGTGATAAATATGAACGCATGAATATTATATTGTATCAGTCTTAAAAGAATAGCCTGATTTTTTGATCAGCAATCTGTCTTTATTTTAACTAACTTCGATTTTCTCATTATCGTTACGAATTATTTGCTTGATTTTGAATACCGGTAGAACATATAATGAAACAGAAATCCTAATTCTTGTATCTCAGGGAGATGAAATTGCTTTTGCAAAACTGTTTGAACATCATCACAATAAAATTTACGGAGTGGCTCTAAAGCTTACCCGGTCTGCTGTTTTGGCTGAAGAAATCGTTGAGGATGTTTTTTATAAAATATGGTCCGGAAGATCCCGTCTGTTAGAAATACAGAACTTCAACGCTTATCTTTTTACCATCACACGCAATCATGTTTACAAAACCTTACAACAAATCGCTAAAAATTATCAAACCATAAACCTGGTTGAAAATAGTGAAATAGTAGCACCAGGCAGAACTGAGGACTATGTTCTTGATAAAGAATATACATCAATATTGCACCAAGCAGTAACCCGTTTACCCAAACAACAAAAAAAAGTTTATAGCTTAATAAAAGAACGTGGATTAAAGCGGGAAGAAGCGGCTTCTGTTTTAGATTTAAAACCCGAGACCATTAAATTTCATCTTGCTGAAGCGATGAAAAGTATACGGTCTTTTTGTGCGCTTCATTTGGACATGATCTTGTTTATTATTTTTTTTCTGTTTTATTTTCCGGTCTAAAGAGATTTCATAAAGTTATCAACTAATACACCGATTTTGAAGCGCTGACAGATGTGCTTATATCTTTCTGAAATAAAATACATCACTAATTTAAATAGCAAACATGAAGCAATCTACAAAAAAGTTATTTTCAAAAATGAGTTCTCCGGAACCAGTTTCAGAAGAAATAAAGGAAGAATTATCCAAAGATGACCGCCGCAGTTTTTTAAAGAAAGCAGCAATCGGAGGCCTTTCCCTGGGCGCATTTTCTTTTGCTCCGATTGAGAAGACTTTAGCTTTTACTACCCAAAAAATTAATAGATATTCTGCACCCTCAGATCTTAAAATTACTGATATGCGAATTGCAGATTTCGAAATATGTCCCATACTTAAAATTTATACTAACCAGGGGGTTTATGGTCTGGGCGATGTACGGGATGGAGCTGATAAACGATACGCACTCGAACTTAAGAGTAGAATACTCGGTATGAATCCTTGCAATGTTGAGATGATATTCAAAAAGATTAAGCAATTTGGAGGGCCAAGCCGCCAGGCTGGTGGAGTTTGTGCGGTAGAAATGGCTTTATGGGATATTGTTGGTAAAGTATATAATATTCCTGTTTACCAATGCC
>CAVUJE010000025.1:0-33201 GCA_963741705.1 uncultured Chitinophagaceae bacterium | reverse complement strand
CTACATGATCACGAAAAGAATACGCATCACGAAAACTTGTAGGTGCAGGAACTGGTGCAATTATTTCTGCATCTTCCACAGAAATTGCTTTAAAACGGCTCGTGCCTTCTTCCAGCAAACGATTAATTGAATGCGCAATAGGAAATGAATCTTCCCAATAATTAAGAAACATAGTAACGGTAACCGGTAAATTAGGATTGAGATTATCTGTATCAAACAAATATCCATTTACCAAAATCGCTAATTGAGCATCATCCTCTCTCAAATAAGAAACTAATTTCATTTCAGAATTTTTAGAGCCGCAATTTAAATATTTTAGAATTTAGGAAAGAAAATCCGGCTTTTTCCCAAATGATTTTTTGTTGGTAAACATTTAACTTATACGAAAATATCTGTGAGAAGTTGGAATAATTTTAGCTTAATTTTGTGGAGCAAAAAGAAAGGAAATGAGTATGAAATTCGAAAAAATTCATAATAAGGGACAAGCGCAAATTTTCAGAAATCAATACCTTGAATATTTTACAAAAACCCATCCGCTTGTTATTTGGGGAATGTATTTGCCCGTGATTATTTTATTGCCTTATTATTCGGCTTCGAACCTTGACTTTAGTGCATCATCCGTCGCTTTGCTTTTTTTGGGTGGCCTTTTTTTCTGGTCTTTTTTTGAATATATAATGCACAGGTTTGTGTTTCATTGGGTAAGCGATAATCCCCGGGTTCAAAGAGCAAGTTATGTTTTACATGGAAACCACCACGAGTTTCCGAGAGATAAGCAAAGACTCTTTATGCCACCGGTTCCAAGCCTGATATTAGCCTCGCTAATTTTTCTTTTGATGTATGCGGTAATGAGAGAATATGTGTTTTCTTTTTTCCCTGGTTTTATTTTAGGCTATCTGCTTTATGGCAGCATGCATTATGCTATTCACGCATGGAATCCGCCTTACAAATGGATGAAACCCATTTGGCGAAATCATCATTTGCATCATTATAAAAGTGAAGAAAAAGGCTTTGGTGTTAGTTCACATATCTGGGACAAGGTATTTGGAACTTCTTTTGATCTTCATAAAGAAAAGGAGAATAAAGAGGAAGTACAGAAGCTAATGTATGTAAGAAAAAAACCGAATCGTGAAAAACAGGTTTCTTAGAAATAACTTCGTTTACTGCTCACCGTTATATTTACCATCGTTCCTCATTTGAGTTGATCATCATTTCCTGACCGGTAATTTTTTCTGCTCTCTATTTTTTGCAATTGTCTCTCAATAATAAGATCAGCCAGTACAGCAGCGGCATCTTCATGATTTTTCTCGCTTAAATATGCGCGAATCTTTTTTTCATTCACATCAACGCGATATAATAATTGTATCAACGCCTCAAAATCTTTATTGATAAGTTCGTTCAACAAATCAATTAATCTATCCCGGGTTTCTCCGGGGGAATTAGATCCCAGTTTATGGGAAATCGCAATTATTTCATCAGGAATATTTATTTGCATTACTCATTTATTTTAAAATATCGCTCTCAATATTTTTCCAAAATACCCAAACCAAATAAGGCAAAATCATATTTTACAGGATCGTCTTTATCAAATTTTTTTAAATGTTCCGTAACTTCCACGGCTGCCAGCCAATCTACCTGTTTCCTGGTTAATAAATTAAATCGTCTTGAAACCCTTGCCACATGCAGGTCTACAGGGCAAATTAATTCAGCCGGTTTTATTTTTTTCCATATTCCAAAATCAACACCTTTATTATCTTGCCGCACCATCCACCGAAGAAACATATTCAGCCGTTTGCAACTTGAATTCTTTTTTGGTGAAGCAACATGTTTTTTGGTTCTTTCTGGCACGTCTTCCAAAGAAAAAAAATATTGATTAAAATAGTTGAGAGCATTTTCGATCATGTTGCTTTTTGTACTGACCGTTTTTTTATTAAAGAATGCTGATTCAAGTGATTTATTTTTGGAATAATGGTGTTTAAAAAAAGCGACAAAATACAAAAGATCGGTGTCGTTAAAAGTGCGATGACAAAATCCTTCCAATCTTTTCAGATCATTATCCGTATGATACAAACAAAAATCATAAGGCGCATTATCCATTAACTGAAATAATTGTATTCCTTTATTAATAATGGTTTTACGAATTCCCCAGGCAAACATGGCTGCAAAAAATCCTGCGATTTCTATATCCTGTTTTTTACTAAATAAATGCGGAAGACAAACAGGATCGTCTTTGATAAAAGAAATCTTATTAAATTCTTCTACTTTTTTATCAAGGAAAATTTTGAGATTGTTTAGATTCTTTTCTTCCACTCTTTTGGATTTCTCGAAGAATGAAAAACAGCCATTATCTGAATTTCAGTCCCTTTTATTTGAAAATTATATTATAAGGGAAGCGTCGAATTTTTGCAGAACGATAGTTTTTAAAAACAAATGATGGTGTAAATGGGTTTCTGCGTAAACTTTCAATTCTTGCCTCTAAACATTCTTTAAAATTTTTAGCTAATTCAAGACTATATTTTTTATACCAATTATAAGCATCAATTGTATCTTTTTCAGCCTCGACACCAAATGACAATGAATAAATCATTTCATTTTCTCTTTTACTTTTTCCCAGGGAATAAGTGATTCAGGGTAATCGTCTATTTCTTTTGCCCTTCTGTCTAATTCATTTTCAACAGTTTCACGTGAATTGTCTGATATGCAGCCGTCTTAAATGCTATTCAACAAATCTTCCACAAGACTTAATTTTTCCTGTGTTGTAAGCTTGAAAAGTTCTTCTTTATCGTATGCCATGGATTTATTTAAAAAAAATGAAAAGTAGCCTTCAATGCTTCTTAAAAATACAATTTAAATTTCAAAAAAATATCTATTTATCTTACCCGATGGCGTTGTTCAAATCCTCAATGAGATCGTCAGCATCTTCAATTCCTACGCTTAGTCTTATCAAAGAATCTACCAAGCCATTCTTAATTCTTTCTTCCCGTGGAATGCTCGCATGGGTCATTGAAGCCGGATGCCCAATGAGGCTTTCAACACCTCCAAGGCTTTCTGCCAGTGCAAAAAGTTTGGTTGATGACAAAACTTTTTTTGCCGCTTCCGCGCTGTCATTTTTCAGAGTAAAGCTCATCATTCCTCCATATCCACGCATTTGTTTTTTTGCAATTTCATGGTTAGGATGATCTTCAAATCCTGCCCAAAAAACTTTGCCAACTTTTGGATTATTCCTTAGGAAGTGCGCAATTTTTTCTCCGTTTTCGCAATGTCTTTTCATGCGTACATGTAATGTTTTCAATCCTCTTAACATCAAAAAGCAATCCTGCGGCCCGGGAATAGCACCACAACTGTTTTGGATAAATGCCAATTTATTTTTTAATTCTTCATCTTTTACAATTAAGGCGCCGAGAACTGAATCGCTATGGCCTCCGATATATTTTGTAGCAGAATGTAAAACGATGTCAGCTCCAAGATCTAAAGGATTTTGTAAATACGGCGAGGCAAAAGTATTATCAACACAAAGCATTACATTATTCTTCCTGGCAATCGTTGCCACAGCGCCAATGTCTGTGATATTCATCATTGGATTAGTGGGGGTTTCCGTCCAGATAAGTTTTGTATTTTCATTGATATATTTTGAAACCTCATTAGCATCCTGCATGTTGATAAAATGAAATTTGATTCCATATTTTTCAAAAATCTTAGTAAACAGCCGGTAAGTTCCACCATACATATCATTTGCTGCGATCACTTCATCGCCGGGATTTAATAGTTTAATAACTGCGTCAGAAGCTGCAGAACCACTACCAAAACACAAGCCGTAATTCCCGTTTTCAACGATGGCTAATGCGGTTTCCAGGGCGCTTCTTGTGGGATTTTTTGTGCGTGCATATTCATAACCTTTATGAACGCCGGGGCTTTCCTGTACAAAAGTGGAGGTTTGATAAATCGGTGTCATAATCGCACCTGTAGCGCTATCCGGTTCTGCGCCTGCATGAATAAATTGAGTGTCTTGTTTCAAATTGATTGGTTTTAAAATTTAGAATTTAAGGCAAGCGAAAATTGCAGTAAACAAATAAATAACTATAATTTTTATTCTATGTGAGCACTGTTGCCTTAAATGAAATGAATATGGCTGCAAAGATAAAATGATTTATTCAGCCCAAAGTTGCTGCATTTTTTTAATTACGAATTCCTTTAATTCAGGAAAGAATTCAGAGTAACAATCAGCCAAAAGATCATAGTTTTTCCTGAAGATCTTAAATGCTGTTTCAGATTCATTTAGAAAAGCAGCCCTATGAACCAATCCTCCAAAACTATTTCTTATTCCTTCCTTAAACCGGTAGCCATACAACCAATTTTGGAATTGCATGTAAGGAAACATTTTTTGAAATATTAAAGGAAAATAAGTTGCATTATTTTGCAATTGCTGATATGTTATTTCAGTGAAATTTTTAAGGCCATTATGTTTTAAAAACTGTTTATCATCAAGCGCCAAAAAATGATCATAAACTATGTCAACGAAAGGCCCGGAATATAACCGGTAATCATTTCTAAAAAATTCTTTTGCCTTTGTTGTAACGGGATGAAAATCGGTAAATTCATCAATCGCCCGATGTAGTTCGATACCTTTTTGAATAGACAGCGGGATAATCAAATTTTCTTTTTCCCTTCACAAAATCGCTGATCATATTCCCTGTCAATATATCCTGATCATCGAATGATAAAAACGCGTGGGCGAGAAAATTCATTTGTAAAATAACGCCTTCTTTTTCAAAAATCGGGTTAGCAAAAATCTAAAATATTTTGGCATATATTTTTCTCTTGTTTACATTATTAACTTATAAAATAAATTATCATGGCAGACAAAGAAAGAATTTCGAATCCTTCAAGCGGAAGTAACGAATTAGGCGAAGAAACAAAGGAAAAACGAGCTACAGGCGGGCTTTCTGCCGGCACTGATACTCAACTTCACTTGACTGCATTGGGCGGCAAAAAGCATAAGGATCATAACAAGGATTCTAAAAAGCAGGAACCAAAGGATGCGGCTAATACAAAGAGGCCTTAACTATAAATCGCAGAATTTTCAGAGCCGTCATTAAGACAGGTTTTGTGGAGAATTATACTCAAAAAGTGATCAATACAAAAAATTTTCATGCCCGAAGTTGCAGCGCCGCTTCCTAAACTTTCTAAAAGAAAATTAAGGAGTATTTTAAAAGATGAAGAAAAGACTGCAAGAGCAGCCCATCTTGTTTATGTGAGCGACAAAGATCCCGGAATTGAGAGAAGAAGGGAGGGCAAAAATTTTACCTATTATTTCCAGGGGAAATTAATAAAAGACGACGAAGAATTATTGCGAATAAAACATTTGGTGATTCCTCCGGCATGGGAAAAAGTTTGGATCTGCAAAAAAGAAAATGGCCATTTGCAGGTGACAGGTTATGATGCTAAAGGAAGAAAACAATACCGGTATCATCCTCATTGGAATGCTTTAAGAAATCACACTAAATTTTACAGGATACATGATTTGGGAAAGGTATTACCCCAAATCAGAAAGCAATTAAAAAAGATTTACGGCAACCTGGATTGACAGAAAGAAAAGTGCTGGCAGTTGTAGTTAGCCTGATGGAGAGAACCAATATCCGAATAGGAAACTCTTTTTATGAAAAGGCGAATGGCTCATTTGGGCTGACTACATTAAAGGACAGGCATGTAAGCTTTAATGGAAATTCGGCTACTTTTTCTTTTATAGGAAAGAAAGGAGTTTCGCATAAAGTGAAGCTTAAAAATAAAAGGCTGGCTTCTCTTATAAAAAAATGTCGTGACGTACCAGGGAAAGAACTTTTTCAATATTATGATGAAGAAGGAAAACATCATTCCATCGATTCGGGAATGGTAAATAATTATATCAGGGAGATTAGCGGAGAAGATTTTACTGCAAAAGATTTCAGGACATGGGCAGGCACTGTTCATGCATTCCTGGCTTTAAAATCAATCGGCTGTTGTGAAACCAAAACAGAAACAAAAAAGAAAATAGTAGAAGCCCTTGATATAGTTTCCGAACATTTGGGAAATACAAGAACAGTTTGTAAAAAATATTATGTACATCCATTGATTCTTTCTCTTTATGAAAGCAATAAACTTGAAAAATATTTTAATTCCATAGATAAAATTGAAAAAGAAAATGGTAAAACAAGCCTTTCTCCTGATGAAAAAATGGTAATGAAGATTTTAGAAAGTAATTAAAAATTCTTTTATGTAAATTCGGGCATGTTTACAATCCATAAAAAAACTGAATCGGGATTTGATAAAATCATTTTGCAAAATGATGAAACAAAAAATTTTGCTTCCGTTGTACCCGGCTGCGGCGCGATTCTTCACGAATTTGTAGTTGAGCAAAATAAAATCCCTATCAACATAATTGATAGTTATGATTCCGCCGATGAATTTAAAAATCACCTGATGGAAAAAGGCTGTAAGGGGTGTAAGCTTTCTCCTTTTGTGTGCCGTTTGTATGATTCAAAATATACTTTTGCAGAAAACGAATATCATATTCAAAAGCAAAAATCTACACCAGAAAAACATGCTATACATGGGCTGATCTATGATAAACCATTTACAGTGATTTCTGAAAATGCCAATGACAAAGAAGCGGCTGTCACTATGAAATATGAATACCGTGCAGATGATCCGGGTTATCCATTTAATTATGACTGCCTGGTAACATGGCAGCTTGAAAAAGACAATAAATTAACTGTAATAACAGAATGTATTAATAAAGATGAAGGACTAATTCCTATCCAGGATGGGTGGCATCCTTATTTTACTTTGGGTGATACCATTAATGATCTGGACCTGGAATTCCAGGGATTAAAGATGCTGGAATTTAATACAGAATTAATTCCAACAAAGAAATTAATTGATTACACAAGATTTTCAACAATTGAAAAACTTGGTGACCGGTTTTTGGATAATTGTTTCACTTTAGACACGCAGGAATGCCAGCCACTTTGTGTTTTGAGAAATTCCGAAAAGAAAATAGAAGTACAGCTTTTCCCCGATGAATCTTATCCTTATTTGCAGGTATACACACCTCCGCACAGAAAAAGTATAGCGATAGAAAACTTAAGCGGGGCGCCCGATGGCTTCAACAATTTGATGGGAGTTATTACTCTTGAGCCCGGCCAATCTTCATTATTTAAAACCTCCTACAAAATTGTTCTTTTAAATTAAACGTAATGAATGAAACTGCAACGGATGTAAAAGCCGTATTTAAGAACAAGTTTAACCAGGAACCTCATCTTTATTATGCCCCCGGAAGAATCAATCTTATTGGGGAACATATAGATTATAACGACGGATATGTAATGCCCTGCGCTATTGACAAAGGAATTTATTTTGCTGTCGCTTTAAATAATTCTGACAAAATAAATTGCTATGCCATAGACTTTGATGAAAGTATTTCAGTTCCCTTGCCGGAAGTGAAACAAATGGATAGCTGGAAAAATTATGTTCTTGGGGTTGTACACGAATTTCAAAAATCAGGCCTTCCTGTGAAAGGTTTTAATTGTGTGTTTGGTGGGAATATCCCGATTGGCGGAGGAATGTCTTCTTCTGCCGCACTGGAAGGAGGAATTTCCTTTAGCCTGAATGAACTTTGTAATTTTAAATTGAGCCGTAAAGAACTGGCATTGTTAGGGCAACGCGCTGAACATAATTTTCCTGAAGTGAAATGCGGAATCATGGATCAGTATGCCAATATGATGGGAAAAGCGAAACTGTTCTTTTACTTGATTGCCGAAATGTTTCACATGAGGATATTCCATTGGATCTAAAAGGTTATGAGCTTATTTTGATTAACACAAAAGTTCATCATTCTCTCACAGGTTCTGAATACAATGAAAGAAGAAAGGAATGCGAAAAAGGTTTATCTATTTTAAAAAAAGGATTACATATAAATTCCTTCAGAGACATTCATGATGTGGAGCAACTGCTGCCTTTTAAAAATGAAATGGGAGAAAAAGTTTACAACCGTTGCGCGTTTGTAGTAGGAGAAATTCTCCGGACTAAAAAAGCCGCTGAACTTTTGAAAGAGAATGATATTTCCGGTTTTGGGAAACTAATGTTTCAGACACATGATGGCTTAAAAGATTTGTATGAAGTAAGTTGTAAAGAGCTTGATTTTTTAGTGGATGCTGCCAGGGAAAATAAAGATGTAATAGGCGCAAGGTTGATGGGTGGCGGCTTTGGAGGCTGTACTATTAATATAGTGAAAGAAGAAGCCGTACCATCTTTTGTAGAAAAAATTTTAAAAGCGTATAAAGAGGAATTTAATATTGAGGCGGAAGACTACAAGGTAAAAGCGGTAGATGGAACACACTTACTCTAAAAAAATAAATCCAATAATTTATGGGTTTTAGAAATAAAACAGTATTTATAACCGGGGCATCACGTGGAATTGGGAAGGCCATTGCCTTAAGATTAGCAAAGGAAGGAGCTAATATTGTGGTAGCCGCAAAATCAACAGTAGAAAACCCTAAATTAGGTGGAACCATTTTTACAGCAGCAAAAGAAATAGAAAATGCCGGTGGAAAAGCATTGGCAGTTCAATGCGATATTCGTTTTGAAGATCAGATCAATAGCGCAGTAGAAAATGCAACAGAAACTTTTGGTGGAATTGACATTTTAATCAACAACGCTTCTGCAATATCATTAACGCCGGTTGAAAAAACGGAAGCGAAAGCTTTTGATTTGATTCATGATATCAATGTGAAAGGAACTTTTTTTGTAAGCAAAGCATGCATCCCGTTTCTTAAAAAAGGAACCAATGCGCATATTCTCAATTTATCGCCGCCAATTAATCTCGACAAAAAATGGTTTGCGACTCATCTCTCCTACACGATGAGTAAATATAATATGACCATGATTGCACTTGGCTTATCTGAGGAATTAAAAAAATATCATATTGCTGCCAATTGTTTGTGGCCAAAAACTACAATTGCCACTGCTGCTGTTAAAAATTTATTGGGAGGAGAAACGCTGGTACAAATGAGCCGGACCGCTGAAATTATTGCTGACAGTGCTTTCTATATTTTGCAAAGGCCTTCTTCTGAATGCACAGGAAATACTTTTATTGATGAAGAAGTTTTGGCAGAAGAAGGAATAACTGATTTGGAAAAATATGCGGTAAAGCCAGGAGGCAGGCTTTATACAGATTTGTTTTTGTAAAAAAAGAAATAAATATTTTACCAGTAAACGAACAAATAACTTTAATTTTTATTTTATAAAAAATATTCGGTCTGCCGAATTTAATTGGTAAACTTATAACCAATTCCTCTTACAGAATGAAAATACTGAGGGTTGCGGCTGTCTTCTTCAAAATATTTTCTGAAGTTTAAAATAAAATTATCGACAGTGCGTGTCGTTGGATAAACATTATACCCCCAAACTGATTGTAAAATTTTTTCGCGGGTAACCACCTCATTTTTATTTTCGATAAGAAGCTTTAAAAGCATGGCTTCTTTTTTGGTTAGCGCTACCAAATCTCCTGATTTAGTAGTGCATTCAAGCGATTTGAAATTAACCTGGTTTTTGCCAAATTCATATTGCTCTGCTACAGGTTCCTTTGCTGATATTTTTTGGCTTTTATTAATTAATATTTTCACTCTCAACAGCAATTCTTCAAGGCTGAATGGTTTGGTAAGATAATCATCGGCTCCTTTTTTTAAACCTAATATCCGGTCTTTGCTTTGACTTTTAGCGCTCAACATCAGAATAGGAATTTCACTATTGCTCAGTCTGATATTTTCGCAAACCGTTATCCCGTCTATATCAGGAAGCATAACATCCAAAACGATAAGATCAAAATATTCATTGTGAATTGTATTAAGCGCTTCTTCTCCGTCATAAGCGGAAGTGACTTCATAACCTTCCAATTCGAAATTTAACTTCAAAGTATCCTGCAGATTTTCTTCGTCTTCTACCAACAATATTGAAAGTTTTCTTCCTTGCATATACTTAGTTTTTGCTTATGAATTTTTTGAACTTTTCAGTTGTATTTCAAAAGTGCTGCCACGCTGCTGATTATTTTTGATACTGATAATTCCCCGGTGTTGCTTTACAATTTCTTTTGTAAGATAAAGGCCGAGTCCGGTTCCCTTTGCCTGCATAGCTGAACCCCGAAAATATTTTTCAAAAACTTTCTTCTTTTCTAATTCCTTTATACCAATGCCCTGGTCAATTACCTGGAGTTTCACTTTTTTATTTTCTTTAAACACTTTTATCAAAACTACATCCTCTTTTCCTGAATATTTGATGGCATTGTCTAAAAGATTGTTAATGGCAAGTTGCAATAAAAGCTTGTCCCCTGTAATTATTATTTCGCTTTGCATGTCAGATTCAATTTTTCGGTCAGGATATCTTGTAATGAAATCAGCCGCACAATCGTGTGCCAGATTTGAAAAGTTTATGGTTTCATTAGTAAGCGTAGAATCTCCTGAATTCAACTGGCTCATAAAAAGCATATTGCTGCACAAGGTGTTCAAACGATTTGCTTCCTGGATACTGCTTCTTATCAGTTTTTGCTGTTGTGGAAATTCCAGTTTTCGCATTTGCATCGTTTCAAGGTTCAACCTTGTTATGGCAATTGGGGTTTTTAGCTCATGTGTTATGGCTATCATGAGGTTCTTTTGTTGTTCCGATTGTATTAGTTGCTTTTTTATTATTCTGAAAACATAGGCTGCTCCGGCAAGTATCATTAAAAGAAATGTAATTCCTTCACTTATATATTGGGTAATTTTCCGGTCTCTCGCCTTCTGAATGTGATTTACCCTTTGAATGTATTGCGTATCGTTGGCCCCCACCGTGTTCAGCCTTAATCGCGTAAGTTCTTTGTTTTGGGCATTCAGGTCAATATACCAAAAGATAAGCGCTGCAAGGATATAAGCAAGTAAAAACCAGTAAAAAATAAATATAATCCGAAGCGGCCTTGCTTTAATTTTCTTTCTTAGAGTTGAATAAGGCATTATCTTTTCAAATTTTGAAAACCCAGAGCACGCAATAAAATTTGTATTGCCGGAATAAATTACCTGCTAACTTTTTCAATTCTCAATCCAACATTCAGAATATGATTTAAAGGATTTTCACGCATGATCTGCGCTATTGAAAATATATAATCGCCACTGGTTTTAAATGAAAAAGGTGAGGCTGAAATACTTTTTCTTATTTCATAAATATCATCCATTCCGGTTCCTTCCCAGCCTTTCGCATCAGTGGCTAATGAAAGGTTTACATTTTGATAATTAAAAGAATCAGAAGGCGTTTTTAAACCAATCCTTAGCCATATATTATTGAATTCATAAAGATCAGTATGGCGTAAAATCACATATACATTGTAAAGGGAAGTGGTGTCATCAATGTGAAAAGCAAATTGCGGAGCATTTGTATAAAACCATTGCTGCGAAGGGATCGCAGTTTGTTTTTCGTAGAGATCAATTTTTATACACGAAACAAAAAACAAAGAGAACAATAATATCAGGAAAAAATTTTTCAAATTATGTTTTTGCAAAAATAGAGTGTTTTCACTTTCGTTTAAAAATCGATTCTCAAAGGATATTAAAAGTTTGTTCTTTCATTTTTTCCAACTCATCTTTCATCAGCACTACGCATTTTTGAATCTCTGAATCATAAGCTTTAGAACCGGTCGTGTTTATTTCTCTTCCAATTTCCTGAACTAAAAACGCAAGCTTTTTTCCTTTTGCAATTTCATCCTTATCAAGTAGTGATAAAAAATATTCGCAATGGTTTTTAAGTCTTACCTGCTCTTCCCGGATATCTATTTTTTCAATATAGTAGATCAATTCCTGCTCCAGCCTGTTGGTGTCATAATTCTCTTTGCCAACATTTTCTTCAAGTAGCTGGATGATTTCATTTTTCATTTTTTTCCTTCTCTCAGGTTCAAGAATAACAATTTCAGCTTCCTGGATTTCTATATTTTTTACACGCAGCCGCAATTCTTTTTCCAGCGATTTTCCTTCTTCAATGCGATGTGTATTTAATTCCAACAAAGCCATCTCAATTATTTCTTTTAAATTTCTCCAGTCTTCATCACTAAGAACTTCATTACTGGGATTAACTACCTCCGGCAACCTTAACAAGGCAGCCAATACAGAGTTGGTATCAATAGACAATTCTGCCGCAAGAGATTCTATCTGTTTATAGTAAGATTTTATCAGGTCCGTATTTAAAACAACCGGTTTGGTAGCGCCGTTTTGTTTCACTACTATCAGGCATTCAACCGTGCCGCGCAAAAGACTTTCCTGAATAAGGCTCCTGATATCAAATTCATAAGGTTTAACGAGTGGAGGAATTTTAAGATTCACATCAAACTGTTTTCCATTGAGTGATTTTATTTCTACAAGATATGTTTTATCGCCTTTTGTTTGTTCTGCTCTTCCAAAGCCTGTCATTGATCTTACCATCTTAATTTGTCTTTTTTTATTTTCAGCAAGTTATACAATTCTTGTTTAGGTATTTTTTTCAATTCGCCGGGAGGTAAATTCTCCAAATTAATTCCTTCAATTCTGTAACGAATTAATCTTAAAGTAGGACAGCCAACTGCGGCTGTCATTTTTCTTACCTGCCTGTTTTTGCCTTCTGTTAAAATTATTTTTATCCAGCTATCAGGAATAGTTTTTCTAAAACGAATGGGTGGATTTCTTACACTTACTTTGGGTGATTGCAAAAACTTTTCTACAGTACATTTTTTGGTGTGATACATTTTCCCATTCACTTTTATATCAACACCTTCTTGTAACCTGGTGATTTGTTCGGCTGTAATATCACCTTCCACCTGCACCCAATATTCTCTCTCATGTTTATGCACCGGATCCAATAAATAATGATTTAGTTTTTTATCATCGGTTATGATTAGTAAACCTTCGCTATCATAGTCCAAACGGCCTACAGGCCAGGCATCTGGCGGAATATCAAAAAAATATTTCAGTGTCTTTTTCCCATCTGTTGAAGAGAATTGAGACAGAACGTTGAAAGGTTTATGAATGATAAAATATGCGTCCAATTGAATTTTTTTTTCTTAAAATTTACAACCCGATTTTTAAAAGTTTAGTAGCAAAAATTAAAAAAGCCCGACAAGAAAATGAGCGGGCTTTATTATATTGATGGGTTAGTAAGTACAGGAAAAAAATTTCCTTACACAATATTAAAAATAAATTTTGCTTTACGAAAAAATATTTGATATTTTTTTATCAACATTTTAAAATGATGTGTGGATAAGCAAGAAGAAAAAAGATAAAGATTGAAATTCCAGGTATAAAAAGTCTTTGGATTTAATGAGGATTTTTTTTAAAAAATAATAAAGATGAATACAAATTTAAAATTACTTCGCATGGTCGCTATGCAAACTTTATCTTTGAAACTTAATTTTTTTCTATGACATTTCCTTCACCGGTTTCTGTTTCCTGGATCGCAGATTTTATCAATGCAAAAATGTTAGGGAATGATAATTCTTTTGCCTCAGGGATTAATGAAATACACAAAGTAAAAAACGGGGACATTGTTTTTGTGGATCATCCGAAATATTATGATACTTGCCTGAACAGCGCTGCCACCTGCATTATTATCAACACGGAAACAAAAGTTCCGGAAGGAAAAACTTTGTTTGTTGTTGATGATCCGTTTGAAGCTTACCTGAAAATTGTGGCACATTTCCGGCCTTTTATTCCTTCAAAAAAAATGATAAGCGACACAGTTAAAATTGAAAAAGATTGCATCATTATGCCCAACGTTTTTCTGGGAAACAATGTGAAAATTGGAATGAGATGTGTCATTCACCCAAACGTAATTATTTATGATAATTGTATTATCGGTAATGATGTTGAAATACATTCAGGAACTGTAATTGGCAGCGACGCGTTTTATTTCAATACAAAAAAGAATCGGGAGCACTGGTTTAAAAAAATGCAAAGTTGCGGCATTGTTGACATCAGGGATCATGTTGAAATAGGCGCCAACTGCACGATTGACCGTGGTGTAAGTGATTCTACCATTATCGGAAGCGGTACCAAAATGGATAATTTGATTCATATTGGCCACGATGTGGTAATAGGAAAAAATTGTTTGATCGCCGCGCAGGTAGGCATTGCGGGCGGAACGATTTTAGGTGATGGAGTTACGCTTTGGGGGCAGGTAGGCGTAAACAAAACCATTTCAATTGGAAATAATGCCATTGTGATGGGGCAAGGCGGAGTCACTTCGAGCATTGAAGGAAATAAAACTTATTGGGGAACACCGATACAGGAATTTTACAGCAAAAGAAAAGAATTGGTAATGATAAAAAGACTTCCTGAAATCTGGGAAAAAATAAAATCAATTGGTGAGAAGAATACTACGCCTGAAAAGTAATTTTTATTTCCAGGCAAAATAAAAAACAATAAAATTTGTTGCTTTACTGTTCTTGTTTATAATTATAAGGAAGCATGTCGCCAATTTTTTTAAAACCAAGATAGCCGTTGGTTACCAAATCTTCCTGGTCATAAAAATATCCGTTTTCATCTATAAAAAATTTTTCACCCGCAGGAAAAATTAAAGTGGATAATTGAAAGTTTTTGTTCACCGTTGTATCCATTTCTGTATAAGATGTTTCAGGATAACCATGGTATATCAATGCTACTTCACTTTGATTGGGATAGAACTCAACTGTTTTTGTGCTATCGTCTTTTTTATAATTTAAAGCGCCATATACATTTCCTAATTTGATAGGATAATCTTTTCCATTATTGTTAACGATAAACTGAATTTCAAAACCGTTGTCTTCCAAAGTCTGTGCATAGAGGCTTCGCATAAAATGGAGCAATGAACCTTTGTAAGCTTTTTCCCTGTTGGCTTTCCACATTTCCTCCTGGCCCGGCGTTCCTTTCATTTCTGTAAACAACGGATATCCTATAAATAAATTGGTTTGGGAATTATAATTGTTCGTAAAAGAATCAATTGCAAATTTCAATGTATAGCCCAGTGCAAAATTGTCAACTATCAAAGGTTCTTTTGCCATCACTTTTAAAGCATTCCTTTTTTTATAAAAATAAAAATGAAGCACTTCAGGATTTTTTATAAAACAAAGTTTTGAAAAATTCGTTTGGCCGATAAAATTGTTGGTAAAAAAAGTGCCATATTGTTCCCAGCCGTCTTTTACTTCATTACTAATGGAAATGGTGACCGTTTCTAATGACTTTTCTTCGGGGTTTAATTCAAAAAGCAAACTGTCATTTTCAGAAGCCCCGTTAACACGAATCGATTGTGTTTCATAGCCGGTAAAGGTGGTAACTAGTGAATAACCTCCCTGCGGAAGCCAAATGCTGAAATTTCCTAATGAGTCTGTTGCTTCGCCAATAGTGGTGTTCTGAGCGAAAACTGACGCGCCAGCCAAAGGCATTGAACTGTTTTTATCGACCACTTTCCCTTTAATTAAAAAATAAGAAGATTGCGCAAATAGTTTTTTCGAAAGCACGAAGAAAGAAAGGATAAAAATAAAAGCGGCCACAAAAATGACCTGGCTATATGAATTTGTCATAATAATTTTATTTAAGCTGGTATTTTTCCTGTAGGCGATCGCAGGTAAATTCGATAGTGTCTTTAATTTTTGTAAATTGAAATTGCGGTAAGGCATTTAAAATTTTTTGATTATCAAAATACACTTTTGCCTGGGCGGTTCTTGCGGTTTCTTTTGTCAATAAATTCTTTTTGCCTGTAAACAAACTTTTTAATGCTTCTATTCTCCAAACAATTTCAGCTAAAAACGGGGTTACTTTTTTTGACGGTGGCTTTTTGCCAAAACAATCTGCCATCAAAGCAAAAATCTCTCTGTAAGATAAATTCTCCCCATTTAAAATAAACCGCTCAGAAGAGATTGAACTGTTCATTAAAAGTATCATGGCGCGTGCTACATCTCTTACATCCACAACACCTGTTACTCCGTTTGTATACCACGGAAATTCATTATAAACATTTTTAAATATCGCGGTAGATCCGGTTTCCCAGTTATCACCGCCGAATATCAGGCTTGGATTCACAATTACTATTTTCAATCCTTCCGCAGCTCCACGCCACACTTCCATCTCACCATAATATTTTGATTTGCCATAAATGCTGTTGCTTGTTTCTTCTGTCCAGTTCATTTTTTCTGTTACCATCTCTTCGTTTCTGATTCTTCCCAAAGCCGCTACAGAACTTACATGAACTAACTTTTCGATGCCTTTATCAAGACATGCATTTACCATATTTGCTGTTCCTTCTACATTTATTTTTAAAAGTTGGTGCCTGTCTTTTGGATCATAAGAAACCAATGCCGCTGCATGATAAACGTGAGTAATTCCTTCCATTACTTCATCAAGCAATGTAATATCCAAAATATCACATTGCACAATTGAAAGAGATGGATGTGAAATAGAAATCGGTGATGAATGATAAATCGCTTTTACTTTTTCCCCGCGTCCAGCAATTGTTTTATTAATTCATTTCCAACAAGCCCTGCGCCTCCCGTAACAAGAATTTGCTTTTCAGACATTTTTTTTTCAGAGAAATTTTTGGAAACCATTTTAGAATTTCTATAATTATTAAAGCAATGTAAATTATTTATTCCTGTTTATAATTATAAAACCCCTCTCCTGTTTTTTTCCCTAATAAATTTTGTTTTACTTTTTCTATTTGAATTTTGGAAGGTGTGAAGCGTGATGCTTCATCGAAAGCGTGATATAAAGATTCGGAAGTGGCAAGATTAACATCCATTCCGATTAAATCCATTAATTTAAATGGCCCCATTTTAAAACCGGTTGCTTCTAAAATTTTATCAACCTCTTCAAATGAGGCAATTCCATCTTCAACGATTTTTAAAGATTCAAGATAATATTGCCTTGCCACACGGTTAACAATAAACCCTGGCGAGTCTTTGCACAATACCTGCGTTTTCCCCATTTGGCTGCAAATATCAGAAATGGCTTTTACGACTTCTTCATTTGTTGCAGAACCTTTTATTACTTCTACCAGTTTCATGATGAAAGCCGGATTAAAAAAGTGCATTCCAATTACTCTTTGGGGAAAAGGTATTTTTTCCTGGATTTTTGAAACCGAAAGAGAGGAAGTGTTAGTCGCAAAAATGACTTCTTCATTGTTATATTCTGCCAGTTCATTAAACAAAGAAATTTTGGCTTCTTCTTTTTCAATGATGGCTTCTATAATTACAAATGCAGTGCAGTCTTTAATATCAGTCGTGAATTTTATCCTGCTGAAAATTTCTTCTCTTTCCTTTGATGAGATTTTATTTCTATCAACTAAATATTGTAGGTTTTTCTGAATCGATTTTTTGGCGCTTTCAAGAACGACTTCATTTACATCAAAAAGAATAGTATCAAAATTACTTTGCGCGGCAACCTGTGCAATGCCACTTCCCATTGTTCCTGCTCCGCAAACGGCGATGGTTATTGTCATATTTTTCGTTATCAAATAAAGAGATTACTATCCAATCGATTTGCTAATATTCTTAAATCTTTATCGCTTGTTGAAGACCTCTCGCTTTTGTCATAAATTGACGCAAGAAAAATAACCCGATCAATTATTTTAATAAAACTTATGATTCTTGCACCTCCTGATTTTCCTCCTCCTTTACTGGAAATTTTTAGCCGCATTTTGTAAAATCTTTTCCCAAAGAAACTCCTTGAAAAGGATCTTTTTCTAATTCAGAAATGAGCAATAAAAGATCAGCTTTTAGAGAGGGAAACTTTTTTGACAAACTTTTAAATTCTTTCTCAAACGAATCTATAGTTCTAATCTCAAAGCTCATTTAAAAAAGATTTAGCCGACCTGCTTTTAGTTTTCCCTTCAGAGGCTAGTTTTGCATTTTGCATTCCTTTCGCTATAAAAAGTATATCTTTTTTTCGGGAAGTTTTCTTTATAGAAACAAAATCGAAATTTTTCAATAGCTCGATCAAAAAATTATATTTTTGTTCCTCTACTTCAATTATAAGTTCTTTCATAATCAAATTTAATAAAATCGTTTCTACTTTATTTCCACTATTTCTTTTCGCTCAGTAGAGGAAATACCACTTTCAAGTTTTAAAATTGGCACTTATACCGCACTTGTAAATTGTTTCAAAAACCTCAGATCATTTTCACTGAATATTCTCAAATCTTTTATCTGGTACTTAAGCATCGTAATTCTTTCAATTCCCATCCCGAAAGCAAAACCTGAATATTTGTTAGAATCAATTTTGCAATTTTCCAATACATTTGGATGCACCATTCCACAACCTAAAATTTCAACCCAGCCGGTGTGTTTACAAACATTACAACCTACTCCACCACAAATCAAACAGGAAATGTCCATTTCCGCGCTTGGCTCTGTAAATGGAAAATAGGAAGGCCGAAAACGGACCTTGTTTTCTTTGCCAAACATTTCCTGGACGAAGAAATACAATGTTTGTTTCAGATCAGCAAAAGAAACGTTTTCAGCAATGTATAAACCTTCTACCTGGTGAAAAAAGCAATGCGCTCTTGCGCTTATGGTTTCGTTTCTGTAAACTCTTCCCGGGCAAATAATCCTGATGGGCAAATCACCTTTTTCCATTTCACGCACCTGCACACTACTTGTATGAGTACGAAGCATCCAGGCGGGATTTTGAGAAACATAAAATGTATCCTGCATATCCCTGGCAGGATGGTTTTCGGGCAAATTGAGCGCAGTAAAATTATGCCAGTCATCTTCAATTTCAGGGCCTTCAGCCACAGCAAAACCAAGTCGTTGAAATATAGAAACTACTTTATTTCTTACGATGCTTATAGGGTGGCGGCTGCCCGTTTTTAAAGAATTGCCCGGCAAAGTAAGATCATGATTATTTTTGGCAGAAACCTGTGAGCTCTCTGTATTATTTTTTAACACTTCATATTTATTTTCTGCAAACAATTTTAATTCATTAAGCGCCTTTCCCATTTCTTTTTTATTTTCAGGAGGCACATTTCTCATCTCGCTCATCAGGGCCTTTACTGAACCATTAGAGCCAATAAATTGTATGCGAAAAATTTCAGCCGGATTTTTTTCTGTGGAAGAAAAATTATTAATTTTTTCTTTCAAATTATTGATTTGCATTAGCAGATTTTCCATACGTGCAAAAATAAGTGAAACAACAGTCAGTTATATTTTGAATTTGTGAAAGATCAATATTTGACAACAATCTTTTCTGCATTTATTGTTAGGTTTGTCAAAAAAAATAAAATTGACTTACGATTTAAATGAATATTTAACGCCGTTAAATACTGCTGAAATCAGTGGCGATTCGGCTTATAATGATAGCCAGATGGGAAATATTATCAGGATCTATGAAGAAGAAATTCCCAACCTTTCAGATGTGGATATTGTTATTGTTGGTGTAAATGAATTTAGGGGAGAAGGTATTAGTGTTAGCCAAAACGCTGCCGACGCTGTGCGCCGGAAATTTTATTCGTTTCACTTTTGGCACAAGGAAATCTCAGTTGCGGATATCGGGAATATAAAAAACGGCGCATCGTTGGAAGATAGTTATGCAGCTATTACCATTGTATTGAAAGAATTATTCCAACTTAACAAAACGGTTGTGATCATTGGAGGCTCACATGATAATACGTTAGCACAATATTTCGCCTATAAAGAATTGAATCAAATAATTGATGCAACAATTGTAGATGCCACGATAGATCTGAAAAGTGAATCTCCATCGCGAAGCGAGAATTTTTTGATGGAGATGCTCACCAGCGAGCCAAACATGATAAGGCACTATAATCATATTGCGTTCCAGAGTTATTTTGTTCATCCGGGGATGCTTGAAACAATGGACAAACTCAGGTTTGATTGTTTCAGGGTAGGAAATGTAAAAGAAGAATTAGCAGAAATGGAGCCTGTGATCCGCAATTCAGCAATGTTCAGTTTTGATATAGCCGCTATTAAAAATAGCGATGCACCGGCAAGCACCTGCAGCCCGAATGGTTTGTCAGGCGAAGAAGCGTGTACGCTTACCCGTTATGCTGGCATGAGCCCGTCAGTTTCTTCAATAGGAATTTATGGGTTTGACACTTCGAAAGACCACAATGATCTTACCGCTTTACAGATTGCGCAAATGCTTTGGTATTTTATTGATGGCAGAAACCGGAGCCGTATGGAATCTGCACTACAAGACCGTCAGAATTTTACTGAATTTCATACTGTTTTTGCAGAAGTGGATACGGTTTTTTTACAAAGCAAAAAAACAGGCCGTTGGTGGATGCAGTTACCCGATAAAAAAATGATTGCGTGTAGCTATAAAGATTATTTATTTGCCAGCAGCAACCAGATTCCTGAGAGATGGCTAAGGGCTCAGGAAAGAGATGTTTAATGTTTTTCTTTTTAGAAGATTTACAGTGAAGCAACAAATAAAGGAAATTCCTGTTTTTGAACTGGTTTTCGGAAATATTCTTTTCTATCTCCTGCTTGCTATCAGCAAATTCAGATCAGTAAATTTAAGGTCGAATCTTTGACTAAGATGAAAATTAGTGAGTGCACCTTTAAATAAATAAATACCGCTGCGAATATTTAATTTATGCCAAACAAGATTTTCAAATCCGCCGTCTTCCGCCATTTCAAGCATCAGGGGCATTAAAACATTACTTATTGCCTGGGATGCCGTTCTTGCAAATCCGCTTGGAATGTTAGGAACGCAATAATGAATTACATCAAATTTTCTAAAAACCGGGGAAGTATGGGAAGTGATTTTAGAAGTTTCAAAACATCCTCCATGGTCTATGCTTACGTCCACAATCACGCTTCCCGGGCGCATTCTGCTTACCATTTCTTCGGTTACCACCATAGGTGTTCTTCCGCCGGAAGCTGCTAACGCGCCGACGGCCACATCGCATGTTTTCAATTGCTTTGAAAGAATTTTAGGCTCTATAACGGAAGTGAACAAACGCATTCCAATATTGTTTTGTAATCGCTTTAACCGGTAAATGCTGTTATCAAAAATTTTGATGCTTGCTCCCATAGCCAATGCGGTTCTTGCAGCTTGCTCTCCTACAATTCCGGCTCCTATTATAATAACTTTAGTTGGTGGAATTCCTGAAATTCCCCCTACCAATACCCCTTTGCCGTTATTGGCATTGCTCAAATATTGGCCTGCAATAAGCATTACAGCACTTCCTGCTATTTCACTCATGCTTCTCACGATAGGATTATGGCCGCTATCATCTTTCAGATTTTCAAAACTTAAAGCGGTGATTTTTTTCTCCATCATTTTTTCCAGAATGTCACGATTCATTGCAGTAACATGAATAGGGGAAATAATAAATTGGTTTGTTTTTATGAAATCAATTTCTGTTTCACAAACCGGTGCACTCTTCACAAGAATATCACAATCAAAAATTTCTTTTTTATCTTTCGTAATTTTTGCCCCTGCCTCACTGTAATCTTTATCCGAATAACTGGCTCCTTCTCCTGCTTTGCTTTCCATTATTACCCTATGCCCGTTGGCCAATAATACCGCAACAGCTTCAGGAGTAAGCGCTATCCGGTTTTCCTGGAAAGAAGTTTCTCTCGGAATCCCGATAAATAAATCTGCACCTTTAGGTTTGATATCCAGGGTTTCTTCCATAGTTTCATAAGTAAAGGAAGAGGAAACAAAGGGTTTTGAAGTTGCCATGTAAAATGTTTACTTATTAAGGGGATATAAATTTAAAATTTTATGCCGGTAAATTGATAATCAATTTTCTTTTTGTATCTGAAAGAATGGTAAGTTGGGAGTAGATTGTATTTTCTGGAAAAATCTCAGGCGCTCTTTCCGGCCATTCTACCATGCAAATGTCATTGCTTAACAGGCAATCTTCTACGCCCGCATCCATCGCTTCCTCTTTGCTTCTGATACGATACAAGTCAATATGAAATATAGTTGCATTTTCTTTGGTTTTATATTCCTGGATGATGGAATAAGTAGGGCTGGTAACGGTTTCAGTCACACCTAAAACTTTGCAAAGCACAGTTATAAATGACGTTTTCCCTGCTCCAAGGTCACCTGAGAATGCATATATATTCTGGTGCTCAGTGGCTTCTAAAAATTTTTTTGCCGTCTTTTCTATTTCATTAAAATCAAAATAGATCTCCATTTCTATCATTTTGTAAATTTAGTACATACAATTTTTTAAAATAAAATTGTATAAAGAGTTATCAATGAAATATTAATTTAGTACTTATCCGGCTTCATTTTAATGATGCTAATACTTAATTTCAATTTTATAAAAAATACATTCAAATTTGATACTAACGCCACCGGAGATCTTAAAAAAATATTGGGGATATGATTCCTTCAGGCCACTTCAGGCTGAGATTATTAATTCAGTTTTGGCAGGAAATGATACACTTGCTTTGCTTCCAACCGGTGGAGGAAAGTCGGTTTGTTACCAGGTACCATCCTTGCTTAATGAAGGTTTGTGTTTGGTGATAAGCCCTTTGATAGCGCTGATGAAAGACCAGGTTTCAAACCTAAAGCAAAAAGGAATTCCATCTCTTTCCATTTATTCAGGAATGAAGTTTATTGAGGTAAAGAAAACATTGGAAAATGCAGCGTATGGTAATTTTAAGTTTTTATACGTATCTCCCGAGAGGTTAGAAACAGACCTATTTCTGGAATATCTTCCATTAATTAAAGTAAACCTTGTAGCTATTGATGAAGCACATTGCATCTCTCAATGGGGTTATGATTTCAGGCCACCTTATTTAAGAATAGCAGCGTTACGTGAATATTTTAAAAATATTCCTTTTCTTGCCGTCACCGCTTCTGCTACCCCTGAAATTCAAAAAGATATTTGTGAAAAACTGGATTTCGGAAAATCCCATAAAGTTTTTCAGCAATCTTTCGAAAGGCCCAATCTTTCTTATAGCGCTTTTGAGCTTTTTTCAAAGGAAAATAAATTATTAACCATCTTGAAAAAGGTTTCCGGAAGTGGAATTGTATATTGTAAAACGAGGAGACGCACAAAAGAAGTTTCAGAACTTTTAAATCTAAATGGTATTGCTGCGGATTTTTATCATGCCGGTCTTCTGAGTGAAGAACGAAGCAGAAAACAGGAAGATTGGCTTGGGAACAAAACCAGGATCATTGCTTGCACCAATGCATTTGGAATGGGAATAGATAAACCGGACGTCAGGTTGGTGGTTCATTATGATGTTCCCGATGCTTTGGAAAATTATTACCAGGAAGCAGGAAGAGCCGGGCGTGACGGGAAGAAAGCATACGCGGTTTTACTTTTCAGCGAAGCCGAATTAGAATTATTGAAAAAGCAAATTGAAACCCGGTTTCCTCCCAATGACGTAATCAAGAAAATATATGGTGACTTGTGTAGTTTTTTGCAGATACCTGCAAACAGTGGAGAAGGTTTGTATTATGATTTTGATTTGAACACATTTGCAAAAAATTTCAAATTAAATGCGATTACAGTAAATAGTGTTTTAAAAATTTTGGAGCAGGAAGAACTGATTACATACAGTGAACAATTTTTTATGCCTTCCACAGTTGAATTCACTGTTGATAAAAAACAACTAAATGATTTTGAAAAAATCCATCCAAAATATGTAGGACTGGTAAAAGGATTGTTACGTTCCTATGATGGCATTTTTGATTTTCCTTCTTTTATTAATGAAAATGATCTTTCCAAATTTAAAGGAGTAAGTAGAGAATCATTAATGAAAGATCTTAATGATTTAAATGCACTTGGAATTATAAATTATATCCCGCAGAAAGAAAAACCGCAGATTTATTTTTTAAAAAACCGGGTAAGAACTAATGAACTTTTTATAAACCAAAAAAATATACTAAAACGTAAAAAAGCCTATGAAAAAAGATTAAACGCGATGATTCTTTTTTGCAAACTGAAGGATGAATGCCGAAGTGTAGCGATTGGTTATTATTTTAATGGAAAATATTTACCCCCATGTGGCGTATGTGATAATTGCCTGAGAGATAAAAAAATGATTATTAGCAGTGAGGAATTTAATTTTATATCTTCTGAAATTAAAAATCTGGTAGGAAAGAATTCTGTGACAGTGCAACTTATTATTGAACATCTAAAAGGAATTAAGGAAAATAAAATCTGGAAAATTTTGCGGTATTTAGAGGAAGAAGAAATGATAATCGTAAGCAAAGATGGAATTTTAAAGAGGTATAATAGTAATAAAATTATATAAAAAAAAAGGGGACCCAGATAGAAATCTAGTCCCGCTTTAAAATCCAATATCCTATGAAAAACCATGACAAATATAGGAGGAAAATCGGTATCAGGCAATATTTTTTGCGGCTATATCGAATAAAATAATATGCTTATACTACTAAAAAGCAGCTTTATTTATTAATCGGTGGATTTTGTGGAGTGAACGGTTAAGAGATTTTATCAGAAAATTGAAAATGTTTTCTTTTCACATTGAAATCTAATGTCTAAAACCAGCCCGAAGATGATTTCCTGCTTCTTCCTCCAAGGCCCAAAGAGCCTAAAAGACTTCTTACAATAGTAGTTCCAGCCGTTCTCATCATACTTTTTACTACGGTGTTATTAACCACTTTTTCCAAAGTGGTCTCCTCAGGCTTCGCGTTTTTTGCAGCCGGTGTGGGAGGCTGATTGGCGGCAGCTTCCTGCAATTTTGCCGTAAGCATTTCATAAGCGCTGTCAGGGTCAGTAGCTTGATTATATTTTGTAGCAAGCCTGGAATGATCAACCAAAGAATCAATTTCGCTTTCGGTTAATACATCCATGCGGCTCCTGGGCGTACACATCATTGTATGAACCAGAGGTGTAGGAATTCCTTTCTCATTTAAAAGTGTAACCAAAGCCTCCCCTATTCCTAATTGTGTAATAAGATCAGCCGTTTGATAAAAAGTAGTTTCAGGATAATTTTGGGCTGTTTGTTTTATTACCTGGCGATCAATTGCTGTAAAAGCCCTTAAAGAATGTTGAATTTTTAAACCTAATTGTCCTAATACACTGGCTGGAACATCCATAGGATTTTGAGTACAGAAATAAATCCCGATTCCTTTTGACCGTATCAATTTTATAACCGTATTGATCTGATCAAGCAACGCTTTACTGGCTTCTTCAAAAATCAAATGAGCTTCGTCAATAAAAATGATCAGTTTAGGTTTATCCAAATCACCTTCTTCCGGGCAAACGGAATATAACTCAGCCAGCATTTGCAGCATGAACGTAGAAAATAATTTTGGCTTGTCCTGGATATCTGTGACTCTTAGCACGCTTATCATTCCCCGGCCGTCATCACTCATCCTCATAAGATCTTCCACCTCAAAGCTTTTTTCACCAAAAAATAAATCAGCGCCTTGCTGCTGCAATTCTATTACTTTTCTTAAAATGGTACCGGTTGAAGTTGTCGAAATATTTCCATAAGATTGCTGCAATTCTTTTTTGCCCTCATTCCCTACGTACTGCAACACCTTTATAAAGTCCTTCATATCTACAAGTGGTAATTTTTGATCATCACAATATTTAAAGATCATCGCTACTACGCCGCCCTGCGTGTCATTAAGCCCTAAAATTTTACTCATTAAAATGGGCCCGAACTCAGAAACCGTGGCACGAAGTTTTACGCCTTTCTGATTGCTTATGGTGAGAAGATCGACAGGAAAAGTGCAGGGCTTATAATCCATTTTTAATTTTTGGTAACGCGAAGCAATTTTATCATTCACTGTTCCGGCAGCCGCGATTCCACTTAAATCGCCTTTTATATCCATCAACAAACAGGGAACGCTGGCATCGCTTAATCCTTCAGCTATCATTTGAAAAGATTTGGTTTTACCACCTCCTGTTGCCCCCGCTATCAAACCGTGACGGTTCATTGTGGATAAGGGAATAAAAACTTCAGCTTCAGGAATTACTTCACCATCAAGCATTCCCGCGCCTATTTTAATGGTGTCTCCTTTAAATGTGTACCCGCTTTTCATAGCCTGGATAAAGTCTTCTTTTTTGTCCATCTTTTATTTTTTTTGAAAGTTACAAAGTGAATTTGAAAAAGTAAGATTGTTTTAACTTTTAAGTAAATACATTTATCATAAATATTTATGGCATTAAATATGTAAAAGATATTTCATAAAAACTAAATACCTTTAATCGAATTAAAAACGAAAGTTATGGAAACCAATAAACCTAAAATTCTTATCTGTGAAGATGATCCCAACCTGGGTATGGTACTTAAAAATTTTTTGGAACTTAATGATTATGACGTAGTTCTTGAAAGAGACGGAAGGCTCGGCCTTGCTGCTTTTCAGCGCGAAAAATTTGATCTTTGCCTGCTTGATGTTATGATGCCCAACATGGATGGATTTACTGTGGCAGAAGAAATTAGAAACGTAGATCCTGATATGCCATTGTTCTTTCTTTCGGCAAAAACAATGAAGGATGATATTATTAAAGGATATAAACTGGGCGCTGACGATTATATAACAAAACCTTTTGACAGTGATGTTTTGCTTCATAAAATTAAGGCCATATTAAAACGGAATGAGGAATTGCATCGTGAAGAAGCGAATGCTGAATACGACCTGGGCAAATATCATTTTAATCCCCGCCTTCGGCAACTTGGTGTTGGCAAAGACGTTCAAACTTTATCTCCTAAAGAAAATGAATTATTAAAAATGCTTGCCGAATATAAAAATGATTTGTTACCACGCGAAACTGCCCTGAAAAGAATTTGGGGAAGCGACACTTATTTTAATGGAAGAAGCATGGATGTATATATAGCTAAATTAAGAAAATATTTAAAGGGCGATCCTAATATTGAAATTGTAAATATCCACGGAAATGGCTTCAGGCTTGTGGTTCAGGAACAATGATTCCCCTGGCTTTATCTATAGTAAACGAGCAAATAAGAAAGATTTTTATTTAACTGCTTAAAATACTTCAGCAGTAAACAAATAAATAATTAGGATTTTTGTTTTATAAGAACTGCCGCCACTATGGCGGCAGTTTCTGTTCTTAGCCTTGTTTCGCCCAGACTTACAGGAATGTATTTATGCCCGGTGGCAGCCTGAATTTCTTCTTCTGTAAAATCCCCCTCCGGGCCTATCAAAATTATTTTTGAAGTTTCTTTTAAAACAAGATTTGATAATTCTTTCTTGTCTTCTTCCATACAATGAGCAATAAATTGCTGATCATAATTTTCAATTTCTGATAATTCTGAAAATTTTAACGGTTCGCTTAATTCGGGTAACCATGATTGTTGACTTTGCAACATGGCGCTTATTAAAATAGAATTTATTCTATCTTTTTTAAAATGAGTTTTTTCAGTACGATGAGATATAAGAGGAATAATTTTTGAAATTCCTATTTCAGTTGCCTTTTCAGCAAACCATTCGAAGCGATTACTATTTTTTATTAGAGAAATGGCAATAGCAAGTTTTGGGCAAAGCTTTTTCAGAAAATTGTTTGGACTTAATTTTTATTTTAGTCTTTTTTTTATCTGCATAAATAATGTTGGCTATTATCGTATAACCTTTACCGTTAGTTACAATAACTTCCTCTCCTTCTTTCATTCTTAAAACCTGGCTTACGTGCCTGGAAGTTTCTTCGCTTACAATAAATTCATCAGAATCCGGGAATATCTTTTTCAAAAAAATAAGGAGAAGCCATTTAATTTTTTCTTTACCGTTTATTGTTCGGTTTGCTAATTAAAAAGGAGCGTCTTCGTCAAACTCTTCATCATTCATTTTACTTCCGGCCTGGAAATAAATTTAGCGCCACCGCTTTCATCAACATCTTTTACAGGCCTAAAATTTCCGGGAGGAAGCCTGTTGCTAAAATCATCTTCGTCATTATCTACAAACTTTTGAATATGCAACAACGCTTTCAATGTGATGGTTTCCAATTGCCCGTTTCTATGCTTTGCAATACGCACCTGCGTTTCGCCTTTGGTAGATTCTCCCATTTCATTGGCATGAATATCGTGGTATTCCGGGCGGTAAAGAAAAATAACCATATCTGCATCCTGTTCAATGGCACCGGATTCCCTCAAATCGCTTAACTGCGGAATTTTACTTCCTTCCTTTCTTTTTTCTACTTCACGGCTTAACTGGCTAAGCGCAATAATCGGAACCTGCAACTCCTTAGCTAGCCCTTTTAGATCTCTTGAAATGCGGCTGATTTCCTGTTCACGATTGGCATTCCTGTTTTCGCCGGTGCCACTCATCAATTGCAAATAATCTATTATAATTAATCCTACATTGTGTTTGTTTTTGAGCCTTCTGCATTTTGCGCGCAACTCAAAAATGTTTAAAGCCGCTGTATCATCAATGTGAATAGGAGCAGAAGAAAGGCGATTAATTCCTTTTTTATAAAGCTCTTCCATTTCGTGCTGCTCTAACCTTCCTCTTGCAATTTTTTCTAAAAGGATGCCGCTTTCGGCACTTAAATATTCTTTGCACTAACTGGCTGGCGCTCATTTCCAAAGAAAAGAAACCAACCGATGTAGGCTTGGTAGGATGAAGCGCGGCGTTTCGGGCAAGGTTGAGCGCAAAAGCCGTTTTACCTACTGACGGCCGGGCTGCCAAAACAATTAAATCACTTTGCTGCCAGCCGTAAGTTACCCTGTCAATCGCATCAAACCCGGTAGGAACGCCCGTAATTTCATCTTGCCGGGTTCTGAGATCTTCTATTCTTTGAATAGTTTTTACCAGAACTGAATCAATACTTTCATAATCCCTTTTCAGATGTTTATTAGTAATATCAAACAGTTTAGACTCGGCCATATCCAGCAAATCAAAAACATCCGTGCTGTCTTCATAAGCATCACCAATGATCTCGCTGCTGATTTTTATTAGTTCGCGCTGAATAAATTTCTGTAATATAATGCGCGCATGAATCTCAATATTGGCAGATGAAAAAACTGAATTGGTAAGTTTAGTAATATAAAAAGGGCCGCCCACCAGGTCTAGTTCTTCCCTGAATTTTAATTCTTCTACAACGGTCAAAAGATCAATTGGAGAATTCTTTTGTTGCAATCCCTGCATCGTACGAAAAACCCTTTGATGGGATTCAATATAAAAACATTCCGGCGTTAAAATTTCCACAATTACATCGAATGCATTTTTTTCAAGCATGATTGCTCCAAGAACAGCCTCTTCCAATTCTTTCGCCTGCGGTGGCACTTTGCCAAAAGCCATAGTTCCTAACTCCAGCGAACCGGCTTTTCTTCTTTTTCTGATCTTTATTTATATTCGGTAAATCCATTTTTTATCTTCTCAAACAGA
Source organism: uncultured Chitinophagaceae bacterium (assembly GCA_963741705.1). Taxonomy (GTDB): domain Bacteria; phylum Bacteroidota; class Bacteroidia; order Chitinophagales; family Chitinophagaceae; genus Ginsengibacter. Next base: position 3,901 of record CAVUJE010000025.1, on the reverse strand, counting down.
GCAATTTTTTTTAATCTCTTAGTAAATATTTGCCGGTATTTTCATAAGCGGGGAGCTAAGGTAAAGGAACAAAACCTATTTTAAGAAATTGTTAAGCGCTTATATTTATACAGACGATGTTCACACTAAAATGTCAAAATTAATCACTTATCAACATTATTTTTCATTTTCCACAATTCAAAAAAAATTTCCCATATTTTTTTAGGTTTATTCACATTGGTATGTGTAGAAAAATAAATCAATTTTTCGGGGATAATTGGGTTAAAATAAGTAGCCGGTTTTGATTCAAAATTATTTTTTTTATAAATAAAATTGTCAATATTTTGATGAAAATGAAGCCTGTTAATTCTTTCAAAAAAAAAGAAATTCTCTCTTTGTAAAATTAAAATGGATTCCTAATAAATCTTAAAAAAATGCAAACACCACTTAAAAAACCAATGCAGCGTTTTATAAATATTTGTGGTCAGATATAAAATATTTGCCATGCCTACTTCTTAAAATCAAATATAATATAAATTCTAATAACAATTCCGGCAAAAGTTTCCGATTAATACCATGTATCTAATATTTTATTGAAAAATCAATTCAAACATCATTGAATGAGTAACCTCAACCGAAAAGAAATCCGGCAAGCCAATAGAAATCAGAAACACCTTTTTTAAATGGTAAATAGTAAAATAATCAAAACAGAAATTTGCTTTATTTGTTTGCCTGCTACGTGCGCACAAAATTCTTATCTACTTCTTTCTTATTTTTGAATCTTAAAAATTTATAAATCAGATAAAACATGAAGATTAGTTATAATTGGCTGCTGGAATATTTGCCGATTGATGAGGCTACTTTAAAAATTACAGGCAACCCTCAAAGGATATCAGAAATATTGACTTCAGTTGGGCTGGAGGTAGAAAGCCTTGAAAAATATGAGCAGGTTAAAAATGGATTGGAAGGATTGATCATCGCCAAAGTAATTACCTGTGAAAAACATCCTGATGCAGATAAATTAAAAATTACAACGGTTGATAACGGTAATGGTGAAACGCTGCAGGTGGTTTGTGGCGCGCCTAATGTTCAGGCCGGCCAGAATGTAATCTTAGCTCCTGTTGGTGCAACGCTATATCCAGTAAAAGGAGAGCCTTTTACAATAAAAAAAGCAAAAATACGGGGAGCAGAAAGCAACGGAATGTTATGTGCTGAAGACGAAATCGGTCTGGGTCAAAGTCATGAAGGGATCATGGTTTTGCCGAGAAGCATACCGTTCCGGGTACTCCTTTAAATGAGTATTTTAAATTATATTCTGACTGGATTTTTGAAATAGGATTAACTCCCAACCGCATGGATGCCATGAGCCATCTGGGCGTTGCCAAAGATGTTTGCGCATATATTATCGCATCATTTAAAAAGATCTACTAAAGTTATTTATCCTTTTAAAAATCATTTTAAAGCAGATAATATATCTAAACCTGTGAGGTTGAAATAAAAAATCCGCAGGATTGTGAACGATACGCAGGAGTAAGCATTTCAGGAATTACAGTAGCTGAGTCGCCGGAATGGCTGCAGAATAAATTGAAAAGTATCGGCCTTCGGCCGGTGAATAATATTGTAGATATCACCAATTTTATTTTGCACGAAACCGGCCAACCTCTTCATGCATTTGATCTGGATAAAATAAAAGGCAAAAAAATTATTGTTGAAACACTGCCGGAAGGAACTCCTTTTATTACGCTGGATGAAAAGGAAAGAAAATTAGACAGCGATGATATTATGATCTGTGATGGAGAAAATGAACCCATGTGCTTTGCTGGTGTATTTGGCGGCCTGGATTCAGGTGTTTCTGAAGACTACAACAAATCTGTTTCTTGAAAGTGCCGTTTTTAATCCTGCCTCTATCAGAAAAACGATGTTGGCACATAATCTCAGGACAGAAGCTGCTGTTCGTTTTGAAAAAGGAATTAACATCGGGAATACAGTTGAAGTGTTAAAGCATGCCGCAATGATGATTAAGGAAATTGCAGGTGGAAAAATTTCTTCTGAAGTGATAGATATTTACCCTGTTCCAAGACAAAAAAAAGAAATTACATTATCCAATTTTTATCTCAAAAAAATAAGCGGAAAAAATTATCATCCTGATACAGTAAAAAATATTTTAACTTCTTTGAATTTTACCATTCTTAGAGAAGGCATTGATAGTATACAAGTAGAAGTGCCTTACAGCAACCCGGATATATCTATTCCTGCCGATATTATTGAAGAAATTATGAGGATTGACGGGCTTGATAATATCGAAATCCCGTCATCTATTACTATCACACCTTCTATTGATAGCGGATTAATTGTTGCTGCCCAAAAAGAAAAAATTTCCGGATGGCTTATCGGAAATGGGTTCTATGAAATTTTTACCAATTCAATTACCAATAGCAAATATTTTAATGAAGAAACTCTTGATTCAACTGTTTCAATCATTAACAGCCTGAGTGAAGGATTGAATGTAATGCGGCCTTCGATGTTGCCAACCGGGTTGAATGTATTTCCTATAATCTGAACAGGAAAAATAATGATCTTTTGTTTTTTGAATTTGGCAAAACTTATTCGCATATTGAACATTCTACTGATGAAAAACAAAATCTGGCGATTTATATAACAGGCAATCAAAATGAAATTAACTGGAGTGGCCCTTCAAAAAAAACAGATATTTATTTTGCAAAAGGAATTTGCGAAGCCATTTTTTCTTTAGCAGGAATCAAAATTATAAATTTGAAATTGGCGAAAATGATAAATTAGACGAGTGTGTAGCGGCAGTAGTAAAAGGGAAACAAGTATTGGTAATGGGCACCGTAAATAAATCAAAATCGGAAGAGTTTTCAATAAAACAACCGGTTTATTTTATTTGTTTTGATTGGGATAATTTTATGTCTTTAATCGGGAAGAATGACATTACTTTTGAACCGGTTTCTAAATTCCCACACGTTCAACGTGATCTTTCCATTCTTGTTAATAAAACTTTGAATTATGGCGAAATTGAAGAATTGGTAAAATCTTTGCATATTAAGAAGTTGCAAAGCATCCATTTATTTGATGTTTTCGAAAATGAAAAATTAGGAGACAATAAAAAATCATTTGCGATCAATTTTACTTTTTTGGATAAAGAAAAAACAATGACCGATGAGGAAATTGAAACTATGATGAATAAAATAATCTCTAACCTGGAAAGTAAGCTGAATGCATCAATAAGAAATAATGGCTGACAATATTGAGAATCATATAAAAAATCTTCAATCAAAATTGCAACTGCTTCTGAAAAAGCATGCCTTATTACAAAAAGAAACAGAACAATACCAAAAAGAAAATGTGGATGTCAATTTAAAAATAAAAAAATTGTTTGAAAAAAACCGGCAATTGGAAATGCAGGTGAATATTTTAAAAACTTCCACAGGCCAACTTGAAGGAAAAGAGAAATCAGATTTTGAAAAAAGCATTAATGGTTATATCAGGACGATTGATAAATGCATTGGAATTTTAAACAAATAAAAAATGGCAGGCCAGCAACTCATTCCTCTTAATATCGTAATAGCCGACAGAAATTATCGAATTAAAATTTTGCCGGCAGATGAAGAAACCGTGAGGAAAGTGTTGAAAACCATCAATGAAAAAATACTTGAATTCAAAACGCAGTTTGCCGGAAAAGATATGCAGGATTATATTTCCATGGTTTTGATATGGTATGCCACACAGGCCAGGGATAGTACATCTGAAATTTTAAGCCCAGGGTTGGTGGACTCGTTGGTAAAAATGGAAAAGCAATTGGATGAAGTTTTGCTTTCATAATTGCTGAACAGTAAACTAACAAATAAGCAACTTTTTTATTTCGGGAAAGATATTTTAGCGGATTTTATTTACAATATAC
>CAVUJE010000024.1:0-35414 GCA_963741705.1 uncultured Chitinophagaceae bacterium | reverse complement strand
TATCTATATTTTTTAACAGATACTTAAAAAGTAAATTTAACTACCCTTCCAAAATTGACCGTCCTGCCCCATCCTGTATACATTAATGGAAACAAAGTAAGAACTAGAGAAAAAATGGTAAAATGATTGCTGTTTAATTTGCTTCACTCAAAACTTTGTGAAGAGAAAAAATTAATATGAAAGTAGTAACCAGGAACTTCAATATGTTCTTTGCTGTTTTTTAAAACTAAATCGGCCGCCATCTCACCCATTTTTTTGAAATCATTAGAAATGGAGGTAATATTATCCGGGACAAATCGCCTCAAGGGTGCAGTAGGATGGGTTTGATACCGCGGATGGGTTTATACATCCGGGCGCTGATTTCACCAAACATTATGTGGTTCAAAGACATGCCTGATTTAGTATCGATATGCCAGGTTTTATATAAAAAAGAGTTGCCAACCACACGTAGGATATTTTTCTCATGAATCAAGTTTATAGAAAATATTTGCATAACCATTTTCACTTAGCGCATTAAAACCGCTTTAGTTGTAAACGGGCTTAAACCGGGTTTATCTTTATAATTGAAAATAAAAATAGATAATTTCTAAAGTGGCTTGGTTGATTTTTCAAAAATTCATTGCGCCTTTTTCACAATCAAAAAATGCAGCAGAAGCGTCAGCATACCCTTACAACTTCCATATTCAATAAATCTCCGAGTTTTTTAATTTTAGAACTAATATGCCCAATCCCAATGGCACAATGATGCGCAGGGCCATGGCTATTCCAGTCATTGACAAACCTCCTGGCTCCAATACTAAATTTGTAGCGGCTGTTGGTATTTCCTATTTCTAATATTGGGCCGGGAACGGATTCTCCTTCAGCAACAAGCAACATCAGTTTGCCAGACGATTCTACTACAGACAAAAGTGTAACCGGCCCATGCTTTACGGCCATCTCAACAGACAATCCGTTGCCCACTTTTCCATGATAAACCCGTAACGGCCGCACTTTTATTTTACCTTCTGCGATTTGTATGTGGCCAGGGCCATCGTGGCCCATTAATACCACATCGTCAGCATAATCCATTGCATAATATTCTGTAAAAGATCCGCCCACTCCAAAGCTATCCATGATCTTCATTGCCTGGGCATTCTTTATCTCATATTCACCCGCCACTGGGATGCCTCTTGCAGTTAGCAACGAATTTCCCAATATTACCGAACTCATAGTGTCCTCGTTTTCTTCATTTCCTGTTCCTTTATAGTAATATGCCATTGATCCCAGGCCATGAATATCAACCAGGCAATCAAGGGCTAAAGAGGTTTTTGCTGCGCGCTCCAGTTCCGCTAAGGAACAATCAGAAGTAATCTCAAAAACATCCCGGAAAAGAGCAATCCTTGTGTCTATTTCTTCTTGCTTAATATTTTTTTTGAGTGCAGATAATTCATCTACTTCAATGATCTCAATATGGCCTCCAAAACTGATAATCTGCAATGTAAGATCTGAGTAGATATCTAACATTCCTGAATAATAATGACCCATTGCGCCTAAACGGTTGTGCGCCATGATATTCTTTACTTTGGCCGCATCTATCCATTCATTAATTTCTTTAAGGGTTTCATCATCGTCATACAACATTCCGGTTACCTGGAAGAATGGAATGTTAGCTCTTTTAAATACATTGGCAATCTCCGGCACAGGACAAGCTGAACACCATCCCAACCATTCCCCGGTCATTTTTGTGCGATCATTCAACGCATTGAATTTTGCGTAGTCGATGGCAGCACCTGGTGATAAATTTAAAATAACCACTGGTACATTTGCCCGCATTACTATCGGCAACACCGTAGAAGATAGTGCGTAGGTAGTTACATACAGGAAAAGAACATCCACATCTGACTTCCTGAAACGATGTCCTGCTTCCATTGCTCCTGCAGCCGTATCAATCAATCCCAGGTTAATCACTTCTACGCCTGAATTTTGTATGTATCCTGAGACGGCATTGATATATGACTCCAGTTTTTCTTTTAGCCCGTCAAACTGTTCCCAGTAAGTATCCAGCCCTATTCCAAATAAACCAACTTTTAGTGTAACCATGTTCGTTATAATTATTATATTTTATGCAGGCCTCTTTACATTTATTCTTTTGACTTACACTTTATGATGACCTATCACTAAAATAAATATCAAAAAAACGATTGGATCAAAATAAAAATCTTAATTAAAAGTTCGTTTACTGAAGCCTGCTTCGTTCTATTTTAAGACTAACAAGCTTGCTTCGGGCGATGTGTTCTAATTCTTTTCTTAATAAATCTTTCATAAAAAGATTTATTTCCCATTGGTTTCTGACAGGCGACCCATTATCAGTTCTTGTCCACATATAAGGTGGCGGACCAAATTCTGGGGTTATGGTAAAAAATAGAGCCCTTTTTGATTTTTGGTACCGAATAATTCTTTTCCAAATTTCAATAAAAAATTCTACCGGATTTTGCCAATCAGGTAGCCTTGGATCAGGTATTTGAGGTCCCTGGGTATAGCCCACTCTTGCGTGAATATGTTTTGTTCTGATGATTGCTTCCTGTAAGATTTCAGGAGAATTTTCCAAAAAGCTTTCTGTAACACAAGTCCAATGCGAAAAGTCTGCTGTTATTTTCATGGAAGGCCTTAATTTAAATAATTCCATTGCCTGGTAAGGGCTATAACCAATTCTGCCCCGATGGGTTTCATGTGCAACTATTATATTGTTTTTCACTGAAAACTCTTCTATAGTATCAATAACCCGTAACTGTTCTTCAGACGAAAAATAATCCCTGCCTGAATGTGAGTTGATTAGCAGAGGGTTGCATTCTAATATACGCGTTAAATGATATTCCAACGATTTGCAGTATTCTTTAATTGTATTTCCGGTTGCCTGATGCTGGTGGCCAACAATGGCCAATTTATAGGTATCTAATAGTGACAAGAACTTTTTCTTTTCACTATTACTTTTGGGCAACCAGGTATCTATACCATCATACCCCGCTTCTTTTACCTTCAAAAAAAAATCCTCCAAAGGCAAATGCTCATATCCCCACTGTGGACAAAGGATTAGTAACTTCATTAGCTTTCATTTTTATTTTTTGAGTAGATCAGTGGATTTTGTAATTCATCATTTAGCAAATCACCTATCTCCAATTTTGCGACTTGTTCATCACTCAAAATATTTTTAATCCCATTAAAAGTAGCGCCATCAGGCATGTAGGCACAGGTCATTGCGCGACGGAAACCATTGGTCATGTTAGCTCCTGCACCGTGGATCGTCAGCCCGTTATGAAAGGAACAACTTCCGGCTTTCATGGGCACCGCTACTGATTTTTCTTTAATAAATTGAGGATAAAAGTCAAAAACCGCATCCATGTTTTTTCCGATACCAGGGTTGTCAAAAGTTGTAGTGTGATAGGAACCCGGCATAAAATAAAGACATCCATTTTCTAAGGTAGCATCATCTAAGGCCACCCAGATGGACAATGCTCTTCTATCGCTAAAAGACCAGAATGGAGTGTCCAAATGCCAGGAAGTAGGATTGGCCCACGGGCGTTTAATTAAAGCCTGATCGTGCCAGATTCTTGTGCCTTCCCAGCCAGCCAAATCAGCTATAATTTTACCGAGATTTTTATCTAACATCAGTTGTTTTACTTTATCGTTCGTTTGCCATAGATTCAGCATTTGGTCAAACACTTTTCCATAATAATCAGCATCTTTATTAATGCCATCGTCTTCACCAACTTTGGCATTATTGCCAGGCATTTTTTGCCCATTTCTTTCCTGGATGGCTTCTGTGACAGCATTACGCCAAAATTCTAATTCCTCTTTATTTAAAAAATCTTCAACGAGTAGAAAGCCGTTTTGTTGGTATAGAAGAATTTGTTGTTTTGTAAGTTCTGTTTTCATTTTATAAGTTTTTTCAAAATGTATTCTTAGGAATGGATATTGATTCTTTTGGGCTAAATAATCTCTATGTGTTATAAAAATTTTATTGATCCGGCGATTTATCTATCTGATAATGAAGAAACGTAATTTCCACGGGACCTAATAAACCAGATGTGCGCAATAATTTTTCTGTATCTGGGCCGTCAAATTTTACAATATTGGTTTTCGTGAACCTTTTGTCTAAAGGTAGTTTACCGTCGCCGATCAGGCGGTTAGGCCAAAGGTTAACGACCTCCACTTCCAACTGGTTATTTCCCGGTTTTATATAATTTGAAATATCAAACTGGAAAGGAGCACTCCATTTCACAGGCAGTTGATTACCGTTTATTTTTATAGAAGCCATTTCAAGAACATCTCCCAAATCAAGAATTGTTTTTGTCCCTTTGAGATCGCTGGGTGTGATAGAAAAAGCTTTTTTATAGACTGCTTTGCCCGAGTAATATTTAATTCCCGGTTCATCAAATTGCGTCCATGATTTAAGCGTATCAACCTGTATATGGGCTGGACCGCCCCAACTAGTGTCAAAATCAATTTCCCATTTACCAGAAAGTGGCAAGGTCGTATTTGGGGTAATGAGATTGAATTTAGTCGTATGGCCATCATTCCAGGTTGCGACAAAATTTCCCGGTTCGAATAGGGTGGCGGATATCATTCCTTTTGTTTTAAATATTTCTATAGGAGGTTTATCAACTCCCATAAACTCGTTGTTGGGGAAAAAAGATTTTCCATCTTTTTCAATTTTAATAATGTGAGGCGAAGCCTTGGCTTTCCTGAAAATGACAAATCGCGAACCTTCCGGTTCCAGGCTAAGTGGTATAATTGTTTGGCCATTTTCTTCCCTGTATGTCAATATCTGCCTGGTTTCGCCGGTCATAGGATCCCAAAGCTCAGGTACCATACCTGTGACCCTGAATTTACACTCAACCTGCACATACCTGTCGGGCAGAGTGGTTAGGTAGCGATATGCAAAGTCATTGATTCCTTTCCGCCCAAAACGATTTACCACAAAGTAAATATCCATTCCGTCGCCGGTGCGGTGTATGTAATCCAATGCGGTATTTTTCTCAGTGCTGGTAAATTCCATGTCAGGCTTCACCTTCATTTCTTCCAATACAGTCTTTACATCTTTGCCAAAGATAACTTTGCCTTCGCCATAATTATTTTGGGTGATTGTTACACCATCGATGGCGCCCCATAAGCGGGATGCTATAGCTCTTACTTCCTTATCACTTTCAGGAAAATTAGTCAATCCCGTTGCCCGTTCTGGGCGTGGGCCGATAACAGTTAATCCCTGCTTGACCAGCAATTCAACTTTTCGAAGTACATCCAGGTCAATAGCTTTTTCCGAAGGCAGCACCAATAACTTATAAGTCATTCCATCAGGCAGCAGTATCTTTTTATCTTTTACTGAAACTCTTTTGATAAGGACATCTTTTGAACATTTGTCCCAATCGTGACCAAACCCATCTTTCACATCTTCTTTCAGGAAAACGAAATTGGGAACATCATCACCATAATAATAAAGTACATCGGCTACAAACAATCCTTTCGAAAGGAGGTACGAGCATCTGTCAAGATAACCTATAAAATCCCCGGCTTCTTTCCACCAGGTAATGTTAGGATTCATGTGCGTGCCGGCAAAATATTCATTTCCGGGAATCCCGAATTTTTTAGGAGAAGATGTAAATGTATGCCATACAATTCTGTTGACTCCGGAGCAAAATATACGGTCAATATTACTTTTTAAATCTTTGGGAGCCCGCTCCCATTCAGGGCCGATAGAAGTAGGGCCTTCCGCAGCTACAAACCTTTTACCATTAGTGTGCGCCACACTAGCGCTTTGTTTTACATAAAGCCGTGCATCATCCTTTACCCGGTGCGTATTAGCTGTAGCCCAAAATTCTCCCTGAGGGAAATCACTAATTGCCATCACCTTCAAAGCATCAACCGGTGCGGAATGAGGGCCACCAGATTCAGGATGAATTCCAAGACCATGCTTGTGTGCCAGGTCACTGAAAAGTTGATAATGATAGGCCGCAACACAATCTCCTATTGTTTTACGATAATCGTGGAGAAACCTGTCGGATTTCTCCACACTTTCAACTATCCTTCCGGCCAGTACCGGAAGCCAAGACGTGATATCGTATCCCCTAAACTTTTTAAAATCATTGGGAAAATTATTTGTCCATCCCACATTGCCCATCTCCCAGCTATCCGTTTGAAGAAAATGCAGACTGTTACCCGCATTTTGCGCAGCGGTGATCAAGGGAAGTATTACATCATGGCTAAACTTTTTAAAAGCATCAGGATTTAGATGATCCAATGACAATCCGCCCCAGCCATCGCTGGTAGTAGAAGTCATCGCGCCCGTACACGTCCATCCATACCTGATGATCGTCCATTCTCCGGCGGGTGCATCCCATGTTAATACTCCATTTTTGAATTTGGCGGTGAGGTTAATAATGTTATCTTTTTTAAGTCTGGTAAATTGGGCAGCATTTGGATATTCTGCCCTTAGCTTATAGAGTGGATAAGTACCCATGGATCCAAAACCTTCATTAAAAGACTTAAGGCCCCAAAATTCTATTCCTTTATCCTTTAGCGGAAAATTGGTTGCAGGTTGCTGAAAAGCCTGTACGATGATATCTTTATACATCAAGTTCATTTCAGGCTGAGGAAGTTTTACCTTCACTTTTCTGCCACCTTCTATTTTAGTTTCGGAATACACCAGTTTTTTTAATGCCAGTTCGGGTGTTATAGTTGGCCCCCCGGGGTTCCATCCACTTTGCACATTCACGCTTAGTTCTATTCCTAATCGCTGAGCCTCCTTCACGGCGTATTTATAAAGTTCCATCCATGCGGGACTCATAAAAACAGGGCCAGCTTTCGTTTTTTTTGCCACCGTATAATTAGAACTTCCTGCGTCAACAATAGATGCACCGCCGTATCCGTTGGCCTTCATTTGTTCAAGGTCACGGGTTATCGATTCTTTGGTAGCCATACTATTTAACCACCACCAATAACATCTTAAACGCGACTCATTTGGAGTAGTTTCAAAACCTTTACGCAATTGATTATAATCAAGCTTTGCTGAAGTTTGTAAAGAATAATTGAGTTTTTGGGCCGAAACCGATAGAGAAACAAATAGCCCTATTGTGATAAACGTATGCTTTATTAAATAATTTTTGCAGGAATACAAGTTCATAAATACTGATTTAAAGAATAGCAATTTCAAAACAAAACAACTCGGCTGGGTGCTTTGATTTTAATACGTAAATAACGATGACTGTCTCCGGCAATCCTTTTATGCAAACAATTCCATCTCAGCTTTGCCCAAACCATCAGGCGTTGTATAGAACGGCCTTTTTTCAACGACATAATTACAATCCGGAGGGATACCCAATGCATGATAAATGGTCTGGTGTACCTGGTCTATCACAATAGGTTTTTCAATGGTTTTGCAGGGACGCTCATCCGCTGTTTTGCCATATACACTACCTTTTTTAATTCCTCCCCCAAACATTAACATCGAGACCCCGTCAGTGAAATGGCGGTGCATGCCATAAAATTTTATATCGTTTATTATGTCCGGTTGACTAACCTGCTCCTTCACTTTTAGGCCGGGGCGCCCTTCCACCATCATATCCCTGCTGAATTCACTCGCAAGTATTACAAGAGTGCGGTCCAGGTGCCCCGTGCGTTCGAGGTCCTTTATTAATTGGGATACGGGCCCATTAATTTGCTTTTTCATTTCGATCATCCTGGTGTAACCATTATCATGAGTATCCCAATTTTTAAACGGCTCATATTCAGTTGTAACGCTTATAAAGCGGGCGCCCTTTTCAGTTAACCGGCGGGCCATGAGGCAACCCAAGCCAAATTTCCCAGTATTATAGATATCATAACTCTCTTTCGGCTCTTTACTAAGGTCAAAAGCCGCGGCCTCGGGAGATTTTAAAAGCATATACGCTTGCTCCATCGACCTTCTCAGTGATTCTTTTTGATAATCACTGCCGTATTCGCCTATTGCGCTTTGTCTCATCAGGTCATTGTATAATTTATTTCTTCGTTCAAACCTCACCGAAGACATGCCTTCGGGTGGCTTAACGGTTTCTAATCCCGAAGTAGGATCGGGTATCAGGAAAGGACCGAATTCATTTCCCAGGAACCCGGCTGTGTGAAAGGCTTTTAGTTCCTCGCCCTCGCCCAATGTGAATCTTTGCCCGATGTCGATAAAAGCCGGTATAACCGGGTTTAGCGGGCCCAGTTCTTTTGAAATCCATGCACCAATATGAGGTGCGGCCAAAGTTTGAGGCGGTTTATAGCAAGTGTGCCAATGGTACTGGTGCCGTGAATGCAAAATGAAGCCCATATCTGCGGCAACATAAGAACGGATAACCGTACCCCTGTTCATCACACTGCCTATGGCTTCGAGGCCTTCAGAAAAGTAAACGCCATCTAAAGCAGTAGGTACCGGCTTAAACGTACTCAGAACACTATTCGCTTCCATTCCTTTGGCGTAAGGAGTGTATTTTTTTGGGTCAAATGTATCGGTATGCGCCATTCCTCCTGCCATCCATAACAGGATAACGGTATCGGCTTTAGCCTTTATCTTTTCCCTGTTGCAGGAAGAGAGAAAACTTGCCATGGGCGCGCCTGCGGCCAATGCAGCTATGGTTGCAGCACTCGTTCTTTTTAAAAAATTTCTTCTGTTCCATTGGTTATTCATGATCAAAAATTTATTTTAAAAAATTTTACCCTAATAAATAATTTGAAATTCAGGAAGCAGCAAAACGGCCCAAAACAAATCCTGGATGGATTTTGTATCCGGATCATTACCCAACAGCTTTTTAGCAATATCAAATTCTTTTGGCGTTACTTCACGGTTTAAAGCACGCCTGTAAATTTCTTTAATAATAACATCACTACTTTTAAACTTTTGCTTCCAGGTTTCTGCTCCCTTTTCGAGTGCTGAATTAAACCTGGCTCCATTGGTAAGTTCAAGAGCCTGTAACAAATTGGCCTGCGACTCCCTGCTGGTAGCGACAGTTTCCCTGTTAGGCCGGCCCAAGGCAGTAAGGAATGGATTATTAACCACCAAAGATGCCCTTGCAAAAAGGTGCTGTGAGGCATTGTAACCGGGCTGGTCGTTAGGGTTATATCGTTGGAGGGAATCGGGAAAAAGAGGGCCTATTATCGTTCCTACCGCATCTGAAAATTGTTCTGCAGACATTCTCTTCCTCAGAACTCCGGTGAATTTGTAGCTTGCAGCTATAATTTGATCAGGTTCTTTAAACCCAACTGAAGTAAGCTGATAAGTGTTAGAGGTAGTGATGAGATAAATCAATTCCTTGATGTCCGATTTATTAGATTGAAAATTATAAGCCAGCCAGTCTAATAAATCCTGGCTCCATGGTTCATTATCCATCAAATCAACTGGTTCAACAAGGCCCCGGCCCATTAGTTGTGCCCATATCCTGTTTACAAGCGTGCGGTAGAGGCGGCCATCCTGCGGCTTCACCATATTGTCAGCCAGTTGTGCCAATTTTGTTGCCCTCTTAGCAAAACTATCAATAGTACCCAATTGTTTCCAGAGCATTCTGGCATTTGTGTATTTTCCGGTGGGTTTATCGCAACGATTTATTTCCATGGAGCTATCGGCAAAAATATCCGCAAAAGCATACGCATCTTCTAATTTCCAGTCACTGATAAAACTGTTGTGGCAGGAAGTACATTTTAAGTTTAATCCGAAAAAAACCTGTGATACGTTTTGGGCAGCCTGCATTTCTGTCCTTTGGCTTGCATTCACCACACCCCGCCATTTTATACCCTCAATAAATCCTTTGGATTCATCAGTTGGGCTTACCAGCTCTTTAACAAATTCATCGTAAGGTTTATTAGCCCTTATTGATTTATACAGCCAATTGCTGATATTATAGCGCCCGTTAGTGATGTAGCCTGTTCCCGTATAGTCATTCCTTAATGCGTCATTCCAGAAACTGAACCAACGCATCGCATAATCATCGTTCCTGTTTAAAAGCTGTCTTATCCATAAAGCCCTCTTATCAGGACGGCTATCTTTAATAAAAGAACCCATTTCTTCCGGGGTGGGCAGCAAGCCGATGATATCCATGGTAACCCTTCTTAAAAAAGTCCTGTCATCAATAATTTTTGGCCACTTGATTTTGTTTCTAATAAAATACTGATTGGTCCACCTGTCAATAGGGTTGATAAGATTACCGGAAGCAGGTGGCAACGGAGGGTTTCTCGGTTCCATTGCCGCAACTCTATACAGGCTTTTTTCAGTGCCTTCCGGCCATGGCGCGCCTTTTTTGATCCAAAAATTTAGTATAGCAATATCATCATCAGGTAATTTTTTCCCTTCAGATGGCATTGCATCTTCATGCCCGGTCGGCAGGTTAATACGCCGGAATAATTCACTTTCGCCAGGATTGCCTGGTACTATAACCGGCCCGTCTTTCCCGCCTTTAAAGATCATATCTTTCCTGTCAAGCCTTAAGTCTCCTTTTATCTTTTCAGCACCGTGGCACTTATAGCAATTGTGAGCTAATATCGCCCTCACTTCTACATTTAAATCAACTACCTGCTTCTTTGTTAATTGTGCTGTATCCTGGTTAAAGGAAGCCACGTCGAAATTGCCCGATCTGCCTTGTATATAATCAGGGCTCCACGGAAGTGTAGCAGACAAGTAATCTTTACCATGCGTGAGGGAAGCGCCGAAGTGGCCTGCCAATGAAACTCCGATAGCACTAACGAACAAAATGCCACGGTATATTTTTACCAGCTTTAGCTGATTTTTTTTAAGTATTCGGTTTAGTGCTACCCATGCAAAAAATCCAAGGCACATTGTAGCAATGCCTATCCATTTGTGTATGCTGATAAGGCCTTTTTCATAGCCTCCTTCTCTCGACAATAACAAACCAAATATTACAGAAAAAATTGCAGAGATCACGCCTGCGGCAAGGGCCAGGTTAATGCCCGGGCGTAAGGATGAACGGAATTTTTTTATGGTGAAAAGTTCCAGCACAGCGGCAAATAAAAGCAAGCCCACCGAAAAATGAATCGCAACAGGATGGAGCCTGCCGAGAAACCTCCAAAGCCAAAAATTACTTGCTGGCCCGCTCAACATGAATTGTAGCACGAAAATCACTATTATAATGCTAATAATAAGAGTAACGGTTTTTCCAGTAAATACATTTTTAATACTAATTTTCATTCGCTTTTAATATAGCTTAATGATTAATCTTGTAAATTATGAGCGCTGTAAATGAGGCTTTATACTAAGGAAATTTAGCACAAAGCCCCGGAATTTGCTACAATTGGTAAATTACGAGTGTTTTCTCAAAATAATAATCAGAAGCTTAATATTCTTTTTCGCGATATGCACCCTTTACATCACAGAATAATAACCTGCCATGCCATAAACCCGTTGTTATGAACCTTTTCTATTTATCTAAATAAAATAATTTTTACCAACCAGGATTTTGTTCCAGTTTCACATCTTTATTTGCATCAATTACAAGCTGCGGAATTGGCCATAGATTATAAGTAGAAGTGAGTGTAGCCTGCGCTTCTGGCCAAAATGCGTATTTTTTTATGCGGTCTACTGCAATCGTTCCACCCATGCGAAGTAAGGTATTCCAGCGGCATTCCTCATAAACAAGCTCCCGGGCACGTTCATCGAGAATTGTATTGAAATTGTCGTCCATATCAGCGGCCGTAACCATATAGGAACAATTGGCCCGGGCACGGAGTAAATTAACAAATGTGGATAGAGAGAAAAAAAGACTTAGTGCAAAAATTAATATTTTCTCCCTTTGCCGTAAGGGGCTGATTTTTTTTGTCGTATCAAGCAATTTTTATTTAATAGAAAAAATGAATGAGTTTTAAAAAGCGTTAGTCATTTTTAAAAGCAATAATAAACTAAAAAGTAAAAATTGCATAGCCGTCCGGCTCTGTCATGTTAGGAAGAATTTTGTATTTAAAAAAAGAAAAATTTAAAGAAAAAATTGAGATGTTATTTTTACTATATAACCCAATATCGATGATAAATTTAGAAAATCATTTCCCTTTTTATAATTGGTGCGTATTAAAATGAAATAAATTTTGTTCGGTATTTTTAAAAAGAATTCGAATAAGAATCTTCAACAAAAGTTTGTTTACTACTAAACCATCAAAGCGATTTTCTCAACGTCAGCTTAAACGGCACTTCTACATGTTGTATGTCATTTTTCAAAACCATTTCCGCCACCATCTCTCCCATCTTTTTAAAATCAGTAGATATAGTGGTAATGCCATTCAGCATAAAACGTTTCCAGGGTGTTTCATTATAAGAAATAATGCCAATGTCTTTTCCTACTTTTAAATCAGTTCTCTGTATTTTTTCCAGCAAAACCACCAGGTCGTCTTCCATAAGGTTGATAAATGCTTCCCCTTCCTTTACCTTTTCCTTTTCTATGTTTTGAACTACCTTATGATTAAAAGCATATTCAATACAGAAAGAATGAAAGCCTTTCAGAATTTCGACAGGATGATATGTATATTCAGGGAAAACAATTTTAATGGTTTGGTATTTACTTAGTTGTGGAAGAGCCTCCTTTAAGGTGCGATAAATATCCTGTTCAAAATTTTCATAAACGGCGCCATATTCCCTGTTGATCCCCGAAATGGATTTGTCTAATAAAATTAATTGTCCTTTTTCTATCTCGTTTATAACGTCATTTGCCTTGTCGCCGCCTTCCAGGAAATGGGGAATAATTACATAATGAGTGTAATTATTATTTTTATTTTTCTCCATTAATTTTTTAAAAAGAGAAAAATTATTATTATAAATGAAAAAATCAATAGCTGCCTGTTCACCTAACTTTGCCGCAAAAGAATCGTAAATTATTTTTTTGTGTACACTCAGTTTATTAAACAATAAAAAAACTTTTATTGGCTGTTTAAAATCCGTATTGTCTATAAAATATCCTTTACCCGGAACGGAACCAATTACACCTAAAGATTTCAGATAGCGCAATGCCTTTTCCGCTGTATCCCTTGATATCTCGAGCTCATAGCTTAAATCGTTTATGGATGGAAGCAGGTAATCTTTTGAAACAGCATTTATCTCAATAGCATGCAACACTGAATTGGCAATTTGCAAATACTTTGGAGTAATAGATTGCTCATCTAACTTAAGGTATTGATATATATTTTCAGAACTCATTTTACAACCTGAAAATTAGGAATTAATGTTGAATACAATGAATGCAATTTATAAAATACGGTAGTTTAATATTCCGGAAATAGTAGTAAAGTGGATGATGTTTTTATTTTTTTTGAAGCCCATTTATAGTAAACCAACAAATAATTGAATTTTTTATTCCCGAAGGGAAATAACAATTTTCCTTCATCATCAATATCTTTATAGCCATTTAACGATTACTTAATATAGAACCTTCCATGAAAAAATTTATTGGTATTATCATTTTGCAGGCATTTGTTTTGTTGGGCTTTTCACAAACCGAAGTCGATCGGCTTTTATGTAATAATCTCTCAAACCCAGTAGGAATAGGCATTTCAACTCCCCGGTTTAGTTGGCAATTAAAATCGGATAAAAGAAATGTGATGCAGTCTGCTTATGAAATAAGAGTGGGCAGCGATTTATCTCTTTTAAAAAAGGGGAAAGATTTGGATTGGAACAGCGGCAAAATTATTTCAGATGAATCCGTAAATATAAATTATAAAGGCAGCGCTTTACAATCTGCTAAGAAATATTTTTGGCAGGTTAGAGTATGGGACAATTATGGAAATGTTTCAAAGTGGAGCGCACCGGATTTCTTTCAAACCGGACTTTTAAATACCAATGATTGGAAAGCCAAATGGATACAGCCTGGTTTTGCAGATACTGTTGGCCAGGCAAGCCCCATGTTTAGAAAACAATTTTCAACAGATAAAAAAATAAAATCAGCGGCTGTTTTTATCACAGCTCATGGGTTATACGAAGCCCAAATAAATGGCCATCGGATTGGCGATGATTATTTTACTCCGGGCTGGACAAGCTACAACAAAAGGCTTCAATACCAGGAATATGATGTAACCAATTTGGTTAAACAGGGAAGTAATGCTATCGGCGTAATTTTGGGAGACGGATGGTATCGTGGACACCTTGCATGGGATGATAATAAAAATATTTACGGAAAAGATATTTCTCTATTGCTTCAATTAATGATTACCTATAATGACGGTTCTACGAAAACTATCGTATCAGACGAAAGCTGGAAATCAACAACCGGAAGTATTATTAGCTCAGGTATTTATGATGGCGAAACCATTGATGCCCGATTAGAAAAAACCGGGTGGGCACTACCTGGTTATGATGATTCTAAATGGAGCGATGTAAACGTTGAAAATTTTACAAACGATAACCTCGTAAACACCATCAATGAACCTGCAAAAAAGCATGAAACTTTTAAACCTATAAAAATAATCACAACACCCAAAGGCGAAAAAGTAATTGACTTTGGGCAGAACCTGGTAGGCTGGATAATGCTAAAAGTCAGAGGCAACGAAGGTGATACTGTTATTATTAAACACGCAGAAGTATTAGATAAAGAAGGCAATTTTTATACAGCTAATCTTCGTGCCGCAAAAACAACCTCCACTTATATTTTAAATGGAAAAGAAGAAGAATTTTTTGAACCACATTTTACGTACTACGGTTTTCGTTATATAAAAGTGGAAGGAATTAAAGGAAGCTTGAACCCTGATGATTTTACAGCAGTAGCTATTTATGCGGATATGAAACCAACCGGCACATTTACCACATCTGATTCTTTAATCAATCAATTACAACACAATATTCTTTGGGGACAAAAAGGAAATTTTTTAGATGTGCCAACCGATTGCCCACAACGCGATGAAAGATTGGGCTGGACTGGCGATGCGCAGGTTTTTTCAAGAACAGCATCCTTCAATATGAACGTGAATAATTTTTTCGATAAATGGATGAAAGATGTATCTGCTGACCAATTGCCAAATGGTAGTGTTCCTTTTGTAATTCCCAATGTTTTGGGTGAAGGTTCAGCAGGTTCTGCCGGTTGGTCGGATGTGTCAACCATTATTCCATGGAACATGTACCTCGCTTATGGGGATAAAAAAATTCTCCAAGATCAATATCCCGGCATGAAAGCCTGGGTAGAATATATTCATCATCAAAGTCATGATGATCTTTGGAATACAGGATTCGATTTTGGTGATTGGCTTTTCTACAGGCCTGACGATGATAATGATGGCCGGTCGGCAGTTACTGATAAATATTTGATAGCTCAATGTTTTTATGCGCACTCCACTCAACTGCTTATCAATACTGCAAAAGTTCTGGGAAAAGCGAAGATGTAGAAACCTATTCCGTCATTAAAAAGAATAAAGGAAGCATTTTCCAAGAATACGTTACTCCGAATGGCCGGCTGGTTTCCGGCACACAAACCGCTTATGTACTGGCCCTTCAGTTTGATATGCTGCCCGAAAGTTTAAGGAAACAGGCCGCGGAAAGACTTGTGGATAATATACGTCATTATCATCCCACCTGACCACCGGTTTCCTGGGAACTCCTTACTTGTGCGATGTACTCACCCGTTTCGGGCATGATGATGTGGCCTATAAACTGCTCCTTCAAAAAACATATCCTTCATGGCTATACCCGGTAACCATGGGTGCCACCACCATTTGGGAAAGATGGGACGGGAAAAAGCCCGACAGCACCTTCGAGAATCCCGGCATGAACTCGTTCAATCATTATGCATATGGTGCCATTGGCGACTGGATGTACCGCAAAATGGTTGGAATTGATACTTATGAAGATGGCGTTGGGTATAAGCACATACGCATTAAACCACACATTGGCGGCGGATTTACTTACGCTTCTGCAAGCCTGGATACTTATTATGGAAAAGTTTCCAATTCGTGGAAAATCAAAAATGGCTATTTATCAATGGATGTTGAAATACCCGCCAATACTAAGGCAACTGTCTTTGTTCCGGCAAAAAATGAAAATGCAGTTAATGAAAGCGATAAAGTATTATCGCAGGAAAACGATATAAAAGTAAAAGGTATTGAAGATGGTTATGTTGTGTTGGAATTGGGTTCGGGGCTTTATCATTTTGAAGTTCAGAAATAAAGGAGAAAAAGAGTCAAAAACTTCATTAACCATAGTTAGATTCTAACGGCCCGATCACTATTATTCTAAAGTTGAATGGTATGATTAACATTGATTAAAAAACTAATAAATTCTAAAATGAAGCAAAAAGGAATACAAATTTTTTTTAGTCTGAGTTTCTTTGCATTAAGTTTTTTACATGCCAAAGCGCAGAATAGGATGAATGATAAACGCCCAACATCATTTTTCTGTTAACGGACGATCAGCGTTGGGATGCAATTGGAGCCATGGGTAATCCCATAATCAAAACCCCGAACATGGATAAATTGGCAACCGCGGGAATACTATTTCAGAATGCTTATGTTACTACTTCTATTTGTTGTGTAAGCCGCGCCAGTATATTGACAGGACAATATGAGTCGCGCCATAATATTCATGATTTTTCAACAGATCTTGTTAAGGAGGAGATTACAAATACTTATCCGGCATTGTTGAAAGATGCGGGGTACAGTCTGGGGTTTGCCGGCAAATTTGGTATTGGTCATCATCCCCCTGCTTCTATTTTCGATTTTTGGGTTGATACCGAGGCTGGCGGCAAAGGACAGCCCGATTACATTATCACAGGGAAGAACGGTAGCAAAATTCATGATAATGACACTTTGGGAAACGCCATTCAAACTTTTTTGGATCATTTTGGAAGCGGCAACAAGCCTTTTTGCCTGTCTGTAAGTTTTAAAGCTCCGCATGAGCAGGATGGGTATCCTCCCACTTATGTAATCCAGCCGGCATACAAAAATTATTATAAAAATGTTACAATACCTGAGCCGGTAACTGCCGCGCCTGAGTACTGGAATCAATTTCCATCTTTTTTCAGAACTGATACAAACTTTGCAAGAGCAAGATGGAAAGGATTATTTGGAACACCAGATTTATTCCAGGAGAATGTAAAAAATTATTATCGCCTGGTAACAGGGGTAGATGGCGTAATTGGAGATATGATGAAGAAACTGGCTGAACTGGGAATTGCTAAAAATACCATTATTATATTAATGGGGGATAATGGAATGTTCCTTGGCGAACACGGAATGGAGGGAAAATGGTATGGCTATGAAGAGTCAATCAGGGTGCCGCTCTTTATATACGATCCTGCTTTGCCGGATAAAATCAAACAATATAAAGCGCCTCAGATAGCTTTAAATATTGATATTGCTCCCACTATTCTCGCTATGGCGGGTGTTAAGGCTCCCAAAACAATGCAAGGAGTTGACCTAATCAGCCTTCTCGAAAATAAGATTCCTGCGAGGAAAGATTTCTTCTATCAGCACTACTTTTTAGGTGGCCCCAGGATTCCCAGGGAGGAAGGGGTAGTAACTGAAGATTTTAAATATATGAATTACATAGAACATAATTATGAAGAGCTCTTTGATATAAAGCACGATCCACATGAAACTGATAACCTGGCAAATAATCCGAAATATAAAATGAAACTGGAAGCATTAAGGATACGATATAAGGAATTGAAAGACTTATATGGTGTGCGTCCAAAAAATTGGAATCAAATAAAATCGGCCTTTTAGAAAAATTTTCATTGAATTAATCTACCGTAAAAATCTAAAAAAAGAGATAAAGCATTATGCCGGGTAAATTGTACAAAAGGGCAACGAAGATGGTCACGTGGTTTTTGAAATTGGCTTCAGGAGTTTATAATTTTATAGTTCAGAAACAATTAGAATAACGATTATTTCTTCCAGTAAATAGTAAATCAGGAATTTAAGTTTTTTCTTCTTTTGCTGTACTGTTTTAATTAAAACCCTTGATGAATTCCTAATTCTCTCCGAAGTTTGCCAGGATGTGTGAGTAAGAGATTACTGATGTCATTAGAAATTTTTTTCAAAAAAGTTTTCTACAGTAAACAAACAAATATTCATAATATTTATTTTACCTCTAAATTTTATAGAGCGATAAAAAGAAAGTTTTTATATTATTGTAATACAGCTTGAAAATTATGCATCTAAAATTATTATTTTCTGATACCATGTATCATTTTAAATCTTTCTAACGCAAAAGCTCAAAGTAAATCTAATTACAAACTGGTTTGGGCTGATGAATTCAACAAAAATGGCGTTCCCGATTCTTCCAACTGGACGTATGAAAATGGATTTGTTCGTAACCATGAATTTCAATGGTACCAGCCACAAAATGCACGATGTGAAAATGGTAAGCTAATCATTGAAGCAAAAAGGGTGGAAAAATTAAATCCATTGTATGTCGCAGGTAGCAAGGATTGGCGAAAGAGCCGGGATAGTATTTTTTATACATCCTGCCTGTTTACTTACACGAGGCCTTCATTCGTGGCAATATGGCCGCTTCATTTTGAGAGCCCGGATTGATATTAGTAATGGTTTGTGGCCTGCATGGTGGACATTAGGATTACATGAAAGATGGCCTGCAAATGGCGAAATTGACATCATGGAATATTACAGGAAAAAACTGTTAGCGAATATTGCCTGCTTTGGAAAAAATCATAATGCAGAATGGTTTAGCAACCGGTTTAATATCGATTCGATGGCAGGTAAAAAATGGGCTTCAAAATTTCATATCTGGCGAATGGATTGGAATGAAAAATTTATCGCTTTGTATGTAGATGACCATTTGCTTAATAAAGTACCGTTAGATTCCCTGGTGAATAAAGACGGAAGGGGATTTAATCCTTTTAAGCAGCCGCATTATATGCTTCTCAACCTTGCCATTGGCGGTGACTAACGGAGGAGATCCTATCGCACACTTCTTTTCCTAAAAAATTTGAAATAGATTATGTGAGGGTGTATCAAAAAGTAAAATGAATCAACAATTATTATTAAACAATATGGTTCCTGCCCGGAACTTTGCATTTTCTTAAACCATGACAGTACATGATGATTATTGGTTTTGTTTATTTTATTTTTATTCCCGAAATTCAAAATGTTGTAACAATCGAATAAACTGACGTATGCAAATAATCCTCGGTATTTTCTATCATTTCATCGGTGGAGCTGCCTCAGGGAGTTTTTATGTACCCTATAATAAAGTAAAAGGATGGCATTGGGAAAGTTTTTGGATTGTTGGCGGGCTTTTTTCCTGGCTTATCGTTCCACCGATCGCGGCATGGCTTACATTCCTCATTTTATGGAGATTATTTCACAATCGTCTGCTTCTACCTTTGGCTGGACCTTTTTCTGGGGCGTTCTTTGGGGGATTGGAGGATTGATGTACGGACTTGGGATGCGCTACCTGGGAATGTCTTTGGGTAATTCTGTTTTGCTTGGTTTTACTTCAGCATTCGGCGCACTCGCACCCTCGATTTATTACAACTTCCATCCACAGGAAGGTAAAGCGACATTCAACGATTTACTTAATAATCACTGGGGACAAATTGTTCTGGTTGGAGTTGTCCTGTGTTTGCTTGGGATTTTTATTTGCGGCAGAGCCGGCGTATTGAAAGAGAAAGAATTGTCAGAAGAAAAAAAGCAAGAAAGCGTAAAAGAATTTAACCTGGTAAAAGGGCTCATCGTTTGCATTATTGCAGGCATCCTAAGCGCGTGTTTTAATTATGGGATTGAAGCGGGTTCTAAAATGGCAGACGCGGCCAATGAATGCATGGAAAGCAAATAATCCTTCGGCAACAACACATTTCCTATACCGCAACAATGTGATTTATATCGTGTTGTTATGGGGCGGATTACAACGAATTTTATCTGGACAATGTATCTTAAACATTCGCAATAAAACCTTTGGCGATTATATTGAACAAAAAAACGCCTTTATTCAGCAATTATCTTTTTTGTGCCATGGCCGGTACACTTTGGTTTCTTCAATTTTTCTTTTATGGAATGGGCGAAAGTAAACTCGGCAACGGCGCAAGCTCGTGGATACTTCACATGTCATTTATTATCTTAGTGGCCAACCTTTGGGGTTTTGCATTAAAAGAATGGAAGGGCGTTAGTTCAAAAACAAGAACAACAATTATTTTAGGAATCATTACCATTATCGCATCTGTAATGTTGGTAGGATATGGAAACGCTTTGCATCAATGAGATGAAGAAAGGTGGAGAATGGATTTGATCAGGTTGTATTCAAACAGAAATCTCATTTGGTTAAAGTAAAAAGTAAATAGAGCAGGACCAGTACTTAATCGTTTAAAATCTGATGTTGATTGGATTTTCTGGAAATTTATTTTAATAAGAAACAAATACAAATATGAGCACAACAACAAAAAAGTTTAAGCATGTGAGCTATTTATGGGATGATGCTAAAGCGGCAGAATTTAGAAAGCGATGAAGTGGCGCTATTGATTTATCGTTCCAATTTGCTGGGAGCTGATTTGCGATTAACCAATTATGGAGGAGGAAATACTTCCTGCAAAACAATGGCCATTGATCCAACTAACAGGAAAAGAAACCGAAGTAATGTGGGTGAAAGGTAGCGGCGGAGATCTTGGAACCATGCAGAGAAGCGGATTAGCGGCTTTATATGTTGATTGTTTAAGAGGTTTAAAAAATGTATATCGTGGTATAGAGCATGAAGATGAAATGGTAGAATTATTTAATCATTGTATTTATGATTTAAAATCAAAAGCACCCTCAATTGATACACCTCTGCATGGATTTTTGCCTTTTAAACATATTGATCATTTGCATCCGGATGCAGCCATAGCAATAGCTGCTGCAAAAGACGGAAAGAAAATAACGGAAGAATTATTCGATGGAAGCATTGGTTGGGTTGAATGGCAACGCCCTGGCTTCGATCTTGGATTGAAATTACGGCAATGCTTAGACGAAAATCCGGGGATTCGCGGAATTATGCTCGGTTCTCACGGGTTATTTACCTGGGGAGGTACAGCGTATGAGAGTTACGTCAATACTTTGGAAGTGATTGAAACCTGCGCGCAATACCTTGAAGATAATTATGGAAAGAAAGGGAAAATATTTGGTGGCGAAAAGGTCAAATCTTTACCAAAAGAAGAAAGATTAAGTAGAGCGGCTCTGCTGGCGCCGGTTTTGAGAGGTTTCTGTTCTTCTGAAACAAAAATGATCGGGCATTTTACGGATGATGAAAGAGTGTTGGAATATATTAATTCAAAGGATTTGGACAAACTGGCACCAATGGGTACAAGTTGCCCTGACCACTTTTTACGAACCAAAATTTCTCCGCTGGTTTTAAGCCTTACAGTAAACGAGGAAATAAATGATATTCCTGTTTTAAAGAAAAAACTGGAACCTCAATTTCGGGAGTACAGGGAGATGTATGCTGATTATTACAAGACGTGCAAACACGAGAATAGTCCGGCAATCAGGGATGCTAATCCTGTTGTGATCTTGTATCCCGGAGTTGGCATGTTCACTTTTGCAAAAAACAAACAAACAGCGCGCGTGGCTGCTGAATTTTATACCAATGCGATCAATGTGATGAAAGGCGCGGAAGCCATTTCAGATTATACTTCATTGCCACGGCAGGAAGCATTCGATATCGAATATTGGTTGCTGGAAGAAGCCAAACTTCAAAGAATGCCAAAAGCAAAATCATTGAGTGGCCGCGTGGCCTTAGTTACAGGTAGCGGCGGAGGAATTGGGAAAGCTATTGCCAAAAAATTTGCTGAAGAAGGTGCTTGTGTAATTATCAATGATATTAATGAAGAAAGAATTTCAGCAACTGTTGATGAATTCGAAAAATTATTTACTAAAGATAATGTAGCATCTGTAAAGCTTGATGTAACGGATCACAAGACAATTGAAGAAGCTGTAAATGCTGCTGCTCTTACTTTTGGTGGAGTAGATATTGTTGTGAACAACGCAGGGATAAGCATTTCAAAACCTATAGAAGGACATACTTTAGAAGATTGGAACAAGCTATATGACATTTTAGTGAAAGGTCAATTTTTGGTATCACAGTCATGTATAGACGTAATACGTAAACAAGGCTTTGGTGGTGATATTATCAATATCGTTTCTAAAAATTCTATCGTTGCCGGTCCTAATAATGTGGCTTACGGTTCAGCTAAAGCTGCACAGGCGCACCTTTCAAGATTAATGGCTGCAGAATTGGGTGATGATAAAATCCGGGTAAATATTGTAAATCCGGATGCGGTAATTTCAGATTCCAATATTTGGGCAGGAGGCTGGGCCGACGGTCGCGCAAAAGCTTATGGAATAAAAGTAGAGGAATTGCCTGCGTTTTATGCCAAAAGAACCTTGCTCAACGAAACGATTTTGCCTGAAGATATTGCTAATGCGTGTTTTGCTTTTGTAGGTGGATTGTTAAATAAATCAACAGGAAATATTCTGAATGTAGATGGTGGCATCGCCGCTGCGTTTGTAAGATAAATTTTTTCTCATAATCAAATAATCAAATCGCTGATGATTTTTGAATCGGTCTGCCTTTTGATTTTTTATTAAAAAATGTTTATGCGTATTGCTTCTAAAATGAAATTGCTAAAAGGCTTTGAGGCCGAATATAAAAAGCGACATGACGAATTATGGCCTGAATTAAAAGTACTTTTAAAAGAAACCGGCATCAAAGATTATTCGATTTTTTTAGACGAAGAAACCAATGATTTGTTTGCGTATTTTACAATAGAAGATGATAATAAATTAGATAATTTACCTGCCCAACCGATTATGAAAAAATGGTGGGCTTACATGAAAGATATAATGGAAACCAATGAAGACAATTCGCCGGTTTCTTTGCCTCTCAGGCAAGTATTTTATTTACCGTAAATTCAATCATAAAAATATTTAAAATGATATTGAGAAAGGAACAGATCGAAAAAAGCAACGAACAGCATTTGTCAAAGCACAAAAAGAGTTACGAATTTATTTCAGGAGAAATAAATAATGCTGATGAGGTGGTTAAAAAATTAATTGATTTCCAGGTAGCTATCCCAAGCTGGGCTTTAGGCACGGGCGGCACCCGCTTTGGCCGCTTTCCCGGTGGGGGCGAGCCTCGCAGCCTGGAAGAGAAAATTGAAGATATTGGTTTGCTTCATGCGTTGAATAGGACAAGCGGCGCTATTTCATTACATATTCCATGGGACATTCCGGAAGATGCTGATGCAATAAAAAAACTGGCAGCACAACATGGATTACGTTTTGATGCAATGAACTCAAATACTTTCCAGGATCAGCCGGGCCAGAAATTGAGTTACAAATTTGGTTCAATGCAGCATGTGGATAAAGCCGTACGAAAACAGGCAATAGATCACAATATTGAAGTAATAAAATATGGAAAAGAATTAGGCTCCAAATCATTGACTGTTTGGCTTAGCGATGGATCAACTTTCCCCGGGCAGCTAAATTTTAGAAAAGCTTTTCTAAATACTTTGGAAAGCCTCCGCGAAGTATATGCAGCACTGCCTTCTGATTGGAAAATATTTGTAGAATACAAAGCCTATGAACCTAATTTTTATTCTACCACTGTGGGCGATTGGGGGCAATCTTTATTATATACTTCAAAGCTTGGTCCGCAAGCTTATACACTTGTAGATTTGGGGCATCATTTACCAAATGCAAATATTGAACAAATTGTTGCTTTACTATTAATGGAAGGAAAGTTGGGAGGTTTTCATTTCAATGATTCAAAATATGGCGATGACGACCTTACAGTAGGAAGTATTAAACCCTATCAATTATTTTTAATTTTTAATGAATTGGTAGAAGGCATGGATGCTAAAAATATGAATCATGCTAATGATTTGGCGTGGATGATTGATGCGTCGCATAACGTAAAAGATCCCTTAGAAGATTTGTTACAATCTGTTGAAGCTATTATGATCGCGTACGCACAATCTTTAATTCTTGACAGAAAAAAATTAGTGGGAGCGCAAAGTAATAATGATGTAGTTACTGCACAGGAAATATTGCAGCAGGCTTACCGTACTGATGTACGCGCTCTTGTTGCAGAAGCAAGATTGCAGGTAGGCGCTGCTTTGAATCCACTTTCGTTATACAGGAATGAAAAAGTTAGAGAAAATTTAATTAAAGAAAGAGGAAGTAAAACGACGGCAACGGGGTTGTAACGGTCGGTACCGCAGGCCAGACCGCGGATTATTAAATGAAAATCTCTGTTATTTGTTCGTTTACTGTCCATTATCAAAAAAATCAAAGTTGTAAAAACTATTCTTACATAAAAAATAAACAAACTCTATCAGGCGAAATCACGATGGACCATGAAAAATGTCATAGCAATATTTGATGTAGGTAAAACCAACAAAAAACTTTTTTTGTTTGATGAGAACTACAAAATTGTTTTTGAGCGTTCTGCGCGTTTTATTGAAACTAGTGATGAAGATGGTTTTCCTTGTGAGAATTTAGACAGTTTAAAATTATCTGTTTTTGATTCTTTACGGGAAGTTTTCAGGATAAAAGAGTTTAACATCAAAGCCATAAATTTTACCAGCTACGGAGCCAGCTTTGTTTACCTGAATGAGCAACTACGGGCATTTGCACCATTATATAATTATTTAAAACCTTATCCTGAATTATTACAAAAGCAATTTTATGACACCTATGGCGGTGAAGAAGAATTCTCATTTCGCACTGCTTCTCCTGTGTTGGGAAGCCTGAATTCCGGAATGCAATTGTACCGGATAAAATATGAAAAGCCGGATTTGTTTAGAGAAATAAAATATGCATTACACCTTCCTCAATACTTAAGTTTCCTGATTTCCGGAACAGTTTGCAGCGATATTACCAGCATTGGTTGCCACACCAATCTTTGGGATTTTCAAAAAAATGAATATCACAATTGGGTATCACGGGAAGGGATAAACGAAAAATTGGCTCCTATTCATTCATGTACCGAAGTAGTTCCTGCTTCTTTTCCCGGAAATAAATATTCTGTAGGAATTGGCTTGCACGATAGTTCCGCAGCATTGATTCCCTACCTGATGAATTTTCATGAACCTTTTATTTTAATTTCTACCGGCACATGGTGTATTTCTTTAAATCCATTCAATCATTCCCCGCTGACGAAAGAAGAATTAAAAAATGATTGCCTTTGTTTCATGAGCTACGAAGGCAATCCCATCAAGGCTTCACGATTGTTTGCAGGAAATGAGCATGAGCAACAGGTGAAAAGAATAAGCGAACGTTTTAATCAAAGTGCGGCACAGTATCGCCAGATGGATTATAATCCTGCAACGATTACAGCGCTTCAGGATAAAAACGGTACACTTGGCCATTTAATAGAGAAAACAAAAATTCAGAATATTTGTTTGTTTACTGCAAGGGATTTGTCTTCTTTTAAAAATGATGAAGAAGCTTATCACCAATTGATGCTCGATATTATGGCACAGCAGTATTTGTCCACGCAATTGGTTTTAAAAGGAACCACTGTGAAGCGTATCTTCGTTGATGGCGGCTTCAGCAGTAATGCTATTTATATGAACTTGCTGGCGTCTGCTTTTTCCCGGAATTGAAATTTTTGCCGCATCAATGGCCCAGGCAACAGCAGTAGGTGCAGCACTTTGCATTCATAGCGCCTGGAATTGCAAAAACGCTTCCCAATGATATTATTGAATTAAAATATTTTTCGAACTAAGGCACAAAATAAAAACGCAATATTCAGTAAAAAAACAAATAACCAGGATTTTTATTTTAGCTTCTTTTCGGCCTTGCCAGGCTGTCTGCCGGATATTTTCCTTCCATCAATTTCATCTGGTCCTTAGCCCAATCTTCGATTGCCAACTTTTGATTGTCAGTAAGTATAGCATCCCGGTGAATCAATGTATAAGAAGTCAAAGGCATTTCATTTTTTTTAACTTGCTCCAGTACATCCTTAAATTTATCATATTGCCTCCAAATCGGATAAGTTGAAAATGTTGAAAAATTAAAGTGTCTTTTCCCATCCTCAATATGATTATCCATAAACCAGGCTACCGGTTGAATTTTAAAATAGAAGGGATATGAAGTGGTATTGCTATGGCAGTCATAACAGGAAACTTTCAAAATCTTCTGCAAGCTATCCGGGATTTGATAAGTAGCAGTGATGTTTTCCGAAGCTATTTCTTCCATTTTATTTTCTTTTGGTCTGAAAAACTGGATAATTATCAAAGCAGCAAGTAAAATAATTAAAATGGTTTTTATTACTCTTTTCATATTTAAATAAGGTTTTTAATAAGAATTTTAGCCACTAAAAATATAAATTAATTTTCAATTAATAAGACATGTATTGCTATATCAATGCGATTTTGAAGGCGGGCTTGAAGAATTAAAACTATTTATACTTTAAAAGTATTGCAACTCCGGAAATAAAAATTTATCCATTATCTTGCACCGATTTAAAAATACAACCGCAAACTATATTATGCTACCTAAGTTTAAAAGGGTCCTTCTCAAACTTTCCGGTGAATCTTTAATGGGCGATAAAAATTTTGGTCTTGATTCCTCAGTACTTTCTCAATATGCACAGGATATTAAATTAATAACTGAGTTAGGTGTGCAGGTAGCAATTGTGATAGGTGGGGGCAATATTTATCGCGGCATGAATGAAGCCGAAACAGGTATAGAACGTGCCCAGGGAGATTATATGGGTATGTTGGCCACCGTTATTAACGGAATGGCTTTGCAGAGCGCTCTTGAAAGAGAAGGAGTATTTACCCGCCTGCAAAGCGCTATTAAAATGGAACAGATAGCAGAGCCT
This sequence comes from uncultured Chitinophagaceae bacterium, assembly GCA_963741705.1. Taxonomy (GTDB): domain Bacteria; phylum Bacteroidota; class Bacteroidia; order Chitinophagales; family Chitinophagaceae; genus Ginsengibacter. The sequence continues at coordinate 8,629 of CAVUJE010000024.1, read as the reverse complement.
TACATTCGCCGGAGAGCTATCAGGCATTTGGAAAAAGGAAGAGTAGTGATCTTTGGAGCAGGAACGGGTAATCCATATTTTACCACGGATACTGCAGGCTCGCTTAGAGCAATAGAAATTGGCGCAGACGCTATTTTGAAAGGCACCCGTGTGGACGGAATTTATACAGCCGATCCCGAAAAAGATAAACTGGCTACCAAATATGAGACTATTACGTTTGCGGATTGCATCTCCAGGAATCTGAGGGTAATGGACATGACGGCTTTTACTTTATGCATGGAGAATCAGCTTCCTATTATTGTTTTTGATATGGATACACCAGGAACGCTGTTAAGGGTAATTACGGGCGAAAAAGTAGGTACTTTGGTAACTGGATAATTTGTATTAATTTACGCCCTGCTTACAAAAATAATTATCCCTTTTCTGTAGATTACAGAAGAAATCCTTTGGAAAAATCACAAGAACCCCCGCTGGTAAAATTTTATTTATTAAATAATTTAAGACTACCCTATGTGGATCTGGTGGATTGTTTCCCTGATTGTTTTAATTGCCTGCTTCATCTTTTCCTACAAAATGATTATGAGCAGCTACGACTGGCTGCCTGCAGATAAAAGCGTATTTTTAAATTTAAGAAAAGCTCCTGCCCCGCAAAATTCAGCATCCCGTCCCGAAGCTATTTATGAGCTTAAAAATAAATTGCAAAAAGTGGAAGAAAACTCATCCTTTTATGAGATACAGTTTTTAAAAATGCAGGAACGGCTCAAGGCGCTTGAAGCAAAATACGAAATGCGGGGCCAGGTGATTTCTTCTCAAAAGGAAGAAGAAGACTGGAAGGAAATGTATTATGAGGAAAATGAGGTCAAAGAAAAATTAGAAAACGAACTTGATGAGGCCCTCCAAAAGCTGGAGGAAGCTGAAATCCGGATACACGAAATTGAAAAAAATGATACTGCTTGGAGCGCTTTAAAAAGCGATTATGATGCCCGGTTAAATGATCTGCAGTCTATGCAGGATAATATAAATTTGTTACAAAGGCAACTGGAGGCCGCGGCACTTCGGGAAAAGGAACTGGAATTATCTTTGGTTTCGGAGATCAATGCTAAAAACAAGTTTTCAAATCTTGAAACCGTAAACGCTCATTTGCAATGTGAAAATGAAGATCTGAGAAATCAAATAGTTCAAACCCATCACAAAGAAAAGGAGCTTGAATCCAAACTTTCAAGATTGTATGAACTCGAGAGCCGGCTTGCTATTTATGAAGATGAAAAAGCCCGTATGATTGCCAACCTCGAAATGATGGTTAATCAAAACAAAACTGTTTTCGGTACTCAAAATTCTTAAAGTGTCATCCCAATTTTTTACCTTTAAATAATGAAATTCAATAGTAATTTACGAATTTAAGGATCGGTAAATGATGAGTGTTATTATTTAGGTTACACTTTCCATCATAAATTTTAAGGTAATGAGTAAACAAAGAAAATTTCTTTTAATCTCTTCCATTGTTGGTTTTATTTCACTGTTTTTGCCATGGGTTTCTTTTCCTATCTTCGGATATATGCAAACTGCTAACGGAATGCACGATGGGGGAATCGTTGTTTTTTTTTGTTTTATCGCAGTAGGAATTATAGCTTATGTTGACCCCGATAAAAAAAATTTTTTTAAAACAAAGTGGATTTTAATTCAGTTGATCGGAATTGTTGCTTTGCTTTTTATTTTTTGGTACTTTTTTGAAATTAAAACTTCTATAAAGGGCATTTTTCATATAGGTGTTGGCCTTTACGTTGCTGCAATGGCTGCTATAGCGGTGATAATTTCAGAATATTTATTTAAGTACCGGCCTGAATATTATAGATAGATAAATATATGAGGGTGATTCAGAGAAAAGTCTTATATTTTAATAGCTTGTTTTATACCATTGAAATGATTTTGTAAATTTTTCTTCGCAGGATTTAAATGAATAATTATGTCAGATAATCATGATATCGCAGCCATGAGAAAGGTTTACCAGTTAAAATCTTTGAAAGAAGAAGATGTAAATGCAGATCCTATATTACAGTTTGATACATGGTGGCAAGAAGCTATTGCCCACAAAGTGGATGAACCAAACGCCATGACATTGGCCACTTGCAATGCTTCAGGTAAACCTTCTGCCCGAATTGTTTTATTAAAAAGTATTTTCAAAAACGGGTTTGTGTTTTTTACAAATTACAATAGCCGCAAAGGCCATGAAATTGAAGAAAATTCTTTTGTTGCACTTCTCTTTTTTTGGAAACAATTGGAAAGGCAAATCAGGATTGAGGGGGAAATAAAAAAAGTAAGCGCCAAGGAAAGTGATGAATATTTTGCTGTTCGTCCCCGTGAGAGCCAATTAGGTGCCTGGAGTTCACCCCAAAGCAGCGTAATAGAAAGCGCCGGTTTTCTCCAGGAGAATATGAAAAAATATTATGACAAATTTCATGGTCAAGAAGTGCCAAGACCTGAATATTGGGGAGGTTATTTGGTAGAGCCAAACGCTATTGAATTCTGGCAGGGTAAGCCTGGAAGACTGCACGACAGACTGCAATATTCGCTTTCTGAAAATAAAGAGTGGGTCATTCAAAGGCTGGCTCCATAAAGTACCAGGCGACTTTTCCAGTAAACCTACAAAAAAGCAATATTTTTATTTTACTTTTTGTAAATGAAATAATAATAGCACCCCTAATCCCTAAAGATTATGCTTCCTTCTTCTCTTTTGTCTTTTCTGCAGCTTTGGTTTTTGATTTAGTTACCGGCCTTGATTTTCCAAAAGAGCCCATAAAAATTTTTCCTTTCTTAGTTTTTTTATCTCCACGTCCCATTTAAATAATTTTTTATTGATGAAAGATTAATATTGATAATAAAAAAAGCAAGATACATTATTGCATCTTGCTTTGATAAATTTTTCCAAAAATCAGATTTTCGATGACAATTCTTTACCTGCTTTAAATTTAGCTACTTTCTTAGCTTTAATTTTAATTACAGCACCTGTTTGAGGATTGCGGCCATTGCGGGCAGCCCTTTTGCTAACGGAGAAAGTTCCAAATCCAACAAGAGTCACTTTTCCTCCGCCTTTTAAGGTTTTGGTAACTGCAGTTGTAAAAGAATCTAAAGCTTCATTAGCTTGTGTTTTTGTAATTCCTGCGTCATCGGCCATCTTGGCGATTAGTTCAGCTTTGTTCATATTGATTTTATTTGATTTTTTAAACAGCAACAAATATATAAGGTTTTTCGATGCAATCATATCTTTACAGAATTTTTTTTTGAGATTGATTCTTTGAAATGCCCTGTTGTATTGCGTTTGAGCGGTAACAACGTGAATTTACGAGTTATAGGATTTTTATGTATGTTTATTGAAAGTGAATACAGTATTGGGTTACAGCCGTCCATCTTAAAAAAACCTTGGATTAACAGGCGTTTGAAGAAAAGTATTTTTACTAAAAGGAATTGTGGAAAAAATATGGATACTTTATTCTACATTTTTAAGAAGAGTCCGGAAAGATACTACATGATCTTTCCATTTTTCAAGAGAACGGTGGCGAAGATTAGTATGGTGCAATTCCATATACCGGTTGTAATCACTTTTTGAATTGGCAAGAAACTGAATAACGAAAGTTCGTCCATCTGCTTCATCAATTTCCATCAATTCATAAAAGCGATAATCATAAAAACAATTAGTGGCGAGAACATCAGGAATTTGAATGGTTTTAACCCAATCCATCCATTCTTCCAAATAATTGTTTTCTATTTTTAAAGTGATATTGTAAACAAACATTTTTTTAAAATTTTATTTCCATATAAACCGGGCAATGATCGCTGTGTTTTACTTCCGGAAAAATTTTCACATCCCGGATTTGATCTTCAAGATTATTAGTAACATTGATGTAATCAATTCGCCAGCCTTTGTTTTCTAGCCTGGTGGTAGGTCGCATTACGCTCCACCAGGAATAATGATGCGGTTCTTTATTTAAATGCCGAAAACCATCTGTAAAGCCATTGGCCAGAAATTTATCAAACCATGCTCTTTCTTCCGGCAAAAAACCTGAAGTTTTTTTATTGGAAACCGGGTTATGAATATCTATTTCTTTGTGGGCAATATTATAATCGCCACACACAATTAATTTCCTTCTTGTCTTTTTTAATTCGTTCAGGTAATCTAAAAACTCATCAAGCCAAATATATTTATACGACTGCCTTTTTTCACCAGTAGTTCCTGAAGGAAAATAAGCACTTATTACAGTGATATCCCCTAAATCGGCACGCAACACTCTGCCTTCAAAATCGCTTTGTTCATTTCCATGACCAAATTCCACATTACCAGGTTCTATTTTACTTAAAATCCCTACGCCGCTATAGCCCTTTTTTTGAGCAAGAAAAAAATAAGGACGATAACCTGCAGATTCAATAGCCGTGCGGTCTATATCGGCTTCATGTGCTTTTACTTCCTGGATACATATGATATCTGCCGGATCGGTTTTAAGCCAGTCTATAAAACCCTTCCTTATGGCAGCCCTTATTCCGTTTACATTATAAGAAATGATGCGCATTATATTTGGTTTATTAGTTCAATTAATTCCCGGCTAATATAAGATTCTCATGTATTTGTTGCCTTACTGTCTTTGCTTTTTTCTTTTCTCTTAATAATCCAGTTGTGGCCTCAGCCATCTTTCGACTTCTTCAATTGACATGTTCTTTCTTTTTGCATAATCTTCTACCTGGTCTTTCGTAATTTTTCCGATACCAAAATATTTGCTTTCAGGATTGGCAAAATACCAACCGCAAACTGAAGGTGCAGGATACATTGCCAGGGATTCAGTCAGAATAATTCCTGCATTTTTAGTAGCATTCAGCAATTCAAAAAGTTTATATTTTTCTGTATGATCCGGGCAGGCAGGATAGCCGGGCGCCGGGCGAATGCCTGCATATTTTTCTTCTATTAATTCTTTGGATGAAAGTTGCTCGTCTTTTGCATAACCCCAAAATTCTTTACGGGTTCTTTCATGCAACAATTCTGCGAAAGCCTCTGCAAGCCTGTCCGCAAGCGCCTGTAACATAATCTTATTGTAATCATCAAGTTCCCTGTTAAATCTTTCGATGTGTGGTTCGAGGCCATGGATAGACACGGCGAAAGCTCCCATGTAATCCTTGCCACCGGGTTTTATAAAATCTGCCAGGGACATGTTAGCCTGGCCAGGCGCTTTCTTTATTTGCTGGCGCAAAAACTCAAGCTCATAATTTTTGCCATCCGTATTTTTAACTTCTACCGTATCATCTGAAATGGCATTGGCTTCCCAAAAACCAATAACACCTTTTGCTATAAGCCATTTTTCTTTGATCACTTTTTTCAGAAAGACCTGGGCTTCTTCATATAATTTTGTTGCTGCAGCACCAATTTTTTCATCAGATAAAATTTGCGGAAATTTTCCATGCATTTCCCAAGCAATGAAGAATGGTTGCCAATCGAGGTATTCATAAATTTCATTCAAATCATAATCATCAAAAACTTGTATCCCGGTGAAAGTTGGTTTTACGGAATTAAAATTCTGCCAATCAATTTGAAATTTATTTTTTTGTGCTTCTGCAAAAGGCAGCAAAACTTTGGATGATTTTTTATTTCCAAAATCATTTTTTAATTTTTCGTATTCATTTTTTATCCCGTTTAAAAACTCTGATTTAGTTTCCTTATTCAATAAATTTCCTGCCACAGTCACACTTCGAGATGCATCTAAAACATGTACCACACCATTGTCAAACTCAGGCGCAATGCGTACTGCCGTATGCAACCGCGAAGTAGTTGCCCCGCCAATCAAAAGAGGGATCTGAAAATCATTTCTTTTCATTTCTCTCGCTACATGAACCATCTCGTCCAGCGATGGTGTGATTAATCCGCTCAGTCCAATCATAGCCACATCTTTTTCTTTTGCCACCTTAAGAATTTTATCTGCCGGAACCATCACTCCCAAATCGATCACTTCATAACCATTACAACCGAGCACCACGCCTACTATGTTTTTTCCAATATCGTGAACGTCGCCTTTTACGGTGGCCATTAAAATTTTTGCAGGGCCTTCGCCTTCTACATTTAGAATTCCTGCATCAATATTTGCTTGTTTCGTTTTTTCTTTTTCTGCTTCGATAAAAGGAAATAAATAATTCACGCTCTTTTTCATTACGCGCGCGCTTTTTACTACCTGCGGCAAAAACATTTTTCCACTTCCAAAAAGATCGCCCACCACGTTCATTCCATCCATCAGTGGGCCTTCAATTACTTCCAATGGTTTTGAAAATAACAAACGGGCTTCTTCCGTGTCCTGCTCAATATAATCTGTAATTCCATTTACCAGAGAATGTGTCAACCGCTTCATCACATCTTCTTTTCTCCATGCTTCATCTTTTACAATTTCCTTTCCTTTGGATTTCACAGTCTCCGCAAAAGCTAATAATTTATCTGTTGCATCTTCCTTCCTGTTGAGAATTACGTCTTCACAAAGCTCTTTTAGTTGAGGCTCAATGTTCTCATAAATTTGTAACTGGCCTGCATTTACGATACCCATATCCATTCCGGCTTTGATGGCATGATACAAAAAAACCGCGTGCATTGCTTCTCTTACTGTATCATTTCCACGAAAAGAAAAGGACACATTACTTACGCCGCCGCTCACTTTGGTAAGTGGCATCAATCTTTTTATTTCACGCGTGGCTTCTATGAAATCAACACCATAATTGTTGTGCTCTTCAATTCCGGTAGCTATCGCAAAAATGTTTGGATCGAAAATGATGTCCTCAGGCTTATAGCCCGCTTCTTCGGTTAAAATTTTATAGGCGCGTTTGCAAATTTCTACTTTGCGTTCAATCGTATCTGCCTGACCCTTCTCATCAAAAGCCATAACTACCACGGCTGCGCCAAAGCTTTTACAAATAAATGCCTGTTCCAAAAATTTTTCTTCTCCTTCTTTCATCGAAATAGAATTGACAATACACTTTCCCTGTACGCATTTTAATCCTGCTTCTATGATGGTGAATTTGGAAGAATCTATCATTACCGGAATTTTGGCAATGTCCGGTTCGGCCTGCAACAAATTCAAGAAAGTGACCATTGCTTTTTCACTGTCGAGCAAAGCATCATCCATGTTGACATCTAAAACCTGGGCGCCGCCTTCCACCTGCTGGCGCGCGACGGATAAGGCTTCTTCATAATTGCCACTTCGTATCAAGCGTGCAAATTTTTTAGAACCGGTAACATTGGTTCTTTCTCCTACATTTATGAATAACGATTCAGGGCGCACTACCAATGGTTCTAAACCTGAAAGTCGTAAAAAGGGTTTTATTGTTTTTGTTTCTGACATTTTATTTTGTTTTTCCTGGTTTTCTAAAACCGATAGGTTCTCTGGGTTTATTTTCCTGGATCAGTAATTTTTTTAAATACGCAAAAATTGTTTTTATCTCTTCATCATTTTTCACCAAATGCTGTTCTATTTTTTCAATTTTCATCCAAAGGTCTTTATTATCAAGAATCAGTTGTTTCATTTTAGTAAACAGCCTGATGATTTAAATATTTACCTGGATCGCCGTTTCAGAATTAAGAACGCTGGAAAGCATTGCTACGCCTTGTTCGGTAAAGGCATAGGGAGATTTTCTTGTTCCTCCCCATGAACTTGATATGCCAATTTGGTATATCAAGTTTTGAAATTCTTCTTTGGAAAGTTGAAACATAAAATCTTCGGGAAATCTTGCGACATTCTTTTTAACAGATCGATTTAATTGAGCTGTTTCCACACCATACACTCTGCCAAATCTTTATCTGCAGCATAGCTTTTTGACCACCGATAATATTAATTTTTTCAACTATTGTTTCTTCGGAAACACTTGCTCTTGGCAAAGAAGATTTTGACATCTTTGTTCGTTTACTGATTGAATGATTTTCTTTAAGGTCACGATTTGTCGTCCCCCCCTTTTTTTTTTTTTTTTTTTTTTTTTTTTTTTTTTTTTTTTTTTTTTTTTTTTTTTTTTTTTTTTTTTTTTTTTTTTTTTTTTTTTTTTTTTTTTTTTTTTTTTTTTTTTTTTTTTTTTTTTTTTTTTCAAGATTATTCAGGCACCGCGTTCAATTCTTCCTCATTAACCGGCAATTTTCTTGCTTACCATATTTTTTCACTTTGCTCTGCAATGTGCCTGATATGATCCGGCGTGGTACCGCAACATCCGCCAACGATATTTACAGAAACATTGACGCGCCCCAATCTTGCAGAATGTCCACCATATCCGGCAGTTGTTCGTCATTTTCTCCAAGAAACGCATTTCGCAGTCCGGCGTTCGGATATCCAGAAGTATAACGATTGGCTCTCTCACTTAATTCCTCGATGTAAGGCACGCATCTTCTTTTGCACCAAGCACGCAATTCAAACCAACACTTAATGGATTGGCATCTGAGAAACTCTGAAATGTGCAAAGGCCTCCAATGTTTGCCCGCTCGAAGTTCTTCCGCTTGCATCTGTGATTGTGCCGCTGATCATTATTGGTAGCTCTTCTTTTTTAGAATCTCTGAAATATTTTTTTATTGCATAGATCGCTGCTTTGGCGTTTAATATTGTATAGAAAATAGTTTCTATCAAGAAGC
>CAVUJE010000023.1:0-152938 GCA_963741705.1 uncultured Chitinophagaceae bacterium | reverse complement strand
AAAATTTATCTCAACAAAACAAAACTTCCCTTCTTATACACGGTTTCGCCCTGGTCGCACAGCGCTTCAATAAAATAAACAAAAACGGAAGAAGACTGGCCCTTACTTTTTAATTGGCCATTCCATCCAAAGTCCTTTTGGTTAGGAGAAAAATTGCGTGCTTCATAAACGAGTTTACCGAAACGGTCGTAGATTGAAAATTTCAAAATTGTTTTAATCCCGCGGGTCAAAGGATAATAATAATCATTCAGGCCATCGTTGTTCGGCGTAAAAGCTGTCGGCATCAGAATGTAAGATTCTTTGCACTGTACAAAAATTGAAATACTGTCCTCTGCAATACAACCGCTGTCGGAAGCCACTTTGATATGATACGTTTCACTTTTTGAAGCTTTACCATTGGGAAAAGCACACGACGTGCAGGATAACAGCGAAGAAGGTGTCCAGTTATAGGAAGCAACATTATCACTATAATCAGGATGAATTGAAAAAGGGTCATTGAAAGGATAACTGGCATCAGGGCCAGCTTCAACAGTGGGCAGGCTTTTAACATGTACATTGATAGTAACACTTCTGCTGAAACACCCGACCGAATCAGTAAGAGTGGCCGTATAGGTTGTATTGCCTGATGGAACTGTAAAAGGGTTATAATTATTCGGATCAGATAAACCTGCAGCAGGCGACCAGACAATTTGCTTCATAGGTGGTTCCACTTTCAAAACAATTGTATCCGTCTGGCAAATATAAGGGTTAGGTTCAGGCGTTCTTGCCACAAAAGGATTATACACCATTACCATCACACTATCCCTGTAGGTACAACCATAGCGGTTAGTGGCAATTGCATAAAATTTGGTATCCGCAGAAGGATTAGCCAGGACGGTATCGCATGTTTCGCAAGAAAGATTGGAAGCAGAAGTCCAGGTGAGATCATTATTATGGAACGCGATTAAAGTGTCGGCAGTGCCCGCACACAGCGTATCCAAAGAAGGGATTGTCTGCACAAATGGCAATGGATTTATTGTAACAGGTTTTGTGAGGCTGTCCACGCAACCATTAACATCAGTAGCAATCAGCTTTACATCATATTTTCCATATTTATTATAAGAAAAAGGTTCGGGCTGATATACATTATAACTGATGTCTCCGGCGCCAAAACTCCAATACCAGGAAACTATAGAATCTGCAGGAATGAATGGCTTTGAAGTATTTTTGTACACTAAACAAACTATCAAAGCAAATAGCCGGAGAAGATGTGAAACTCAGGTCAGGCCCTCTCACTAAAATTTTATGATCAAGATAAACGGTGTCCTTACAATAGCCTGAACCATTATTGATAATTACGAAATTTTCAAAATTACCCAATTTGACTGCTTTGGTAGTATAAGCTGTATCCTTCAGCGCTCCGGTTATATTTCCTGTAACATGCCATGTATAAGTTGCCGAAGGATTAATGTAACTGTTAAGGATTGAAAATGAAGTTTCTGCATTCCTGCAAAGTGATGAATCCAGATTAGTCATAACAGGTTGTGCCGTATAAATGTTACGGAAAGCGGTATCGCTACAACCGGTACTGTCATCCTTAACGATGAGACTGGTACCTGAAACGTCGGAGGTTGGAAATGTATGAGTTACATCTTTAGTATTCACTTCAGGGGAACCGTCACCAAAATTCCAAATAATAGATGATAAATTTCCCTGGCTGGTATTAGTGAAAGAAAAAGAGTTTTTTTCAGTACAAATATTTGAATAATTAAAAGAAGCAATTACTCCTACTACTTCAATCTGAAAGGTAACAGGTGTGCCCCTGCAGCCATTAAATGCCGGAGTAACAGTAACATTTTTAATACCGATGGTTTTAAATTTATGTTTAACAAGCGTATCAGAAACTGTAGTTCCAGTGCCATCACCAAAATTCCATATATAAGAGTTAGCCTTAGTTGCTTTTGAAACAAATTGTGCAGTTTCAGAGCCGCAAATCACTGTATCAAATGGATAGGCCACAGGATTAGTAGGTGGCGTTCCAAAAGCCACGGCAGGATATTTAAAAGTGGCAATACATCCTTCATTAGTTGTAACCGTTACAGATGGAGAATGGCTTTTAGTATCAGAATAAGTATGGTTGGTTGAAGATGTGGCATTGGTTGAAAAAGAATCACCATCGCCAAAATCCCAATTATAATTAGCTACAGAGCTTAATGGAGGAATATCCGCTGTAGTAGTAAATGTTACAGGCGCGGGAATGCATCCTGACCTGGGCGTTGCCACTCCTGAAACAGTCGGATCCATTAAAGATATTTGGATACTGGTTGTATCAAAACATCCCGAAGAATCAACTACTTTTAATTTGACATCATACACTTGTTTTGCTGAAAAATAGTGTGATAAAGTATCTTCATTGCCTGTTACAGGTCCTGAACCATCGCCAAAATCCCAGTAATAAGTATCTGAAACTCCCGTGGCAGGCGCAGAAAATTTAATATTGCCTGGCGTACAAATAAAACTTCTGTCTGTTTGCAATTTTATAGAAACAACGGGGTTTACAGTAATTTGCTTTGTTATGGTTACAGCCTTATTACTGTAAACAGCTATTAGTTTTACATTGTAAGTACCAGCGTCACTAAAAACCACTTCAGGATCTTGCCCGTTCGTGATTGTACCGTTTCCAAAATTCCAGATAAATGATTTTGGAGGTTCTGAGGCAGTTGCCGAAAACTGGACAATTGCAGGATTACAAAATAAGCCATCGCTTGTCTGGTAAGTAAAATCAACAGTCTGGGAAACTGATGCATAAGAACAAAATAAAAGAAAAAAGAATACACCAATTTTTATCATTTGACTGACTATTAGTTTCAAATTAGATTTTAGTAACTGAAAAATGATTTAACATGGCAAAAAAGACACCAATTTAGTAAACTTTAATTGGCGCTTAACGGATATGAGACAAAAATAGTCTTTTAAAAAAACTGTGCAATAGTTGGTGGATATTAAATTCAATCTTTCTGAAAGAAGTTTTGCCCGGTCCTTAAAATTTTTTTAAACCCGGAATTAAAAAAGCAGTAAAGCAACAAATCGGGTATTTTTTTATTTTCAAAATTTACTTTGACACGAAAAATAAAAAAATATTTTTCATAAAATAATAAAAAAACCCCAGCGATTTTGCTGAGGCTTGGTACCCGGGATCCCGGTGTAAAACCCGAACACTCGCATTGCTGCAAATCCCGATATTACATCGGGACGTGTCTGGCAGTTTATTTTTGACTTATTAAATATTCAATGTATTTCCTGCTTTTTTTATTTTTAATTTGCTGCTCCCGAACTGCCGCTTCTGATCTTGAATGGTATTTTTCAGAATAGACCATTTTCCAGGGGACATAAGGTTTTGTAGATGGTACTCCTTTGTTGTTATGCCTTGACAATCTTTTTTCTATGTCTTCACAATGACCCACATAATACCGGTCAAACTTTTCTGAATATAAAATATATGTATAAAACATAACAAAAAAACCCCAGCGATTTTGCTGAGGCTTGGTACCCGGGATCCCGGTGTAAAACCGGGACACTCGCCTTGCTGCAAATCCCGATATTACATCGGGACGTGTCTGGCAGTTTATTTTTGACTTATTAAATATTCAATGTATTTCCTGCTTTTTTTATTTTTAATTTGCTGCTCCCGAACTGCCGCTTCTGATCTTGAATGGTATTTTTCAGAATAGACCATTTTCCAGGGGACATAAGGTTTTGTAGATGGTACTCCTTTGTTGTTATGCCTTGACAATCTTTTTTCTATGTCTTCACAATGACCCACATAATACCGGTCAAACTTTTCTGAATATAAAATATAAGTATAAAACATAACAAAAAACCTCAGCGGTTTTGCTGAGGCTTGGTACCCGGGATGGGAGTTGAACCCACACTACGCATTGCTGTCGAACAGGATTTTAAGTCCTGCGTGTCTACCAGTTCCACCACCCGGGTAAACATCTTATTTTATCTTTTTCAAACCTTCCCGCATTGCTGCGAATCCCGTATTATCGGTACGTGTCTACCAGTTTCCACCACCCGGGTAAACATCTTATTTTTATCTTTTTCAAACACTTCCCGCATTGCTGCGAATCCCGATTATTATCGGGACGTGTCTACCAGGTTCTCCCGATTTCTTTCGGGATTCCACCACCCGGGTAAACATCTTAAATTTTTATCTCTTTTCAAACAACATTCCCGCATTGCTGCGAATCCCGATTATTATCGGGACGTGTCTACCAGGTTCTCCCGATTTCTTTCGGGATTCCACCACCCGGGTAAACATCTTAAATTTTTATCTCTTTTCAAACAACATTCCCGCATTGCTGCGAATCCCGATTATTATCGGGACGTGTCTACCAGGTTCTCCCGATTTCTTTCGGGATTCCACCACCCGGGTAAACATCTTAAATTTTTATCTCTTTTCAAACAACATTCCCGCATTGCTGCGAATCCCGATTATTATCGGGACGTGTCTACCAGGTTCTCCCGATTTCTTTCGGGATTCCACCACCCGGGTAAACATCTTAAATTTTTATCTCTTTTCAAACAACATTCCCGCATTGCTGCGAATCCCGATTATTATCGGGACGTGTCTACCAGGTTCTCCCGATTTCTTTCGGGATTCCACCACCCGGGTAAACACTATTTTGATAAAAAAAAAGCAGATAATTTTTGTTACCTACTTTTTTTAAATTGTGAGCGGAAGACCGGGCTCGAACCGGCCACCCCGACCTTGGCAAGGTCGTGCTCTACCAAATGAGCTACTTCCGCGGTTGTTTGTAAGAACTAAAAATGGATTGCAAAAATAGGGCTTGAAACCTTTGAACCAAAATTTATTTGTATTGTGGATTGTATTGTGTATTTCCAGGTACTTCAACCTTTGGCTTGCCAGTATATCGGTGCTGATAGAAAGTATAACAACCTCCAACTATAATGGCAACAAATATAGCTACCTGGCAATAAAACAAAAAACGGGAGGTTAAAACCCAACTATATCCAACATCTTTACCTTTATTATCAATGACTTCTTCGTGTTCCATAATTTTTAATTTGCTTGGCAAAAATAACAGATTGATATCAAAAATCATTTTTTGAGTCCAACAATTTCCGAAAATGTTCTCTTTTTTTCAATAAAATATTTTTTCACTATGCTTCCATCAAATACCCCGGAAAGGTTTTTTAGTTTCATTTTGGGAAGACTGTCATTCTTCTTAAAATGAAAATTCCACCTGATAAAATTTAAATGAGCTTTCTCTATTGCTTTAAAAGTTTTGAGATCGCCCTTTGCCAAAGCCTGCATGGCTGCTATATTATCAAAAATAATACGAATCGGGATCTTTATCCATTTTTCTGAAAGGCTCAAATTTTTTGCAAGCATGGAAAGATTATTCCTGAAATTCAAAAATACTTTTCTTTCATTGCCGGCAGGTAAGGTACCTCCGCCTACATGATAAACTACGGAAGAAGGAACCACAAAAATTGTATACCCGCCCCTCTTCATCCTCCAGCAAAGATCTATCTCTTCCTGGTGGGCGAAAAAATATTCATCAAATCCGCCGAGTTGATGAAAAATCTCTGCCCTTACAAAAAATGCAGCGCCCGTTGCCCAGAATATTTCTTCCTCACTATCATATTGTCCTGTATCAGTTTCACAAAAATCAAAGACACGGCCCCGGTTGAAAGGATAGCCATATTTATCGATCCATCCGCCGCTTGCACCTGCATATTCAAACTTATCTCTTTCATGATAAGAAAGAATTTTAGGCTGGCAGGCTGCAATATTTTTATCCCTTTCCATCAAAGTAATAACGGGAGTGATCCAGTTCTTTGTAACTTCTACATCACTGTTCAATAAAATATAATAATCAGTTGAGACCTGCTTAAGCGCTGTGTTATAGCCTTTGGCAAAACCTTCATTAAAAACATTTTTAATAATCTTAACCGAAGTGTAATTTGCTTGCAAAAAAGAAATGGAATCATCGGTGGAAGCGTTATCAGCAACTATCACCGAAAGATTATCATATCCGGATGACATAACAGAAGGTAGAAATTTTTCCAAAAACTTTTTCCCATTCCAGTTAAGAATTACAACCGCTACTGATGGTGAAGGATTCAAAAATTTGCTGATTTATATATTACAAACATAAAAGATTTTAATCTTCATAACCGTATTTGTGGGAAATAGATTTTAGATTTGAAAATAAACTGCCATAATGTTGAGGCAACTTTTTAATTTAAGGTCGGGGCTTGCTCTTATTGCTGTCGCTATTGTTACCGGAACTATTTTTTATTCTAACTTTTTATCAAAAAAAATTGAAGTAGAAGAAAGGGAAAAAATAAACCAATGGGTAGAAGCGAATAAATTTATTGCAAATGCTCCACAAAATGTGGATCTCACGCTCGCCAGCGAAATCCAGCAAAAAAATACAGATATTCCCATCATTTGGACCAACGAAAACGACAGTATTATTGACTCCAGGAACATTGATACTTCTTTAATCCGTTCCAATCCTGATTTTTTGAAAAGAAAATTAAAGGAATTCAAATCTTCAAATCCGCCGATCATTCTTCAGTTGAGCAAAACACCTTATGTGGCTGATAAATATTATTATGGTGATTCTAAATTATTGAAACAAGTACGCTATTATCCAATCATTCAGTTATTGATAGTCGCACTCTTTATTTTTATCACTTTCTATGCCATGTCTGTCAGGAATAAATCCACACAAAACCAGGTATGGGCAGGGATGGCGAAGGAAACCGCCCATCAGTTGGGCACGCCCATTTCTTCCCTGCAGGGCTGGATAGAAATGCTGAAAGAACAGGATGGCGATTCCTCGATTCCCAAAGAAATGGAAAAGGATGTCAACCGTTTAAAACTCATCAGCGACCGTTTTGGAAAAATTGGAAGCTCTCCCCGCCTTGAAGAATCGGATATAACAGAACAGGTAGAAAAAATGATGGCTTATATCAAAAGAAGATCAACTCAAAGAGTAAATTTTGTTTTAGACAGGCCGGAAGAAAAAGTGATTGCAAAAATATCTGAACCTCTTTTCGATTGGGTGATAGAAAATCTTTTAAAGAACGCCTTAGATGCGATAAATGGGAAAGGCACAATTACGGTGCGAATCAAAAATCTTCCATCAAAAGTTATTGTGGACGTAAGCGATAGCGGACGCGGCATTAGCAAACAAAATATCAGCAAAGTATTTAAACCCGGTTTCACCACCAAAAAAAGAGGCTGGGGCCTTGGGTTGTCGCTTGCCAAAAGAATTATTGATAAATATCACAATGGCCAGCTATTTATAAAATCATCCGAAATAAACAAAGGGACTACTTTCAGAATTGTTTTAAATACTTAGTTTTTAATTGGCCTGTTTTATTAAATTTGCAGCCAACCTGAGAACAATTGCGGAGGTGGCGAAACTGGTAGACGCGCTACTTTGAGGTGGTAGTGCCCGAAAGGGCTTGGGAGTTCGAATCTCCTCTTCCGCACTTAATAAACCTGCTTCTGTGGCAGGTTTTATTTTTTTGCAAAATAAAAATTCTCCTTATTTGTTTGTTTACTTTACAATATCGTTTATTCCTTCTTGTTATAGCAGGCTTTTACTTGAATAGCATAAAAGGCCCCGCTAAGCGGGGCCGGGATTTCAAAGATGCAACGGTTTCCCAAATTTCTATCTCCTGTAATTTTTTCCATAATTGCTTTTAGCATATTCGTAGGAGCTACGGCTAATCATTTTCATTTTATAGTCCCTTTCCTTTTTTGCATCCCTTATCGATAATCTTTTCTGACGGTGGGTCATATAACGGTTATGCTGAATAGCCGCTACTTTGTATCGATACTCGCGGTCTATTTTCTCAAATTGGTTTTGTTTTTGATATGCCCTTGACCGAACGATATCACCACGATGATAATTATCATTATTTCTTCCATAATTTTTTGCAGAATAATGATCATCTTTTTCACTGTAATTTTTATGTCTTTGTGCATAAGTGGTAGTGAAAATGGCTGCTGAAAGTAAAAGTGTGATAATTTTTTTCATAACAAAGTTTTTAAAATGGTTTTTAAAATGTGTTCTCGTATGAGATTCAAATTTGTTTTGTTGGTTTAAACAATAAAATGTTAATTGAAGGAAAGAATACGCAGCTGATAGGCTTTGAAAATTCTATAATATTTTCAAATTAAAAATTTTCCTTTGATTATAAAAGATTTTATACAGGCAAAAAAACTGCAGTAGTCTTTTATAATTTTTTTCAGGGCCGGGAAAATTCCATACATAAAATTGTAATTTTGCAGAAGAGTTAATTATGAATACAACAGAACCTTTTAAAGTTGAATCGGAAGAAACAGACCTCCTTGTAGCGGGTGGAAATCATTACCAATTGGTTGTTTGGAACGATGAGGTAAATACTTTCCAATGGGTAATTGATACTTTGATAGAAGTATGCGGCCATACTCCTGAACAGGCTGAGCAATCTGCTATGATTATCCATACCAAGGGAAAATATGCTGTTAAGGAAGGCGCCTATAATGTTTTAAAGACGATGCGCGACACCATCGTAGAGCGTGGCATCAACGCTACAGTTGAGGAACTTTCTGAAAAATAATCATCCTCATTTTTTTCAAACTAAATTTTGCGGCTTTGGACGATGGAGCTATTTATGATTTTCCGGATAATAATCCCGGTAATGAAAGCGGGCTTGTAGCCATCGGGGGAAATCTTTCATCCGGGACATTATTGAACGCCTATAAAAAAGGAATTTTCCCCTGGTATAATCCGGGAGAAATCATTCAATGGCATTCGCCTGATCCGCGCTTCGTCCTCTTTCCTGAAAAAATAAAAATAAGCCACAGCATGAGAAATGTTTTTAATAAGCGTCTCTTTAAATTTACTGTTGACAGGGCTTTTACAGAAGTAGTTCATAATTGCAGAACCATAAACCGTCCACATGAAACCGGAACATGGATCGGTGATGACATTGAAAATGCTTATACGGGTTTGTTTAAAAAAAAATTGGCCCACAGTGCCGAAGCCTGGCAAAATAATGAATTGGCCGGCGGCCTTTATGGAGTGCTTCTTGGAAAAGTTTTTTTTGGTGAGAGTATGTTTTCAAAAAAAAATAATTCGAGCAAATTCGCATTTATTAAATGGGCAGAATTATTGAAAAAAAATGGAATTCAATTAATAGACTGCCAGGTATATACTAAACATCTTGAAAGCCTTGGAGCAGAATTAATTTCCCGGCAAGAATTTAATAACCTATTGAAAAAATGGGTATTTTAATCATTATTTTGTCAACAAAATGATTGTTTGAACTCATCAAAAATTCTATTAATAAAGCCGTTTTTTTAATTTCAATATTTGCAGTGCTCTGCGCTTGTTATACTTCGAAAAACATAAATAAGACACCAATGAAATTCGCGACAAACCAGGTTATTGCCCACAGGGGTGCCTGGAAAAATAAAAATCTTCCTGAAAATTCCAGGGCTTCTTTAAAAGCAGCTATAGCCATAGGTTGCGCAGGTTCAGAGACTGATGTACACATGACGGCTGATAGTTTTTTGGTTGTCAATCATGATAATGAGTGGAATGGTTTGACTATTCAAAAAAACAGTTTGAGTGATTTGAGAAAAAAGAACCTATCCAATGGAGAGCCTTTGCCGTTGCTCCAGGATTTTTTATCAATTATAAAGCAGCAAAAAAATACGAAGCTGATACTCGAAATAAAACCATCGGTAAGAGGAAGAGAATGGGCCGATGCAACTGTTCAAAAAATTGTTGGCCTGGTGCAAAAGATGAATGCGCAGCCCTGGATTGTGTATATCAGTTTTGATTATAAAATGTTGAAGGAAGTTTTGAAATTAGAACCTTCGGCTAATACGCAATATCTCAATGGAGACAAGGCTCCTGAACAATTAAAACAAGATGAAATTAAAGGCGCTGATTTTCATTATTCAGTTTTTCAAAAACATCCTGAATGGATACAAGCAGCCAAAGAAAACAATATTGATTTGGATGCCTGGACAGTAAACGAAGAAAAAACGATGAATTTGCTTTTGGCAAATGGCTTTAATTTTATTACTACCAATGAACCCGAATTATTATTTAAGGTAATTCTGAAGTCTTAGGCTTGCAAGTAAAATTTCTCCAGCCAGCAGGCTGACAAATATTCAAGATTTCTTTTAAAAGGAAATAGAAAACATTTTCTAATCTATTACCCAACTTTAACAGGCACCCGTGTGATATTTACAATTTTTCAACTTAAAATGATTACTTTTTTATTTAATATTTAACCAAGGGAATACGTATATTTGGTAAGGAGATTTTTTTCGCCATGCAAAAAATCGCTGCGATATTATTCATTTTTATTTTCCTGTTTCAAAAGAAATGTTTTCCACAGTTCTACAAACAGCTGGACAGCCTTTGCATCATGTGCGACAAGAGCACTTCCAGTTCTCAAAAGGTAAATTCGCTCGGAAAGCTTGCCAATTTGTATTACATTTTTAAATTGAATTCACAGGGAGACAGTGTCCTTCATCAGCAACTCTTAGTAGCCGAGCTTTCTAATGACAGCAATCTTATTCTGCAAGCCTTATTCGGAGAAGCCATTCTCAATATCGGGCCATCAGCTACCACGCAAAGTTTTAATAAGACCATTCAATTTGTTCAAAAAGGGATAGACTTCGCTAAGGCGAATAGCAAATACGATTACCTTGCCCTTGGATATATACGGATGTCTGAGCTTCTTAGAAAAAGGGGTGAATATGATAAAGCCTTTAATAATTCTATTTTAGCGCTTTCGTTACTTAATAATGTGGCCTCAGATTCTGTAAAAGCTATTACCTACATTGAATTGGGTGATACATATTTAGACAAGGGAGAAGCGGTTTCTGCATGCCGGAATTATAATACCGCTTTTGACATTGCAATTAAAATAAAATCTATTGAATTGCAATCAAAAACCTATCACTGCATAGCTGAAATGTATAGGACACTGGACGATGCAGATCATGCCCGAAAAGAATTAAATCAAAGCCTCGTTCTAAACCTAAAGGCAGCCAATATGGAAGGTTTGCTGATGGATTATTATGATCTTGCCCGGCTAACTAATGAAAAGTTTTTTATTCTCCGTACCATAGAACTCGCTGATTCGCTTGATGATTATAAAAATCTTTTGAATGCGAAAAGGCTGCTGCTGGTGTATTACTATGTGGTAGAAAAAAAAGGCCAGGTAGCATTGCGTTACCTTGAAGATGAAACCGACCTTAAACAAAGTTATTCAAACGATGGGATAGAAAATTATTTTATGGCCCTGGGCAATATTTATTTTTATACGGGGAAAATAGATTCTGCCTTATATTTTTACAGGAAGGCTCAATCTGATCTCGATAATAAATTTGACCTTAATTTATCAAGGATCAACCTGGAACAAATTGCAGAATGCTACAATTTAAATAATAATTCCACGAAGGCTATTTCTTATTACCAAAAAGCTCTCGCTATAAGCAGGGAGATGAAAGAATTTAACACGATTACCCTTTATTCGGAAAAACTCAGCGCTTTGTTTGAAACCCAAAAAAATTACAAAGAAGCATTTTTCTGTTCAAAACAATTCATTGTTTATAAGGACAGCCTTAAAAGATTTTCAAGGGAAAATGACATTGCATTGCTTGGTGTGGAAAGGGAAAATAACAAAAATCAATACGAATTGTTCCAACAGCGCCAACATGAGTTTAACAACCGTAATATCCAATACATGGGAATTACTATCACTATAATAATTGTTTTCTTTATAATGCTGATTGTAGGTTCGTTCCCTGTGTCGCATTTTGTAGTAAGGATCATGGGATTCTTTTTCTTTATTTCATTATTTGAGTTTATCGTTTTATTAATTGACAATTTAGTTCTTTTCTCTCCTTTTCATAACAAACCCATGGTACTTTGGCTGATAAAAATTGGTGTAATTGCCATGCTTGTACCTTTTCAGCACTTTCTCGAACATCACGTTATTGATTTGCTTTCTTCCAAAAAATTAATAGAAGCCAGGACAAGTTTCTCTTTAAAAAAATGGTGGGCGGGTATTAAACAAACGCCTTCGCCTGCCAATGGAAACATGGAAGAGGACACAGCCCTTTTATAAATGATGAATTCAGGGAATTTTACAGCCAGTATTAGGGGGTGGACAAATGTCTTTTGGACGAAAATAAAGAGATGCAGACAAAGCCTCCGAAGAAAAAGAATCCCCTTTTCCTGATTCATTAAACACAACTTTTGGTATTGCTTGTAATATAATGAATGGATGCCGTTTCTTTTCCTTGGGAATAGTCGTATCCCATGATGGATAAGCTCCGAATAAGAAAATAACCGAATCTGTTTTCTTATCCAGCATCAAGTCTTTTAAAATCTTCTGATCAAAAAATGACCATGCAGGATCCAATCTTTTCTTCCTGGTAACTCTATAATTATGTTTTTTGAAAGCATGTATATAAATCATGGCTTGCCGCTCCGAAATCAGATAAGGACCGATATATGGCTGAGCATACGGATTATTTTTATAAGATTCCTGGACTGGAATTTCCACGTAATTTTTTCTGGAAGTAGTGCAGGAGATAAAATAAATAGAAAATATAGCCATTAATGAAATTACTTTTTTCATGATCATAATTTTAAATGATAAAAATTAAATGAGTAACAGTAATTCGCAGGATATTACTTTTCAGGTGAAAGCAGAGTAAGAAGAAAACTGAAATGAAATCAAGCTACCTATTATAATTCAGTTTAATATAAAATTAGAGGAAATAAATAATATAAAAGCCTCTGGAAAAAAATTATTTCAGATAAGGGTGATAAAAAACCATTGCTTCGATAGGTACAGGAAATTTCAAATGAAAATTGTCAGGGACAATAAAACCAGGAAATATATCAGGATTATTTATTTTAATAATTTCTCTTAAATTTTGTTTACTGTAAAAAGATTACAATTAAAATTACCTTATACTATTCTGAATGCTGCTCTTTTTCCTAAAATTTTATTATCACCGGTTACAGATCCAGGCTGCGTTTTAGCAATATCCATTTTGCTTAAACAATAATTCTGTTTCAAAAACGGATGCTTACTGTATCAAAAGCGAACACTAAATTTTATTCCATATACCTAACATAATTGATAAACAATTCTTTGCGTTTTGGCATGTCATTCCCTATTACTTCAATGAAAAAATGAAATGGCTTTAATCTTATTCAGCTCTGAAAAAATATTGTAACAAAAAAAGATTTCAGTCGTCATAATAAAAATAAAATTTTGAACATTTAAAAATAACATCATGAAAATTCAATCAGACAACACAGGAAATTTATTAGATTCCCTGACAAGAACCGAAATTAAATATCTCACTAAAGAAGTAAAAGAAACCATCGCTACCGCATTTGTCAACGAAAGAAAAAGAAATTTTACCGCAGCAGAATTATGGAATATTCATCGCAATAAGAAGAATATTTCTAACAAAAAAATTTACTTCTGATTGTCTTTTGAGAGAATTTACTTTTACTTAAAGTATTCAGGAACTTTCTTCTTTTCCAAATTTGAAAAATTACATTTCCCCTAATTAACAAAAACTTTCCCCAATGCATGATGAAAAAAAAATTCCAGCAAAGAAGCCTGCAGAGTATTTCTTGAAAAACCTGGAAACGAATTTTACGGCTAATGATAGCAAATTGGCGGTAGAGTCTTCTTCCGATCTTTTATACAGGCCTTCCGAATATATCCCTATAGTATTTATTAATGGGGATGATACTGATGTATCAAATATAACCAGATATGACAGCCAAAAAAATTTATCGAATAGCCCATTTATAAATAAACAAAAAGATAATTTTTTAAAATTGAACAAGAAAAAGAAAACAAGGCTTCTTGTTAAAAGAGGAGTGGTTTATATCTCACTGCTGCTAAATGATATTGCATTGATTTACACGAAAGACAAATTGACCTATATAATGGCCCGCGACTCAAAAAAATATTCCGTTGACAAGACTTTAGCGGAACTTGAAGAAGAATTGGATCCTTCTATTTTTTTTAGGGCCAACAGGCAATATATCGTTAACCTGAATTTTATAAGAAGTTTTAAAGCTCATCAAAAAGTGAAATTACTCGTGGATATGAATGTTCCTGAATTGGGAGAACCTATCGTCATTAGTCAACAAGTAGCTCCTACTTTTAAAAAATGGATGAACGAGGCTTAGTTATTTACAAATATCTTTTCCGCTTCGAAAAAGTAATCCAATATATTTTTGCATTTAGTTTAAAATGAAAAGCATGAAGAGCAATTCAAAAAAAATTTGTAACGCTTGTGGCACAGAATACCGTGAAACAGAAGTGGTAGATAATCATTGTAAGATCTGTGATGATGACCGTCAATATGTTCCTGAAAACGGACAAACCTGGACGACTCATGAAGCATTAAAAAATTCAAGAAGTGTCCAGGTAAAACCCATCAGCAAGAAAGTATATGAACTGGCTATAATTCCGCCTTTTGCAATCGGCCAAAGAGCATTTCTCATTATTTCAGAAAGTGGAAATATTCTATGGGATTGCATTCCATTACTTGATGAAAGCACGATTGCTTTTATCAATTCAAAGGGAGGTTTAAAAGCAATTGCGATATCTCACCCTCATTATTACAGTAATATGGAAACCTGGGCTGCTACTTTTAATTGCCCCGTTTATATCCATGAAAAAGATAAAGAATGGACGCCACAAATTAATGCCATTAAATTGTGGAAGGGTGAAGAAAAAGATCTTTGGGATGGAATAAAGATTATTAATACCGGAGGACATTTTCCCGGAGCCTGTATTTTGCATGTACCATTTTTGTCAGAAAAAGGAACGGTGTTCTGTGGCGACAGTTTGCAGGTGTCAAGAAGCAAAAGATTTATTTCAATTATGTATAGCTACCCAAACCAAATCCCTGTGCCGTTTTCGGAGATTGAGCGAATCAAGCTTCTGCTGGAGAAATACCGGTTTGATAACTTGTATGGCGCATTTTCATTTCAGAACTTGACCAGTGATGTGCAACATATTTTAGAAAGATCGATGGAGATCAATATGAGAAAATAAAACAGATACTTTTCTCAGTGAACTAACAAATAAAAAAGATTTTTATTTCAATAAATACCAGGTAAGAATTCGATCTTCTTATAAGGATATCTTTCCGCGTATTGAAAAACAATTCCACGGATATAATCGTTTTCATTATAAGGAGTGAGATAGTCTTTCAATTCATCAAGCTGTTGAACGTTAATATCGGATGGCAAATAGCCCATTCCATAAAATTTTCCCCTTTCAATTAAAATACAACTTTGTTCTTCATGTTGCAGCCCATCATCCATCAAAGCAAAAGTGGGTAATTCTGTTTCAAGATGTTGCAATACATGCAAGTACTCTTTTATTATACTTTCCAGCACTTTCTTTTTGTTTACAGGCGCCTTTGCATTTATTTTCAGCGAATGACTGGCATTCAATATTTACTGATTGTAAGAAAACATAATTTTGGACAAAGTTCAAATTCAGCCACCAAATTGCGAGCAAAGAATAACCTTCAGTAAGCAAATTGAAAGTGTATAAAGCTTTCAAATTTTTTCTTCTCTTTTCAATACATAATCTTAAATAACCATTGGAGTCTTCAAAAGAATACATTCCATACGCCTGCTCAAATCTTTTCTGGCTGCGGTTTTGCTCGGGCCACAATTTTTTGATCTCAGTGCTTTCAAGATAAAAGCCATTAATTCTGTTCCGGTAGCCCGGTAACTAATGTGATAAATTTTTTTTAGAAATTCCTGCTTTTGACTGTTTGGTTTATTATTGGAAAAATGACTGTTTACTCTCTTACTTAAATTTTTCGCTTTACCCACATAGATCACTTTTCCCTTTTTTATCATGGAAATAATAAACGCCGGGCTGGGAAGGCAATTTTTTAATTTCAGAAGCAGAAATATTTGGAGGAAGAAATTGCTCCTTACTTCCGGATTTCAACATCGTTTGCACATGGCCGTTAGTATCATTTTTCAAAAGATGATGTAAAAGCTTTACTGTTGCCGCTGCATCGCCTTTTGCACGATGTCTTTCTTCAATCTCAATTCCGAGATGCTTACAAATTTTTCCTAACCCATATCCTCTTAATCCCGGAATTACTTTACGTTCCTAACCGAACGGTACATATTTTTTTACAATTCAGTTCATAGCCGCAAGCCAGCAGATGATGTTTTACAAAAGAATAATCGAAGTTTACATTATGAGCCACAAAAACTTTATCGTGAAGCATCTCGTAAAGCTCATCAGCAATACTTTTAAAATCTCTTTCATATTCCACCATTTCGTTGGTAATGCCGGTGAGCGATTCTATAAACCGGGGAATGGTATAATAAGGATTTAATAAAGTATGAAATTCATCTACAACTTTTTGCCCGTCAGTGATAAAAACAGCTATTTCTAGTAATGCCGTTGGCGGCGGCATAACCTCCTGTAGTTTCAATATCAACTATCGCGTATAACAAAGGTTGGTTAAAATTTAATTTTACTAATGTACTTAGCAAGATACTAAACCATGATTGTATTACATTTGCAGGCTATAAATTTTTTACAAAAAAATGGAATTAAGTAAGAATTATATACCCGGCCCAGTAGAAGAAAAGTGGTATAAACACTGGAAAATAAAAAAATACTTTAAAAGTTTGCCCACGGCGACCGTCCTCCTTTTACAGTTGTGATACCACCGCCAAATGTAACAGGTGTGCTGCACATGGGCCATACCTTAATGAAACTGTCCAGGATATTTTGGTTAGAAAAGCGCGCATGAGTGGATTTAACGCTTGTTGGGTGCCGGGAAGCGACCATGCTTCTATTGCTACAGAAGCAAAAGTGGTGGATATGCTGAAAAGAGAAAAAGGAATTGATAAAAACAATTTATCAAGAGAAGAATTTTTAAAATATGCATTTGAATGGAAAGAAAAATATGGAAATATTATTTATAACCAAATAGAAAAATTAGGCTGCAGTGTTGATTGGGACAGGGTTACGTTTACAATGGATGATCATTATTATAAAGCGGTGATTAAAGTTTTTGTTGATCTGTATAAAAAAGGATTGATCTATCGCGGCGCAAGAATGATCAATTGGGATCCTGCTGCAAAAACAGCTTTAAGTGATGAAGAAGTAGAATATAAAGATGTGACCGGGAAATTGTATTATATAAAATATGCAATAGCCGAAAAGCGACAGGCAGAAGGCGGAAGCCAAAAGACAGAAAGCGGCGACAGACAATTCATTGTGATTGCTACACAAAGACCTGAAACTATTATGGGAGATGTGGCGGTTTGTGCCAATCCAAACGATGACCGTTATTCGGGCTTGAATGGAAAAAAAGTAATCGTTCCATTAATCAATAAAGAAGTGCCGGTAATTTTTGATGAGTATGTTGATAAAGATTTCGGTACAGGAATTTTGAAAATTACGCCGGCTCACGACATCAATGATTTCAATATTGGATTAAAATTTAATCTTCCTGTTGTTGATACTTTAAATGATGACGGAACCTTAAGTGAAGCTGCCCAAATTTTTATTGGCGAAGACCGTTTTGTTGCCAGAAAAAAAATTGTGGAAGAACTGAAAGGAAAAAGGTTTTTTGTAAAAGAAGAAGAATATACAACACGGCTTGGGTTATAGCCAGCGAACTAATGTAGTAGCAGAGCCGAAAATATCTACTCAATGGTTTGTGAAGATGAAAGATCTTGCACAGCCTGCATTAGAAGCAGTAACCAGCGGAAAAATAAATATTCATCCCAATGAAAAATTTAATGCCACTTATAAGTATTGGCTGGAGAATGTAAAAGACTGGTGCATCAGCCGGCAACTTTGGTGGGGGCAGCAAATACCGGCCTGGTATGATGACGAAGGAAATTTGTATGTTGCGGAAACCGAAGAAGAGGCAAAAGAAATATCAATAACCAATACAATGACAATGCCCACTAACACGAGATGAAGACGTTCTTGATACCTGGTTTTCATCGTGGCTTTGGCCAATGGAAGTTTTTAATGGCATTAGCAGATCCCGGTAATAAAGACATCAATTATTATTATCCAACTTCAGTTTTGGTTACAGGCCAGGATATTATTTTCTTTTGGGTAGCACGCATGATTATGGCGGGAATGGAATACATGCATGAAAAGCCTTTTAATGATGTTTATTTTACAGGGATGGTTCGTGATAAGCTGGGAAGAAAAATGAGTAAAAGTTTAGGCAACAGCCCTGATCTTTTAACGCTGATTCATGAATATGGCGCAGATGCGGTTCGTTTTGGAATTATGATCTCCTCTCCTGCCGGCAATGATTTGTTATTTGATGAAAGCAGTCTGGAACAGGGAAAATTTTTCAATAATAAATTGTGGAATGCAATGAAATTATTGAAAATGTGGGAAGAAGGCAAAACAGCCGAATGCCGAATAGCGATAAAGCTAATCAGCAGATAAGCAGTAGCCAGTTTGCCCTTCAATGGTTTGAAAACCGTTTGCATGAAGTGAGAAATGAAGTAGAAATTTTGATGCAACAATTCCGCCTGAGTGAAGCCTTAAAAACAATTTATTCTTTCATCTGGGATGATTTCTGCAGTTGGTTTTTAGAATGGATAAAACCAGAATATGGAACATCAATCTCACATGAAGTTTATGAAAAATCGGTTTCTTTTTTTGATGAATTTCTTCAACTGCTGCATCCTTTTATGCCATTTATTACAGAAGAAATTTATCATTTGCTAAAAGAAAGAAGCGACGATCTGGTGGTAAAACAATTTGGGCCTGTTACAGAATACAGATCCTGAAATTTTGACTTTAGGCGAAAAATTAAAAACTATTATAAGCGCTATACGGGATGCAAAAAATAAAAATAATGTAAAGCCAAAAGAACCGGTTTCGTTATTTATAGAAACCAAGGAAGAATCTTCTTACCACTTGATCAAAGAAATTTTTGCAAAACAAACCAATGCTGATAAAATTTTATTCAATGAAGCACCCGGAGCATCTGCAATCATGACCGTTGCCGGAAATGAAAAGATCTACATAAAATCAGATGCAGCAATTGATACAATCGGTTCAAAAAGAAAAACTCACCAAAGATTTGAACTATCTTAAAGGTTTCCTAATTACTGTAGAGAAGAAACTAAGTAATGATAAATTTGTACAGAATGCAAAGCCTGAAGTGATTGAATTGGAAAGAAAAAAGAAAGCGGATGCAGAATCAAAAATTAAAGTGATAGAACAAACAATTGCTTCGCTGTGATGTCAAAAACCGGTACAGTTATGAAATTATCTGTATAAAAATTTTTCTGCCTTTTTTTTATTGCTTCAATCACACCAATTCTTTTGCACAAGTAAGAGACACCATTATCAAAGAACCAAAGTTTAAACCCCCGGTTGTAAAAACTTATTTAGGAGTAAATCAAAACGGAGCACAAGTTACAGTTGATGAAGGCGTACAATTAGTTGGTCTTCCCTTAAAAATTATAGACGCTAAAAACAATCAATACACTATTGCTTCCTACCAGTTTCTTATAAAGGCAAAAATCATATATCATGGATGATGAAACAGGGAAAAAGGAAGAAGTTTTTACCATTTCTGCTGATCGGTTTAATGCAACACCCTTGCCAAAAGTTTGGGTAGATAATTTAAAGCAACGTTTGCAAAATGGGGAAGCAACTTTATTTTTTTGATATTGTAGTAAAAGATAAAGAAGGCCGCAATTTTTTTGCTCCTGAACTAAAAATCACTATTAAATAAATGATAGAAATAAGGCCCGCAACCCTTTGCGATCTTGCAACGATTCATCATCTTGCTCACCAAATCTGGCCGACTGCTTATCTGGAAATATTAGGCCAAGCGCAATTGGATTATATGCTTAAAAAAATATATTCTCTCCACTCTCTTAAACACCAACTTTCTGTTTTAAAACATCATTTTATTATTTTGAGTAAAGATGAAATTCCTGTTGGTTTTGCTTCTTTTTCACCACATGATAATGAAGCTGTTTATCATTTAAATAAAATTTACGTTCTTCCTTCATTGCAGGGAAAACATTTGGGAAAACAACTGCTGTGCTATATTATTTCAGAAATAAAAACATCAGGCGCATCTGCTTTGCAACTCAATGTAAACCGCCACAACAAAGCACTTCATTTTTATGAAAAGCAGGGATTTAAAATAATCCGCGAGGAAGATATTGATATCGGTTCCGGATATTTTATGAACGATTATGTTCTGGAATTAAAATTCTAACGTCAATATTCCGTTTGATTTTTTAGACAAAATAAGAAACCAAATTATTTGTTGGTTCACTGTAACATTTTCTTCTCCTCCTCCGTCTAAACAAAAACTTGACCAATTAAAAAGAAATATTTACCATTTATGTATCACTATGTACTATGCAAAACATACTACTTAGGTTTGCACTGTAATATTTCAAACACAGCAATACTTTTATTATGAAAAAAGCTTTTATTTTAATCCATTTATTACTGATATTTTCATTATCAACATTCGCTCAAACTCCCGCCGGATCAATATCAGGAAGAATTACTGATGGTGGCGACCAAAAGATTATTGACGCAGCAACCATATCTTTATATAATAGCATCGATTCCTCTTTGGTAAAAATAAACCTTACTGATAAGGAAGGAAACTTTGAATTTCAAAACATAGCACCGGGAAAATATTATTTGGTGGCTACTTCCGTTGGCCATTTATCAACCTATAGCCCCACTGTGAATGTGGCAGATAAAAATGTTTCCATCGGCCATTTGAAATTAACTAATGATGTCAAAACTTTAAAAGGAATTACCGTCACTGCAAAAAAACCTTTTATAGAAAGAAAGATTGACCGCACTATCATTAATGTAGATGCTTCTATTACGAATGCAGGAACCACCGCGCTGGAAGTGCTGGAAAAATCTCCCGGAGTTTCTGTTGACAAAGATGGAAATGTAAGTTTGAAAGGCAAGGCTGGCGTGATGATCATGCTGGATGGAAAACCTTCGTATTTAAGCAGCGAACAATTGGCAAACCTCTTGAAGAACATGCCTTCATCTGCTATAGATCAGATCGAGATTATGACCAATCCTTCTGCAAAATATGATGCCGCAGGCAATTCAGGCATTATCAACATCAAAACAAAGAAGAATAAAATGAGCGGAATAAACGGAAGTGTAACATCTTCTATACTTCAGTCTTATTATACCAAAACCAATCAAAGCCTGAATATTAATTACCGTACAGGGAAGGTAAATTTGTTTGGAAATTACAGTTATTACTTATGGCAGGGCCACCAGAAACAAAACATCATCCGAAGGTTCAAAGATACTACCACTAAACAAATTGAAACTATTTTTGATCAGAATATTACCAGGCATAATAAATCACAAGGGCATAATATTAAAGCCGGCATGGATTTTTATGCCTCTAAAAAAACCACTCTGGGAGTTGTGTTTTCGGGATATATAAATCCTTATAATAGTATCAATAAAAATGAAACTGATTTAAATAACGCCCAAAATCATATTGATTCGATCGTTTTAGCAAATTATACCAATGAAGGGAATTCAAAAAACTTTTCAACTAATCTGAATCTTTATCACAAATTCGATTCAACCGGTAAAGAATTTACTATTGACCTTGATTATCTCGATTATAATCAGCCCGCAAGTTCGTTGCTTTCCAACAATTATTATTATCCTGATTTTACGGTAAGGAAAGAGCCAACTTCATTAATAGGAAATCTCCCATCCAACGTAAAAATTTATTCTGCAAAAACGGATTTTACTTTTCCTTTAAAGCACAATGCAAAAATAGAAACAGGTTTAAAAAGCAGCTATGTTTCAACTGATAATGATGCGGTTTATCAAAATCAAACCACCGAAGGAACTTCAATAGATGAAGGGAAAACCAACCATTTTATTTATAAAGAAAACATCAACGCAGCTTACGTAAATTATAACAGGCAAATAAAGAAATGGGGCATGCAGGCTGGTTTGCGGGCAGAAAATACCAACGCCAAAGGGCATCAGTTGGGTAATGCTTCACACGCAGATTCTTCATTTACAAAAAATTATGTGAACCTTTTTCCAACAGTGTATGTCAGCTATCAAATGAATGATAAAAACACTTTTGCTGCTAATTATGGAAGAAGAATTGACCGCCCGGATTATGGAGATTTAAATCCTTTCTACTATTTTTTAGACGAATACACTTACCAGGTAGGAAACACTTTGCTGCAGCCGCAATTTTCTGACAACATTGAATTGTCGCACACATACAATGGCTTTTTAACTACAACGCTTAACTACAGTAAGACTCACAACGTTTTTTCAGACGTGATCAAGCAAATAACCAGCGAAAGAAAAACTTTTCAGACTAAGGAAAACCTGGCTTCAAAAACCAATTACGGACTTGCCGTGAGCGCTAATTTTCCGGTAAGTAAATTTTGGTCAACCAACTTGTATTCCAACTTAAATTACAATGCGTATAGCGGAGTACTCGATGGCGGTAATCTCGAAATAGATGCTGTTACTCTTATGGCGAATATGAATAATCAATTTAAACTCAATAATGGCTGGAGCGCAGAATTGAGTGGATTTTACAGGGGAAAAGGAATTGAAGGAGAGATCGTGATCGACCCAATGTGGAGACTTGATGCCGGAGTTCAAAAATTAATTTTAAAGAAAAAGGGAAGTTTAAAGTTTGGTGTTCGCGATATTTTCAATTCACAAAATTTTAGTGGAAAAATAAATTACCAGGATATTGATGCTTACATCAAAAATATCCGCGATAGCAGGACCTTTTCTCTCACTTTTTCTTATAGGTTTGGCAAGCCAATTAAAAATCAGCAACACAGGAGAACCGGCGGCGCTTCAGAAGAACAAAATCGCGTGAAAAGTTCAGGGAATTAATAATTC
The DNA here is from genome assembly GCA_963741705.1 of uncultured Chitinophagaceae bacterium. Classification (GTDB taxonomy): domain Bacteria; phylum Bacteroidota; class Bacteroidia; order Chitinophagales; family Chitinophagaceae; genus Ginsengibacter. The sequence goes on along the minus strand of CAVUJE010000023.1, from coordinate 129,922 downwards.
CATTAATCTTAATAATAAAAGAAATGCCCAACAGTTTTTAGCTGTTGGGCATTTTTATTTAATAAGTTATTCAGACGCAGGAAGCTTTTTTTAATTAAAATAAAAATCTTCCCTATTTGTTCTTTTACTGTTTATCAAGAATATTTTATAAAATTTCTTTTTTAAGAAAACAGGCCACCTTTCTTCAGGCTTACCGTACCCTGGCCAATCTCAAATCCATTATTATAAATAGATATTTTGTAATCTCCTGTCTGAAAACGGCTGTTCTGTGACCATTCCACTTTTACAGGTTGCTTTTGGCCTTGCACATAATTAACCTGGATTTTCTTTGTATATGGCTTTTGAACTCCATCACGTGTAGTAAAGTCACCAGAGCCCAATGCATCTACCTGTACTGGCTTTCCATCAGGGGCAGTGATACAAACATAGATATCTTTGGGACCGGATGCAGTAATTCTGTTTGCATTCAGTAAAAATGAAATACTTAATTTGTCCACACGCTTTGCTGTTGAAGTCACTTTTTCTTTACCGCTGTTTTTTTCTTTAATTCCTTCAATTGAAAAATTAGAAGCTACCAGGGTAGAACCTATGTCAAGCAAGGTATCTTTATGCTGAATCACTGTGCTGGCAGAATCATAGCTTTGCTTCACCACATCTCTTTGTTGAGTAACAACACGATTGGCTTCTGTAAGTTGGGCATTTGCATTTTGCAAAGAGTCTATTTGAGCAGTATACATTTCAATATTCCCTTTTAATTGTGCTATCAATCTCTGTGCTTCAGCAAGCTGTGCTTTAGAAGCATTTTTATCATTAATGATGCTTTGTACCCTTTTTCTCAAATCATCAATATCTTTATCTTTCGTTTTTAAAAGACTGTCCGCTTTTACATTACTGGTTTTAAGCGCATCAAGCCGCATCGCTGCATCGTCCAGTTCGCGTTGCAATTCATTTTTTGACGAATCGCTATTTACTATCTGGGTAGTAAGGTCCTGCTTTTCCTGCCTTGTTTTATTTTTATCAAAAATGATATAACCCCAGGTGGCCAGTAAAGCGATCACCAGGATCGCAGTTAAAATATTACGGCCACTATTATTTTTATTGACGACTTCTTTTTCAGCAGGATTGTCTCTGTCAGGAAAGTTCTCGTAACTCATGATGTAAGTTTTTATTTTTTAAATGTTAATATGTATCAATTTTTCCAAAACCATGCCAAAGAAATTGACGTTCAGAAAGATAGGTCAAAGCTATTTCTTTTCTTCATAATGTAATATGAAAATTTTTATCTTTGAAAAATGACGGCTTCTTCAATTATTTCTAACTGGAAAAACAAAGAATTTAAACCCATTTACTGGCTTGAAGGCGATGAAGATTATTTTATAGATGAAGTAATGGAATATGCCGAGAAAAAGATTCTTTCTGAAAGTGAATCAGAATTTAATCAAACCATTTTTTATGGAAAAGATGCCAATTGGGCGGATGTTGTAAATGCCTGCCGCCGCTATCCCATGTTTGCGGATCGCCAGGTAGTTTTGCTGAAGGAGGCTCAGCAAATGAGGGAAGTAGAGAAGTTGGAAGCCTATGTTGAAAATCCTTTACCGTCAACTATTTTAGTCGTTTCTTATAAAGGTAAAACGTTAGACGGCAGACAAAAATTTTCAAAATTAATTAAGAAAAAAGGTGAGGTTTTTCTTTCTAAAAGAATGTATGAAAATCAATTGCCGGCGTGGATAAATGATTATCTGCATACAAACGGTTTCACCATAAAACCTAAGGCGCTGGCTTTACTCGTAGATCATATAGGCAACGACCTTTCACGAATTGTAAATGAGATTGAGAAGCTCGCACTCAATCTCGGGGCAGCTAAAAATATTACGGAAGATGATATTGAAAAATTTATAGGCATCAGCAAAGAGTATAATATTTTTGAACTTCAAAATGCATTGAGCCGGAAAGACCAGGCAAAAGCAATTCGCATTATTCAATATTTTGAGGCTAATCCTAAGGCCGTGCCCATCCAACTGATACTTCCATCGCTCTATTCCTATTTTTCAAAAATTCTTACAGTTTATCAAATGCACGATAAAAGCGAACGTGCGATAAAACCTGTCTTTAATTATAATCCTGCCGTAACAGACCAGGTGTTGCATACTTTAAAAAATTACACTTTCCTGGAAATGGAGCAGGTAATCCTTTTATTGCATGATGCTAATCTGAAAAGCATTGGTATTGGAACACATGGAATTTCGAGCGGAGCTTTGTTGAAAGAACTTTCATACAAGATAATGAACCTGGGGCCAGGAAAATTTTAATAACTGGTGCTTCCGTCAATTACTTTCACACTCTTCTTCTTGCTGTTCTTTTTACGGTATTCCAAAACTTCCTTAGGAACAATTTTCTTCATTGGTTCTTCCGACACTACCGATTCAGTTTGTGCAGGTTTTAGCAAATGGCCCCTGTCAAATTCTTCCGTTTTGACGATCCTACCATTTTCGTAAAAAGTCCAGGTGCCATCCTTTACACTATAAGGTTCTGCTTTGACAATCTTATAACTGATAATTTCATTGTTGCCTGTTCCGTAAATAGGTATTGTATCGTAAGGCTGATCAGGATTGTAAGCATGCCAGTTCTCTTCCCTCTCCAGATCACCAAAGCGGGTGAAAAATTTCCAATTACCATCTTTATCTCCATGCTTATAATTTTCGAAGGCAATAAAATCTCCCTGTAATGTATATTTTCTCCAGGTACCTTCTCTCTTGTCATTCACGAAAACCCCTTCCTCCTCAAATCCTGGCTCACCGCGCAAAGGATCAACATGAACCACCCATTTTCCCTGTTTTAACCCATCGTGATCAACAATATTTATTGTATCTCCTTTTACAGATATTTTGTAGTTCTTATACTGGGCACTGGCAGTTGAGATAAAAAAAAGCAAGACTATCGGGAAGAAAAATATTTTTTTCATAGACCGGATTTAGAATTCAATTGATATAATTTAAGTTTTTCAAAATTACCAAATTAAGAACGTCCGTTTTAATAAAACCTTCAAATTTTAACGTTAAACATTATGCAATTTTCAGGTATAATATTTTATTGAAAAATAGAAAGTTATCTTTAAACGAATCTTTAAAACAGAAGTATGCAAATAAATCTCCAGACATTGAAATTCAACGCTAAACAAGAGTTGAAAGATTATGTGAATGAAAAAGTAGGAAAATTATCCATATTTGATGATAAGATAATCCGCGCAGACGTAACTCTTTCATTAAATAATGATCCGGTTGAAAATAAAGCTTGTGATATAAAATTGATCGTACCGGGATATGATGACTATGTGACAAAAACTGCTACTACTTTTGAAGAAGCCATACATACTTGTGTGGATGTCCTTCAAAAAATATTGAGAAGAAAAAAGGAGAAAGTACAGTAAAGTAATTATTGAAATTGCAGGTCAGCTTCTATCGGGAAATGGTCTGAATATGGAACATGAATTACCCTGAATTGTGATACCTTGAAACCCTCATCAGCAAGAATATAATCAATTCTTAAGGTAGGGGAAATAAACCGGAAAGTGCGCCCGATAAAACTTCCCTTTTCTAAAAAAGCATCCTGCAAATTTCCTTTAATTGTAAAATACGTATTAGAATTAGGTACATCGTTAAAATCCCCGGTAATTATTGCCGGGTAAGGGCTTTTGTTGATTTGATCCCGTACGATCTGTGCTTGTTCATACCTGTATTCATAGCCTCTTTTTAACTTGGAAATAATACTTCTTGAATCATGATACCCGGGATCTTTTGCATGTTTCAACCTGCTGAGGCTTCTATAATCTGCATGTTCAAATCTAACCGATTGCAAATGAGTTGTAAAGATTCTGAAAGCTTTTTCACCCCTCTTTAAATCGATAAAAATTAAATGCTCAGCGTTAGCATGTTTACCGTAATTAATAATGCCGGAATTAAGGATGGGATATTTTGAAAAAATGATAACACCTTTGGCATTGTATTGATGATTTGAATCCGTTTCGGCAAAAGAATAATAAGGATATCCCATATTTTGAATAATAGAAGCGAATGAATTCTTATCGTTCAAATTTTTCTTATCAGCATATTCTTCAAAACATAGTATATCACCATTTTGCTTCCTGATCAAATCCATCATTTGAGGCTCGTAGCCCTGTTCGTTATATTCCCTTTTTGTAAAATAATCATCCCATCCTTCCACATTCCAATGGAAGACACGCAACGTGTTCGGTTGTTTTGCCATCTCAAATTTACTTTCAGTTCGAAAAGCAAAAACAGTAAAAATTTGCTGGCTGCCCAGCAAAATTGCAACTAAGGAAACCCACGCCCATTTCGACTTTACAAATAGCCAAAAAATAAAAAAACATACAAGGACAAAAAACAGAATGGGAAACATTAATCCGGGAAAAGCAACAAACCAATACTTTCCGGTATTAATATAAGGCACGAAGCACACCAAAAGATATAGAAAAATAACACCAAGATTTATGAGAAGAACTATAGTTCTGAAAACTGAACGCACCTTATCTTTCATAATAATAAAAGCGGAATTTTTTATAATAATGCCGAAAGATAAGAAGGCAAATTAAAATAAGTTATTTATTACAAATTTTTAAAATTAAAATAACGATTTCTGAGCGTTGGGGAAAGCCTTTAGCTTTTAGCGAAAATAAAATTTGGCATTATTTGTCGGTTTACTGCTCCATCGGCTAATTAGCGTATTGGCGATTCAGCTAATTACCCTAATGCCCGCTACCCCATCCAAACCAGTCATTTCCGTTAGCATAAATCAGCAAAGCAAACAATATTACCATTCCGGCAATTTGCGCATACTCCAAAAATTTATCACTTGGTTTTCTGCCGGTAATCATTTCAACCACGGTAAATACAACGTGTCCGCCATCAAGAGCCGGTATAGGTAATAAATTCATAAAAGCCAGGATGATAGAAAAGAAAGCGGTTATTCTCCAGAATGCTTCCCAGTTCCAGCCGCTACTCGGAAATATCGAAGCCATTGTTTTAAACCCTCCCAGCCCTTTATAGGCACCGGTTTCAGGATTCAGTATCAATTTAACCTGCTGAATATAAAAATTCAATTGCTTACCGGTTTCTCTTACGCCGGCAGGAAAGGAAGCCAAAAATCCGTAATTTTTGTGTTCCAGTTTAAATAATCCAATACTGTCATACTCTTGCATGGAAAGCCCGTTAATCCCAATTTTTCCGGCTGAATCTACCTGCATCTTCAATAAAAGTGGCTGATTATTTCTGAGCACTGAAAGAGTAACCGTATCGTTTTTCTTTTTTGCGAGGTAGGAAGCCAATTGATCAAAATAAGTAACCGGCGTTGAATCTACTTCGGTTATCTTATCAAACCCTTTCAAACCCGCAGTCTTCGCCGGTGTTGTATCCCCCGGATCATAAGCTCCGGCTATCAACGGAGCTCTTGGCATAAAAAACTGGTTATTTCTTTTGCCCTTTTTTTCTACCAACTGCTCTATCAGGTTTATTGGAATTTGAATCGTTTGTTCTTTTCCGTTTCTTTCGACAGTGATCTCTTTTCCCAGTAAAATTTTACCCGGAAGGTCTTCGTAATATTGAACCGGTTCTCCATTTACCGCCAAAATTTTATCTCCGTTTTCCAGGCCGATATTACTCATAAGGCTATCCGTAACCCAAATGCCATCATGCATAGATTTCAGGGGAAGTTTGGTTTCGCCCCATGTAAACACAATCATCGCGTAAATAAAAAATGCGAGTAATACATTCATCGTAACACCGGCTAACAAAATGATCAATCGTTGCCATGCCGGTTTGCTTCTGAATTCCCATGGCTGAGGCGGCAATTTCATTTGTTCTTTATCCATACTCTCATCCACCATACCGGAAATTTTTACATAACCTCCCAGGGGAAGCCATCCTATTCCGTATTCTGTTTCTCCTACTTTCTTTTTAAAAATAGAAAACCAGGGATCAAAAAACAGGTAGAATTTTTCCACCCTGCATTTAAACCATTTGGCAGTAATAAAATGCCCAAATTCATGAACGATAACTAAAATGGAAAGAGAAAAAATAAGATAGCCGGCCTGCAAACCCACACCCGGCCAATTGATTGCTAATAATGTCATATTTATTTACCGCCGCCGGGACGGAATTAATTTTATTTTGTTATTATTTATTTTGAATCTTCTTTGTTTTCCTCCGCAATTAGTTTTTACATTTTTATCAAAGAAGCGGCAAAATTACGAGCCTCGCCGTCGCTTTCAAAATAATCTGAAAGATTTGGCTTTTCTATATAATTTATTTTTTGCAAGGATTTTTCTATTACTGCTGTTATATCTAAAAAACCAATACGGTTATTAAGAAAAGCCCAAACAGCGATTTCGTTTGCAGCATTTAATATACACGGGAAATTACCGCCTTTTTCAAGCGCCAGTGTTGCGAGACTCAGGTTGCGAAAGGTTTTGACATCCGGCGGTTCAAATGCAAGAACAGGGATTTTTTTAAAATTGGCTCGTGGATTATCATTGGCCACTCGTTTTGGAAAAGTGAGCGCATATTGAATTGGCAGCTTCATGTCAGGCAGTCCCAATTGTGCTTTTATACTCCCATCTTCAAACTGAACCATACTGTGAATAATGCTTTGAGGATGGATCACTACTTCAATTTGTTCCGGTGTAAGATTAAAAAGCCATTTGGCTTCTATCATCTCAAGCCCTTTATTCATAAGGGTTGCAGAGTCAATGGTAATTTTTGCACCCATCTTCCAGTTGGGATGTTGCAGCGCATGATCTCTTTTTACGTTTACCAAAAAATTGGGCTTTTTGCCAAGAAAGGGGCCGCCGCTCGCCGTTAAAATAATCTTTTCTATTCTATTTCTTGTTTCTCCTATAAGGCATTGAAAAATGGCGGAATGCTCGCTATCTACAGGAATTATCGGCACTCTTTTTTCTACGGCCAATTGCATCACCAAATCTCCGGCCACTACGAGCGTTTCCTTGTTGGCCAACGCAATAGCCTTACCATTTTCTATTGCTCTTAAAGTTGGTTTTAATCCGGCAAAGCCTACAATGGCTGCCAGCATCATATCGTAAGAATTAAAATCGGCCACTTCATCCAAAGCGTTTTCGCCGGCAAAAACTTTTACATCTGTTGATTCCAACGCATTTTTTACCTTTTCATATTTTCCTTCGTCCGCTATAACTACCGCATTTGGATTGAATTTAAGTGCCTGCTCAATTAATAATTTATCGTTGGTCTGGGCCGTTAATATTTCTACTTCGAACAAATCAGGATGCGCCTCAATCACTTCCAAAGCCTGGGTGCCAATGGAGCCGGTTGAACCAAAAATTGCAATCCTTTTTTTTATCGATTCTGCCATTTCATCTTCTTTAAATTATAAACCATAGAATTGAAAATAATCCATTTTAGAGGTGGCAATTTACTGTATTAATTTTTGTAAAGCATCATTCACTTTTGCAAAATTGAATCGGTTGATCACATTTTGCATCATCCTGCGGATCTCCTCATTTTGGAGATTGCCAATCGAGCCCTCATGAGAATGATTAATTTTTCCATTAGTTTCAAAACTTCCCGCTTCCACATCAGCGCCAATTTTTTTATAAGCATCACGCAAAGGCATTCCTTCTAAAACCAGTTTATTCATTTCTTCTACCGTAAAAAGATATTTATACTTCTCATCCAAAAGAATGTCCTTTTTGATTTCAATATTTTCAAACATCAGCGTTGCCATTTTGATACAATCTCTTAGATTTTTCATCGCCGGAAAAAGATGTTCTTTTAATAATTGCAAATCCCTGTGATAACCGGAAGGAAGATTGGTCATCATCATTAAAATTTCATTGGGAAGCGCCTGGATGCGGTTACAGTGCCCGCGTATTAATTCAAAAACATCAGGGTTTTTTTTATGAGGCATGATACTGCTGCCCGTAGTTAATTCATCCGGAAAAGAAATAAAACCAAAATTCTGATTAAGGTAAATACAGGCATCCATGCTCATGCGGGCAAGTGTAGAAGCAATATTTGCTAACGCCTGGGCGAGTACTCTTTCCGTTTTCCCACGACTCATTTGTGCATACACCACATTATAATTCAAATCATCGAAGCCTAATAATTCAGTAGTATATTTTCTGTCGATTGGGAAGGAAGAACCAAAGCCGGCTGCCGAACCCAAGGGGTTTTTATTTGCCACTTGCCATGAAGCATCTAAGGTGATCAAATCATCTACAAGACTTTCAGCATAAGCGCCAAACCATAAGCCAAAAGAATTTGGCATGGCCAGTTGCAAGTGCGTATATCCGGGAAATAGATAGTCTTTATATTTTTCACTTTGTTGCAAAAGAAGCTCAAAAAAAGCATTCACTTCGTGAACTAAATTTTCAATTTCATTTCTTAAATATAATTTCAGATCAAGGATCACCTGGTCGTTTCTTGAGCGCGCCGCATGAATTTTTTTGCCTGCGTCTCCTAATTTTTGCGTCAAAAGAAATTCCACCTGCGAATGAATATCTTCTACTCCTTCCTCCAATGAAAATTTTTCAGCAAGAATATCCGCATAAATATTTTTCAAACCAATTTCAAGTTCATTCAATTCTTCATTACTCAACAGCCCAACTTTTTGCAACATTTTAATATGAGCCAAAGAACCTAAAACGTCATAAGGCGCCAAAAACAAATCCAGCTCGCGGTCTTTTCCTACTGTAAATATTTCAACTTCTTTTAAGGAATCTTTATTTTTTTGCCAGAGTTTCATTTCAATATTTGTTTGATTAAATCGACCTTATCAATTTTTGCAATAATAATCTTTTTTGATTTTTACAAAATATTTTCAAAAGAGCAATTTGTCATTTGCAAAGGATTTATTTCTTTTCATCAGAAATTTAAAAGTAGTAAACAAACAAATAAATGGAATTTTTATTCCGCTCTTTTTAGAACGGAGCTGGTTATACTAAAAATTATTTCAAAGTTTTAATAAAAGCATTTCTTCTAATTAGCCTTATTTAAATACATGTACTTTTACACGATATAAAAAAAATTTATGGATTTTACTTTATCAGAAGAGCATCAAATGATCCGGCAGGCAGCTCGTGATTTTGCCATCAATGAATGTTTGCCGGGAGTTATTGAACGCGATGAACAACAAAAATTCCCTTATGAACAAGTGAAGAAACTGGGAGATCTCGGGTTTCTCGGAATGATGGTTCCTGAAAAAGATGGCGGTGCAGGTTTAGATACTATTAGCTATGTTTTGGCAATGGAAGAAATAAGTAAAGTGGACGCGAGCACCAGTGTTTGCATGAGTGTAAATAATAGTTTGGTTTGTTATGGTTTGGAAGCTTTTGGTACGGAAGAACAAAAGAAAAAATATTTGGTTCCGTTGGCGCATGGGAAAAAAAATGGCGAATTATACATCGGCGCTTTTTTATTGAGCGAGCCGGAAGCCGGAAGCGACGCCACTTCGCAAAGAACAACTGCCGAAGATAAAGGAGATCATTATGTAATTAATGGCGTAAAAAACTGGATCACTAATGGAAATACCGCCTCTGTTTATTTGGTGATGGCGCAAACTCATCCTGAAAAAGGAAGTCATGGCATCAACACATTTATTGTAGAAAAAAACTGGCCAGGCGTTGAAGTGGGCGCCAAAGAAAATAAGCTGGGCATTCGGGGAAGTGACACACACAGTATTTCATTTACGGACGTAAAAGTGCCGAAAGAAAATAGAATTGGTGCAGATGGATTTGGCTTTAAGTTCGCGATGCAAACACTTTCCGGAGGCCGCATAGGAATTGCTTCCCAGGCACTTGGCCTTGCATCCGGGGCGATGGAAAGAGCTATCGCTTATTCAAAAGAAAGAAAAGCATTTGGACAAGAAATAAAAAATCATCAAATTATCCAGTTTAAAATTGCCGACATGGCAACCCGGATTGACGCGGCAAGATTACTTTGCTTGCGCGCGGCATGGCAAAAAGACAATGGGCACGATTATACGGAAAGCGCGGCGATGGCCAAAGTGTATGCAAGTGAAACGGCGATGTGGGTTACAACAGAGGCTGTTCAAATACATGGCGGATATGGATATGTAAAAGAGTACCACGTTGAAAGAATGATGCGAGATGCAAAAATTACGCAGATTTATGAAGGCACAAGCGAAGTGCAAAGGATTGTTATCAGCCGGGGAATTCTTAAATAATGTGAAAATGTGAAAATTTAATAAATCAAAAACAAAAAAACATTGTCGGTAAATTTAGAAGAATATAAAAAAATAGCAGAAGAATTAAAAGAGAAAAACGTAACCTTGGTTGCCGTTTCAAAAACAAAACCCGTTGAAGATATTTTAGAATTGTATAACCTGGGCCAAAGAGATTTTGGAGAAAACTATGTGCAGGAACTGGTGGAAAAACAAGAGCAGTTGCCAAAAGATATACGCTGGCATTTTATAGGCCATCTTCAATCTAATAAAGTAAAATTGATTGCGCCTTTTATTCATTTAATTCAAAGTGTTGACAGCAAAAAATTGCTGAAAGAAATAAATAAAGGGGCCGGAAAAAATGATAGAAATATCAATTGTCTTTTGCAAGTTCATATCGCTAAGGAAGAAACCAAATTTGGGCTGGATGAAAAAGAATTAGAAGAAATAATACAAGCTACTAATTACACGGAAAACACCAATGAGGAAAAAAAACAATCTTTCAAAAACACTACTATCAAAGGTTTGATGGGAATGGCTTCTTTTACTGATGATGAAAAAACGGTTAGGAAAGAATTCAAAGTTTTAAAATCTTTATTTGATAAATATTCGTCATCTGCAAACTTCGAACTATAAAATGCAAACTCTTTCAATGGGCATGAGCAGTGATTACAAAATGGCTATTGAAGAAGGAAGCAATATGGTAAGAATCGGAAGTTTGCTTTTTGGAGAAAGGAATTATAATAAAGGATAATTTCCTTTTTCTTTTAACATTTCCACTCATGAATATTTTTATGTATTCATTAAATTTGAACTGATAAAAACTAAACCATTGGACGCAGCTTTAATCAATCATTCATTTGAAGGAGAAAAAAACCGGAAAGCGTTATTATACACCGCCATCGTTTGTGGGATATTTTTAATATTCGCTATTTTTTATACGTGGAAAATGCAGGTTCCCCCCACTCCGGTTGTTATGGATCTTATTGATGTTAACCTGGGAAATGAAGTGGAAGGCATGGGCGCTGTGCAACCGCTCGTAAAAGGTGAGCGTGCACCAGATAATCAAAGTGTGGCTTCTCATCAATCTGCCCGAAAAGTACAGGAAGAGCCTTCGCAAAATATTCAGGCAGAAGAAAGTGATAATAAAGATGCGGCCCCGGTTGTAAAGACTGAAAAGAAAAACGAAACCGCGAAAATTGAAAATAAAGAAAGCTCGACTAAGGCGTCAAAAAATATTCATCCTTCGCCGGTTGTAAATCCCAATCCTGCTCCCCCTAAACCAAAAATTCCTTTATACAAAGGAGGTACAGGAAATGGAGGAAACGGTGCCGCCCAAGATAATGGCTATCGCAACCAGGGTTACAAACCAGGCAATGGCGATGCAGGAAGCCCTGACGGAAGTCCGGATGCTTATGGAAATTCTCCGGGCGGGAAAAGTGGCTTCAGTGTGGTTCGCGGTTTATCCGGACGGCGGCCCATTCACTTTCCTAACATGCAGGGCGATTTTAATGAAAATGCAAAAGTATATGTGGATATAAAAGTGAACGCCGCAGGAACTGTAACCAGCGCGACCATTGCCAAAGGAACCACCACTTCTAATTCTCAATTGCGCAGCATCGCTATTGAAAAAGCGAAACAACTAAAATTTCCCGCAGCCAAAATGATATCGAAAGCGGAACTATACTTTTTAATTTTGTATTGAAGAGTTAGTTTTTTAAAAAGGGAAAACAAAAATCCTCACTATTTGTTTGTTTACTGTCTTGGTGTAAATTGTGTCCTGATTCTATGATACAATATATTCCCGAAATCAGGACCGTAAATGTGATAAGATACATTACGCCGTTGCGCGAAGGAGGCTCCCTGCCTGCGATTGCCGAAGCTGATGATGAGTTTATGTACGTGATAAAATTTCGTGGCGCAGGACAAGGAACAAAAGCTTTGATAGCAGAATTCATTGGCGCTGAAATAGCGCGGGCGCTGGGTTTGAAAGTGCCTGAAATAGTTTTTGCCAATCTTGATGCGGCTTTTGGCCGAACAGAACCGGATGAAGAAATACAGGATCTGCTGAAAGCAAGTGTGGGCCTTAATTTGGGGCTTCATTATTTGTCAGGATCCATCACTTATGATCCGGCAGATATCCGATTGACCCTAAACTTGCCTCTCAAATTGTTTGGCTTGACTGCCTGCTTACCAATGTTGACCGCACGCCAAAAAATACCAATATGCTTACCTGGTACAAAGAATTGTGGCTGATAGATTTTGGCGCTTCTTTATATTTTCATCATTCGTGGAACAACTGGAAAGAGCAGGCCGAAAAACCTTTTGTTTTGGTTAAAGATCATGTATTGCTGCCGCAGGCATCAGAGTTGGACCTGGTAAATAATGAATTCAAAAAAGTTCTTGGAAAACAAATCATTGAAAATATAGTCGCTGCCATCCCGGAAGAATGGCTAACAGGCGAAACTACATTTCAATCTATTGAAGAGCAAAGGCAGGCCTACATAGATTTTTTATCAATACGGATTGCACATTCCGAAACTTTTGTAAATGAAGCAAAGCATGCAAGAGAATCAATTATTTGAATATGCTGTCATCAGGATTGTGCCCCGCGTAGAACGCGAGGAATTCCTTAATGTTGGTGTGATCCTGTATTGCCCCAAACAAAAATTTTTGCAGACAAAATATCATCTCAATAAAAAACGCGTTGCTAATTTCTGCGACCAGCTTGATATTCCTGACCTCGAAGAACATTTAAAAACTTTTGAGCTGGTAAGCCAGGGTAATAAAGATTCAGGCCCCATAGCAAAACTTCCTATCGCTGAAAGATTTCGCTGGCTTACAGCAACAAGGAGCACCATTGTTCAAACTTCAAAAGTTCATCCGGGATTTTGCATTGACCCGGAAAAAACGCTCAATAAACTTTTTGAGCAGTTGGTATTATGATTTCATCAAAGTCGGGCAAGTATTAACTACAAGTCTAAAACTTCCTGGAGAATAATATGAATAGCCATCGTTTGAAACTTTATTTTATCATTTTCGATAATCAAAGTATCTGCAGCAAGAGGAATGTTCACAAACGAAGATTCACAAGTCCAGGCTACATAGGCAACATTATCCCGTACAATCCTTTGCGAAATTTCAAATGTAGAGCCTTTCGGAATAATTTTAAATGTCTCCTCAAAAAAACACCTGATTTCATTTAACCCTTTCAAACCTCCGTTCGATGTTAATAGCTCAGATTCTTCAGTGAAATCTTTCAATAATTCGTTTAGGTCTGCTTCTGCAAATGCAAAAAGATGATGATCGAGAATTTCCTGTGTTTTTGTTTTCGTTGTGGTTTCCATGGTAATGCAAGGTATATAAAAAATAAAAAAGATTCTCATTAAAGCTATACAAATCAGAAACCTACGAATTGATTTCACCTTTTGTCTGAATCAGGATTTTCGGGATTGCAGAATTTCAGGGTGTAACTATTAGGGTTCATCCCGATTCCGACAGTTATTTACAGTAAGCCTACAAATAATCACATTTTTTATTTTGGTGCGGAAAGGTGGTGTTGCAACTATTTGTAGCAAACGGTCACGGGTCTGGAGAATGCGCCAGTTGAGGGATTCATTCTGCCTGAACGCAAGATGACCAAAGAACTGAAGATGATGGAATGCACGTCAGACCTGCTTTTCTCAACGGGGTTTTAAGTACATAGGACCGAATGTTGCTGTTGTGTTACTTCTCGTCACTGTCCAACTTTGTTTGCTAAATACGCGGTGTCATTTCTTAACAACGCTTTTAAGCAGTCTATAACATCAATTTTTGTCTGTCCCTGAATGTCCGTAGAATAATTTTCATTAACTTTTTCTTTTAGCCCAAAAAATGATTTTACATTCTTAGGTCGTTTATAAAAGATGTAAAATTCATAATTGCCTGGGTCGCCGACAGCCGAAATAGCAAGTCCAGTTTTACTTTCTTTGTTCTCAACTTCAAAAGAGGGGGAATAATATATCTCGTCTTGTTTTGCAGTTGCCATTTTTTGTAAATATTCATTCCAATTAATCCTTTCAAAATGGTCAATGATTGTGTCTTGCGATATATCTCCAAGTTCAATGATGTCTGGTTTTAGTGGGTCGCAAAATGATGCTCTAAAATTCATTGTCTTACTGATTTTATTTTTGGTTGTCCGTTTTGTCTGCCGAGGAACAGCTATAACAAAAAAGCATAACTGCCCAACCAACTACGTTTAAAAAATGGAGTGATATTTTGTTCTTTGGTTTTGTCAAAATAGTTTGTCGTTCCTTGTCGTTCAGAATGTCGTTAAACATAGCAGGCAACGGTCACGCTTTAATTAGTAATTGAATCTTCGGATATAGCCACCAAATTCCGAACGGGAAAAAAATTATCATAATAATGTATCCAAAGTAATCTTTGAACTTAACTGGCCTCTTAAGGTCTGCAAGTGCTATTATCTTCGCAAAAAAGTTAATTATGGAAACTGCACCCGCTAAAAGTAAAAATTGTCCAACTATTATTATTGGCAAAAGCCACTTCGGGTCGTCGTACTTATTATACGTCAAAGCAAAGTATACACTCAATAAGCATATATAAATCGTAGTCAAAATTAAGGTCATTGTGAACTTGTTCGTTTTAATTTCCAACTTGCAGGTAACAACAAGTCTTTTTATAATTGAATATTCCCACAATGAAAAAAAGATAAAAATAAGAATGTTTGAGAAAGCCCAAACTTGCGGATTTCCATTAATTAGTAAAGTCGGTAAAACGCTTAGAATAAAAAGTATTAATAAAGGCGTCTTGGAAATTTTTTGTGTCACTTGGTTTTCGTACAATGGCAGGTATTAATCTATTACAAAATCACAAGGAATTATTTCTTAAACACATAATTCAGTTGTAGCCTTAAAGATGAATTTTGCACCGCAACAGAACGATAATTTGAGATGGTGCTATTTGGCAGGTAGGAAATTGATATTTCTATATTTTTTGCAGAAACACCGGTTTTTATAGCTGCATTCAACCAGAACTTTCTTATTGGGTCTATATAATTATTATTAATTATAGTGGTTGTATCAGAAGTTGCCTCTTTTATAAGTATTTCCTGGTTTGATGGATAAGCAGAGAAATTAAATCCCGCACCGGCACCAATAAAATATTTAAAATTTTTGCCGTTATAAAGGTTATAATTCAACATCTCCAGCAGGGCTACATTTGCCTGTTTAATTGCCAGGTAATAATTGTCTTTAGACACAAAGTATTTGTTGGAAATATAGGCGCTTGTTTTATAGGTTGCATAAGAAATCTCTGTACTTAAAAACATTTTTCCTATATATGGGTTTACAAGAATATCCAGGCCGGCTGCCACTAAAGGCGATAGCGTACTGCCGCTTGTTTTACCTGCATAATGATTATTTCCGGCAACTTTTATTTCACCATTATTCAATGCAATACCTGCCCAAAATCTAATACGATTTTGTTTTTCCCTTGCTGCTTCAACCTTGCTATCATCTTTATCAATGCCATTTATTGTATAACAAATGTCAAGGATGTCATCTTTATAAAACCCCAGTGCAGAAATTTTGGACTGCAATTCAATATTTCCGGGAACATACTTGTTTGCTTTTGCCCGCAAAATATTCTGATACTCATTTTCACTTATTAGTTTATCAGCAGACAAATACTCTGTGTTTTTTAGTTCAACGGGAGTAGTTTCATCAGAAGATAAAATGTATAGTCTTTTTTTAATATTGTCTATATAAGAAAAGAGTTGAACATTTTTGCCCGCAAGCAAAATTTTCAGCCAGACAATATCATTTTTTGAAGCTGTATCCCGCACCTCCGTATTCTCTATGGTATTCTTGCTCATACTTATATTTACATTATAGCGCCTGTATTGTTCTTTTCCTGTTATACTAAAGCTGCTGACATCATTAATCGTAAATTTTTGCACGGCTGTATGCTTTGATTGTGTAAACAAAATTCTTTCAGGATTCTTATACCATTCGCGATAATCTATAAAACCCTTAATGGTGTCATTCTTATTATCAACTACATAAGCAGGTTGAAGGTTTTTCTGACAATAAGCTGCAATACCTGCAAAAAGGATGAGGATTAAAAGGATCAAATTATTTTTCATGTTTATTAAACGTTTTTCATTTCGTTCTTATTGCGAAAAAAAGTGTTTTGGCTTTAACGCAAAATTATTTTTAACCCAGATTTTGCAGTAGAAATTGCCGCTTGAGTTTACGCAAGGATGGCTGGGCATTCAATGAATTTTAAGCGGGGACAAAAGTACAGTAACCGAACAAATAGTTGAGATTATGAATCATGGTTCAACGGTTTTCAGACCTATAAGGTTTTGAAAACCTTATAGGTCTTACGAAACAAATATAACCATCCAACGGATTATTCCTGCTTCCTTTGGCTGAATCATGATTTTAAAATCAGGGTTGCCAACCTTCTAAAGGTTGCCAACCCTTGAAAAGAATCGACGATTATTTACAGTAAACGTACAAATAATTACATTTTTTATTTTGGTGCGGGGAAGGTAGTATTGCAACTATTAGTAACGAACAGTCACAGGTCTGCAGACCTGTGACTGTTTTGGCCTTTTCTAATTGAGACGCCAACAATAGCGTAGATTTTGTCCTTCACAGGAAGCGAAAAAAACAAACATCAGCAACAAACAGATACGTGTGCGTATTTCATAATTTATTTACTCAGCAACCGCCTTTGCGGGGGACACGTTTAAAAATTACTTTGCCATCCCGTTCTACATAGTCGCCCCATACTATTGGATATGAATACTTGGGTGCGTGCGATACGGCATGGCCTTTTATAATTATTTTGTCGTTAACTTTCAGGCTATGCAATTGCTCAAGTTGAGACTTTTCCGGCTCAAATTTTACAATATAATCGTCACCATTAATCCTGACCATCACTCCGAAACCTAATCTTGAGCCTGGCGGAAGAGAAAGAGAGGTTACAACTCCCTCCATATTGGTATAATCTTTAATGTGCTTCCTTATTTTAGCTTCAGCGGCATACACTTTTTTACCTGCAGGAGACGCTTCCCATTTTTTGTACATTATACCAGCAGGGGTGGCCTCCCATTTTTCCCTTTCGCCTTTCATTTCAGCAGCAGAGAGTGGCTTTGGGGTTGATTTTTTAGAAGTTTCATTTTTGATTTCGCGATTAGCAAATACCAGTCCGCTTACCACAACCAGCGGTAAGATCAGCGCATAAATAACTTTTTTCATATTTGTGTAGGTTTAATTAACATAATCTATCTCCTGGTAAATCAGATCCGTTTTGGGCATTTCTTTTATTTTTCATATCCTTTTAAAGTTCGTGCAACAAAAATACTTTGATATTTTTCGGCTTGAGAGTTTGGATTGTAAATAAAGATGTAACTTTTGTAAATAAATCGTAAATAGTATGCCTGAAAGCCCAAAGCTCCTCTCCGGGAAACACAAGTACCTGTACGGTTCGATTTTACTCTCGTTTATCTCTGTGATCTGTGCGGCATTCAGTATGATTAATAGTGACGATTTTGATATCGCGAGAAGGGAAGTTTTACTCCGCCGGATAGGGCATGAAATATTATTACAGTCGGGCGATAGTACATCACGGGTACTTCCGGTAAAAAAGATAGCCAAAAATGAATACCAGATCAGTTTTGAAAATGCGTTTACTTTTCAACCCGAATCCCTGGTGAATACTACTCAGCGTTTATTAGCCAAAGACCCGCTCGCACGTGATTATGTTGTTAATGTACTGAACTGTGCCGATGCCAGTGTAGCGTATGGGTATGCTATATCAAAAAATAAGAAAGATGATATTGTAGCCTGTATAGGAAGAAGGCAACCCATAGCCTGTTACATGATCAACATTAAATTCAAACCGACAGGAATAATTACAGCAAAGAATGGATATCTTCTGGGCAGCCTGTCAGTTTTAGCATTTGTTGGTTTTATTTTTTTTAGATCTGTTAAGCCGCGAAAAACTTTACCTGGCGGTCAGGATACCGGTATGTTCACTTTGGGCTCGGTGTTGTTCGATCCGAAGAGCCGGAAGCTCATGCTAAACGGAAAAACAACAGACCTGACCGGAACGGAAACCCGTGTGCTGCGCATTTTTGCGTTGTCTCCTAACGAGGCTATAGAGCGTAGCCGGCTGCAAAAAGAGATATGGGAGGATGAAGGCGTTATTGTGGGGCGCAGCCTGGATATGTTCATATCAAAACTTAGAAAAAAACTGGAACCGGATCCCAATACCAATATCGTTGTTATACGTGGCAAAGGATATAAGCTTGAAATTAGCTCTTAAGGAAATCTCCCCACTTCGAACTGATATTATTAAAATTCAATTTGGCATTATCCCATGGCGTGCCCTACTCCGAGCCCTCTGTGTGGATGCAGGACACGGACGTTCTGGTGATCAATCTATAATCGGGTAGTCATTTTGTATTCCGGACATGTAATATTGGCGGAGCTATGTTTGTTGTCAACCGGGTTTTCAACCAATCTCACACGCCACTGCAAGGATTATTGTGAATGTAATTCAGTTCTTGCCTTTTGCCTTCAGCCTTCAGCCTTTCAGCATTAACCCATAACACTGCAAAGCAATTTCCAATTCCTCATCCGTGGGAATCACCAATATTTTTACCCGTGAATCTCCGGTATTGATTTCACGCAAACTTTTTGAACGCTGGTTGTTTTTTTCTTCATCAATATGTATTCCGAGATATTCCAGTTGCGAAGCGCAAAGCGAACGCATCATTTTGTCATTCTCTCCTACTCCACCGGTAAATACAATGGCGTCAAGGCCATTAAGCACGGCAGTATAAGCGCCAATATATTTCCGGATTCTATAGGCATACATATTATACGCCAATATCGCCGGTTTATCTCCGCTTTCAATTTTTGCAATGATGTCGCGCATATCATTGAGGCCTGTCAGGCCGATCATCCCGCTGTTATGGTTCAATATGTCTTTCACTTTTTCCGGTTCATAACCTAATTGATTAACGAGATAAAAAATTACCGATTGGTCGATATCGCCGGCGCGTGTCCCCATTATCAAACCATTCATCGGCCCAAAGCCCATGCTCGTATCAACAGATTTCCCAGTTTTAACGGCCGTCATACTGCAGCCGTTTCCCAAATGAATGGTAATGATTTTTGAGTTTTCCTTTTGAAGATATTCAATCGCTTTTTCACTCACATATTTATGGCTGGTACCATGGAAACCATACACACGAATTCCATCTTCTTTATAAAACTTTGACGGTATGGCGTATCGATAAGCTTCCGGGGGAAGCGTTTGATGAAAGGCCGTATCGAAGACAGCAATCTGCTTGGCGCCAGGAAATAATTTTTCCGCTACTTCAATGCCCAGATAGTTAGGCGGATTATGAAGCGATGCCAATGGAAATAGATTCTTAATCTTATCTTTTACTTCTTTCGTAATGACAGTAGTAGCGGCAAAGCTTTCCCCTCCGTGAACCACGCGATGGCCTACCACATGTATCTCTGATGGATCTTTGATAACGCCAAATTGTTTATTAGTAAGAAGAGAAGCCACTTCTTTTAACCCCTCGTTCATGATCGTGAATTTTCATCACCAACTTTTTTTCTACTTCATTTCCTTCTTTACATATTTTATGAATGACTGTGGCATCCTCCTTTCCAATTCTTTCCACAATCCCATTGCAAACCACTGTTTCGGAAGGCATTTCGATCAACTGGTATTTTATAGAACTGCTTCCTGAGTTGATAACAAAAATATTCATGCTGATTTTTCAAATTTAAGATTTGGATTGTTGTGCCTGTATCGCTGTAATTACTACTGTATTAAAAATATCATCCACCGTGCATCCCCTGCTGAGGTCGTTTACCGGTTTGTTTAATCCCTGCAGCATCGGGCCAATGGCCACTGCACCGGTTTCGCGCTGCACTGCTTTGTACGTATTATTGCCTGTATTTAAGTCAGGAAAAATAAGAACCGTTGCCTGCCCGGCCACTTTGGAATTTGGCATTTTTTGTTTGCCTACTATCGGGTCTACGGCAGCATCGTATTGAATGGGGCCTTCTACGGCCAAATCAGGTCTTCGCTGTTTTACCAGTTCGGTAGCACTTCTTACTTTTTCCACTTCTTCCCCTTTGCCTGAAGCTCCGGAAGAATAAGAAAGCATAGCAATTCTTGGCTCAATGCCAAACATGATGCTGCTTTCTGCCGATGAAATTGCAATATCAGCCAACTGCTCAGAAGTGGGTTTGGGAATCACGGCGCAATCTCCAAAAACAATAACACGGTCTTCAAGGCACATAAAAAACACAGAAGAAACAGTAGAAACTCCAGGCCTGGTTTTAATAAATTGAAGAGCCGGGCGGATAGTATGTTGTGTAGTGTTTATTGCACCGGAAACCATTCCATCAGCATCGCCTTTATATACCATCATGGTTCCGAAATAAGCGCCGTCTTTCATGAAATCAGTCGCCATGTCCATATTCACATTTTTCTCCTTGCGCAAATTATATAAGGTTGTTATGTAATCAGGTAGCAGCGGCGATTCTACGGGATTGATGATATTTACACTGGCAGGATCCAGTTCGATATTTAATCTGATGAGTGACGCATCAATTTCCTCCTTTTTGCCAAGAATCGTCAAGGTAACCACTTCCTGTTTTACGAGTTTGGCGGCGGCTTCGAGAATGCGGTCATCGCTACCCTCAGGCAATACGATGTGTTTTTTATCCAGCTTTGCTCTTTTTACCAATTGATATTGAAACATGCGGGGTGTAATGCCTTCCGGCTGTGAAGTAACGATCTTATCGATTAAAGCAATCGTGTCCGTATTTTTTTCAAACGTAGCGATGGCGAGATCAATTTTTAAATGATTCGTTGCATAAATTCTTGATTTAACCGCAGCCACTTTATTCACCGTTTCAAAAGTCCCTGTCTCCACCTGTACCATAGGCACCAACGTTTCCAAACCTTCCAGCAATTTAATGATCGGTTCGTCCGGAGTTAATCCTCCCGAAAAAACAAGCCCCGCCACTTTGGGATAATTTTTGGAAAGATTGGCCTGTATCATCGCGAGAATAATATCGCCGCGATCGCCCGGCGTGACGATCAAAGTATTTTCATCAAGATGCGTCAAACAATTTTGCAACTGCATCGCTCCCACAATAAAATGATCTACGGGATTAGACAAATAATTTTGCCCAAACAACACTTTCCCATCTACTCCCTCCACAATTTCTTTCATCGTCGGGCTGCTCAATTCTTTCGTATAAGGAATGATAGAACTGAGCACTCCTTTGGGTAAATATTGCGCAAACGATACATGCAATTCTTCCACTTTTAACGGATCTGATTTATTGGCGATAACCGCGAGCAGCGGCACTTCCCTGTCCCTCAAAATCTGCACGGTAGAAAGCACATTCCGTGTTATTTCATCCGGAGAATAGCCGCTGGCTTTCGTGACAAGTATAAACGGAACAGATAAATTTTTGGCAATATCCACATTGGAAGAAAACTCAAAGGAAGCGCCTTCTCCTTCAAAATCCATCCCATCTACCAACACAAAATCATGTGTATCTTCCAGTCTTTTGTATTTGTTGATGATGGTATCTATTACATAAGAAAGATTTCCTTCACTTCTGTATCTCAGCAATTCAGAATAAGTAAAAGCAAAACAGTCCTCATAAGGTGTATCAAGGTCAAAATGCCCGATCATCGTTTCGATACTGGTAGCTTTTTTATTGTTACCAATATCCCTGATCACCGGCTTGAAATAGGCGATTTTCCTGATCTTTCCTAATAATATATTCATTAATCCGAGGGTAATTAACGACTTCCCGCTGTTGGATTCCGAGGAAGCTATATAAATCGCTTTAGACATTCAGGCTCTGTTTAATAGATGGTTTTGTTAAGCAAAAATCGTTCATTTTTATTTAGGCTGTATGAGCAGGATCATGGATAAAATTGATAAACTTCAACATGATCTTTTTTGCAGTTAAGGTTTGCTGGCTGATTTCCTAATAAAAAATACAGTAAAAGAAGAAATACAGTGGATTTTTATTTTGGTAAAATCGTTCTTACTACTTCTGGCGCTACGCCAAAGCTTCTGCCTGGCTGATAAAAAAAAACCAACTTTATTTAATGAATAAACTTACTTCAAAAGCCAGGAAAATTCAATAGCTTTAAACCTTGTTTACAATTTTATATTTCACTTCAAAAAAACGATTGCAATATGTCAAATTCACGCAGGGATTTTATTAAAAAAACGGCACTGACCACAGCCGGCGTTTACCTGGGCGCTAACGCTTTTAGCGCAAAAAGTTATCGAAAAATCATAGGCGCTAATGATCGTGTAAGGGTTGGCGTTATAGGCTTCTCCGACAGGCACAGAAGTTCTCATGCGCCGTCATTTATGAATCATTATAAAGACCTGAATTTTGATTTGGTAGCCGTGTCAGATATCTGGAAAGTAAGAAGGGAACAAGGTGTCGCTTTCTGGAAAGAAAAAATGAATCATGATATAGTGGCCTGTCGTAACAATGAAGAAATGTATGATAAAAAACTGGCAGACGCCGTGTTTATCAGCACTTCCGATTTTCAACATGCCACGCACTGCATACAGGCAGTACAGGCCGGTTGTGATGCCTATTGTGAAAAGCCTTTTGCAGAAACGATGGAAGATAACCGCAACGCTTTAAAGGCGGTAAAAGAAAGCGGCAGAATTGTACAAATAGGTTCGCAAAGAAGAAGCGGCGCTAATTACCAGTCGGCAGCGGATTTTATACAATCCGGAAAATTCGGCCCGATAAAAATGGTTGAACTAAGCTGGAACGTAAACCAGCCGGGGCGCTGGCGCAGGCCCGAACTGGTAGCTCAATTAAAAGAAGAAGATACCGATTGGAAACGCTGGTTAATCAACAGGCCTGAAGAGGCATTTGACCCAAGAAAATATTTGGAGTATCGTTTGTTCTGGCCTTATTCTTCGGGCCTTCCCGGCCAATGGATGAGCCACCAGATAGATACGGTGCATTGGTTTAGCGGATTGAAACATCCCCGCAGCGCAGTAGCCAATGGAGGCATTTACATGTGGAAAGACGGTAGAAGAAACTGGGATACCATAACGGCTGTTTTCGATTATGGCCCTGCAGATGACCCTTCAACAGGTTTCCAGGTTTCTTTTGCTTCGCGAATGGATAACGGAACCGAAGACCCTGCAGAAATTTATTATTCAAACGGAGGAGAATTAAACCTTAATACCAATCAAATTTCCCCGAAGGGAGGCCTTACAAAAAGCCACGCGGCCGCGATGAATATGGAACCTAATCTTTTACCTGAAATGAGCTTATCGCAGGCGGCAAAAGTAGTTGCTTCAGCCAACACAGGCGGAGACTCACTAACGGACAACCATGTACGAAACTGGATGGAATGTATTCGCAGCCGCAAACAACCGCATGCACCTGTGGAAGCCGGCTACAGCCATTCTATTGCCAACATTATGACGACAGCTTCTTCACACACGGGCATGAAAGCTACATTTGACGAAGCCACACAGGAAGTAATGGTGGGTGGCAAGCCTTTTAAATATTAATAGTCATTTTTTAAAAAAGCAATAGTTGCCAACTTTACAATAAACCTCACAGGCTTTAACAACCTGTGAGGTTTTTATAAAAAACCATTTCAATTATGGAAAAAAATATTCAAATTTTCTTTCGATATTTTCTGCTAAGTAATATGGCGTTGATTTTTGCTACGCTAACTTATGCACAAAAAAATCAGCCGGTAAAAGTGGTAAAATCTTCATCGGAAAATAAAATTGATGTCTTGATCAACAACCAGCCATTTACCAGTTTTTTATACCCCGATACGCTTGAAAAACCGGTTTTATACCCGGTGTATGCCGCCGATGGAAAAATTGTTACCAGGGGATTTCCTCTAAACCCACAACCCGGCGAACCTACGGATCATCCGCATCATCTTGGCATCTGGTTTACTTATGAAAACGTAAATGGCCTTGACTTCTGGAACAATTCTTATGCAATACCCAAAGAAAAAAAACATTTGTATGGATGGATAAAAACAGATCGTATTCTTAATACATCAGGCGGGGAAAAAGGAACCATTATTTACCATGCCAACTGGACCGATCAACAAAATAATATCCTCCTGGAAGAAACGACTGAACTAACGTTCAGCGGTACGGAGCATCTTAGAATCATCGATAGAAAAACTACTTTAAAAGCCGACACCATCGTTAACTTCAATGATGCAAAAGATGGAATGTATGGTATCAGGCTTGCACATGCTTTACAGATACCCGACAATCAAGACAAAGAATTTAAAGATGATAAAGGAAATGTCACCATCGTAAAAGGCGGAAAAGACGCTATTGCAAATGGAAACTATCTTACCAGTGAAGGTAAAACCGGCGATGACGCATGGAGTACCAGAGGAAGATGGTGTAAAGTATATGGCAAAATGGGTAATGATTCTGTAAGCGTGGCCATTATTGATCATCCTGAAAACCCTAACTATCCTACGTTTTGGCATGCGCGCGGCTACGGATTATTTGCTGCTAACCCGCTCGGCGAAAAAATATTTACCAATGGAAAATCTTCTAAAAATCTCAGTTTGAAAAAAGGAGAATCGGTAACGTTTCGGTACAGGATAGTCATAGACGCCAATGACAAAACATTGAGCGTAGAGGATTTGGATAGATTGGCAGATGATTTTGGGAAATAGTTACCAGTTGTAAGGACGGGTTAAAACCCATCCTTACAAAAATGGATCGATGCTCCGCATCTTTATTGATTTCTTCCAGAGCCTTAAGCTCGAATCATGTTGTAACAATGGATTTTTAATCCATTGAAAAATAAGCGTTGAAAATTTATAACAACTCACTGCATCGATTTCAAAAATTTATACACTTCACTATCAGTAGAAAGAATGACAGATGTTTTATCATCGAAGGTTTTCTCAAAAGTTTCCATTGATTTTAGAAAAGAATATAAGCTCTTTGATGCTGCCGACTGGTTATAGGCATCGGCATAGATAGCGGCTGCAGTGGCATCTGCCTTACCTTTAATTTCTTCTGCCTTTTTAAAAGCTGCGGATTGTATGGACTTCAATTCACGCTCTTTTTCGCCATTAATTTTTGAAGCTTCGCCCTGTCCTTCAGAACGAAACTTATCAGCAATACGGAATCTCTCACTGGTCATTCTTTTATAAACCTGGTCGCGCACTTCTTCTACATAGTTGAGTCTTTTAATTTTAAAATCCAGGATAACAATTCCCAAATCTGCAGCTCTTTCATTAGCAGTTTTCAAAATTCTTTGCTCTATCTTTTCGCGCCCAACAAATATTTTTACAAGTGAATCGCCGGATGGTTCGCTTATAGAGTCTGTCATAACCGGTATCCGGTTACTGTTTCTAACCGTTTCTTCAATATTGTTATTGGCAATATAATCCCTTGTTTCGCCATCCAAAATATCATCAAGCCTTGATTGGGCGCCCCTTTCATTGGTAAGCCTTTTATAAAACTGTAACGGGTCAGTAATTTGCCAACGGGCATACGTATCAACGAAAATAAATTTCTTATCCTTCGTCGGCACCTGGTTGGGGTCGCCATCCCACTCCAGGTATCGCTTGTCAAAAACATTTACCTTTTGTATAAAGGGTACTTTAAACTGTATACCTGGTTGTGTAACGGCAGTACCCACGGGCCGGCCAAATTGGGTAATCACGACCTGTTCCTTTTCATTTACAATATACATGCTGCTTTTAATAGCAATAAGCAGCAATACCAAAACCACGGCTGATATAATGAGTTTCTTTTTTGTCATCTTAGTTTTCTTTTGGTGTCTTTGAATTTTGCATTTGCATCTGAAGAAGTGGAAGTACATTATTTCCATTCTTATCTGTGATAATTTTGTTGCCAAGCTGGGGCAATACTTTATTCATCGTTTCCAAATAAATTCTTCTTCTGGTTACTTCCGGCGCTTTAATATATTCTTTATATAAATCAGTAAAACGGGCCACTTCTCCCTGCGCATTATTCACTCTTTCCAATGCATATCCTTCTGCCTTTTGTATGGTTTCCTGTGCTTGTCCCCGTGCTTTTGGAATTACTTTATTGTAACCGGATTTTGCCTCATTGATCAGCGTCTCTTTTTCCTGCTGTGCCTGGTTCACTGCATTAAATGCGGCCTTCACTTCATCGGGAGGATTAACATCCTGGAGTACTACCTGGTCTATTTTTACGCCGAGAGAATATTCATTGCTTAATCTCTGGATCATTGCCTGTGCACTGCTTGCCACCTCGGTTCTACCCACGGTTAAGACCTCATTCACAGTACGGTCGCCCACTACCTGGCGCATAGAAGCTTCAGAAATGTCACGCAGCGAAGTTTCAGGATTTCTTACCTTAAACAAAAAATTGTAGGCATTGGCAATCCTGTACTGAACCACCCATTCCACATCAGCTAAATTAAGATCGCCGGTAAGCATCAGAGATTCTGCTTTCGTATTTGTTTTGGTATAAGAAGTTTCGAGAGAGCTGGTGCTGGTGGTTCTAAATCCGAATTCCAGCTTTTGCTGCCTTTCTACCGGCACTTTATAGACCGTTTCCAAAAATGGGATTTTCAAGTTCAACCCCGGTTCTACCGTTCTGTTGTATTTTCCATACCTGGTTACGACGCCTAATTCTTCCGGTTTGATCTGAAAGAGAGCTCCAAAAACAAGTATCAATAATATTATTACAATAATTATTGGTTTTATATTCCGGGTAGCTATTCTAACGATATTTCTAAATGGAGGCGATGCCTCAAATTCGTTATATTGGTTGTATCGCATTCATAAAAATTTAGCAGTTAATAAATAAGTCAATCGGGACTAAGTGGATGAACATACAATATAAAACTGAACCAACCAAGTATTGTTCTGGATTAATATTGTTGCTTGTTTGAAGGGGTAGATACTTTGTATTTGATGTAGAGTTACAGTAAACAAGCTCTTTTGGATGAAAAAACCCTCTTGTTTTTTATTTAATTATAATTGAAGAAATACACATATTTTTTTATTTTGATAAATATGAAATCATAAACCGCATTGCAATAACCTGGTTAACTACCTGTTTTAATATTATACTACCTTAACAATTCCATCAATTTTTCCGGATTCCCGATTGGCCTGAATCCGAATTGTTTATATAGGCCATGAGCGTCTCTTGTTGCCAATCGCCACACTTTTACCTGGCTCAATTCTTTCAGATTAATTATGTATTTTATTAATTGTTTTGAATAACCATGGCCCCGGTAATCCGGCGTAATGAAGATGTCCATTATATAAGCAAATTGTCCATAGTCTGTGACCAAACGGCCATATCCGATTTGCTTATTTTTTAAATAAATCCCAAAGTTTAATGAATTTTCAATACAGGTTTTCATCGTACTTATCTTCCTGCCTTTGCCCCAATAGGAATTGGTTATAAATTCGTAAATAAAGCCAATATCTAACCTTTCTTTGTTAGTATCTATTTCAATTTCGGCCGGCATAATTTTTGGTCTTAAAAATACAGTAAAGCAATAAATACTTTAAATTTTTATTTTGATGAAGTTGAAAAAACAGACTGGCACACTGAAAATTAAGTTTCAACTCTTGCACCAGGCAGAGGCATAAGGAAATAATAATACCGTCTCTAAATTCAATACATCGGGGAAAATAATTAATTTGGCTTGAAAATACTTGTGGCGTTAACGAATAAGTATTGATAACCCCCAACCACAATGAAAATGAATATATTGCCATTTTTTAAATATACAGGGTATAAAAGATGGTCATTTTTATGCGTATTTGTAGTGCTTCTTATCTCAGTTCTGGTACTTATTGGCTGGCAATTCAATATACAAATATTTAAATACCCAATACCCGGGCTGGTAGGAATGAATCCCGTTACAGCAATATCTTTCATCTTGCTGGGCATTGCTTTTTTATTTTTTGTTCAAAAAAAATACAAGAGCCACTATATCGGGTACGCCCTCGCTATAATTGTAATTATTTCCAGCCTTTTTAAATTGGCATCTGCCGTTATTCCCTCGTTACCTCGAATTGATAATTTATTTTATACTGATAAAATAATCTTTAAGCCCACAGGCGGGGCAAACAGTATGGCATTAACAACCGGCATTAGCTTTATACTGACAGGCATTTCTTTATTGTTTATTAATTATGAAACCGGGAAAAAAAGAATGCCTTCTCATTATATTAGTCTGGCTGTAAGCCTGTTTGCTTTTGCCTCGTTGCTTGGTTATTTATATGGAGCTCCTGAGTTCAATAATTTTGTAGAACACTTCCCCATGGCGGTTCATACTGCGGCATGTTTCTTATTACTTTCTACGGCTATTTTACTCGCAAACCCTTACAAAGGAATTACCAAAGAATTCACTACCACTTTTGGAGGCAGCCTGGCAGGGCGGATTTTATTGTCATCAGCGATCTTCATTCCTGTTTTAATCGGTGAGCTTAGAATTTATTTCACCCAAAGACACTTTTTTAGCCCGGAACTGACACTTATCTTTTTTGTATGTACTTTAGTAGTCCTTTTTTGTTTGGTAATATTTTATTTTCTAACCCAACTAAACCGGAAAGAACTTTTACGTAAAGAAGCTGAAGATAAGCTAAAAGTTAGTGAAGAAATATTCCGTTCGCTGGTAAGCAGCATAAGGGATTATGCAATTTTTATGCTTGACGTAAATGGTAATATTGTTACCTGGAACAAAGGAGCAAAAAGTATTAAAGGTTATACAGAAGAAGAAATCAAAGGAAAAAATATGTCGGTTTTTTATACCGAAGAAGATCAAAAAAAAGACTTGATGAATACGTTGTTGAGCAACGCAAAAAAATATGGCCACTTTGAATCACAAGGCTGGCGGATACGAAAAGATGGTTCCAGGTTTTGGGCTGACGTAGTGATTACTGCATTGCATAACAAAGAAGGTATACTTACCGGATATGCAAAAATTACCAGGGATTTTACTGAGTATAAAAGAGCAAAAGACCTTCTTTCCCGGTTTAATGAAGAATTACAAAAGCAGGTAGATGAAAAAACTAATGAACTGGAGGAAATTACTTCACAATTGCGGCATCTTTCTTCATACCTGCAAACAGCCCGGGAGGAAGAACGGAAAAATATTGCCAGGGAAATCCACGATGAGTTAGGGCAAATGTTGGTGGGGCTAAGAATGGATGTAGTTTGGCTTCGAAAAAAAATTGCCACCAATGACAAGGAGATTATAAAAAGATTTGAAAGTGCACTGGAATTATTAAATACTACCAGGCAGGCCATGAGACGAATTACTACCGATCTCCATCCTGCTGTATTAAGCGACCTTGGCCTGGTTTCTGCTCTCAGACTACTCTTAAAGGAATTTGAAGAACGATCTGGAATAAGGATTAATTTCACGGCGGATATAGGAGAAACGGATGAATTGAAAATTTCTCCTGATATTTCCATTAGCTTATACAGGATATTCCAGGAATCATTGACCAATGTAGCAAAACACGCCAATGCTAAAGAGGTAAATTCATACCTGGCAATGGAAAACAATTGCCTTATATTGAATATTATTGACGATGGTTCAGGATTTGATATAGAACAGGTTTCCGGGAAAAAAACACTTGGGCTTGTAAGTATAAGGGAAAGAGTATTAATGCTAAATGGCCAACATGAAATTTATAGTTTCCCGGGGGATGGAACTACTATTAAAGTAACTATTCCGATTAAATTAATATAAGGTATGCCGAATATTCTTATTGCCGATGATCATGCAATTGCAAGAAGGGGATTAACAGAGATCCTTCTTGATTCTATTCCTTTTGCCAAAATAGAAACGGCCTCGAGTTCGGAAGAATTGCTGGGTAAGGTAATACAAAAAGAATGGGACCTCGTAATTTCCGACATCAATATGCCCGGAAGAAGCGGTATTGAAATTTTGCACGAGATCAATAAAAATTTTCCCAATCTCCCGGTATTGATGGTAAGTGTGCATACTGAAGAAGAATACGCTGTGCGCGTAATAAAGGCTGGTGGAGCAGGTTTCCTGAATAAAGATGATGCAGTAGAAGAAGAACTGGTAAAAGCTGTAAACCTTATCCTTTCCGGTAAAAAATATATCAGCCCTTCGGTAGCAGAAAGACTGGCTGATGAATTGTCAAAAGGGGAAGATAAAAAACCTCACGAATTATTATCCAACCGCGAATTTCATATATTCAAACTGCTGGCAAGCGGCACACCAACCCGCGAGATTGCCGATAAATTATCCCTTAGTGTAAACACTGTTGGAACATACCGTAGCAGAATCCTGGCCAAAATGAATTTTAAATCTAATGCTGACATTATAAAATATGCCATTGGTAACCATCTGATATGATAACAATTCTCTGATCTATAAATGTTTTAGTTACAGGCATGTTACAATTCAACTACAAGATTATAACAGACTCCGTTATATTATATTAAAGTTTTATTTCCTTTCTTTATTTATTATTAATACGTTGAATAAAAAACAGTGAAAAATATTACTTCATTTTTCAACTGTTAAAAATATAATAATGAAATATAAGCCTACCATTATCATAGTTGATGATTCAAAAATAATTGTTGACCGGATTATCGAACTTCTTAACGAGTTGCCCTATACGGGAACGATACTGTACGCGTATAATTTTGAAGAAGGCATTAAACTAATTGAAAATAAAAAAGCTGATATCATACTGCTGGATATTAACCTACCCGGCAAAAGCGGCATTGATCTTCTGAAGTTCATCAAAGAGAAGACTTATTTTTTTAGCCTCATTATTGTGATGACTGAAGACCCTTCAGAAGCAAAAAAAGAAGTTTGCGCTAAGTTGGGCGCTCAATATTTTTTGAATAAGTTTAGCGATTTTGAAATGATACCCGATATCATCAGCGACTTTGCATCCTGAGAATTTAACTGCTTCCCTCTTTTCCTGTAATTTTTTTGCTGTAACGAATGAAGTAATAAAAACATAGTGTAGCAGATTCTGTGACAAATTGCATGTGTATTCATTACACAAAACAAGTATCATTCGCTATTTTTTGAGGGTTCCAAATTGCTGAATTTTGCAAATATAGAGTTGACAGCTAATCTACTCTTTGAATTTGGAAAATTTAATAATGCTTATCTCTAAAACCACCTATGGAAAACTCCCTCTTAGTGCTTTTGCTAAAAAGTACCACATTGAAAAGTTTAAAAAGCTTTTCCGATATCCCAAAAATTGTTGGGCCACGTAATTGGGGCCGGCTTTTTCTATCACGAATAAAATGGAAAATGCCTGGGATAATAAATTGCAATTGTTGACGAATATTTAAATAATCTTAAAATAAAAAAATAAAAAAAAGTATGACTAAAGTATTGATTGCAGATGATGATCTTGATATACTTGAAGTGGTAGAAATGATATTGGTTAAAAAAGGCTTTGATGTTGTAAAAATTGGCAACGGCCATAAAGTAATTGATACTGTCAGGCAGTTTAACCCACATGTTATTTTATTGGATATAAACATAGCAGATAAAGATGGAAGGGAAATTTGCAAAAAACTAAAATCACTTAGCAGCCCATATAAAGATATTCCAGTCATCTTATTTTCTGCAATGCATAATCTAAAAGACACTTATTCCGAATGTTTGGCTTCTGATTTTATAGCAAAACCTTTCGATTCGGCAGACCTGGTAAATAAATTGAAAAAGCATGCTGCAATTTTTTCTAATTAGCATGCAGCTCGCTGAACCAAAATAAGAATATCGTTTATTTATTTGTTTACTATAAAGCTTCGCTTTTATAAAAATTTATTATTAAACCTCATTATGAAAACAAATATTTCTGCCAATGACAGGCTTCTCAAGGATTTTAAAAAACTTCCGCATGTGTCGATTTTAATACCTTTTTGTCCGGATATGAAAAACAAAGCTACATTAGTTAAATTGTTGACCTCCGCTGCGGAAAAAGCTGAATATAAGCTAATGAAAAAATATCCCGAAGAAGAGGTCATTCCGGTTATAAAAAAATTACATAAACTGATAAAAACGGTGAAATGCAATAAAAATGAAAAAACTCTTGCCATTTTTGTATCCCCGGTTGCAGAAAGATACTATTACTTCACCCCTTCTAACATACAAGAAATCCGGCTTCCAGTGTTAAAAAAATAAAATAAAGTTTTAAAAAATGCCGGAATATGCGTTCAATCCTGTTAAGAATCCAGTAAAGCAACCTTGCCTACCGGCAGGCAGGTAAATTTGGATAATTTTAATTTGGGAGGATTGAAAACAGATGCAAATGCAGCTAAAGATATAGCTTTCAACCCCGCGTCATTGGATGTTGAAATCCCGCCTCAGGTTCTTATTTCCCTGCGCATAAAGAAATAATAAGTGAGAGCGAAACAAACCGTTATTGCTGATATAAGCCCGGATACCTGTGGCCACACAATCATTAAACTTTCTTTCAGCGGTAAAGGCGCCGGTATGGCTCCCGACATTTGTTCCATGGTCATCGGCCCGAGACTTCTAATAGAAGGCATCAGCAATGTAGTAGTAGCATCCGTATATAACTGGCCCGGTGCGATTCTTAATAAATTCAGTACAAAATTATTGTAGGCAATTGCTGTATCCGGGTCCAGGAATTGTTTCTCCGGCAACACGGCTGCGGCTATTATATGTATGAGAATGCTGTAAAAAACCGTAAAAAACAACCAAATCCCTATAGCGGTTAATGCCGATGTAGCGGCACGTTTAAAAACAACAGACAGTAAAATTGAAAGACTAAGCCAGAAGCCCACATACAAAATACTCATCACAATAAACCCAAGAATCCGGAAAAATTCTACCGGTTCTATTCGCGCTCCGGTTATGATAAGGCCGCCTCCGATCATCATAAGGCAGAGGCTAAGAAAAAGAACGCTGATGACAATAAGTGCTCCTGTAAATTTCGCGAGCAAAAGATTGTCGCGATAAACAGGCTGCGCCAAAAGTCGTGTAAGGGTACCGTTATTCTGTTCAGCGTTTACGGCGTCAAAACCCAGCGCTATTCCGAGAAGCGGCCCCAGGAAACTAATAAACACATGGAATGGAGGAAGCGTTCCATCCGTGGTGGTTAATAATTTAAGATACACGAAAAGATGGTCAGGATCCTTTTCATTGGCGACTACAGTTCGGATATTACTCAATGACACATACATAGCGCCCAGGAATGTCAATACAATAAGCCCAACCATGATAATAAAACGCCAACTGCGGACGTGATCTGCTACTTCCTTGCGTACCATCACCTTAAATGGACTTGCTGGGAGCTGATTGCTATTGTATTTTACCCCTTTTGAAAAAAGATCTTTGAAATAAACTACCGGACTTTCCATCGGAAATATTTTTCTTTAAATTATTTTCAAAATATCGTTGGTAAATTTCATCTAAACCGAACTCCTTTTTACGAACTCCCATAACATTCAATCTTTTTTCTACAAAAAACCGAACGATATCCGGGGTCATATCTTCTGTACATGAAAATTCAATGGTTTTTTCAGAAATGTTGATTTTCCTTATCGCTTTATGCTGCTCCAGTTCTTTCATCGGCTCCCAGGAAGCAGGCAAGGATTCTTTAACCGTGATCACTACCGTAAAAGATTCTTCTCCGAATAAATTGCGGGAAAGCGTTTCAATATTTCCTTCCACTAACAACTTTCCTTCTACAAAAATACCTACGCGGTCGCACACCTGCTGCACCTGGTGAAGGTGATGAGAAGAAAGCAATACCGTCAAACCCTGCCGGCGGCTCAGGTGACTAATAAAAGAAAGAAATTCTTTTACACCGCTGGGGTCAATGCCAAGCGTAGGTTCATCCAATATAATCACTTCCGGATCACGTATCAGTACATCAGCGAGGCCAAGCCTTTGTTTCATCCCCCGCGAATAAGCCGATGCCTTTTTATCCATTTCATCTTCCAATCCTACCATCAGCCATTGTTTCACGGGAACGTTTTTCAGTTTCTTGTTCCGGCATACCATTTAGCCTTGCGATATATATCAGGTTTTCCAATGCCGTCATATTATCATAAAACCCTACACTGTCCGGCATATAACCTACTCTGCGTTTTACATCTATAGGATTGGTGGTCGCATTGACTCCGCAAACAAGAGCAGTTCCGGCAGAGGGTTCCGTCAATCCAAGCATCATCAAAATAGTTGTTGTTTTACCCGCACCATTGGGGCCCAGCAATCCAAATATCTCACCTTTTTTTATTTGAAGATTGAGATCATCTACAGCTTTTACGGAACCATAAATCTTGGTCAATCCGTCCAGTTCGATGATGGGATTTTCCATAGCGTTTATCTTCTTCCATATTTACGAATGAGGTAATATACAATCCCCAATGCCAGCAGAATGATAAGGATACCAATCCATCCCGAAAGCAATGAAGTAGTAACCGTCATACGAAACGTTGCATTGGCATCGGCAGAATTATTTTTTACAGTAAACTTTGTGACGTAATCACCGGCGATGGTTTTGTCCGGAACCGTAAGGGTAGCCTTTATATTTTGTCTTTTGCCAGGCTCAAGCCTTGTGATTTTTGCGGGATCAAAGGCGGAAGTCCATTTTACGGGTGTTTCAGCGGATAACTCCAGGTTGTCAAGAGGAAGAGTACCGGTATTCACAACGGTTAGCTGGATCACTTTGTCTGAACCCTCCGTAACATCATCACTAAGGCGGCCGGACGGAGTAGTAAGTTCAACCTCATAATTTCCTTTCACTACGGCTTCCAGTTCAAGCCTGAGCGTATCATCAGGTGAAACAGCAAGAAGGGGAATATTGTATTTTCCCGGTTTTACTTCCGGGGAAGGATTGACCTCAACAGATATTTGCTGTGTTTTTCCCGAGTCTATCCTGATAGAAGACACCTCACTACCCTGGGCCTGGAAAGTAGTAATCCACCCATCCGGAGCAAGGGTTACCAACTCATAAATTTCCTGCTTTCCACTTCCGTTATGCAATGAAGTATTATAACGAAAAGGTTTTTTGGCGGTTGTCTCAAGGCTCATGAGGCTTGCCGTGAACGAGGATTTAAGATGGTTGTTTCCCTTTTGGGCGAAGGCCGGTATCAAAAAAAAGATAGCTAAAAGAGAAAAAACAAAATAGCGTAGTTTACAATGTTTCAATTTACATTGTTGCAGATAAAAAAAATTTACTGACATAGATTTTAAATACGTTGAAAACCATTAATGAATAAATGGTCTGTCTTTGAAAAGAGGAAACAAAAGTATAAAAAGAGAAAAAACGGTTTTGTTAAAAAAATAAAAAAAAAGCCTTAAAACAGGTATTACATTTTCATGACGGGCGATTGTTTTTATTCAATTTCCTTTATGAGTTTATCAAAAAAAATAACCTAAAGCTTGTGAATTAAAATTCTTCTGAATGGGATGAATTGGCTCAAATGGTCAAATAAAAATCAAACAAATTTGTTTGTCTGCTGCCAGGCAGATTGCTTCATTATAAAAAAAACCGGAAATTCAACATAGAATTTCCGGTTATGTATTTTGATTTAACCAGGATTTCTTACTTCTTCTTTTTTAATATTTCAGGCAATGAAAAACTAAAATTTCTTTTTCTTACTCCTTCATGTGCATTATTAATAAAAGGTTTTTGAGCTATTACAGGAGGTTTCTCACCAGGAACAACTTCACCCTTGCGGTAATAACGGCCGGTTACGCCATCTGTATAATAACGCATATCCGGATCATTGTTGCCAGACTCATTGATTTTGCCTAAGTAATAACTTTGATTGCGATAATCAAAATTCCATGCTTTTGCCGGCTTCTCAAGGGGTTCCGCATCATCGCCTTCATAGGGATTCCAATCGTGGCTCATAATAATTATTTTAAAGTAGTTCTTAAATGTCAAATCCGCTTCTGCTTACAAAATTACGTCAGATTTTTTTTCCATTTACATCCATCTTCTTTCTTCAAGCTTACACTATGTAATTCTTTTGTCATTTTTATTTTACTTCCCAGTCATCCGTTCTGAATGGCGAAGCAGGAAGGCCTGATTTATTGAAAAGATTGGGGATAGCTGTGTTGGTAAAACCCATTCTAACCGCTATAGGTTGTGGCACAGACGGGTTTGATACAACAACGACGCTGTCCTGGATAATTGCCTTTGCAGGAACAAATTTCTTATCCGCGCCGGCAATCATAAAATCAGTTAGTTGATCTCCCTTTTTAATTAAACCTTCCTTTGCAAAATCAAAATAAATAATAGCTTTATTTGCTTTCACTTCCATAGAGCGGAATAACGGTCCGGAAAAGACGATATTATTTTTACCATAAGTATTCGCAAGCGCCCATCCGGCAAGCCTTTTACCTACATCGATCTTATTGATGGGATGAATATTATTGGTATCACCTGTGATGTCGGTAACTACTACCATTCCGGTATTTGGGATATTTCGATATGCTTTTAATTGCTGCTCTCTTACTAACGCCCCTTTATCTCCTTTTCCATAATTAAACGGAGCAATCTGAACAAAATAAAAAGGAAACTTTTCTTTCCATAGTTGCCGCCATGAATCGATCATGGCGTTGAATGTTTCTTCATAAGTGTCGGGATTAGTGGTGTTTGTTTCGCCCTGGTACCAAATAGCGCCTTTTATCGGGAAGCCTGTAACCGGCGCTATCATTGCATTGTAAGTTACGGCCGGGCGGATAGGGCACCATGGAACCGGAGTAAGCATCGCAGCAGAGGTGGCAAGCTTTTCACTATTATTAAAAACTTCAATGGGAGTCCAAGATTGCACAGGCGTGCCTCCCCAGCAAGATTCAATCAATCCCACCGGTTGATGAATATTTTCATTAATGGTTCTTCCAAAAAAATATCCTGCAGCGCTGAAAGAATGCATTGTTGAAGGAGAACACACTTCCCATTTTCCACGAACTTCCTGTTGAGGATAAGGCGCAGAAAGTTTCTGAATATGAAAAAAACGAATTTCCGGATGGTTGGCATTTTCTACCTCTTTCTGATAATAATCTTTGTGCCAGTCTGTACTGAATTCCATATTTGATTGTCCCGTGCAAATCCAGATGTCGCCAACCAAAACATTATGAATGGTGATAGTGCTATCGCCTATAATTGTTACCTGGTAAGGGCCTCCGGCTTTTGGTGTTTGTAAATCAACTGCCCAGGCTGCATCGGATAAAGTAGAAGTTTTGAGCGTATCGCCATTCCAACTTGTTACCACGCTGATCTTTTGTCCGGGATTTGACCAGCCATGAAACTGAATGGTGGTTTGTTGTTCCAAAACCATATTATCTGAAAAAATATCGGGCAACCTCAAATAGGCTGCTGCTGAAAAATAAGTAAGGGAAAAGAAAACAGAAGTTAAAAGGAAAAGTATTTTTTTCATTCATTAAAATTTATTGGTATTAAAATATATTACGTTTATGCATTGCTGTTATACAAAATGAAAATATGCAGGATTTCTTCGTTTACTATTACCCGTTAGTCAGGCAATGCAAAAGCCACATACGCATCGCCGGACGGCATATCCAACTTTCCGCCTCCACAGGCAATCACCAAAAACTCTTTGCCGTTTACTTCATACACCGAAGGAGTAGCAAATCCCGATGCCGGCAAATCCGCTTCCCACAATAGTTCGCCCGTTCTTTTATTAAATGCGCGAATTGTTGCATCGCTGGTAGCCGCAATAAAAACCAATCCGCCGGCTGTTACTACGGAGCCTCCATAATTTTGGGTTCCGGAATGAATTCCTTTTGCTTTCAGTTCAGGATAATCTCCCAAAGTATCTTTCCATAAAAATTCGCCGGTATTTAAATTGATCGCATTCAAAAATCCCCACGGCGGCTTTATCGCAGGATATCCTTCTTTGGTTAAAAATTTATTATATCCTGTAGAAGTATAGGACAGATTAGTCCATGGATCTTCTTCTTTTTGAGGCTCAGCAAAAATTTTATGCTGTTCTTTTTTATCATCCAAAATAAATGAGGCCAACGCTTTTATTTCGGTAGAAGAAAATTGATTAAATGCAGGCATCATCCTGCGTCCTGATGTAACCAGCGCATCAAATTGTTGTTCATCATATCTTTTATTTACGCCAATTAATGAAGGATAATTTCCACTCCCCTGTCTTTGTGTTCCGTGACAAGCCATGCAGGTAGAATGATAAATTCGTTGTCCGGCCTGCAGGTTAGTTTCCTGCGTTTTGGTTTTTGGTTTCACATCCACCATCGTCAGTATCCATGGCATTTCACTTCCATTTACGTAAATTACTGAAGTCGTAGGATCGTATGCCGCGCCGCCCCACTCTCCTCCTCCATCGAAGCCGGGAAAAATTATCGTTCCTTCTTTTGATGGCGGCGTAAAAATGTTGCCGGTTTTGTAACCTGCTAATTTCTTTTTAATATCCTGGTAAGAAGAATCTGGAACAAGATTGTTTAGATCATTTTCTGTTATGGGAGCCTGCCTGGCAAAGGGTTTTGGAAATGTGGGAACAGGTTGCGTTGGTGACAATTTTTCCCCGATCAATTCACTTTGTGTGGGAACAGGAATTTCATTCACAGGGTAAAGAGGCTTACCGGTTTGCCTGTCCAATAAAAAGATAAAACCGCTCTTGGTTATTTGCGCTAATGCGTCAATATTTTTCCCATCTTTTTTTATATTAATTAAAATAGGCGCAGAAGGAAGATCGCGGTCCCAAACATCGTGATGCACCGTTTGAAAATGCCAGATCCTTTTGCCTGTAGCGGCATCCAATGCTATCACCGAATTGGCAAACAAGTTATCACCCGTTCTTTTTCCACCATAAAAATCATAAGAAGCAGAACCGGTTGGCGCGAATAAGATTCCGCGCTTTTCATCCAAACTAAAACCCGCCCATGTGTTAGCACCGCCAGTATGTTTCCACGCATCTTTATCATCCCATGTATCATAACCAAATTCTCCGGGCTGGGGAATGGTATGAAATATCCAGCGAAGTTTTCCTGTATGAACATCATACGCACGGATATGCCCCGGAGCAGCCCCCGCATCTTCTGAAACTCTTGCGCCGATAATTATCATATCCTTATATATAATTCCCGGCGTAGTTGAGGCCACATAAAGATCAGAGGCGTTTTCTCCCAAATCGTTATGTAAATCAATTTTTCCACTGTCGCCAAATGATCTTTCGGGAATTCCTGTGACAGCATTAATGCAATACAATTTTCCACCGGCCGAATAAAAAATCCTTTTGTCTTCCTTTTCATCAGTGTAATAAGCCACGCCACGGCAAACATTCATACCGAATGAAATTTTTTTATTATCAGCGTTTCCTGAAATATCTTTTAAAGGATCGTAAACCCATTCCTGTTTTCCTGTTCCGGCATTCAATGCAAATAATTTTAGCCTGGGAGAAACGCCATACAGAACAGAATCAACTACGATAGAATTTACCTGTATTTGCGTCATGCTGTCGGCATCGTTAGTATGATAGGTCCATGCAACTTTTAAGTTCGCTACATTTCCGGTATCGATTTGGGACAATGAAGAATAGTGATTGTTCTTTTTATTGCCGCCATAAGCCTGCCATGTTTCATATTTATCTGTTTGCCTGCAGGAAAAAATACAAAATGAAATTAAAAATAAGACCGTTGCTAACTTAAACAACGGTCTTATAAAATTTATTCTCATTAACTTTTGAAATTTGAAAACACCAAAAATAAAAAATCAGTTTATTTATTCGTTTACTGGTGACTGTTATGCCTTGACACCAGGCCACGGTTAACTTTCTGTAACCGGGCCTGACCTTCGGTACCGGTTACTATTTAACCGGGGTGATCATAAAAGAATAACTGTAATCTTTGTATTCCATCCTGTATTGCTTCAATGGCCAGGTTCCCCATGAATTTATTCCGCCAAGCCCGGTCTGTTCCAGGTCGATGCTCAGGGTTGTCAAATCTCTTTTTTTCAGCTCGCCTGAATGGCGGTTGTGTTTTTCCAAGCCTTCATCCAGATCTTCATCGAGAAAATGGCGCGCAGAAACATTCAATACGGTATCCCCTTGTATCATCAGGCCACGGCCATTATTATCAGTTAATTTTACCCAGCGCACATCAGTTTTATTTCCCGTCTCCTGCGGCCTTACGTAAGGATGGAATTGCTCGTCAACAGATTGATTGTACACGCCTACAAAAGCTGCATCTTTCCGATCCCAATAATTTTCTGAAGGGCCACGGCCATACCATTCCATCTGGCTATATTCTTTTGGCAACATCATTTGCATTCCAAATTTAAACATCATCGGTTCTTTTTGAGAAGAATCCGTATGCATAGATTCAGTTACTTTTATAATGCCCTCACCATTCAACTGGTAATTGATATCCAGATAAGCATACACATCTGGCAAAGACAAATGAGTGTTGAACCTGATGTTCCGCGGATTGGATGAATCAATATCAAATCCAAGCAACACATAATTATGAGAAGCTCTTTTCCAATCGATCATTATTTTTTGAAGGCCAGCTCCAAAATCATTGTCCGTTGGCGGCCGCCAGAAATTAGGTTTTAGATTATACCCCTCTTTGATAAAATTATTTCCGCCAACAATGTATTGATTTAATAGTCCATCATTGCGGCTGAAAGCGAATTTTACATTGCTGTTACTAAAATTGATCATACTATCGGTGAGGTGCACACGCAAATCGCTTGACTTAGGCAAGCTTGTTTTTTGCTCATCGATATGGCTATAAAGCACCAACTGGTCTTTGGCAATTTCCCAATCAGCAGGCAGGATGCCTTCGCTTTTTTTATTTTTATAATAAACGTTAAGAAAAATTTCTTTGTAACCCATACGCGGCAATTTATATTGTAAATCCACCAGCGCCGTATCATGAGGCAAAACATTTAATTTATCGTACTTTCCTTTTTGTATCACTTTACCATCTGCCACTAATTCCCAATCCATATAAACATCGTCGATATTTTTAAAGAAGTTATCATTATAGACTTTTATTTTACCAGCCATCAGATCAGCAGGGAAAGTGAAAATATTCTGATATATTTTTTTCACTTCCAGCATTTGCGGATTTAAAGTACGATCAGGCAAAACAAGCCCGTTGCAATTAAAATTCTCATCACTTGGCATATCTACTCCGTAATCTCCGCCATACGCCCAAATGGTATCTCCGCGATCAGTTATTTTTTGAAAAGCCTGGTCAACAAAATCCCAGATATAACCGCCCTGCATTTTTGGATAATATTTTCTAATCGTATCCCAGTAATCATTAAAATTCCCATCCGTGTTTCCCATGGCATGGGCATATTCCACCAAAATGAAAGGCTTATTATTGCTGGCGGTATCATATTTCACATGATGCACCATATTATCCGGCGATGGATACATCGGGCAATAAATATCAGAAAAATCAGTAGCGCTCGCCGGCTCATATTCTACAGGGCGCGATGGATCGCGATGCTTGATCCATTCATAACATTTCTCGAAATTTACGCCCATTCCCGCTTCATTTCCCATCGACCAAACGATTACGCTTACATGATTTTTATCCCGCTCAACGGCTCTTGAATCGCGTTGAAAATGTTGAAGAAACCAATCCGGTTTTCTAGACAAAGAATTAGCACCAAAGCCCATTCCATGCGATTCCAAATCGGCTTCATCCACCACATACAATCCGTATTTATCACATAGTTTGTACCAATAAGGATCGTTAGGATAATGCGAAGTCCTTACCGCATTGATGTTGTTTTCTTTCATGATCCTGACATCCTGTTCCATTCGCTCTTTGCTGATTACCTGACCAGTTATCGGATCCATTTCATGACGGTTGGTACCTTTTATCAAAATCGCTTTGCCGTTTACATACAAAGCTCCATTTTTAATTTCCACTTTTCTGAATCCTGTTTTTTGCGGAATTACTTCCATCACTTTTCCACTCTTATCTTTTAAAGTCGTCAGAACCGTGTATTGGTAAGGGGTTTCAGCAGTCCACTTATTGGGATTTTTTAATTTGATGACAATATTTTTATATTTATTTGAATCCTTCAACGAGACA
The DNA here is from genome assembly GCA_963741705.1 of uncultured Chitinophagaceae bacterium. Classification (GTDB taxonomy): domain Bacteria; phylum Bacteroidota; class Bacteroidia; order Chitinophagales; family Chitinophagaceae; genus Ginsengibacter. The sequence goes on along the minus strand of CAVUJE010000023.1, from coordinate 87,542 downwards.
GAAGTGGTTTTAATTTTTTTACCATTTCCATCCAACAATTCGAATGACGCTTTATAGTTTTTTAATGCTGCATCATTATTCTTTAAAAAATCAAGGCTGATATTCAATTGGCCGTTCTTGTAATTATTGTCAAGATCAGGAATGATTTGCACATCACGGATATGAACCGGATTTCGTGCATACATAAATACATCCCGGTCAACCCCGGCAAGCCGCCACATATCCTGATCTTCAATGTAGCTTCCATCGCTCCAGCGAATCACCTGGAAAGCAATCAAATTCTTCTGGCCAGGCTTCAGATATTTGGTAATATTAAATTCAGCAGGAAGTTTACTGTCTTCGCTATAACCCACCCACTGGCCGTTTATCCATAAATAAAAACAAGAACGTACCGCGCCAAACTGGATATAAATATCTTTTCCGTCCCAATCTTTATTCACCATAATTTCCCTGCGATAAGAACCAACAGGATTATATTGATGAGGTACTTGCGGCGGATTCGGTTTTATCAAATACATAAAATCGTATTTGATATTGGTATAAATTGGAATACCATATCCATTCAATTCCCACGAAGCGGGCACAGGGAAATTTACCCAATGGCTGTCATTAAAATCTGTTTTCCAAAATCCCAAAGGCTTGTCAGCAGGCTTATCTACCCATTTAAATTTCCAATCTCCGTTTAGGGATTGAAAATCTTTTGACCCAGACCGGTCATCTTTAAGCGCCAGGTCTTTATTTTCATAAGCAAAAAAGGTAGCGTGCATCGGCTCCCTGTTGACTTCATTTTCTTTTTCATTTTCCCATAACTCAGGTGGCTCCTGTGACTGCGCGAACGCCTGTCCGGCAAAAATTATCAAGGCAATAAGTGTAATTGTTTTTTTCATTAAAGAATAGTTTTTAATTCTTAAAATAGATATTGTTTAAAATTATGAATGGAATGTTTTGAGGTAAAGAAAACTCTCTGTCCGCAAGCCACGCTTTAATTGACTTTTTTAATTTAGCACCAAGACGGCTAAATAAAACAGGCGGCGCATTTTTGAATGATATCCTTTCTAAAAGCATAACTGCGATAAATGTATAGAAAATTTGTGTTTTTACAGTAAACAAACTTTTAGCATCGATTCTTATTTCGTCTCAGCAACGTTTCACTTTGTGAATGATTTTATATAAGTGGAAAACCAATGTGGACTTTGCGCTTTAACGGTTGATTAAGAACCAAAGAAATAAAATCAGATATCGTTAACGCAACGTCCTGATAAGCATAAAGTTCAAATTTGAAAAAGATGACGTAGATCTTTGGAAATGAACAATAATTGTTATTTTACTGATTTAATTAATATCTGTATTGAGGGATATTTCGGGGAATAATGAATCAGCCGGTAGGCCATCGCTACCAAGCCTAACGCTTAACGCCAACATCGGGAAAAGAAATTTGCGATGAGAAGAGAAAATAGAGATAATTGTTTATTTGTTAGCACAGGTGTATCTTCCGCCACCATCCGGGCAAGCAGGATGCAATACATTTGTTATAACCTTATGATACGGGAGTTATGCAAAAATTATTGAAGTAACTAAATAGCATGCAATTTCCATCATTTCCTATCGTTAATGTTGATATCGCTATGAATGTCAAGGTCAAACCACTTACATATAATCCTCAATTCGACGGGCTTCGGTTTTGCGCAGTGTTATTTGTAGCATCCTATCATTGGATTCCTGCAATATCCGAAATGCAACGCAGCTTTTTTCTGGGAGGCATGGTTAATTTCTTCTTTGTCTTAAGCGGTTATTTAATTACCCGCATATTATTTTCTGCGAAGATGAAAGGTACCCAATTCCAAATTCCAACACACAAGGTAATTGCAAGTTTTTTGTTCAGACGCGCGATCAGGATATTTCCATTGTATTATTTCGTTCTTTTTGTTTGTATTCTATTGCCGGTAATCGGGGCCGAAGTAAGAAATAATGCTGCGTCCTACTTCTTATATTTTACTAATTTACACCTGGTTAAAGCCCAATATTGGCCTCACACTACTTCACACTTCTGGACATTAGATGTGGAAGAACAGTTTTATCTTCTATGGCCCTTCTTTATAATCTTTATACCGCAACGATACCTTCTCAAAGCTTTCATGGGAGTTATAATCGTTGGCATCTTAATAAAACTATTTTCTTATCAGGCACTTTTTCCCGTGCCGCTTGATATTCTTACCCGTTTCAATATTAACGCTTTTGCTGTTGGGGGAATACTGGCTTATAAGCACACGGTAGCTACTGAAAAAGAACGCCGGTTTATTACCAAATGTTTTAATGTAATTTTTTATACCGGAATTCCGATTTGTCTGACAATTATTATAACCAAATCCTACTATTTTTCTTTTGTTTATAACCGTTTTTTATATGCAGTGTTTGCCATGAAAATCATTGAAGGTGCTATTAAAGGTTATAAAAACTACTTTGGAAAATTCCTAGAGAACCGCACGGTAATATATCTCGGCAAAATAAGTTATGGGATTTACCTGTGGCATCTATTGATACCGGTATTGTTTTGGAGGTTTTTTAATATAATCTATGGAAAATTAGACGGCCTTTTTCCATCCTTTTTTATAGAACACAAGGAAGCTATCAGGTTATTTGACAGAATTATTAGTTCTGATACTGTTTGCTTTGTCATTTATAGTGTTTTAACGATAACTGCAGCTATGATATCATGGAATCTTATTGAAAAGCCGTTTAGTAAATTGAAGTCGCTTGTTCCAAGTTCTAACCAGTATGCTTTAAGCCGGTATTCGCGAAGAAAGGAAGGCCAAAATTGGAAAAAAGTCTCAAAATAAAAATTCCCCTTTGTGGGTAAAGTATTATAATTTTTAACAATTGCAACACCGTAGTTTTAACATATTTTCGTTTGCTCTTAAAAAAGTGCATTATATAATTAAAGTTTTTAGTTGAATATGACCCCCACTAAGCGGCCAAAACTTTTAAAAGGATTAACCATCTTAATGATCATGATGCTGTTGATTTTTGGTGTGTCCGTATCAGTTCTAATGGGATTTTTTTATATTAACCTGGGGCCGCAAAGTACCAGTACGTATAAAGGACCGCGTAAGGTAATTATAGAAAAGAAAAATGGGAAGTACGGGTTTTATAAGGACGGGAAACCTTTTCTTGTAAAAGGTGGATCTGGCGTAAATCATATTAAAGAACTGTCTGAATCTGGGGGGAATACCATCATGTGCTGGGACACATCCAAATTGGAACGTGTTTTCAAAGAAGCTGCACTATACAAGGTTTCCGTTATAATAGGACTAGATTTACCAGGATCACTCACAGGTTTTTATGATAATAAAAAAGATGTGGAAGATTTTTACAACGCTTATATAGCTATTGTTAAGAGATATAAAGATAATCCCTGTTTGTTGGCATGGTGCCTTGGAAATGAAATTACACTTCCTTTGTCGTTCACACCGGGACCATTTTATAAAACCTATAATAAGATTCTTGATAGCATTCATAACATTGACCCAAACCATCCCGTATCTACTTCTGTTTTGAACATAACAGTAGGTGAGATCTTCACGTTGCAATGGCGGATGCCTGCTCTTGATTTTTATTCAATGAATATTTATAACAGTGTAAAGATTATGAAGCATAATCTTGAACGTACTAAATGGCTTTGGGATGGTCCTTACCTTATAGGCGAATGGGCCCCGGAAGGTGGCTGGGAAGCACCTATGACAGCGTGGAAGGCACCTATAGAATATTCAAGCACTACAAAAGCGCAGCTTTTTTACGAGTTTTATACTAATTATATGCCACTAAAAGATCCGCGATTTATGGGATCCCTGGTTTTCTTTTGGGGCCACCGGCAGGAGTACACGCGAAGCTGGTTTAGTATCTTCAGCGAAAATGGTTATCCAAATGAAATTAAAGAAACATTGAATGATTGCTGGAAAGATACCACTACACCACATCTTTCTCCAAAGATCAAGTCTATGTTAATAGATAATTTCGGTGGAAAAAATAATATTATTATAACCAGCGAATCCATACATCATGCTGCAATACAAATGGAGCCATCAAAACTTTTGGACACCCTTCGGTATAAGTGGGAAATGTATAGAGAAGACTGGGACTATCCAAACGGCCCTCCGTCAGAAGTGGGATTATTTGCTGATAGTACGTTGGCTGATACTGATTTTAGGGCACCACAAAAGGAGGGGCCATATCGCGTATTTATAACTGTTTCTAACTCAAAGGGATATTTTGCAACAGCCAATATTCCGATTTATGTAGTACATTAATGGAATTTAAAATTAATCCTGTACAATCTCCGTCGCCAAAAGAGCAAAAAGCCCTTCGCCTGATGATTCTTGTGGGGCTTATCTCCATGGGATTTTTGTTGTACGCCTTGTTTCAGAGCAAAGCGGTCAGCTATTTCCCGTTATATATTTTATTAGTGATAACCATGGTATACTATTCCATGAAATACCTGCATGAATGGTATCATTATTTTTCAATTTCATCTGGTAAAAAACCTGATGGCCGGAAAAAGTACACTGTAGATATTTTAACTACTTATTGTGCCGGTGAACCTTTTGATATGCTGGAACAAACGTTGACGGCCATACAAAATATTAGTTACCCACACACTGCCTGGTGCTGCGATGAAGCTGACGATAATATGGTGAAACAATTGTGTTTGCGGTTAGGCGTCAATCACGTTACCAGAATCGATAAGAAAGATGCTAAAGCGGGCAACATCAATAATGCATTACAGTTTGCGAGCGGAGAGCTATGTGTTGTGCTTGATCCCGACCATGTTCCGACATCACGTTTTTTAGATGAAGTGGTAGCTTATTTTGATGATCCTTCAGTGGGTTTTGTACAAATAGTACAGGCTTATTATAACCAGGAAGAAAGTTTGGTGGCTAAGGGCGCCGCACAACAAACATACCCCTTCTATGGACCTATGATGATGAGCATGCACAAGTACGGTACAGTACAGGCTATTGGTGCCAATTGTACCTTTCGCAGAACAGCACTTGACTCAATAGGTGGCCATGCAAGCGGACTTGCAGAAGATATGCATACGGCAATGAAGTTGCATGCCGAAGGATGGCACTCTATCTATGTACCGGCTATTTTAACACGGGGATTGGTACCGGCAACCTTGTCGTCCTATTATAAACAGCAATTAAAGTGGAGCAGGGGAACCTGGGAACTCTTTTTCGTTACTTATCCGAAGCTATTTTCTAAATTTACGTGGAGGCAAAAAATTCATTATTTCACACTGCCATTTCACTATCTCAGCGGCCTGATCTTTTTCATTAATTTTTTAATACCGGTAATTTCTCTCTTTACAGGCTATGTCCCTCTAAAGATGGACGTGCTTAGTTTCTTCCTGGCAGCTTTTCCTTTATTCTCCATGAGTATGCTTATCAGGCACTATGCCCAAAAGTGGCTGCCGGATGAAAAAGAAAGAGGTTTTCATGTAGTTGGAGGCATTCTTCAAATAGGCGCCTGGTGGATACATTCGGTGGGTATTGTTTATACGCTGCTTCGTAAAAAGGTTCCATATATACCGACTCCCAAAAACGATAATGAACCTTTACCCTTATTACTGAATGTGCCAAATATACTTATAGCAGCAATTTCATTGGCGGCAATAATATATGGCTTGCTGGAAGATTTTAATCCCTATACAATATTTATGGCCGCCCTGGCTGGCATGCAGATTTGTTTTATGGTTTTTAACTTATCGATTTCGGGGTATATTAGGAAAGAGAGCAGGATAAGCAGTTTGGCTATGACATTGAGAAAAAATACCTGGCTTATTATTAAAACTCATGGTTTTCTAAGAAGGTATTCATTGGGACTTTCTGTTTTAGTTATCCTTTTTTTCGGATTTGCCTTTTGGAAGAAGCAGCAACTTCCACAATTTTTACCAAAGCCTTTGAAGGGGTTGCAGGTTTTTTACCGTGGATTACATCAGGTTGGCAGTAAAGATGTTGGAAAGGAGAATAAAATTTTTGCCATAGCGGATAGAAGCAAGGATATAGCTATCGTTTCATCTGAAATTGCCGCGAACGCAAATGAATCTAATATTCTTGATACAAATTATTTGCAGCAGGTCTACAGGTACCATGCTATACCTCTTATTGTTTGGAACCCATGGCAGAAAGGCGATTCCGGGTTAAAGAATAGTCAAGATAAGCGGGACATTCTGAAGGGTAAATATGATAAATTGATTTCTTCATTCGCCACGCAAGTTGCTCATTTGAACAAACCCGTATTCTTACGTTTTATAAATGAAAATACCGCTGACAGGCATTCCCTGTTTTCCTATTCAGGCTGTAAGCCTGATGATTTTAAAGCGGCATGGCAGTATGTTCATCGAAAATTTGACGAGGCAGGAGCCGACAAGGTAATATGGATATGGAATCCACCCAATGCTGCAACAGCTAACGATTACTTTCCAGGGGAAAATTTTGTGGACTGGCTTGGGGTAAATATACTGGACACGAACCGGCATGCCATGGAAAGTGATCTGCATAGCTTCGATACTCTTTACCGGCCATACCATTCTTTGCAACTTTTTCAATCAGGCTTGCCGGTTATGTTGACCCAAACAGTAGGTTCTTCAGTGAACAGGTTAAAATGGTGGGATAAAACCTGGAAAACGCTTGATACTGCGTTCAAAGAGATAAGATCAATACTTGTTAATCCTGATGATTATACTATGCTTGCTAATTCACCGGGAAAAAGTATGCCAATAGACGTCGATAAAATAATTTGGCAAAAGACTTATGCTCACCCCGAATTGCAAAAGCTACCTTTTCCGGTCAGGAGTATTGTCTATAACAAAGGATATGACTGGTTCAGAAACAGGCACACACTGGGATTGAAAATAATTGAAGATGATGTAGAAGCTATGAAAAAGATTGGTGCCAACACAGTAGAAAGAACGATGCCCGGCATATATGATGGAGATTTGAGTAAAGCGCTGATATCAGGTAAAATGAATTTAATAGTTCGCTTCTGGTTTTTGGTCACCCCGGAAGTAATTGATGATAACCAACAAATGAAGCAGCAGAAGGAAAAGATACTCCGGTTAATAAGAAAAAATCTGCATAAAAAATATATTACAGCATGGAACCTCGGCGATGATGTATTGCATGATCTTGCCAGTCAAACCTATAAGCCAGATTACTATTACTATGAGCAAAAATATATTGCCTGGTTAGAGGATGTCTGCAGGGAGATACGAAAAGTAGATACCGTAAGGCCAATTATCATGGATTTAGATTGGGACATAAATGGGCGAAAACAGTTTAATAATTACAGAAGCCATATACCGCAGATAAATACTTATATGCTATCCGTAAATGTAAAAGATACGGCTTTACTTACAGGATCGCTGGAACAGGGAATGTCATGGGGTAAAGTGGACGTGCGGTTATGGCCCCTTATTCCAACTATTCACCAATCGGGTACTGTACCTCAATGGCAGGATATAGAAACCACAGATTATGTAAAGCTGAACGGACTTCTTGATCTGCAAGGTAGAAAGAAACAATGGTACCGGGATGTATCTAATTTTTGGGGAGATCAGCGCAAAATTCCTTCTCCAATACCTGAAATAAGAATTTTAAAACCTGCGCTACTTACGGTTGTTAATGACAAACTATTATACCATATCGTGTATAAAGATAAAAATAGCGACATCTGGAAGCTTTTCAGTGATGATGAAAAGAATATTAAATTTGAATGGTATCTCGTAAGGCTGGATCGATATGGAAATACTATGTTCATCAATCAGGTAGGCAATAATGAGCCATATATCGAGCTAAAAATTCCGTTCAATCCTCAATATTACAGGTTATATGTAGAAGCCATATCTGGCGAAGATGTAAAGATGGCAAATACCACTTTAAACACTCCTTTAAAATGATACAAACCTTCGAAGCAGATTAAGTAGGTAGCTGAATAGTGAATTCCTGGCCTTGATTCAGTGTGTTACAAATGAATAGAATTGAAGTTATATACGGAAAATTTAGTGGAATATTCGGTCAAGGGCTTGGATTCAATTTTTTCTATTTTTGAAGTATAAATATTATCATCAAAGTGAAAACTTTTAATTCATCTGGAGGCGGCGCTGATATTGGGTCTTCCAAAGGATGCGGCTCAATACCTTCTATTCCTTTATGCTGCAGCGCGGTTCTCCATTCCCATTCCACCCATTCTGACTTTTTAGCGTTGGAAGAACAGAACAAAACCTGACTGTCTCTTATTGCAATATTTAATCGGTTATTCTATAATTCCACTGGCTTTAAAGAAAGCCGTCACAAAAGATTTTTACACCGTTTCGTTCAATTTCCGAGAGTCTGCCAATTACCAGGTCATTATCTTCGCTGGCGTGTAACGCAAAAGCAGATTCATACGGTTTGCCTTTTATCAATATTTCTTTTTCTGAACCATCTAAATTAATTTTTAAACTTAATCTAAGATTTGCAATTATAATATCTGCAATTAATCATCCACTTTAACAGTAATGTATTTTCCCACAGGAGTATCTTCGGGCACAGAGACATCGAAGTTTAAAATCTTATGTTTTCCTTTCCACATAAACTTTTGAATTTCTTGTTCAACAATCAGATGTGTAGGGTGTAATTGACAAATCATTTATTCTTTTGGACTACATTTAATATCTTACCTTTCGGCGATTGTCACTCTTAGTGCAAATGAACTATCGAAGCCCCTCGCTCCATATCCGTAAAAATACTTCACACATCATTCTTTTTGGTTACAGCAGCACAAAGTAGTTTGGTAACTCCTTTATGGCGTTACCTGAGAGTCAATAAAACTTTCGCTTCTCTTCATCTTTGACAGAACTTGCATGGCATATAGTAAACCAATAAATAATAATGATTCCTATTTTCGATTGAGAATTTTTGAAAAGGGATATAAGTTCATCACAGTGAGAGATGAGGTACTAAGAATGCTTTTTCTTTAACTGAAATACCCTCGAAATATTGAACCCGAATAATATGTCGCTTTTGTCCCATCGTCCGGTAGTTTCAGAAATGAATGATTTTTCAGTCAGGCCGTTTGAATTGGTAAAGTGCAATTGGAATACATGCCCGCCGGTTCCGATGTCAATGCCAAAGGATAATACATTGTGTGAGCCTGGCTCTTTTGTTCCAGGTAATTGATAATAATATTCTCCATTAATATTAATTCTTTTAGAAATTCTGTGGCGGCCACCAATACCAATCGCAAAGATATTTTGCGTGATATGATTGAAAGAAATTTTATCCGCATGGATAAATGTGGGCATAATCTGAAGGGCAAACTCTTCAGAAAATTTGCGGGCAATCAGTATTTGATAAACCTGTGATATCCTGTCGTTAAATTTTGTTTTGACTGTATCGAACTGCTTTAATGTATTAATGGCAATCACCGGCACAAATGATAAAGTAACCGGCATATTGATGGCTCCGGTTGACTGGCTTAATAATTTTATTTTAATAAAAGCATCATAAGTTTTTTGGTAAGTGCTGTGGCCTATTCCAGCCATAAAATTATTAGTAATTCCATAATCAAAACCTAATCGCATAGTTGCATTATCCAAACCAAAAAAGTTATAAAGTCCACTGCTCAACGGTCCGAAGCGATGTGATATTCTTACATCCAAAACATTTTTGGGTAAGTTTTCTGCTGATTGACCATCCACAATTCTTGTAGTTTTAAAAGTTGCCGTAGTGAAAACCGTTTTATTTCTAAGCGTTTCATTTTCTAATTGATTTACCAGGCTATCCGTATCCTGAGCATTGGTTTCTGTTGTAAACCAAATCGCGAACAGAAATATAGCCAGCAGGAATTTTAATAAATGCACAATACCAGGCAATCTATTTTTTTTCATAATTACAATTAATGGTTATTTCAATGTTTTCTGAAATTTTATTGGATACTATGGATGGTATTTTAATATTAAAATCTTCTAATAAAATTTTAAATGAGCCCTTTGCAGAAATCTTTCCCTCCTTAATAATAATTTTACCGAAGGTTGACATGTTTTTTGTAACGCCATGTATCATCAGATTGCCGGTTACATTTGCCTGCCACGTTCCATCTTGAGAGAAATCTATTTTATCAATTTTGTCAATGCTTCCCTTAAATGTTGACCGGGGATATAAGTTGCTTTCAATATAATCTTCATTAAAATCTTCTTCCATTTTTGCTTTGGGAAAATGAAAAGCTGTATTGAGCAATGAGAATTGTAAAGATCCCGTCTGAAGATTTAAAATACTGATGACCTCATTGTTATCTGCCTGTATATTTTGGAGAATTGCTTTTGAAAAAAATGAGATGCTGCCGTTTTTTGTAAAATATATTTGGCCTTTTGTTTGTGAATTGGCGGCCATACAAATTACGAGGAAGAGTATAACTTTTCTAATTAGCATAATTAAATTTTTAGGTCGAACGATAGCATCTTATTAAGAAAACATCTCCGGGTAATTGGAGGTCATTATCACCACCGATGTAACCGAGGCATATTCCTTTGAGAATAACCACGTCGCCCGCTTTAATATTTTTTATATTTTCTTCCATGGTGCAATTCACAGAGCCATCGCTAATATTTGTTTTTAAAAATATCACCTGCTGATTTCGTTGATTTTTTAATACTTGTTTTACCTCGCCTGATACCGCAACAATCTTATTTATAAAAAGTGTTTTTTTATGAGCGCTATCATTGGTAAGGCTATTGTAAAGCTTAATGGCACTGGTTTTTACGGCAATGGCATTTTTAATATTTTCATGCGGCTTATTCCACATTAGATAACCTATAAGTACGACTATCGTGATAACAATAATAAAAATTAAAGGAGCGTATCTTTTAAATTTTTTGTCCATAAAAATCTTTCAAATGAAAAAGCCATTCTGAAAACTGTTCCTATAAGATGCTGCTATTGAGTTACTACCAAAGTGGCCTGCATATTTGAATGTATCTTACAATGGTAGGTGAAAGTGCCTGCGGTGCTGGCTGTATAAGAGAAGGTAGCTCCGCTTGCCAGGTTTCCGCTGTCGAAGGCTGTCCCGTCATCGGAAGTAACGGTGTGCGCATAACCATCCTGGTTGTACCATTTTACTACGGTTCCTTTTTTTACAGTGGTGGATGGAGGGAACGCCATGTTATAGATATTTATGTTGGTAGAATTACTACCGCCTCCTGCAGGAGGCTGCTGGTATCCGGTACCGGATTTGGAACAGGAAATAAAAGCGACAATTATAACACTCATGATAATTACCTGAACAAACTGTTTAAGTTTCATAAAAAGGATTTAAGGTTTAAAATATGGTTTGCATAAATGTTTTTTATCAACCTGGTTTTATAACCCTGCTGATATATATCAAATCGAAGTGTTTATGAAATTGGTTGCCTGAAAAGGAGCATATTTTGAAGACTTTTGGGATGTGAAAGAAATGTTTATGAAGCAAAAAAAAATAAAATTTACTCAGTAAGCCACAAACAATTTTATTTATTAGCATGATTATAATGTTCCAAAAAGTAGTTACAAATGAAAAAAGTATTGGGAATCTTTTTTATTTATAACGGTTATGACTAAACGAAAGTATTATTTAATGATTAGGTAGATTGCAGCCGGGAATCAGCGGGAGTTATAGACTTTGGCCAAAAACTTTATTTAGAATTTTGGCTAAGTTGTAACCTTTAATAATGCACACCTGCCAAAGGGGTTAAATTATTCTTCTAAAAGAAATTATACGAAACGTTGCGATTAATCTGCCTGATCCTGGTTTTTAAAAAGGGGCCCTTGTGAAAAGGCCCCTGTTATAGAAAATAGAACAGGACTTATTGAATTTTATTTTTACTGAGATAGCCGAAAAGCCCATGGCTTTCTTCTGCCGGCCCGGCGGTAAAATATAATTGTTCGGGATCTGCATTGTGAATATTGTTTTCAATGGCCCATAATCCATCTATTATAATATCGTGTCCCCACTTATCTTTGAGACTGCCGATAAAATCGCCATCAGCAGTATATACATTGATGCGTCCATCACCAAAGTTTCCGATAAGAATTGCATCGGGAATGGGGCAGAATCCAGGAACTGAAGGCACAATTCCCCAGGGTGAATTAAGCGCGCCTCTCGCCGCAAAATGTTTTATCAACTTTCCACCTGTACTAAAAATATCTATATAGCCATTGCCTGGCCCTTTCTGATCATCCTCATTATCCGGTGCTTTATGCTTCGCATACGTAACATATAAATTGCCATCAATGTTCCTGATATTGAATGGGCCGTAATCACCAGGAATAGAAGGATCACGAAAGGGCTTATCGCTAACATAAGTAAAGGTGCTGTCAAAAACATCAATTTTACTTTGCTTAAAATTCGTTGCGTATAGGAAATTTGCTGTGCCATCATTAGCCATTACAAGGCCTTTATAGACTGCTTGTTCTTTCGATCTGTCTGCTACGAGAAATGCAGCGCTTCCTCCATTCCATGCGGTAATGGTTCCATCTTCGCCGGCAAAAATAAACTTCGCCGGATTTCCGTTTTGCGCGATTACAAAACCTTTAGTGCCGTTAAATACCTGGCCGGTAGGCGCTCCATTGCCATCCTGAATGGTAACCGGCGGAATTACTGTCATCCCATCCTTGTCATAAATAACACTCACACTGGTATGATTGGCAGAGATCCACAGAGGGCTGGTGGGCGAAAAAGAAATTCCCCACGGGTTTACAAGATTGGGGTCAATCCGTGCAGCACCATAGCCGGCAACATCCGAAACTAGGTTCGTTTGCTGATAGCCATTTAATAATTGCGGTGGAAATTCATTTTTTTTGCAGCTACTAAGCAGCAATAAAAAAGTACATGAAATAAGGAAGCCATTTAAAGGCTGAAGCATAATTTTTTTCATTTCCTTTGATTTTAATATGGTGAAATAAATAAATAGACCCTCAATTAAAAATGAACAGTTGTTCCAATGAAAAGTGCCTGATCTTTTTTACCCTGGCTAACATACAAAGCTTGATCAGACGGATGTCTCCTTTTATAATCGTAAGCTGTAAAGCGTTGGTTGCCTAAGGAAAAATAAAAATGGAAAAAATGTTTGCTTTATCATTTTCCAGGTTATTTTTTGGCGAAAGGTTTTACACACAACGTAAATAAAATGCCTGTGCTGTAAAGTTTTACTTTCCCATACCCCACACCTGCTAATGGAAGGTTGATATACGGTTCGGCAATGATAGAAATAGTTTTACTGAATTTTCTTTCGTAGCCGCCCGATAATCTTGCCGAAGAAAAATAATGCCGGTTTTTATTATTGACAGTATAGCTGTCGTAAGGATATTGAATTGAAGGGTCTTTTGGTGTATAATAATAATTTTCTTTTTTCATGAAATAAGATGAAATGCCTGCGGAGACAAACCAAAAATGAGTGGATTTTTTACTGAAATTATAATTAATAATCAACGGCACTTCAAACACTTTACAGTTGGCATCGATATAGCTAAGGCCAGGATAATAATTCCAGAATCCGGCAGGCGGATGATAATTAGCTGCTTTTGAATCGTATACTTTTTTCTCAACATAAAAGCCTGTTCTTAGATTCCATCTTTTACCGATGCTATAACTTATGCCTGCGCCAAATACGGGATTTATTTTTCCAATATCATCAATGTTTACGGCACTTACGTCAGGCCCTGCTGAGAAATTTATTGCAAAAGAGTTTATGAATTTATTACTGCTTTTAGAATTAAAGGCTTTTTTAGGAGAAGTATCTTTGTCATTTTCTTTTTTTAAAGAATTAGATTTATCACTTTTAATTATGCTCTCATTTTTATCCGATTGTGTATCTTTTTTTACAGTTTCAGCGGCGCTTTGCGAAATATTTTGCTGTTCAGTTTTGCCATTCTTATCAGGTTTTAAAATTTTATTATCAATCCTGGTCTTATTCTCTGTTGAATTATTTTGAATGTATATGCTTCCATCATTTTCACTGGTGGTTATATCATTTTTTATTGTTTGCAATTTTGAGTTTTGAATTGATTTTTCAGAAAAAGATTGTTTATTAATTATTTCGGGTACAGGTGGCTGTGATTGTTGAATTGTATTCTGATTTGCATCTTTAATAGTTGTGTTTGCAACGCCGCCAGAAATGGAATCATGGATATTTGTTGTTTCACTGGCAAAATTCGTTTTTGCCGATAGGCCTTTTTCCGGGTTATTTTTTTTGGAAGGGTTTAGCAGTAATAAAGAACCAGTCACAACAAACAGTAAAAGAAATATCCAGAATATTCTTCGCTTCTCTTTTTTCTTTTGCGGCATTTCTTTATCCAGTAATTTTTCCATAGCATTCCATGCCCGTTCGTTATATATGGGTTCATTTTGCGCCGCGGCTTCCTGAATTTTAATATCTAATTTATCAGGTTTCATTTTTTATCAAAACTGTTTGATGAGAATTAAATAATATTTTTTGTAATTGTTTTTTTGCTTTAGAAAGATTTGATTTGGAAGTGCCGACAGATATTCCCAGGTTTCCGGCGATTTCAGCGTGAGTAAATCCTTCTATGATGTACAGGTTTAAAATCATTCTGTAAGAAGGCGATAAATTCCGGATCGCTTTAATAATTTCATCATAAGAAATTTTGTCCAGGGCATTTTCATCTAAATCCGCTACTTCTATTTCCAGCCCGTTAAAAGAAGTGGCAGTATCATATTTATGAAATTTGCGGTTATGGTCAATGGCGGTATAGATCATAATCTTGCGCAACCAACCTTTAAAAGAATTTATTACGTCAGAATATGCCGGTGTAAAGTGGTGTATTTCTTTAAAAATTTTCAGAAACCCATCGTTGAGTATTTCATCAGCATCTTCCTGCTTGTTAGTATAGCGCAGGCACACGAACATTGCATAGCCGTAAAAGGAGCTGAAAATTTTTTTCTGGCTATCACGGTTATTGAGGCTACAGCCCCTGATATGTAATATTAATTCTTCGGCAGAGAACAAGTTGAACTGCTTTTACTTTTTTTTATTATCTAATCGTATGGGTCAGTACTTTGGTTGCCTCTTACATTAAGTAAAGTTAGCAGGATTTTTTTGCCCGGAATTACCTGGTTTTCACGAATGAGGAAAAAACCTTTCTGCTCCGCGATGGCATGAACGATATATAAAGAACCAAATCTTCTTTCATCCTGCGAATCCTGGTTGTGTTAATTATTTCTCTTCGCCATGTTCCTGGAACACTAAACAAAATTCTCCCCGAATTCGTTCTGAGCGAATGCAAAAGGCATAAGGCCAAATGTATAAAGCAGGAAATACAAATCATAATTATAAGTTGCCTGCCCGACGAGGACTGATGGAGTTTACTGTTCCCCGCATTAATCCTACTTACCCTCATCTTTCCGGAAACTAAAACAACCCTTCCAAGGCACCAGGATCTAATCCTTTTTTACCCAAAAATTAAGAAGAAAAACATCATTTTGCATAAAAGTGTGGACACATTTGTTTGTGGCAGATGGTCTGATATAAATTACTCGGAATCGAACAACCTTTTAAGGATGGTCTATTCATGCCCGTTATTATTCATTCTAAAAACACATCAGGTAAGGGCTATGCAGTTGCTTATGCAGCCACGCCGCAAAAAGCGGAGAAATTGCCAAAAAGCCATCCTGGAAAATTCTTCGGAACGATAGCATTTGCCGGGCGATAAGTTTTGAAGCATCCACCATCATGGCTGTGATTTATACCCCGGGGAAAATAAAATTACCATGGGCTGTAAATATTTCAATTGATAAACCCTGCCTCTTATTATTTAAGTGAAGGAAAAATATACATAAGCGATCCATCTCATGAAGGAGGACAATTTTCCGGGGCAATTGATAAACGTCACTTTTCTGTTTTGCTTCCCACAGATGGAACAACATTATTAATTAACTCCCCGGCAAATAAATAATAATTTACTGTTGAAAACTGTTTTCCATCTCCACTAAGCAACATACTAAATATTGAATTATAATCCATGCCCGCTTTTCGATAATCAGCTAGATTAATAAAGAGTTGAGAAAGGAAGTCTAAATTTTCCAGTCAAAGATTAATAAATTTAATTGTTATCATAAAACAATCCTTGAAAACTCCAGAAACGACGCGAAGATATATTAAAGACGATTGTTGCTTGTACGAGGCTAACTTTCAGAACCCTGAAGGTTTTGCAAACAACGCTCGAAATTTTACCTGAATACAAACCTGTGAGTTGTATAAAAAAATTAGGAATGTTGTAATAGCAGCCATAGGCAAAAGGATAACTTGCTAAAGGTTATGAGTTCAAAACAAAATTTGTTGTAATTCATACTTTTTAAAATAAAACCGGTGGGTTTTGGGTGACTGTAAATTATATTAAAGCAAAATTAATGTCGGGCTGAGTTCTTGGTTATCCAGGCTGGCGTGCCTGCCTGTTAACGGGGTATCTTATGAGCGAAAAAAATAAATTTCCACTTCAAATTCTTTAGGAACAAAGGTAAAATCGTAATATTATCCATCAAGAAAGTTGTATTTGCCATTTTTTTAGACATCGGTTTCAAATAATTTTGTGAGAGATTTAAAGATTGCTTTGTTACATATTCAAATTCTAAACCGAATAACTTTTTATTCATAAACGCGACTTTTACCAGATCATTTTTTATGTAGGTTTTAAATAAAGAATGAAAAATGGTAATACCGTCTTCAAAATTAGCTTAACATGAAAAAAACTTTCCCAACTACTTATTTTAATTATGTTGATTTTGATTCCCGCATAAAGACAAGCATTGCAATTCTACGAAATCAATTTTCAAAAAAACTTTTCATTATCGTTGGCTGTATGCTTATGATATGCTGCCAGTCTTTTGCACAACAAATCGTTGTTCATGGAAAAGTGGTCAACAGCCAAACGCTGCTTGGGTTGCCAGGAGCCACTGTTACAGTAGTCGGAAAACCTGGTGGAACCTCAGCCGGTACGGGAGGTGTTTTCTCGATCCAGGCCTCGGTTGGTGATCAGCTACGTGTCAATTATGTTGGATATTCTGAGTCATTGGTAACCATCACAGGTACTGCAGACATTACTATACCGCTGGACATCTCCATACAATCGCTTGACGATGTGGTAGTATCTGTTGGTTACGGAACGCAGAAAAAGAAAGACCTGACGGGTGCAATCAGCTCTATTACGCTTGAAAATTCGCCATTAGAAAATCTTCCTAACGTAAACCTGTTAGACGCACTTAAAGGTTCAATGCCAGGATTTGATATAGGCGCGGTAACTGCTGCAGGTAGTAACCCATCATTTAATATTCGCGGGCAAAATTCTGTTCGGGCATCCAATCAGCCGCTGGTTATTTTGGATGGCGTCATTTTTTTGGGCAGCTTCAATGAGCTAAACCCAATGGATATAGCTACAGTTGATGTACTCAAAGATGCGAGCTCAACCGCTATTTACGGTTCGCTGGCAGCAAATGGAGTTGTTTTAATAACTACCAAACGCGGCAGAACAGAGAAGCCCACTGTACAATTCAATGTAACCGGGGGGCTGCAAACCTATACAAACAGGCCAGACATGTTGAGCCCCGAAGGGTATCTTCAAATGAAAAAAGACCGGTTTTTCGCAGACAATCCCAATGCCGAATATGACATCAATTCCAATTTTGCTCCTTATGAATTAGAAGCATACAATGATAACCATACAATTGATTGGTTTAAAGAAGTTACCCGTGTCGGTGTTTTGCAAAATTATGGCGCCAGCGTATCAGGTAAAAGTAATCGTTCTAATTATTATGTTTCTGCAAATTACTTAAACCAGGAAGGTATAGTATTTGGCGACCAATTTCATAAATTTTCTGCATTGGCAAAAATTGAATCCAAAATAACCGATTGGCTAAAAATAGGTGTGAACCTCGGGGTAACTGATAAAAATGCAGATGGGGTAGCCGCTGATTTAAGGTTGGGAACCATAGACGCACCTTACGGGTATTTGTATGTACACGACAGGGGATCTGCCAATCCGGGCTTTGAGAATTTTCCAAACCAGTACGAGCGTTACCCACAAGGGCAAACAACCACCTCCAGTCCTTTTTGGAATACCCAGCAGTATAATGAAGATAGAAACCAAAATTACAGGAGTTCGGCATTTGCCACCATTGATGTGCCTTGGGTAAAAAATCTTTCTTATACTTTTAATTATTCATTGAATCGCTGGGAAGGGCACTCTGCACATTTCCAGGACGAAAACATGTTTGTCAATACGATGAACCTGAGCGAATTGATTGACCCATCCATCCACCTGGTGGAAGCCAACGGTTCTAAAGCAAATTCTACACGCACCGATTGGTATTTAAATCATTTGCTTAATTACAAGCTAATCACCGGCGATCACTCTTTCGACGTAACCCTTTTAGCAGAGCGGCAGGGGCGTAAAAATAGTTCAATGAGTATTAGCGCTAAGGATTTCTCCGGAGCGGGAACCAGCGTATTGGGCGTAAACTCCCTGGAGTTAGGCAATTCAGCTAATTACCAGGTGAACACCAATTTTAATGAGCTATATCAAATGGCCTATATGGCAAGGTTGAATTATGTGTATAAAAATCGCTATCACGCAAGCTTATCTATAAGGCAAGACGGCTACTCAGGCTATGCAGAAGGACACAAGTATGGCATATTCCGGGCGGGCGCCGTGGCCTGGACAGCAAGCCAGGAGTCTTTTATAAAAGACAATCTAAAATTTATTGACAATTTGAAATTCAGGCTTTCTTTCGGTGAAAACGGAAATCCATCTGTAGGAGCTTATGCGACATTTCCAACCATCAATTCCTCAAATGTTATTTTATTAGGCGGTACCACACAAAGAGCGTTGTATGCTAATAATTTAGCTAACAAAAATCTCGATTGGGAAAAAACTACTGCGTTAAATTTTGGCGCCGACTTCTCCATTTTCAATCACGTATTGAGCGGAACTTTTAATATCTATAATTCAAATACAACAAACCTTTTACTCAGTCGCTCAATTCCTATTATCAACGGTTATTCAACCGTGTTAGATAATATCGGAAAGATAAATAACAAGGGCTTTGAGTTACAATTAAACTCGATCAACTATACTACCAGGAATTTTAGTTGGGGATCAGGATTTAACTTTTGGGTGAATCGTAATAAAGTAGTGAAATTATATGGTTTGGACGCCGACAAGAACGGTGTGGAAGATGATGATGTCAGTAATGGATTGTTTATCGGTAAGTCGTTAGGTGCTGTTTATACGTACGTGTTTGACGGTATTATCCAAAAAAACGATGCAAAATACATGGCAATTTATGGCGGACAGCCAGGAGATATAAAATTTAAGGATCTGAATGGAGACGGAAAAATTGATGCAAGCTATGACCGGACAATCGTGGGATATACGAAGCCTAACTTCACGATGACTTTTTCAAATACGTTAAGTTATAAGCATTTTGAACTTTACTTCCTGGTAAATTATATCGCAGGAGGAGGAAGTGATAACTATTATGTCGGAAACAATTCTTATGCATATCTGCCCAATGCCCTCTATGGCGGAAACGCGGCAAGCTGGTTGAATAAAGCATATTGGACACCTGATAACCCATCAAACACGGTCACCCGTACAAACTATAACAATTCAGCGTATAACTATGGTTTTCCTAAGCCCCGCGAGTTCGTTCGCTTACAGGATGTCTCTTTGTCTTACACATTCTCTGATAATTTATTAAAGAAAGCACATGTTTCAGCTTTGAAAGTTTTTGCATCAGGGAAAAACCTGCTTACGTTCTCCAGTTGGGAGGGGTTGGATCCTGAGACGGCTACACAATTCGCGGAAATTAGCGGCTACCCGGTTTTTAAGATTGTAACGCTTGGACTAAACGTAACATTCTAACGGTGCTGGTTAATCATACAAAATTAAAATTATGGCAATGAAAAAAATAACGTTTATCACCCTGGCAATAATCACTTTCGCTTCTTTTAATAGTTGTAAAAATGATGCCTTTCTGCGGGAGAAGCCTGCAGACTTTCTCACGATTGATAATGCATTTTTAAATGCAGCTCAATTTAGAACCGGGCTAAACTATCTGTATTTCCAATTACGTGATAACTACATTTATAAAGATGGAGATGCGTACACTGTTCAATTTGGTTCAGGAGCGGATATAAACTTTAGCTGGAACGAGCAAAATGTATGGACTAATTATTCATACCTGAATGGCAATGCTGGCTGGTTGAAGGAGCTTTTTGACCGTCAGTACCAGATGATCAACAATGCGAATAACATTTTACAACAATCAGAAAACCCCGATGTGAAATGGGTGAGCGAGAAAGATAAACTGGAGATACAGGCGGAAGCTCATTTTTTTAGGGGATATGCTTATCGTTTTTTGTCGGAAATGTGGGGCGATATGCCAATTCTTAAAGAGCCGGTAAAAGCGCCAAACCTTGGCTACACCCGCGACAAACGTGAAGACGTATATGCGCTTTGTGTTGAGGATTTTAAATTCGCTGCCGAAAATCTTCCTCCAACAACTGGCGAAGTCGGTAAGCTGGTAAGTGGCGCAGCATATCATTTTCTTTCTGAAATGTATATTGCCCTTGCAGATGAAAAAGGCGGCTCAGACAAAACGCTGTATCAAAATGCCGTGGATGCCGCAAGCAAAGTAATTGATGGCGGAACTTATCATCTTATGACCAACCGTTTTGGGTATAGATCGTCTGTTCCAGGTAAGGATGCATTCTGGGATTTGTTTCAAATGACAACAGAAGATGGTACCACTAATTTCAGCTACCAGGGCGGTAACAAAGAATCAATCTTTATAATTCACCTGGATAAATTTAGAACCGGTGGCCTGGGTCGCTATTTAACCACACGTACTGACCAGGAAAGACAGTATTGGCCTGCCTTCTGGGGTTTTAATGGAAGGTTCGGATACAAAGGAGTTGCTTACGATTGGATGGGCCGCGGTGTTGCCTGGGTAAGGCCAACAAGTTATTTTCTGTACACTTTGTGGGATAAATCCGGTGCCGGGGATACACGTAATGCAGAATGGAATATTAACCGTGTATTAAAGGTGCCCAATCCTGATCTTACTTACCAGGATGTGCCAGATCTAAGCAGGAACTATCCGACAGCTCCACAGGTTATTCCATTGGCTAACGGTACGAGTATTACCGTTCAGTTGCATCCGGGCGATACCGTGCGCAATGAGTGGCTGATTTCGAGGGATGATACGATGGCAAGGTGGTATCCAAGAGTTATGAAAATGGGATCCGACTGGCATTATACCATAGACCCGAGCAACACTTTTGTAATGGATTATTATGTTGCCCGCCTTGCAGAAACTTATTTGCTGAGGGCAGAAGCATATATGAAACTTGGAAATCTTTCAAGTGCTGCGGCCGATATCAACACCGTAAGAGCAAGGTCCAACGCGACGCCTGTTGATCCATCACAGGTGGACATTGATTATATACTTGACGAAAGAGGGCGGGAGTTGTACGGAGAGGAACTGCGAACGTTAACACTTTGCCGCTTAAAGTTATACAATGAACGCACAAAGCGATTCGGATATCCGCTTTGTGCGAGTACAGTCGATAACAGTTCTCTGCGGAATGATTTGTTTCCAATTCCGCAATCAGTAATTGATGCTAATTACCTGGTTTTGTTTCCTCAAAATAATTAAAAATAATCCAGCGGTTATTCGCATAATTGCCTTCAATACTTAATTTAATAAAACTGGAATTATGAAAAGAAATAGAAATATAATGTATACAACTGGTTGCTTCGTATGCATGTGCCTGGTCTTTATTTCGTGTAAAAAGTTTGAAGCAGATGTAGCCCCTATGACGCCGATAGATATAGTAGGCGTCCCGGACTCTTACGCTTCACTCGAAGAAAATTCTGACCTGAAGATTCCAATAAAATTTACAACCCCTAGCGATTCCGGCATCCAGAGCGCGAGCTATATTGTGGTAAATAAACGGGCAAGCGAATTGAAGCTGGTCTTTAGCCCCCCGATTGATATACCCTTTAATGGTAAATCGGTTGATGCCACCATTACAGTTCCGGTTAGGCGTGGACTGAGTGCGGTAGTAATTACAATTTATGATAAAACGGGCAAGTTGAGTTCAAGAAGTATCGATATCAAAAGCGTAACGCCAACAACTGCGAATGTAAAATCATTGACCAATATTGTGATGTCTACAGATCCTGCGGACGATATGTGTTTTTTCTCAGTTTACGATCCCAACCCTGTCTTTGGCCAGGCCGAAGCATTAACCAAACAGGACCGTGTAGATTTTGTATTACTCAATAGCGGTGGCGCCAAGCCCATATCACCCCATGCCTATGGTGCTTCCTCATCTTATTACAATGCTTCCAAAGACTACCTGGCTGGCTTTACAACCCTTTCTTATGGTTATCTTTCGTCACCAAAAAACTACATTACTAACGAGGCTTTCGATGCCATTACAAAGCAATCGGACCTGGAAGAGTTTATGGATAAAATAGTAATTGGGCCTGCCCCGGAAGGCGCTGATTATAACCTTATAAGTGCGGATCGCCGCGTCGGTTCCGGTTTCGGCGTAAACGATGTGGATAAGGGATTTATTATTGGCTGGGGGTATCATACCTCACCAACGGAAACTGCTACAACTGTTTTAAACGAGGCATTTGCACTGGTGATGGTAAGATCTGTTACGAAAAAGGCGAACGGGCATTATATAATTACGATGGACGTAAAAGCTCCGGCAGTTGATAACAGGGCGTCATATTCAGTATCTTCGATAGCTCCCTATGAGCCTTATCCGCTATAGAATACAGAAATTATTTTATTTTTCGACCTGGTTGCTGTTGCAAATTTATTTTAATGACTTCGGCAGAATTTTAAGAAGAGAAATTTTTTCAGTCCATTAGGTATTTGCGCTCATAGAAACTAATATCCATTCATGCTAAATGGCTTCGTGGGGCAAGGCAGCCAGCTTATTTGCCTTACCATCGAAATGGAAACAAATCTTTTATATTTAGAATTTTATGAAAATTAAAATTTGCCTGTCCTTATTTTTAGCAATTATTACATTCCATGCATTTGCACAGCAACCGCAGGTAAAATTCCAGGTTATTGCTCCGGGCGTTATTAAGTTAAGCATGGGCGAGCCCGATCAGTTTTCTCCTTACAAGTTTTGCTCCGAAAAACCGAGGGTTGATGCAATGCAACAACTAAGTGAAACACCTTTACCTTTTTCCCTGGAAGATGTCGTAGTGCAGGTAAACAGCCGGGGAGTACAGGTTAGAATTCCTTTGAATGACAACGAACAATTATATGGGTTCGGAATGCAGATTGGTACATTCGGGCAACGTGGATTGAAGAAGCGCCCAATTGTGAATGACCATCCGGTATCTGATATTGGATTTACACACGCACCACAACCATTTTACGTTTCTACGGCAGGTTATGGTGTGCTGGTAAATTCGTCACGCTATATCACTTTTCTTTGTGGCACTAACAAAGAACTTTCTCAAGGGAATACCAACCTGAAGACATCGGATTCACTCAAATTTTCTACTGAAGAACTATACGCCAATGCTGCGGAAAAAAAATTAAGCATGTGGATAGACATACCTTCTGCAAAGGGTGTCGAAGTATTTTTTTTCACAGGCAATACTCTCCGTGAAAGCGTGCAGCGATATAATTTATTCTCCGGCGGCGGTCCCATCCCCCCTTTGTGGGGGCTCGGTATTAAATACCGTGTAAAAGGAGACTTCGACCAGGAAGCCGTGTTAAAGATGGGTTCTTATTTTCGTGATCATCAAATTCCCTGCGATGTACTGGGGCTTGAGCCGGGCTGGCACTCAAAAGCCTATTCGTGTTCTTATGTTTGGTCCGATAAATTTCCACGGCCAGTTGCGATGATTGATACATTGAAATCTCAAAACTTCAGACTCAATTTGTGGGAACATGCCTATGTTAATCCGGCAGCGCCTTTTTATGATAGTTTAAAACAAATGTCTGGTAGCTTTCTGGTTTGGAATGGACTCGTACCTGACTTTGTAGATCCTAAAGCAGCCGCAGTTTTTTCGGATTACCACGAGAAGAATTTGATTGATAAAGGCATCGCATCGTTCAAACTAGATGAATGTGATAATTCAAACATCGTAGATGCAAAGGCTACCTGGGGATTTCCTGACATGACACAGTTTCCTTCTGGCATAGACGGCGAACAGATGCACCAAATATTCGGTTCCCTTTATGCCAATACCATGGTTGACATTTATAAGAAAAAGAACCATCGCACTTATTTTGACTATCGTAGTTCCAATATTTTTAATTCATCTCTTCCGGCAGTTTTGTACAGCGATATTTACGGACACAAAGATTATATCAGCATGATCTCAACGGCATCTTTTGGAGGATTGTTATGGTCGCCCGAATTGCGTGATTCAAAATCGGAAACAGATTTTATACGCCGGTTGCAGACCATGTTAATGGCTCCGCAGGCTGTCGTAGATTCATGGTTTTTAAAAAATGTCCCCTGGTTCCAGTTAAACCGTGAGCTTAACAATAAAGATGTTAAACATCCCCACGCAGATGAACTTGAAAAATTAGTCCGTGTATTATTTAAGGAGCGTATGTCTTTAATACCCTATATCTATTCTGCTTTCGCTGATTATTACAAGAAAGGTATTCCTCCGTTCCGGCCACTTGTAATGGATTACCCGGATGAGAAAGCGGTGCGTACGATAGATAATCAATTTATGATCGGACCCAATATTATGGCAGCGCCTACAACAATGGACAGCAGTCGCCGCACAGTTTATTTTCCGGAGGGAATTTGGTATGATTACAATACGAGAAAAAAATATTCCGGGGGAAAATCTTATTTGATTGACATTGCCACTAATAAACTTCCCTTGTTTGTGAAAGATGGATCGATTATACCTGTGGCGGTGCCACTAAATTTTGTGGATGACAAAGCAGTTTTTGAAATCACGTGCAAAGTTTTCGGAAATAGTGCTGAGCCATTTACGCTGTTTGAAGATGATGGTATCACTTATAACTTTCAAAAGGGGATCTATAATACCATAATGTTACGCGTTGCCAATGGAAAAGGCTCAGCTAAGCGCAAAGGGAATTTCAAAGGAAGCCGCTACAAGATAAAGGGCTGGGAGTTTTTCAAATAAGCCGCCTCAATTTTACTATCATTAAAACCTTACCTATCGAATGAAACGATTGTTTAATTTATCTCTTTTGACTTTTGGATGCTTTTTAAGTTTGGCAGTTCATTCTCAGGATATGGCGATCTCAAGCCCGGACGGAAACACGATAGTTACGTTTAAAATTGATGTGCAAAAAGAAAATGCTGTTTTTTATTCTGTCAAAAATAAAGGCCAGGCCATTCTTGGTGAATCTCCGCTCGGACTTGAATTTGAAAATCAAAAAGCTTTACAAGCGAACCTGCGAATATTATCCGTTAAAAGAAAAACAGTTAATACAACGTGGAAGCCGGTTTACGGAGAAAAAAATAAATACCCTGATCACTATAATGAAGTGCTTATTCAACTAAAAGAATCAAATGCGCCGGGAAGACAATTCTCAATAACATGCAGAGCTTATGATGAAGGAGTGGCTTTTAAATACACGATTAATACCAACAAAGCGGTTACTATTTCGAGGGAGCTTACAGGGTTTCAGTTTGATAAAGATTACACATCCTGGATTGCCCATCGTGCACAGGCTGAATATAAAAAAGGCTCGATTAGCCAGACCGGTAGCGGTTGTGAAAGGCCTTATGTAATAAAAATGGATAGCGACAGATATGTTGCCCTCGGTGAAGCAGCTCTCGTAAATAATGCCCGAATGAAGTTTGACCGGTCCGGAAAAGATTCCCTGCTGCTGGTCGCCGCTTTGGACGGAAAGTCAACTTATAGTTCATCATTCTCCACGCCATGGAGATATATTATGATCGCGGATTCACCCGGCCGGCTTCTGGAAAATAATTATTTTATACTAAACCTGAATGCGCCAAATGCGTTGAAAGATGTTTCCTGGATCAAGCCGGGAAAAGTGATTCGCGAGTCTACATTGACTACTAAAGGAGGTAAGGCTTCCATTGACTTTGCTGCCAGTCACCATCTTCAATATATCGAATTTGATGCAGGATGGTATGGACCGGAAACTGATAATGCTTCGGATGCTACTTCGGTTACCTTAGATCCCGTCCGGTCCAAAGGTCCTTTGGCGCTGCAGGAAGTAATTGGCTTTGGTAAAACAAAACATGTAGGCGTTATCCTGTATGTGAATCAAAGAGCCTTAGCTCAACAATTAGATAGCATCCTTCCCTTGTATCAATCATGGGGCGTTAAGGGAATTAAATTTGGCTTCGTGGATGTAGGTTCGCAGCAATCTACGAGGTGGCTTCACGAAGCAGTTCGTAAGGCTTCACAATATAAATTGTTGATAGATATTCACGATGAATACAGGCCTACCGGCTATTCCCGTACTTATCCTAATTTATTAACACAGGAAGGTATAAGGGGCGATGAAGAAAGCCCATTCACCGAGCATACAATCACTACATTATTTACCCGTTCGCTGGCAGGGGCCGCAGATAATACCAATTGTTATTTTACCGCAAGGGTCGATAAAATGGGATCGCATGTGGCGCAGATGGCCAAAGCTGTTTGTATCTACAGCCCGTTACAATTTTTATATTGGTATGATAATCCTGCAGCAGGATCCCCACATTCAGGAAAGGAAGGAGAGATAAACGAAGTGCCTGAACTTGCCTGGTATAACAAGTTGCCAACAACATGGGATGATACCCGCGTATTAGAAGGAGACATGGAAAACTTTGCAACTATTGCCAGAAAAAAAGGCAATAGCTGGTTCATTGGTTCCTTAAATGGAACTACTTCAAGAAAAGTAAATTGGGACTGTGATTTTTTAGACAAAGACAAAAAATACAAAGCCATTATTTATACAGATGATGCAGAAATGAATACATCAACTCATGTAAAAATAACCATGCGTACTATTGATTATCTTTCTAAGCTGGAGTTTGCAATAAATGAAAGAAATGGAATCGCGGTGTATATACAGCCGCTATAGTAGAGAAATTATTTGTAAAAATCGATAAGTTTAAAATAGAAATAATGATGCAAAAAAATTATAGCCCTCTCTTGTATGGATTTTTTGTCCTGATTTTTCTCAGCAATGCCATTGGAATATCGGCACAGGTAAAATCGGTCGATGTTTCAATAAGCGTCACACTGAACCATACCGACTGGAAATATAAAATGGATGAAAGGGCTGTTTTTTCAATAGCCGTTCTCCGGGATGGCAAGCCGGTTTCTAATATTCCTTTTCATTATGAAATTGCCCAGGAAAGGATGACGCCGTTCATTTCGAAAGATACTATGTGTACAAAAAATACACGGGTTAAGGATGAAGGAACTTTAACCCAGCCGGGTTTTTTACGATGCATAGTTACTGCGACAATCGGCGACAAAAAATATAAAGCGCTGGCCACTGCTGCATTTTCTCCGGACAGTATAAAAGCTTATGCTCAAATGCCGGAAGATTTTTCAACTTTCTGGGCAAATGAACGCACGGCCCAAACAAAAATTCCCCTTGATACCAGGATGGTGTTATTGCCTGAAAGATGCGATTCTCTTATCAACGTTTATGAAGTATCGATTCAAAACGAAAACCGCGGTTCCAGGATTTATGGCATTTTATGTGTTCCCAAAAAGCCAGGCAAATATCCGGCAGCGTTGAAAGTACCCGGTGCGGGGGTGAGGCCTTACCGCGGCGATACTGCGCTGGCACAAAAGGGAATTATCACTTTTGAAATAGGCATTCATGGGGTTACCGTTACCAGGCCATACCAGTTTTATTACGACCTGGCATTCGGTGCCCTCCGCGATTATTATTTTACCAATATGGGCAATCGCCGGGTTTATTATTACCACCGGGTTTACCTTGGATGTTTACGGGCCGTTGACCTGCTCGCTTCGTTGCCCGAGGTGGATACAAGTCGTATCGCAGTATATGGTGGCAGCCAGGGTGGATGCTTATCGATAGTGACTGCGGCACTTGATCATCGCATAAAGTATGTAGCATCCTTCTATTTTGCAATGAGTGACCTCACGGGCTACCTGCATGGCCGTGCAGGTGGCTGGCCACATATGTTTAGTCCTGGCAATTTTGCAAGGATGGGTTCAAAAGAAAATCTCGAAACAGCTGGTTATTATGATGTAGCAAATTTTGCGAAGCTCATTACAATCCCGGGGATATATTGCTGGGGATACAATGATGAAGTATGTCCGCCTACAACGAGTTTTGCAGCATATAACAATATTAAAGCACCAAAAGAAAAAGTAATCACTAAAGAAGCTGGGCATGGGCTTTCTTCTGAGCAATCAGCAGAAGTCAATAAATGGCTGATACAAAAACTAAAGGCAAGCGCTGAATAGAAACACAATTTTGTTCAAAAAAAGTAAAAAATCATAGCAGATTTTTTACTTTTATCGACATGTTAGATAAAAGGCTTGCCACGCAAAGAAAAATGGACGGTTTCAATGGGCAGAAAGCGATTGCACTGCCTTATAAAATAATTAAGAGTTGCGAGGATACTAAGTTGGTCCGGGAGTTACTGGTCACTGACATTGGGTTTTATCCCAAAGCAAAATATCATTATCGCGAAAGGTTAAACGGCGTATCGCAGCATATATTTATTTATTGTGTTGATGGCAAAGGATGGTTTAGTGTGAATAATATAGAACATAGTATTTCCCGCGACCAGTTTTTTATTATCCCTGCCAATACAGTTCACAATTACGGTTCGCATGAGGATGATCCCTGGTCTATATACTGGCTTCATTTTAAAGGCTCCTCTTCAGATAATTTTGTAAACCTGTTAACTAAAGAAAAAACACAATTCTATGGTATTGTGAATTTTGCCGAAGAGCGTGTTCGCTTGTTTGACGATATTTATCGTACGCTCAAAAGTGGGTATAGCGCGGAGAATTTAGGTTATATCAACATGTGTCTATGGCACTTTCTCTCTTCCTTTTGTTACCCTGATGTGTTCCGCAAACTTTTTAGTAAAGACCAGAAAGATGTAATAGATATTTCTATTGAATTTATGCAAGAGCACCTTGGTCAATCATTGACTTTGAAGCAACTCGCTTCAGAAGCAAATATTTCTCCTTCATATTACTCCTCATTATTTAAGAAAAAAACAGGCTATCCGCCGCTGGAGTATTTTAGCCACATTAAAGTGCAGGTGGCCTGCCAATATCTGCAGTTTACAACATTAAGAATAAAGGAGATTGCTTATAAATTAGGCATAGATGATCCTTATTATTTTTCGCGTCTCTTTAGTAATTTAATGGGGCAGTCACCTTTAAGCTATCGTAACCGCAAACAATAATACATTTCTCCCTATGCGTAAATAACAGTTCGTAATTATAGTAGTAACGGGCCCTGTTAAACGATGAATAGTGTTTGTCCCTAATGAATATCTATTTTAAAAAATAAAATATCTACTTAGTTAAATAAAAAAATAAAATACTAATCAGGGATAGCCCCCTTTACTTTATTGCTGTTCTTGCTTTGCCTCCATATCTAATCCAGCCAGTTTATTTTATTGCTTTACTATTTTTAATGCCTCTTTTATCCAGTTTGTGGATTCGGGTAAATGGTATTTTCACTGCCCTTTATAAATCTTGTTTGAACCCGCATTCTCAAAACAAATAATTTAGCCCCTTAATTTGTAGGTTTAAGCATAGTACGAAAACTTAGGAAGTTTTTAAAATAAAAACCAGAAAAAAATCCTATCCTTCAAAATCACAAACTTATCTTCTGCCTTCCGCCATGCAATGCAATTTCTTTTCCGTTCCAAACAAATTTACCGGTTAGGTTTCCAGGTAAAATAATCTCACCGGCAATCGTTTTATTTTTTCGCGTAAGCATTACTGTTATCTCTCCATCCGGCACAGGCATGGTTCCTTTTATTTGCGTCAGTTCTCCCAAAGCCGGTTCAATTGTCACCGTTTTAAAACCGGGAGACGCCGGCATGATTCCGCAGATGGTAGCGAGGAAATCATATTCAGGGCTTGCAGACCAGGCATGGCAGTCAGACCTTGTAGGATCGGGCTTTTCTGCAAAAGTGGTTAAGCCAATTTTCAGCATGTCGCGCCACGGCGTTAGTTGGGAATAATATAAATCGGCCATCCCGGCTTTTACCATGGCGCGGGTTAAATAAAAACGATAATAAAAAGTTGCCTGGCTCAGGGTGGAATCATACAAAATATTTTTCATCACAGTTTGCTCTTCGGAGGAAGGAATCGCTTCTGCAAGGATGGCCATGATTCCAGCATGTTGACTGTAGCTGGTTTTTTCGGGCGTGTCCGCCATTTCCATTTTATTTTTATCGAAACAATTGTCGTAAGTTTTTTTCGCCAAAAGATCAGCCAGCTTCACATAATGATCACTCATTTCTTTTCGTCCGAAATAATCAAATAACTGTGCTGCCTGCCTCAATGTATAAACATATTGCAACGTGATAACTGAAGAATTGCCATCCATAGCGCCCGGCGGTGTACCCCCGGGAAAAGCATCATTCCAGTCAACAAAACTCCACCACTTCATTGGCCCCAACATTCCCTTTGTGCTGTCAACATGTTGCTCAAACCATTTCAATACCAAATTGGCGGCGTCTAAATATTTATTCAAAAAAGCATCATCACCTTTCACCATCCAGTAATCATGAAGCATTGAGACCCAGAACAATGAAAATGGCGGGATCACCTGCAACCGGCTGCTCGGGAACCGGCCCTGGGTAAGGCCTTCAGGCACGCGTGAAAGAAAAAAATCGTTAATGGCTTTTCGCATCAGCCTGTCATCGCCCGTGTTGTACAAAGAAATTAATGACTGTATCCGCGTATCGCCTTCATACTGCAATTGCTCATAATAAGGGCAATCAAAATAATTTTCACCGGCACATAATCTTGCCGTGCGCCAGCCAACTTTCCAGATATCTTCGAGAGAAGAATCATTGGAAACAAACGTTGCTTTTTGCACAAAAGGATAGCCAGTATAAATGCCGTATAAATCTTCCAAAACCAGCGGCTCGCTTCCTGTGGTTATGTCAAGCTGAATGTATCGCCAGGTGCGTAGCCACAAAGGGCTAAAACTTCTGTCTTTTCCACCGTCAGGATAAAAAATATCATAGAATCCTTTCATGGTTTTTCCTTCGGTTACGTTCCGGTTTCCTTTTTGATCTTTAGCATCAAACAAAGCTTCGGCGTAAGTTAAAGTCACCTTTGAATTGTTGCCACCACTGACTTTCAATACAGGATAGCCAACGGTTTCAAAAGACTGGTCAATCAAAATTGTTTGATGGCTGTTGGCAGGAATAGTCAAAGGATGATTGCCTTTTAGAAAATAAGAATCGTCTTTATTTGTTGTTTTACTGCGAATGTCAGCCATGCGTTGCATCTTTTGTTCCATTTGCGGAATAGTGCGTGGCGCTAAAGTCCAGATATTGTCAGAGCCATAACCGGCAGTCACCACGGGCGTTCCAACTATTTCAGCATTTTTCCAATTATTGTCATTGTAGGCAGGTTGTTGCCATCCCCACGGAAAATCTTTGGCGTGCACTTCATCGCCCGGGCCTACCACAAAATAGGAATGCAGGATGGCGCCCATATTGGTAGCACAGGGCGCGTAAGCCGTATCATGCAAAACTTTCCATTTATTATCTGAATTAATTATTTCTTCTGATTTGCTATCGCCCTGCAATAAGAAACCGGTTTGAGCAGAAATTTGCGCGACCGGCGCATATTCTCCCATGTTCCAAACCTGCGCTGCGATTACATTTTTTCCTTTATGAAGATGGGAAGAAATGTCGTACGTTCCAAAATTCCAGTTGTATTTACTGCTCCTGGCCGGGCCCCTTCCCACCTCGGTTCCATTTACATATAAAATATACCGGTTGTCTGCAGAAACGTGAATAATAAAATGCGAAGGCGCTTCATTTAATTCGAATGTTTTCCTGAAATGATAAATGCCATACGCTTTGGCAGGAACATCGGGACTGGTAATCCAATGGGCATTCCAGCCGCCTTGGAGCAGTTTGGGGTTAATTGGTAAATCCTGCGCATGCAATGATGAAAAGCCTGACAGCAAAAGGCAAAACAGTAGATATTTTGATTCGCGCGAAATGATTTTTATGATATTGGAAGCCATACGTTATTAGTTTTTAATCAAACAATTATTAATAAAAGTATAAAATTAGAATGTCAGCCTGAGCTTGTCGAAGGCGGGGGCACGAAAAAGCACCCTTCGACAAGCTCAGGGTGGCAAGGAATTAATAGCCCACCGCCCCGTCATCGCCACGAAAATCGGCCACTGCAGTAATTTTGTTTCCCTGCACTTCTATCACTTCTGTTCTTCCGATAGAACTTCTTTCGGTAATTTTATAGCCCATGTTTTCCAAACCCTCTACGGTATTTTTATTAAAATCTTTTTCTACAAAAATCACATCGGGCAACCATTGCTGGTGAAACTTGGGCGAATCAACAGCCTGCTGAGCGGTCATTTTAAAATCAATAATATCAACAATGGTTTGATAAACACTGGTGGGAATCGTAGTACCACCGGGCGTTCCGACAACAATATAAGGTTGATTATTTTTAAGAACAATAGTTGGTGTCATGCTGCTCAGCATTCTTTTGCCAGGCGCAATGGCATTGGCTTCCGCGCCCACCGCGCCAAACATATTTGGCACCCCGGGCTTTACACTAAAATCATCCATCTCATTATTCAACAAAAAACCGGCGCCCTTTACCACTATTCCGCTGCCGAAACTCCCATTCAAAGTAGTAGTTACAGATACCGCGTTACCTTCTTTATCAATTACATCAAAATGCGTCGTCTCCTCCCCTTCTATTATATAACCTTCTTTGACATCTTTACTGTTTCCGGCTTTCGACGGATCGTAATCACTCATTCTTTTTTTAAGATATTCTTCGCTCACCAGCTTCTTCACGGGAACTTTTACAAAATCCGGATCGCCCAAATATTTCGCCCTGTCAGCAAAAGCGCGCCTTTCCACTTCTGACATCAATTGTACAGAAGCCAAAGTGCCATAGCTCATTTCGCCAACGTTTTTCATCTGGCTCATTTTTAGCATTTGTTCCAGGATGATTCCGCCGCTACTGGGCAATGGCATCGAAACCACTGTGTTTCCTTTATAATCAAAAACAACAGGCGCTCTCTCTTTTGCTTCATAATTTTTCAAATCTTCTTCGGTTATCAAGCCGTTGTCTTTTTTCATTTGCGTAGCAATCAGTTGTGCCGTCTGGCCTCCATAAAATCCTTTGGCGCCATCATCCCTTATTCTTTTTAAAGTATTGGCCAGATCTTTTTGAATCAAAGTGTCCCCTTCCTTCCAAAAGCCTTCTTTTACGAAAGCAGGTATAAATTCATTAACAGATAATAAATGATTTCTCTCCGAATTCAGGCCAGAGGCTTCGCCTTTGGCAAGTACAAATCCGTTTTCTGCCAGGTCAATCGCGGGCTGAATCAGTTTCTTAAAAGGAAGCTTTGCATATTTCATACAGGCGAACATGCCGGCAACCGAACCGGGAACGCCCACGGCAAGCGGGCTGTTTTGAGAAAGATTCATCTGGGGATTGCCGTTGGAATCAAGATACATATCCCTGGAAGCCTTGGCAGGCGCCTTTTCCCTGTAATCAAGGGAAATATTTTGGCCGTTTTTTAAATGAATAATACTAAAACCGCCGCCGCCAATGTTTCCGGCGCTTGGGTGAACAACTGCAAGCGCTAATTGGGTGGCGATAGCGGCATCAACGGCGTTGCCGCCTTGCTTCAAAATGATAACCCCCACTTCACTAGCGATCGGGCTTGCCGAAACTACCGCTCCGCGTTTCACTTCAATTTTTTTTTGCGTATTAAAATGAAAAGCATTGATTTTTTGCTGATGCGAGCAGGAAGACAGTAAAAAATAAAAACATATAAGGCCTGGAATAGATTGGATTTTGCTCATATAGTCAATAATATTAAAAATATATTTTAATGAATGAACGTGAAGAGTGGTAAAAATAGTAATTAAAGTTTGGCGGCTTTGGATTTTTTAAAATAAAAATGTCTTGTAAATATTCTTTTACTGCTAAAACACATTTTTTTATAATAAATTTCACTATTGTGCCACTAAGTCAATGAAACGCTTTACACGCCTTAGTTTAAACCTCACCCCTGCCCCTTCTCCAAAGGAAAGGGAAAAGGCAAACCCAGCAAGGATTTTAGGAATTCCTGTAATATTTTAGTCAGACAACAATGAATGAATTTGATTTATAAAGGTATTAACTGTGGAAGTTGTAAAAATGGTATTCAAAGTTTTCAGTTGAAAACTTTGAAAATAGAAAACTGCTTTATTTCCTGCCTTTTCAGGTAAGCAAGTTCGTCTGTTGATAGAATTCGTAAGTTGAAACTGAAGCTTAAAATGTTTTGTCAGGTAAGTTGTTTTGTTTTTTGTTTAAATGTTGCTTTTTTCTATTTTCTCTTATTTTGCGCTTTTCTTTGTCGTCACGAATGAAGTCGCTGATAGCTTTTTCTTCTGCTTTTGTCAAAGGCCTTGGGTCAACTACAAAATCTACATCAAGAGGTTCTTTTATCAGTCGCATAATTTGTTATTTAAAATATTTGTTTGTTAATTTCAATGCTACTTCTCTTGTAATAACCATGTTTTGGTCTGATTTAACTTCCAAACTCACAATACCCTGAATAATATCCGGATTATTTTTATAAACTTCTCTTGCTGGGATTTTAAGTTCACTCGCCCAATTAAATTGCCAACCATTTTTTCCTTGTCAGTCCTTTTATTTCAGCTTTCACTAATAATGAAATTTCAGTTGGAAAACAGTCTCGTGATTTTAAATTTTCGATTGAATTAGTGAGTTTATCAATCTTGAAATCAGTCCTGATTCTTTGTTTCTTTTCACTCTGTTAATTTACAAAAAATCTGTCCTCATAACAAGTCGCTGTGTAAATTGGAGGAGGCTCCCGGGCATAATTTACAACGCTTTAAAGTTGCGATGAAGGGCTTTTTATAACTTTCAGACCGGAACCAAACAGATTGAAAAACAAAAGTCTAAGATAAAATACAAAAAGCTGATATACGCGTACATATGGCAGGCTCGTTTGCCTGCTGACAGTTGAGTCAGATTGCTGCAAAAAATTATCATTATTACATTAGATTTATTTGTTCCTTTAGCGAATAAGTTGTTTTTTTACCACTCAATTGTTTTAATTGAAAAGCCTGCCGACCCATTTTTAATTTGATGCCTGATTTATTTAATTTTTTGACTCAAAATGAGAAATAAACCCAAGGGTGTTTTCTGCCTCGAAGGATTTTGGTATGGCGATCACAGAGATCTTATATCAGTAACTCCCGTATTGGAATTGGTAAGTAAGCACAGCAATATGCCATTCGTACACCACAGGTGCAATACGCGGGCAGAATTTGAATATTCAATTAACCGTTGGAAAACAAAATCCTTTTGTGGCAAGTACCCGATTCTTTATCTCGGGTTTCATGGCGAGCCGGGTTTCATAAAAGTAGGAAAAGAGAAAGTTACCCTTATTGATCTTGCAAATATTATTGGCAATACCTGTTCACGTTCTATTATTCATTTTGGAAGCTGTTCTACTTTAAACCTAAACAAAAAAAGAGTACAAAACTTTATGGATCAAACTGAAGTACTGGCAGTGATGGGCTACAAGCGCGATGTAGACTGGCTTCCCTCTGCTTCATTTGAAATCCTTCTTTTAGATCTTCTTCAAAATAATCCTTTTGATTCTACGGGAATAAAAGTTTTCAGCAAGATAGTTCAGTCAGAATGCAAACGGCAGATTACTGAACTGGATTTCAGATTAATGATTAATGAAAACAAACATTTCGTCAGAAAAAGACAGAAGCCTGCCGCGTATGCAAGATAGCAGTTGCAATCAATTTTTTTCTATAGAATATTGATCATACTTTAATCAACTCATTTATCCATCTTAATCCGGTTTTTTTATAAAAAAAATAAATTAGAAATATTTTTCTAAAATAAAAACATACCGGCTGAAAAAATACATAGCCATTACCCCGGAATTATAAAAACCAACCTGCTAACTTTGATCCAAATCAAATTATGGAGAAAATAAATAAAGCTAAAGAATCCCTGCTTTCTAAGGGAGTTGAAAAGGCTGATATAGGTATCGTTTTAGGCACAGGGCTGGATAAGATCATTAACCTCGTAGAAATAGAAAAAACAATCCCTTATTCACAAATTCCCGGGTTCCCCGTATCCACTGTTCAGTTCCACAAAGGAAATCTCATCTATGGAAGCATTTTGGATAAAAAAATTTTGTTGATGCAGGGCCGCTTTCATGCGTATGAAGGCTATTCGTTAGATGAAATTGTTTTGCCGCTGAGGGTAATGAAATTGCTGGGCGTGCAAAAATTATTTTTATCCAACGCCGCCGGCGGCATCAACCTTAATTTTAAAAAAGGTGATCTCGTAATTATAGATGACCATATTAATTTGCTTTATGGCAATCCGCTTACCGGAAAAAATTTAGATGAACTTGGCCCGCGGTTCCCTGACATGAGCCAGCCGTATGATGCTTCTTTGATAACTCTATTGAAAGAGAAAGCCAACGAGTTAAAGATCGATCTGAAGAAAGGTGTTTATGTAGCCGTTCACGGGCCCAACCTGGAAACCAGGGCGGAATACCGTTACCTGAAAATTATTGGCGCCGACATGGTGGGTATGTCCACTGTGCCGGAAGTGATTGCTGCCAATCACATGCAAATGCCATGCGTAGCGGTTTCTGTTATTACTGATGAATGCGATCCTGATAATTTGAAAATTGTTGAACTTGAAGATATCCTTGCTGCAGCAAACAAGGCTGATGAAAAATTATCACAGTTATTTTTTGAAACAATTAAGAGTTTGTAATGAATGAAGCGCTTTTGATTTTTGCAAGAAACCCGGAATTTGGCAAAGTAAAAACAAGGCTTTCGGCAACTATCGGTAATGCGCACACGCTTTTAATTTACCGGCAACTTTTAGCACATACTTTTTCTATAACAAAAGATTTGGATTTCGATAAAATAGTTTTTTATTCCACTTCTATCAATAAATTGAGATGTTTGGGAAAATAAAACTTATCAAAAAAAATTACAGGAAGGAAAAGATCTCGGAGAGAAAATGAAAAATGCATTTAAAACTTCGTTTACTGCTGGTTATGAAAAAATTGTAATTATGGGAACTGATTGTTATGAATTGGATTCTCAAATGATTTTAAATGCGTTTAACCAATTGGAAAACGCAGAGATAGTAATAGGCCCGGCAACTGATGGCGGTTATTATTT
This sequence comes from uncultured Chitinophagaceae bacterium, assembly GCA_963741705.1. Classification (GTDB taxonomy): domain Bacteria; phylum Bacteroidota; class Bacteroidia; order Chitinophagales; family Chitinophagaceae; genus Ginsengibacter. The sequence continues at coordinate 50,035 of CAVUJE010000023.1, read as the reverse complement.
GTTAGGTATGAAAAAACTTCATGAAGAAATTTTCGAAAATATTGATTGGAGCACTGCTAAAGTTTTAAACCAGACCATTTCATTTTGCAATATTAAATCATTTCCGTTTTCTCTTCTTCCTGAGTTAAGTCGACATTGATGGAAGCAACTTGAAAAAATACCCGGATTTATTTTTCATGAAGAATAAAAAATTATGATCAGCATAATAATTCCCACATGGAATGAAGAATCCACGATTGAAAAAACCATTGAACGACTACGGGATTATGACAAGCAAAACCTGGTGAAGGAAATAATTATTTCAGATGGGGGCAGTTCAGACGAAACCCAACAAGTAGCAAAAAAACAAGGGCAATCGTAGTTCAAAGTCCGTTAAAAGGCAGAAGCGCTCAAATGAATTTCGGAGCATTGGTCGCCAAAGAAGAGATTCTTTATTTTCTTCATGCAGATACCATTCCCCCGCGGGTTATTCTTCTGATATTGTGAATGCGATCTCCAAAGGCTTTACCAGCGGCTGTTACAGGCTTTCCTTTGACATCGATCATTGGTTTTTAAAAGCCAATTGTTTTTTCACACGGTTTGATATTAACGCGGTTCGCTTCGGCGATCAAAGTTTGTTTGTCACCAAAAAAGTTTTTGAAAACGCGGGAGGTTTTAGTGAAGGCCTTTTAATGATGGAAGACCAGGAAATTATCCATCGTCTTAAAAAGTATGGAAAATTTAAAGTGATGAATAGGTCAGTAATTACTTCAGCGAGAAAATATCTTGACAATGGAATCTACCGGATGCAGGAATCTTTTTCCTGATATGGCTAATGTATTATCTTGGTTTTTCCCAACAAAAACTATTGCGGTTTCACAAGACATTAATCCACCGGCATAAGCTTTAAAAATGAAAATAGAAATTCATCTTATTTATTGCTTTACTATAAATAGGTTTTATTGATTCAGCCGGAATCTTTATAGAATTCCCGTCCGGACAAACGCGCAAAGCGATAGGGTTGTCTTTGATTTTTTGTTTCTTCTGAGCGCCCCGAAGAATGCATCAAGGCAAAGAAAATAAAATTATTCCTGCTAAAACGATACCTCACAAAATCACTCAACATTCTCATTCTAAAATCCCGGCTTAAAAGACTAATTCTATTTTTAATTTTTCAACCTACCTTTAATATTGTAAACAAAAAATACAAACAATGGATTGCTAAATTCATTTTGTGTTTTAAAATTTGATTTGTTCTATCTAAATGAAGATTTCGCCAAATATAGCTGATGATAAAGTTGAAAGCCTCCCACGGGGAAAATTTAAATCTTTATTTGATATAAAGGCAAAGAAGCGTTCAGTTACCAGTCTCATTTCATGGGCCATAAGCCTTTCGCGGCCCTACCGGAAATATGTAGTAATTATTTTGCTGGCGATGCTTTTGGAAGCATTGATCGGGCTTGCCGTTCCGTGGCCTCTTAAACTGATCATTGATAATGTCATAAACCACCATCCTTTGCCCAATTTTCTTCATTGGATGGATTCTTTTTTCCCCAACGAAAACTATATTCAGCTCGCTGTTGTAGCCGCTTTGAGCTACCTCGTTATCACCTGCATCGGGTCTTTTGCCAGCTATATCGACAGTTTTTATAATGAAAAAGTAGCCCAGTATATTGCTGACGATTTAAGAAGAAAAATGTATCATCATTTGCAGCATCTTTCTCTCTCTTATTACGACACGCACCAGACGGGAAAGCTAATAAGCACCATTACGGCAGATGTATCAACGATACAAAGTTTTGCCTCAGCTACTTTATTAAACATCCTCGTAGATTGCCTTACTATTTTAGGAATGATAGGCGTGATGTTTTATCTCGATTCTGATTTTACATTGGTTGCGCTGGCAGTCGCGCCGTTCCTGCTATTTTTTGTAAATCATTTTAAAAAACAGATGAAAAAAGCCACGCGTGAAGTACGGCGTGATCAAACCAATATGTTTGTTGTTTTGCAAAAAGGGCTGGAATCTATCAGGGCTGTCAATGCTTTTGGGCGCCAGGATTATGAAGAAGCCCGTCTGAAAAAAGTAAGCCATGACACAGTAGAAGCAGCTTTGAAAGCAAAGCGCGTAAAATCATTTCTTTCGCCTGTAGTAGCAATTACGGTTTCGGCATGTACGGCATTTGTACTCTGGCGGGGCGCTCACCTCGTAGTTAATGGCGTGATGACAATTGGTGCTTTAACCATTTTTCTTTATTACATGGGAAAATTTTTCAGCCCTGTGCAGGACCTCGCAAAAATGACAAGTACGATAGCGCAGGTGGCAGTGGCTTTGGAAAGAATTCAATCCATCCTGGAAACTGACAGCATCACTAAAGAATTGCCGGATGCCATCAGGCCGCAAAGACTAAAAGGAGAAATTGTTTTTGACCATGTTATTTTTTCTTATAACGAAGAGTCGCCCGTGATTGAGGAACTCAACCTCTCAATACATTCCGGCCAACGCATTGGAATCTGTGGCCCAACCGGCTGTGGAAAATCAACTATCGTTGGACTAATCGCTCGTTTTTATGATCCTGTTTCGGGACGAATATTAATAGATGGAACAAATATTTCAAAGTTTACACTTGACGGCCTGCGCGAACAAATCGCTTTTGTAATGCAGGAAACGATATTGTTTTATGGTTCTGTCCGCGAAAATATTGCTTACGGCAAACCGGAAGCAACTGAAGCAGAAATTATAGAAGCAGCCAGGATGGCTAACGCCGCTGAATTTATTGAAAAAATGCCGCATGGCTTTGATACCCTGGTGGGTGAAAGAGGAGTTACTCTTTCCGGTGGGCAGAAGCAAAGAATCGGAATTGCACGGGCATTGGTTCGCAATTCTCCCATATTAATTTTGGACGAACCTACTTCCTCCCTGGATTCAGAATCGGAAAAAACAGTGATGGAAGCATTGGAAAACCTGATGAAGGGACGGACTGTAATTATCATTGCGCATCGCCTGAGCACAATCCGTAATGTTGACAAGATCATCGTACTTGCTAATGGAAAAATAGCGGAAGAAGGTACGCATGATGAGCTAATGGAGAAAGGTGAGTTATATGAAGAGTTGTATAATGTGCAGGGATGGCCCGGATCATTGCATCATAAATCATAGAATAACAATAATAGTTTACATTTAATTTTTGAAAAAACAGAAGCCGAATGTCACACCGATCTTTAATTGTTTTGCCCGACGATACCGGAAAAAAAATCATAGATGCCATTAACAGCGCTGTCAAAACTATCCTTATAAAAATGTTTTTATTTTCTGACGAAGACCTTATTAATGCGGTGGTTGCTGCAAAAAAAAGAGGGGTTTGTGTAAGGGTAATGCTTAATCCTGCGCGGCACAACGGCCAGGCCGAAAATGAAAAAACACGCAGCGTATTGGAAGCAGCAGGTATAGATGTAAGAGACAGTAACCCTGCTTTTACGGTTACTCATGAAAAATCTATGGTGGTTGACGACAGGATGGCTTTTATCAAATCGCTAAACTGGGAAGCTAAAAATTTTACTGAAACCCGGGATTATGCCATCATTACCTGCCATCCCCATGAAGTAAATGAGGTAATAGCGTGTTTTGAAGCAGACTGGGAAAGAAAAAGTTTTGGAGAAACTGAAGAGCTAAAACTGATCTGGTGTAATAGTAACGGCAGGGCCCGAATTGCAAAGTTTATCGATGAAGCAAAGCACAAGCTTTTTGTTCAAAATGAAAGATTCCAGGATGTGGTAATTATAGAGCGCCTGGTGCAGGCTTCAAAGCGGGGAGTAAAAGTGAAGGTTATGGCCCAGCCACCTCATACTTTAAAAATTGACAAATTAATAGAAGGTGTTGGCGGATTGCGCATTATGGATGATGTGGGCATTAAAATTCATAAGCTAAAACACCTGCGATTACACGCAAAAATGATGCTGGCAGATAATACAAGGGCTATTGTTGGTTCGATAAATCTGAGCCCTGGAAGTTTTGATCATCGCCGGGAACTGGCCATTGAAGTACACGATCCTCCGGTAGTGGAAAGATTAAAAAAAATCGCGCACCACGATTGGAAAAACTCTCATCCTCTTGATCTTACTGACAGGGGGCTTTTGGAAGACCTGGAAAGTTATAGGGATATTGGAATTGAAAAGCTGGTTCTGGATGAAAATAAATATCCGGTAGAAAAGGTAATCATACACAAAATAAAACAAAAAATTTTAAGCCCGGAAAGCTGATTTGTATAAAATAATTTTCCATCGAAGATGAATTTTGATTGTGATTCATTAAAAAAAGCATACAGGTTTTAAGTTGCTCTTTCTTTTTTTGAATTATTTAAATTTTTCAATCTATGCGTAAATCCCTCTGTTTGATTTTTATCATTATTTGTTGCTTTACTGCATCGGCACAAAATTCAGATTCTTCCAATGCAGCCAATAGCAATGAGCTAAAGCGCCCGAAATTAGTGGTTGGCCTTGTGGTAGATCAGATGCGCTGGGATTATTTGTACCGGTATTACAAGACTGTACCAACCGGATGGAGGTTTTAAAAGATTACTATCGCAGGGTTTTTCCTGCGAAAACACCACCATTCCTTACCTTCCTACTTTTACAGCATGTGGGCACGCCTCTATTTTCACAGGTTCAGTACCCGCAATTAATGGCATCGCCGGCAATAATTGGTGGGATTATAATCGTTCCAAAATAGTTTATTGCTCAGAAGATCTAAGTGCAAAAACGATTGGCAGCAACAATACAGATGCAGGTAAAATGAGCCCGGCCAATCTGCTTGTAACTACCATTGGTGATGAACTTCATCTTGCTGATAATTTTCAAAGTAAAGTAATTGGTATCGCATTGAAGGATCGCTCTGCTATTTTTCCGGCAGGCCACAGCGCCAATGCAGCATATTGGTATGATGATAAAACCGGCGACTGGATTAGTTCTTCCTACTATATGAATCATTTACCAAAATGGGTAAAAGATTTGAATGCGCAAAAACTACCAGACAATTATTATTCAAAAAACTGGAACACATTATACCCAATTGAAAAATACGTGCAAAGCGCGCCTGACAAGGAACCTTATGAATATAAACCTTTCAATGGTGAAAACGGATTTCCCTACAACCTGAAACAGTTTGCCGGAAAGGATTATCAAATTCTGAATGCAACACCTTATGGCAATTCATTTACATTTGATATGGCCAGGGCAGCCATAAAGGGCGAGAAATTAGGGAGAGATTCAACAACAGATTTGTTGACTATCAGCCTTTCAACTCCTGATTATATAGGCCATACTTTTGGCCCTAATTCTGTAGAAGCCGAAGATGAGTTTTTAAGGCTGGATAAAGATCTCGGCGCTTTTCTTGATTACCTTGATGAACAAATAGGCAAAGGGCAATATCTTATTTTTCTTACCGCCGATCATGGAGTTGCCCAAATCCCTGCATTTTTGAAAGAGCATAAAATTCCTGCCGGTAATGTGGATGTAGCAAAAATTTCTAATGATCTTAATAATCTTTTGCTGGAAAAATTTAATGTAGATGATTTGATAATTGGTATTTTCAATCTCCAGGTTTATCTTGATAGAAAAGCAATAGCATCCTCGCGTCATCTGAAAAAAGAAGATGTGGACAATACTGTTATTGATTTCTTATTGCAACAACCGGGAGTTTCGAGGGCTTTTGCGCTGAATAATTTAAATACGGTAACTCTGAATCCGGAGATTAAAAATAAAATTTCAAATTCTTATTACCCTTCGAGAAGCGGGGATATCCAGGTTTTGTTTGATCCACAATGGATTGAAGGCCTTTTGACGGGCGGCACTACCCATGGCGTATGGAACCCTTATGATTCGCATGTTCCATTAATTTGGTATGGATGGGATATTACACCCGGCGAAACAAATCGAGAAATTAAAATTACTGATATAGCGCCAACGGTGGCGGCGTTGCTTCATATTGAAACTCCCAGCGGCTCAATTGGCCATGTTATTAAAGAGATCATGAAATAAAATTTCACAAATGAAAATAATTTTAAAATACATGCGGAGTGAAGACAGGCAAACCTTAAAGACCATCAAATTATTATTTTCGTTCGGGTTATATTTTTTCTGCTTTCTATGTAAAACTGCCACCAGCCAGGTGATTCCTTTTGACAAAACAAAATTTTTTGAAGACACTTCAGTTTTAAATGTCACCCTCAAAACAAACATGCAAAAAATCTTAAAATCGATAAATAAAACGAGCGCTAAATTTCCAGCAGTTTTTTCTGTTACTTTTCCTAACGGTACAGAGATAAACGAACCTATATCGCTTGAAATAAGAGGCCATTTTAGAAAAGAATATTGTTATATTCCACCGCTTAAAGTTGTTTTTAAAAATAAAAAAGCATCTGCGTTGGAATCCTTAGGGACACTAAAGTTGGTAAGCCAGTGCAAAACATCTGAAACCTATCAACAATACCTAATAAGCGAATGGCTGGTTTATAAAATGTTCAATTTTCTTACAGACAAAAGTTTTAGAGTAAGGTTATTGAATATAAATATAATTGACACTACCGGCAAAAAGAAAACCATTAATGAAAATGCTTTCCTGGTAGAGAGGATGAAAGACCTGGCAAAACGAAATAATTGCTCGGTAATAAAAAAGAAAAACATTTCATATAATGCTACGGATCGCAAACAGATGACTTTGGTAGATATTTTTGAGTACATGATCGGAAATACAGATTGGGGCGTATCTACAAGCCATAACATCAGGCTGCTTCATTCAAAAAGTGATTCCTTATCGCTGGCTTATGTGATTCCTTATGATTTTGATTACTCGGGCTTCATAAATACTGACTATGCCAAACCAAATCCCAAACTTGATATTTCAAATGTTCAGGAAAGATTGTATCGTGGTTTTCCCAGGACGCTTGATGAAATTAATGACGACGCTAGATATTTTTAAAAATCAGGAAAGTAATTTCTATTCCTTAATCAACAACTGCAGCCTTCTTAATTCCAGGACTAAAAAAGATCTGACTGAATATCTTGATAGCTTTTTTGAGTTTGATTAAAAATCCGGATGAGGTGAATAAAACTTTTGTTCGCAACGCAAGAAAAAACTAAGCTTATTTTATTTTTCATTCCTGCGCGTCACCACTTTATAAATTCTGTTTTGTAATTTTCTGAGTCAATCTTTTTTAAGTCCCCTGATGATCACATTTCCTGTTCCATTTGGATCGCAGGGATATTGAAATTCCCGTTTTAAAACTTTTGGATTATTAATAATCGCATAAAATTCATCCAGGAATCTAACAACATATTTTTTATATTTCAAATCAAGAAGCGGGCAATTTGTATAGGTATCGTAAATTTTGTTTTTTATCCCATTATAAAAAGCGATAGCGCTGTCAAACAATTTCATATCGGCAACACAATATCCCCGTAACGGCGCTCCCTTACAGAACTCAATTGCAATTCTTCGGCAGGCCTTGGCATAAGGCGAATTTACGATTCCCGCGAGATCAAAATCATAAGGAACAGCTACAAGAGCCGCATTGGAATCTGGCGCCATCAGTTTTATATTTTGCAGATATTCAACCGACCAATCCGTATTTCCAATAAGATATTCAAACACGGCCATTTTTAAAAATGATTGAAGTATCACTTCCTGCGGCCTTATTTTCTTTTTTAAAATAATATCATTATTTCTTTGGGCCATCTGTTTTTCTTCTTCCAGGATAATACCATAAAAAGGTGCTGATGTTTTTTTATTGCTTTCATCTTCCAACGTAACCTTTACCAACCTCGCCCTGAAACTATTTGTGGTAACCAGATTATACAATTTGTACACCAGCCATTCATGCACAATAAATTCCTCTCCCTTGCATGGCATTACTAATTTTAAAGAAGAGTTCGCCGGGAAATATGAAGAAGAAATTTCCTTGCCGGGAAATTTTAATAAAAGCGGTGGATAAGTGCAATTATTTTTAATCCTGCGAAAATGGCCCCTCGTTTTTACTTTTATTGGAATAGAAATTTCTTTTCCTTCGTCACTTTTGTAACTTAGAATTATTGGAAAATATTTCGCTTCATTTTTACGATTTTTTAAAAGCGCGCCTATATTTCCTTTTAGCGTAATGTCTAAAATTTCATCGTTTTCAAAAAAACTTTCGCCATTGGAAGAAGAACTGTTTGAACGAACGTTATCAATAGCAGACTGGCTTTTGGCAGTAGTAAAAAAAATAATGAAAATTAAAATAGAAAAGATTTTCTTCTTCATGATGAAGTTTTAAAATAATAAGAAAGCAAATTCATAACTCATCATTCAATAAATATTTTGATAAAGGTATTTAACCGTACAGTAAAGCAAGAAATAAGACCGATTTTTATTTTGTGTTTTTCTTATCAAATAATTACACTTTTGTTGGTTTGGTAATTGCAACAAAAAATAAAAGAATTTTATGGGAATAATAAACAGGGTGTTTGATAAAAAGGGAGCGCCGGTTTTAACGGCTGTTTTTCTTTGTCTCTTTATAGCTGAAAGCAGGCGGCAACTTCGAAAAAGAAGACAACCAAAAATGAAGCGCGCAGTTATAAATACAACTGTTGCTATTCCTTCTTTTTCGTTGCTCCGTTTTGTTTTCTTGCCGGCAATGATTTGGCTTGCCGTGAAAAATAAAAAATTAAAATGGGGGCTGAATTATCAATACCAAGCTCCTTCATTTATGAAAGCATTATTAGCTTTCCTGGTAATGGATTACACGAATTACTTATGGCATGTTATGAATCACAGAATTCCGTTTCTCTGGCGATTTCATTTGGTGCATCATACTGATATTGACCTGGACATCACTACGGCATTTCGTTTTCATTTTGGCGAGCTGATTGGTTCTGTTTTTTATCGCGGCGCGTTTGTATTTCTTTCAGGCGCCACTCCCCTAACGGTTTTGCTGTATGAAATTCTTTTTGAGGCAGAGACGCAGTTTCATCATTCCAATTTGCAATTACCCGTGCATTTTGAAAACCGGTTGAATAAATTTATTGTTACACCGCGCATGCATGGAATACATCATTCAAATCTTAAGAAAGAAACCGACAGCAATTATTCAGTTATTTTTCCCCTGTGGGACAGACTTCATAATACGCTCGATTTGAATAAGCCACAGGAGGAAATAGTTATTGGCGTTCCCTCTTATAACAATGCTGAAGAACTCACCAGTAGTTTTTTATTAAAACTTCCTTTTACTGATATTCGCCCCTGGGAGGAATAAAACTTTGTTCAAATAATCAGAGTTCAATAATTTGCAATAATAAAATATTGCGGGATGTAGCGCAGCCCGGTAGCGCGCTTCGTTCGGGACGAAGAGGCCGCTGGTTCGAATCCAGTCATCCCGACAAAAATCCGCAATTGGTTTGCGGATTTTATTAAGTATTTAAGCAAGCATGCAAAATAAGAATCGATGATATTTGTTTGTTTACTAATTTCTCATTCTTTTCAACAAATTAGCACAGGGAAATAAATAAACAAATATTATTTGTATACGGTGGAGTTTTCAAGCATTCTAAAAAATTATTTAATAATAATCCCTGGGATTCTTCAAAAAATTTTCTTCTACTTATTGGTGTGGGAAATTTTTTTCCGGCTTCTCCATTTGTTCCAAAGTTGTCCTTTATGCATTACAGGCACTTCGCTTCCCAATATCTTTCCCCAGGGCCTCAGGCCATCTACCCTGTCAAAAATTATTTTGAGAACCGCAATAAAAGGTACCGAAAGAAACATCCCTGAAATACCCCAGATAGAACCTCCCAACAAAACAATCACCAACGTTACCAGGGCATTGATTTTAACTTGTGAGGAAACAATCCTGGGAACGATGATATGATTGTCAATAAACTGGATAACAGAATAAGCTATGATAATCCCGATTTGGGTTGAAAATCCATCTTTGGTGACAGTAGCAATTAAAATAGGAAGTATGATAGCTATTATACCACCGATATAAGGTAAAATATTTAAAAGCGCTCCGATAACGCCCAATAAAATGGCGTATTGAACTCCGAGGATAAGTAAAGCAATTGTGTTTAAAATAGCAATAATAATCGCCTCTACCAATAAACCTACCATATAATTCTGAATAGCATTCTTTGTTTCAGACAAAACAGTTTCTACGCGATCAGAATTCTTCTGGGCGAAAACCTCATAAAGGAAATCAAGGATAAGCGTTTTATAATAAAGAATCAGGAAGATATAAACAGGCAGAAGAAATACCACACTTAAAGTACCAAGCACGGTGCCCAAGGTTTGACCAATCAAGGGTTTCAGGCTTTCACCCAGTTGAGAAATATATTCCTTCTGCTTACTAATTTGTAAAGAAAAATTGTTCTGAAGCCAAAGCTGGAGGCTATGAAAGAGAGAAGTAAATTTTTTTTCAAGCATCGGCATGTTATCAGAAAACTTTACTATTTGGGAAGAAATAAAATAACATAAACCTGCTACGAAAAGTATGGCCAACAATAATGCGATAGAAATGGCGACGACCCGGTTAATTTTTTTTTTCGTCAAACGATTTACCAATGGATTCAACAGGATAGAGATCATTACCGCAAAAGCCAGGGGAATTAAAATGCTTTTAAGCTCAAAAAGCATAAATACAAAAAGCATGATCCCAAATAAAGTAACGGTCGACCGGAAAAAAAATGGATATTTCTTTTGCATAAATTAAAACAGGGCTTAAAAGATAAATTTTGAAAATATGTTCAGGATCGATTTCTTTTTATAAAGCTATATTTTAAATTGGATTAAAAATTATTTCTCCCAAAAAAAAGAGGAAACTGAACAGTTTCCTCTTTACTAATTATTTTAAAAATTCCTTTAATTGGTATCGCACAATTTATCCTGCTCCACTCTTCCTCCGCATATAAATCTTTTAGCATAATAATGATCATTAAGGCTGCTGATTCTGACACCATGCGAGGATGCCTGTACAAAGTAATCATTCTCCAAATAAACACCTACATGGGAAACTCCTCCGCGGGTATTAAAAAAGACAAGATCGCCTTCTTTTAATTCATCTTTACCTATGTGTTCTGTAGCCTTATATTGTTCCCTTGCAGTGCGTGGGATATCAAATCCATAAACCGCCAGCAACAAAGCTCCCGTGAGTGCACTGCAATCAATTCCTCTTTTAGTAGTTCCCCCATAACGATAGCGGGTTCCAAACCAATTATCAATAAATCCCAGTAAAGAAACATTTTTTAATGATTCTACATCTACATCCATCATCATGGCATATTTATACTGAAGGGAAGAAAGCTGCTCAATAACCGGCTTTGATTCAACTTCCGGTTTTGCATCTTCTTTGGTCACGATCTTACCAGGAACATTTTTGATACTTTTAGATCCACCACTTTCAGAAGTTCTCAAAATTCCATCGGGAGTAAATGAAATGCCATCAATCTGGGAAGAAGCGTTTTTATCACTGCCCAAATTGGCCGGGCCTATAGAGTTTACGCCGGTTTGCGCATTAGCAAGTTGAACGGTGCATGCAAAAAATATTGCCATGCAGGTTAATGCGGGTTTATTCATTATATCGGGTTATTTATCATTTATAAAAAAATTAAGCATTGGTTTATTTTCACAGGCTTAGCTTTTTTAACAAACGATACTTTATCATTTTATTTTCTCAGCGGACGAAGGTAAGTTTCACATAAGATAAAAGCAAGTAAAAAGTAATTATTTTCCTTTAAAAAATCATAAAAAAGTTATCCCTTTTTTGTTGATAATTTGAAAAAATGAGCCCACTCTTTTTTGCGATATTTGCGTACAAGCGAATAGTGAAAAGCAATTAGTAATATTAAACAGGAATTATATTTTTACAATTCATACCTGGTCTAACCTATCACCATTCGCGACCGTTAAATTACAACTTTTAATTTTTATTCCTTAATGAATTTTTCTCACCTCCATGTACATACGCAGTTTTCTCTTTTAGATGGGGCGGCGCCGATCAAATCGCTTTTTAATAAGGCTATTGCCGATGGAATGCCTGCACTTGCCATTTCCGATCACGGGAATATGTTTGGTGTTTTTGAATTTGTGAAACATGCTCATACTTTAAAAAATGCCGATGGCTCTTTAAAAGTAAAGCCAATAGTGGGGTGTGAATTTTATATTACTGAAAACAGGCATCAGAAGCAATTTACCAAAGAGCAAAAAGATCCAAGGCATCACCAGATATTACTGGCTAAAAATACGGAAGGCTACAAAAATCTGAGCAAGCTGACTTCTCTTGGATATATAGAAGGGTTGTATTCCAAATATCCAAGAATAGATAAAGAGTTAATTCACAAATACCACAAAGGATTGATCGCCACCACCTGCTGCCTGGGCGCTTTGGTGCCCCAAACTATTTTGAAAAAAGGAGAAGCAGAAGCAGAAAATGAATTCAAATGGTGGTTGAATATTTTTCAAAAAGATTATTATGTAGAGTTGCAAAGGCATGGAATTCCTGAGCAGGAAAAAGTAAATAAGATACTTTTAAAATTTGCTAAAAAATATGATGTAAAAGTTATCGCGAGCAACGATTCACATTATGTGGATGAAAAAGATTTTAACGCTCATGATATTTTACTTTGCATCAATACGGGCGAAACACAAGCCACGCCAGCCATTCGCGAGTTTACGGATGATGATGTATCTGTCAAAAATAAGCGGTTCGCATTTGCCAACAACCAGTTCTATTTAAAGAATACATCAGAAATGCTTACGGCTTTTGATGATCTGCCACATGCTCTTGACAACACCAATGAGGTGATTGATAAAATAGATGTGCTTGATCTGAAAAGAGACATTCTTATTCCTAACTTTCCTGTTCCAAAGGAATTTGAAAACCAGGAAGCCTATCTTGATCACCTGACATGGAGCGGCGCGAAAAAAAGATACGAAACCATCACGCCTGAAATAGAAGAACGTATCAATTTTGAATTGTTTACAATCAAGACAATGGGCTTTGCGGGTTACTTTTTGATCGTAAGTGATTTCATTGTGGCAGGAAAAGATCTCGGTGTGTTTGTCGGCCCCGGACGCGGATCTGCCGCGGGTTCTGTCGTGGCATATTGCATTGGCATTACCAATATTGACCCGATAAAATACAATCTTCTTTTTGAAAGATTTTTAAATCCTGATCGTAAGTCAATGCCCGATATTGACACGGATTTTGATGATGAAGGCAGGCAAAAAGTTTTGGATTATGTGGTTGATAAATACGGGAAAAACCAGGTAGCGCAAATTATTACTTATGGTACGATGGCTGCAAAAATGAGCATCAAAGATGTGGCACGCGTAATGGATCTTCCCCTTTCTGAAAGTAATGCACTGGCAAAACTCGTACCTGACAGGCCAGGTACATCTTTGAAAAAAGTATTGAAAGCTCCTGTTTCCGGGCCAAAATCTTTGGCCGAAGATGGCGTTGGCCCCGATGACATGAGCAACATACTGAAACTACGCGACATATATAACGGTGAGGATACACGAAGTAAGGTTTTGCATGAAGCGGAAATATTGGAAGGTTCTGTCAGAAACACAGGCATTCATGCTTCCGCTATCATTATTGCCCCGCAGGATTTAATGGAGCTCATTCCTGTAGCTACTTCCAAAGATTCTGAATTGTGGCTCACACAAATCGATGGCAGCAATATCGAAAGTGCCGGTGTCTTAAAAATGGATTTTTTGGGATTGAAGACGCTGAGCATTTTAAAGACCGCCCTTGGGCTTATCAAAAAAAATCATGGAGTTTCAATTGAACTGGATACGCTGCCGCTCGATGATGAAGAAACCTACAAGCTTTTTCAAAAAGCAGATACCAACGGAACTTTCCAGTTTGAAAGTTCCGGAATGCAGAAATACCTGAGAGAATTAAAGCCCGATAAATTTGACGACCTGATTGCGATGAATGCTTTGTACCGGCCCGGGCCAATGGCTTATATTCCAACATTTATTGAACGCAAACATGGACGGCAGGATATTGTTTATGATCTGCCGGAAATGGAAGAGATCCTAAAAGAAACTTATGGAATTACCGTTTACCAGGAACAGGTAATGTTGCTTTCGCAAAAATTAGCAGGCTTCAGCAAGGGTGATGCAGATATCCTGAGAAAGGCTATGGGGAAAAAGAAAAGGGATGTGCTGGATAAAATGAAAACCCAGTTTATCGAAGGAGCGACAAAGAATCGTCATCCTGAAAAAGTATTAGAAAAAATATGGACCGACTGGGAATCATTTGCGCAATATGCTTTTAATAAATCTCATTCTACCTGTTATGCGTTTGTTGCCTACCAGACAGCTTATTTAAAAGCACATTATCCCAGTGAATACATGGCTGCTGTTTTAAATCATGCCGGCGCAATTGAAAAGATCACCTTCTTTATGGAAGAGTGTAAAAGCATGGGATTAACCGTGCTTGGGCCGGATATTAATGAGTCGCAAAAAGGTTTTGCCGTCAATAAAAAAGGTGAAATCCGTTTTGGTTTCAGCGGCATGAAAGGCGTTGGTGAAGCAGCTATTGAAAATATTATTGAAGAAAGGGAAAAGCATGGAGTTTTTACTTCCATTTTTGATATGATCAAAAGAGTAAATCAAAGAACTGTAAATAAAAAATCTCTTGAAAGCCTTGCGTATGCCGGCGCTTTTGATTGTTTCAAAGATTTTCACAGGGCACAATTCTTCTTCACTGTTCCTGGCGAAAGCATAAATTCCCTTGAAAAAATTATCAGGTTTGGCAATCAATTCCAGGCTCAGCGACATAACAATACCAATACACTTTTTGGCGATCTGCAAATGGAAGACGTAGTGCCTCCTGCTATTCCTGATTGCCAGCCATGGCCTTTGATCCAATTGCTCGATAATGAAAGGGAAGTGATAGGAATGTATCTGAGTGGCCATCCTCTTGATAATTTTAAATTCCTGCTAAAGTATTACAAGTTTGATACGGTATCAGAATTTAATGAGTTCAAAGCTGCTATAAATTTATATCCCAATCCTGCCAGGTCTTTCAGGATTGCCGGTTTGGTGACGGAAGCACAACATCGCATTTCTAAAAGAGGGAATAAATTTGGAATAATGCATTTGGAAGATTATTCAGAAAAAATGGAGTTGATGTTTTTTGGTGAAGATTATGTGAAATACACCCATTATTTGGAACCGGGCATGGTTCTCTCCATTTCAGGTTCTTTCAGGCAGCGTTATCAGACTTCTCCCTACGAGTTCAAAATCAATAATATTTGTCTCCTGGAAAGTGTGATGAAAAGCAATACTAAAAAGCTGAACATTGAAATTAATCCCAAAGATGTTTCAAATGAACTGATAAATTTTGTAGGAACAAATATTCAAAAATTCCCGGGAAACAGCGGCCTCAGATTCAGCATTTGTGATGACATTTCCAACCTGAAATTTGCGATGTACACAATGGATAACATTTTTGAAATGAATGACGAAATGGCTAATTACCTGCAACTCAAGCCCGAATATGAGGTAAAAATAGAATTAACATAATGTGGATATGACAAATCATCAGATAAGGAATATTGGCTTTAACTTTGCAATTAGTTCAATAAAATAAATTTCAAATTAATAAAAAGTAAATTATGGCGCAGGAATATACTGATGCAAACTTTAAGGAAAAAGTTTTGGATTCTGATAAATTAACAATGATTGATTTTTGGGCGGAATGGTGTGGCCCATGCCGTGCTATCGGCCCGGTTGTAGAAGAACTTTCGAAAGAATATGATGGAAAGGTAAATATTGGTAAAGTAAATGTGGATCAAAATCCGCAATTAAGTGTTAATTATGGCATTACAAGTATCCCGGCTATTCTTTTTGTTAAAGAAGGGAAAGTAGTCGATAAACTTGTTGGTTCACAACCTAAAGCCAATTTCGTTAAGAAAATAGAATCACATAAGTAAGATTTAATAACATTTTATAAAAAAATCTCCGTTCGTCCCGGAGATTTTTTTTTGTCCCGCCAGTAAACAAACTTTTAGATCATTTTTTTATTCTGGAATCAGAACAGTCTTAAAAATTATTCCCATTTATATTTATTTCATCAATAGAAAAAATCCTTTAAAAAAAGGAGATTATTCTCATTTAAAACTTGTCTCTCCTAATAGCTATGATTTTTTAAAAATATTTCTTTTAGGATAAAGTTGGTGTGTATTTTGAGATACACACTAAATAATTAGTTATTATATGGAATTAAAAGAAGAAGCAAATGAACCAAAAAGAAAAAAATCGGTTGTATCTGCTATTATAAAGGTTTTCTTATGGATAATTGCCTCTGTTTTATTCCTAATAATGCTTGTTTTGATTTTGATACAAACCTCCTTTGTCCAAAATTTTGCACGGAAGAAGGTGGTAGGTTATCTTCAAAACAAATTACATACAAAAGTTGAAATCGGAAAACTGGATGTTGATTTTCCTACCACGCTTTCATTACAAAATGTTTTTATCCAGGATCTTTCAAAAGACACGCTTCTTTATGGAAAAGAATTGAAAGTGAATATGGATATGGTAAAGCTGATCAGCAGCAATATTGATATTAAAAAAATAGAGCTTAATGGCGTAGTGGCCAAAGTGAAAAGATTACCTCCTGATTCTGTTTTTAATTTCCAGTTTATTGTAGATGCTTTTTCCAGCCCGAATACTGTTTCAAAAACCCCGAAAGATACTTCATCCCTGCAAATGAATATTGATGATATCCTTGTAAACAAAACAAGAATCGTCTATAAAGATTTGTTTACTGGCAATGATATGGATCTCACTTTTGGGCATTTTGAAACAAAGATTTCCAAATTCGATCCCTCGCATTTATTGTTTGCCATTCCGTCAATTACACTGAATGGCCTTCATGGATATTTTCATCAATTAAAACCTTTAAAGCAACCTGTTAAAAATACAGTTTCGGAAGCAGCAGCCGAACCGGATAAGTATTTACAGCTTTCTAATAAAGAGATCAGCTTGTCTGATATTGATGTAGCATTTAACAGCGAGCCTTCCAATCTTAAATCTTCTTTTGTTGTTGGCAAAGCTGAAATACATCCCAGGACAATTGATCTTAAAAACAGTTTGGTTATTCTAAAGGACGTTTCTTTAAATAACTCTAATGTTATGGTGGAAACCGACTCGAAAGCGGCAGTTGAAAAGCCAAAAGATACAACCACAACTGCTCCTTCAACCCCATCTAT
Organism: uncultured Chitinophagaceae bacterium; assembly: GCA_963741705.1. Lineage (GTDB taxonomy): Bacteria > Bacteroidota > Bacteroidia > Chitinophagales > Chitinophagaceae > Ginsengibacter. The sequence continues at coordinate 32,809 of CAVUJE010000023.1, read as the reverse complement.
GAAGTTCCTGGCAGGCGATGTGGCCATCAATAATCTGAACCTGAAATATGATGATAAATCAGCGCCTAAAGCTACCTTCAGGAATGGATTTTTCTCATTTGGGAGTTCAGGATTTTTCAATTAAAAGTTCAAATATCGAATTCAGTACTGATACCATGCGCGCTTCTATTCAGTCTGCCAGTATGAAGGAAAAAAGCGGTTTTGTTTTAAATAATTTCACTACAGATTTTGCCATGACTCCAAGCGGAGTTTCATTGAAAAATTTATTGATAAAAACGCCCGGAACTGAAATAAAAAAAGAAGCCGTTATTACTTATGCTTCATTGGCCGCAATCAAAAAAGATCCCGGGCAGTTAGGCCTTGATATCAATTTGGAAAACAGCAAAATAGCTATCAAAGATGTTTTGACATTAGCTCCGCAATTAAAAACGCAAACTGCTTCTTTATCACCTGACGCAACCCTTTTTGTAGATGCAAGAATAACAGGAAAGGTGAATAATATGGATTTTCAAAAACTAATTTTGAAAGGTTTGTCTGCGACGGATATTAATGTAAATGGCGTAGTCAGAGGTTTGCCCAATGCAGATGCATTATATACAGACCTCAACATCAACAAATTTCAAACATCAAGAAGAGATATTGTTTCCCTGCTTCCTCCTAATACGTTACCACAAAATATTTCTCTTCCGACAGCCTTGTCCGCCAATGGAAAAGTTAAAGGAGGCATGAAAGATTTATATGCAAACCTTTCTCTTAAATCGTCCTCAGGAAACGTTGCAGTAGATGGCACTTTGCAAAATATCACTGATAAAATAAAAGCAAAATATGATGTAGTGCTTCATACGGCCGGGCTCCAATTGGGAAGCATTATGAAGAATCCTAAATTAGGTGCGATGACAGGAAATTTTAAAGTAAAAGGTTCCGGCCTTGATCCTAAAACTGCAAATGCCACTTTCAACGCGGTTATCCCTACCATCGTGTTGAATAATTACAATTATCATAACATACAGGCACATGGAAACCTGGCTGATAAAAATTATAAAATAAACGCAACGGTTTCGGATTCTAATCTTACGGCAAAAATAGACGGCAGCGGAAATTTTTCAGGAGAATATCCTACTCTCACTTTAAAATCAACCATTGACAGCATAAAAACTTTGGCGCTAAATCTTACCACAAACCGAATGATTTATCACGGAGATATCGATGCTGATTTTTCTGACCTTGATCCCGATCATCTCCAGGGAAATTTAAATGTGACACATTCGATTCTGGTCACTGATAGCAACCGCATCACTTTGGATTCGCTTTCGTTGATAGCGCAAAGTTCCGGGGAAAATGAAAACCTTGAAATAAGATCAGATTTTTTAAACGCTTCTATAAAAGGGAAATACAAACTTACTCAGTTAGGCGATATTATTCAGCAGTCCATTCAGCCATATTATGCAATTTCGTCAACTAAAGACACCGTAACTGTTGCTCCTTACGATTTTGTTGTAAATGCTTCCGTGATTGACAATAAAACCTTACACGCTTTTTTACCCAAATTGACTGAACTAAGAACTACCGTTATGAAAGCCAATTTTTCCAATGATAGCGGTATGGCAATATATTTTAAATCTCCGTATATTGTTTATGGTTCGATGGTAATTGATTCTTTGAATTTTAATGCCGGAACAAAAGATAGTGCGCTTGTATTTAACACCTCACTGCAAAGATTTACCAGCGGAAGTTCACTGGCGATTTTCTCAACAACACTTGATGGAAAACTTCAAAATAATAACCTGGATTATACATTGAATATTAAAGATCAAAAATCAAAAGATAAATACCGCCTGAGCGGCAGTTTTGACCAGCCCTCCTTAAATAATTACGTTATCAGTTTAAGCCCAGACAGTCTTTTGTTGAATTATGATAAGTGGAGCATCAGCCAAAATAATCAAATCAGGATTGACAGCAATAATATCATTGCGAAAAATTTTGACCTTAGCCAGGAAAACCAGCATCTTGTAATTAACAGCCAGGGCACACAGGCAAATGCACCATTGAAAGTTAGTTTTAAAGATTTTAAATTGTCAACTCTCTCAGGTTTTATTCAAAGTGATTCATTTTTGGTAAACGGGATATTGAATGGAAATGCGATCGTAAAAAATTACCAGACTCAACCTACTTTCACTACAGATCTTACAGTGGACAACTTGAGTGTCTATAATGATACCATAGGCACTTTTACGGCTAAAGTAAATAACAATGTAGCCAACAAATATGAAGCTGATGTAAGGCTGGAAGGCCATGGAAATGACGTAAAAATAACTGGAGCTTACAACGTAGATCCTGCCAACAGCACTTTCGATTTTGTAGTTGATCTTACCAGTTTCCAAATGAAAACGCTGGAAGGCCTCAGCCACGGTGCAATAAAAGATGCCAAAGGAAATTTATATGGAAAAATAGCCATCAACGGATCTCTTAAAAAACCAAATGTTGATGGGAAAATCCAATTCAACAACACATCGGTTGATGTCGCCAGTTTAAACAACGTTTTTAAAGTGGATAATGAAGCCATCGCCATTATAAATAATGAAGGCATTCGCCTGAATACTTTTACCATCAGGGATGCCAACAACAATGCAATAGTAATTGATGGAATGGTAAATTCAAAAGATTTTATAAATTATTCGTTTGATTTAAAAATAAAAGCGAATAATTTCCAGGCGCTCAATTCTACCAGTAAAGACAACCAGCTTTTTTATGGCAAAATGGTTTTTTCAACTAATCTAACGGTTACGGGTACACCGGATCTTCCTAAAGTTGATGGTTCTCTTACCATCAATAAAAAAACAGATTTTACAGTTGTACTGCCACAAAATACTGTCGGGATAGAAAAAAGAAAAGGTATTGTACGTTTCGTGGACAGGAGTGCAACAATGGAAGACTCCTTATTTATGGCTCCTTACGATTCGCTGAAAGAAGCGCCCCTGAAGGGATATGATGTTTCTCTAAATATTAGAATAGACAAGGAAGCCATATTTAATATGATTGTTGACCAGGGAAGTGGTGATTTCTTAAGGTTGCAGGGCGATGGGCAATTAACGGGAGGTATTGATGCGAGTGGAAAAATAACCTTGACGGGATCTTATGAAATAAATGACGGAACTTATAACCTGTCGTATAATTTTATAAAAAGAAAATTTAATATCCAGAAAGGAAGTAAAATAATCTGGACCGGCGAACCTACTACAGGCCAGTTGGACGTGACAGCCGTTTATGTTGCAAACACAGCGCCGATTGATTTGGTGCAGGGGCAGATAGAAACCGCCAATCAAACGATTTACAAACAAAAACTCCCATTTGACGTTGACCTTGAATTGCAGGGGCAAATTCTACAACCTCAAATAGGTTTTGATATTGTTCTTCCTAAAGATAAAAGTTACCAGGTTTCAAGTACCATAATATCCACGGTGCAAACAAAATTATCGCAATTACGCCAGGAACCGAATGAAATGAATAAACAGGTTTTTGCATTGTTATTACTTGGTCATTTTATTGGTGAAGATCCTTTTTCAAGTAGCGGCGGATCTACAAGTGCAAAATTTGTTGCAATGCAAAGTGCCAGCAGGCTTCTGTCTGAACAACTCAATAAATTAACTTCTAACCTGATACCCGGAGTAGATATCAATGCAGATTTGGCTACCACACAGGATTACACAACCGGCACGGAACAGGATAAAACAGATTTAAATGTAGGACTTACTAAACGCCTTTTAAATGATCGACTTTCAGTTACTGTTGGCAATGACTTTCAGTTGCAGGGCCCTGAACAGGCTAACAAGCCTCAAAACGGATTTGCGGGAAACATTTCCATTAATTATAAACTCACAAAAGATGGCAGATACGAAGTGAGAGTTTACAGAAAAAATGATTATACAGGACAACTGGAAGGATACGTAATTGAGACAGGTATCGGATTTATTGTTTCAGTGGATTACAACAAGTTTAATCAAATCTTTATGAGCAAGGAACAACGAAGAAAGAAAAGGCAAATAAAACAACAAAATAAGGAAATCGATAAACAGGAATCTCAACGGGAGATCAAGGAAAAATCAATTACCCCTCCATCAAAAGCTGCAGATAATGACCAATAGAAAAGCCATCATATTTTTTATAGTCGCCCTTCTGATTTTTACCTCATGTAATGTCACGAAACTTGTACCTAAAGGAGATGCGTTGTACACGGGCGCCACCGTTAAAGTAGAAGACAGCACCATTTCGAAAAAAGAAAAAAAGAAAGTTGAAGACGCCAGTTCAAATCTTCCGCAACCCAAACCCAACAGTCGTTTTTTCGGCATCCCATTTAAGCTTATTTTATATAATATGGCGGGTGATACTTCTAAACACAGTTTTATCAGGAAATTCCTGCGAAAAACCGGAAATCCCCCGGTTCTTTTAAGTAGCGTAAACCTGGATTACAACGTGAAACTTCTTGACAATTATTTGCAAAATCTCGGCTATTTTAAAACCGTTGCATCCGCGGACACTATTGTAAAAAAGAAAAAAGGACATGCGTATTATACGGTTACTCCCGGGCCTGTTTACACAATAAGAAATGTAAAATTTGAGACCGACAGTTCTTCTTCTGTGGGACAAGCAATACAGGCAACAAAACCAGAATCATTTCTTAAACCGGGCAATTCTTTTAACCTGGCAATTATAAAGGCAGAACGTGAACGCATAGACGGGATTTTGAAACAAAGAGGATATTATTTTTTTAGCCCTGACGCGTTAATTATTGAAGTAGATTCCACGGTTGGAACTAACCAGGTTGATATGTTTTTGAAAGTAAAAGAGGATGCACCTGACATTGCAGAAAAACCTTACATTATTGATAGCGTTTATATTTTTACTGATTATCGTTTGAATGGAAACGGCGCTGATACTTCCATTAAGAAGAAAGCGTTATATGGAGGATATTATATTGTTGATCCAAGAAACAAGTTTAAACCAAAACTTTTCCCCCAGATTATGCTTTTTGATTCAGGAGATGTATATAACCGGGACGATCATAATATCACGCTCAGCAGGTTGATCAATTTGAACGTTTTTAAATTTGTAAAGAACCGTTTTGACATTACTAATTCAAATGATGCCGACACAGGAAGGCTGAACACCTATTATTACCTGACTCCCCAGGAAAAGAAATCATTAAGAGCCGAACTTTCAGGAAATACCAAATCCAATGATTATGTAGGTTCGCAGCTTACCCTTTCTTTCAAAAACCGAAATACATTTAAAGGTGCGGAAGAGTTGGCAGTACACACTAATGCAGGTACAGAGGTGCAATATGGCGGAAGTAAAAGTGGGTATAACACCTACGATGTGGGAGGTGGGGTTTCACTTACCATTCCAAAATTTGTAGTTCCATTTTTTCACTTTAATACAACAAATGCGTTTGTTCCAAAAACAAAAATCGACTTAAGCTACGACTTGCTTAACCGGAGAAAATTATACACGCTCAGTTCTTTAAAGGGAGAATTAGGATATGAATGGAAGCCAAGTTATGATGTGTCAGAAACGTTTAATCTTTTCTCAGTTAACTATGTTCATTCAATAAACGTTACGAAAGAATATATTGACAGTATTGCAAATAACCCTATCCTAAAGCATTCTATCGATACTCAATTTATAATCGGATCAAATTATTCAATAACTGTAAACCCTTTCGTGAGCAAAGACCAGGGAACCGGTTTTTACATTGAAGGACTGGCTGATGCTTCGGGCAATTTATCCGGTTTATTAATTCCCAAAGATCCTGCCTCCGGGCAAAAAAAACTTTTTGGCGCATCCATTTCACAATACCTGAAAGCCCAAACTGATCTTCGTTATTATTTACAATTTAGCAGCAAAGCAAGATTAGCCAATCGTTTGTTACTCGGATTCGGATACCCTTATGGAAACTCGCAGGCAACTTCCTTATATCAAACAATATTTCATTGGAGGTAATAACAGCATCCGTGCATTCAGAAGCAGGAGCATAGGGCCGGGAACCTACAGGCCCAAAAATGCTGACAGTCTTTCATTTTTCCCTGATGAATCGGGTGACCTTAAGTTGGAAATGAACACTGAATTCAGATACCAGTTTAATAATATTGTTGGGGCCGCTCTTTTTTTAGATGCAGGTAATATCTGGCTATATAATAAAGACACTACTACTGTTCCCGGCCACCCTGATCAATTATTAAGGCCGGGTGTTCAGTTCACATCCAAATTCTTAAATCAACTGGCAGTCGGCACCGGCATTGGATTACGTTTAAACTTTACCATTCTGCTCTTACGACTGGACCTCGGAATGCCATTAAGAGAACCCTGGTTGCCCCAAGGCCAGAGATGGGTAATTGATCAGATAGATTTTGGTAGTAGTCAATGGAGAAGAAAGAACCTTGTGCTAAATATCGCAATAGGTTATCCATTCTAAAAAAAATTTATTAATTTACCAGAATGAGAAATTTCAAATTGCTTTTCATTTTGATAATTGTAGCATTTTTTGGTGCATGTAATTCTAACCATGACGATACAATTAAAACTCCACCAGAAGAGGAAGTGACAGATACAGTGACCACCATTGATAACAATACAGATTCAATGAGAACCATTGTAAACCGATCAATGATATGGACGGTGCAACCACAGGGAACCAACAAAGACAAATTAAAAGCCCCGGATTCTGTTCAATTGAAGTCTTATTCTTATTCAAAATTAATAGACCTTCTTAATCAAAATTACCCGGACATTCAAATAGATTTTGATAAAATCTCTCACGATACGATTTTTGTAAAAATTCCCGAAAGCCTAAGGCTTACCAATCAAATCGGTGATACCGGCGCTGAAAATTTTCTCGCTTCGGTCACTTATACTTTGACAGAAATGCCTAACATTCATTTTGTAAATATTTTAATGAAAGCCGGTGATCACGCGGAACCCGGCGTTTATAGCAGGGATGATTTTAAAAGTTTAAGATAGGAACAGTAAACCCACAAATAAGATAATTTTTTATTTTGGAGAAACTAAAAATTTCTTTTCAAATACAATTTTATCCCTGAATTTTATTTCAATATTTTACATAAATCTCTTAATTAAATATTATGCCTTACATCCCATTAAAAGAAAATTTACCCGGAATCACCGGCCTACTTGATTACAGAAAAGATACTGCATTGCCTATAAGGCAACTTACGGAAATCCTGCTTCGGGGCGAATCAACTCTTTCAAAAGGAGAACGGGAATTGATAGCATCGGTGGTTTCTAATGGAAATGAATGCACCTTTTGTACCTCTGCGCATTCCGCCACTGCCGATTTGTTATTGAATGATGGTGGCATCTCAGAAAAGGTAAAACAGGATTTGGCAAAGGCTCCTGTTAGTGAAAAAATGAAAGCATTATTAACTATTGCTTCAGCAACGCAGAAAAATGGAAAAATGGTAACCCAGGAAATGGTAGATATTGCAAAAGCAAACGGAGCAACAGATCGTGAATTGCACGACACGGTGCTGATTGCTGCACTCTTTTCATTATATAACAGGTATGTTGACGGGCTTGCCAGCGTTACGCCAACTGATCCGGCCTTTTATAACAGGCTGGCTCATATACTTGATGATAAAGGCTATCTCCCTTCAGAAAACCGGTACGCAGATTTGTAATTCTTTGAAAATGTTTGATAGTTTACAGTAAACCCACAAATAATGCAGATTTTTAATCTCCTATAGATTGAGGAACACCCAAAGTTTCTTTCATTCCTGCAAAAATGGTTTTCCATACAAGATTAAAAAATGATTTATAAATGTTCCTGTCATATTCTGCTTTAAATGAATTTCCGGAATTTTTATTTTGTACCAACAGGTTAGCCGCAAAACTTAAAAGGCCACGTTTCTTTATTTTTTTACTATCATCATCGCGTTTTAAAACATCAATTTTCATGTCTTCATAATTCATCAAAAAACTTCCTGAAGCTTTTTTATTATTCCCTGTAAAATGAAAATCAAGCGAATTAATTTTACCTGAATTAATTTTTACCAGCGCCATCGGAATGGAAACTTTATTAAGAACCTTCGCATCAAAAGCTTTGCCATGGGCATTTACAAAGAAATTTCCATCTTTACTTCCCAGCACAAATTTAAAATTTCCTTTTAATGGTATGGCGCTTAAAGCATTTGCTTCGAATGCAATATTTAACTTATTGTCTTTTTGAATGGCCTCAGAAATGTTGGTAACATTCGAAATATCAAAAGAACCATTTGTAAATTTTATCACTCCTATACTATCGCTCGCTTTTTCATTCTCACGGTATTCAATATTTGCATTTCTGATTGCTACTTTTTTTATATCAACCGGTACGTCAAGGTTCATCAACATTTGGGAAGGATAATTCCCCACTTTACTTTTATGTTGCAAAGGTTTATGCATATCACGGGAAATCTTAGCATCTGCATTATCAATAACAAATTCTGAAGCTTCAATTTTTTTATCTAACAAACTATTCATGTTAATATTTTTCAAATCAAGCCCCGTCAATGAAAGGTCATACCTGTCTTTTTGAAAATGAAAAGCATCAGCAAACTTTTTTTCTGAAGTAAATGGAATGATCTTAAAAGAGTGGACGTGAAGCGACTGTTGTAGTGAATTTATACTGATGCCATCGAAATTAAAATGATAAGTTTTATCCTTCGATTCCAGGGAAAGCCTATCCACATCAACCTCTGCTTCTTTGGTATAATTCATCGGATGATTTTGAAGCTGTACAATCTTATCAGCATTTACGCCATTGACTTTGATAGCGATATTTCCTATCGAAAATTTACTTTTTGCGAAAGGTATAAAAGTGACTTTTGGAAAATTAAGATGTTTCAAAGAAACGCTGTAAACATTGGTAAAACCCGTACTGTCTGTTGATTTGGAATTATTTGAAGAAGTGGTTTTCAGATTTTCAACCGGCAGTTCATAAAGATTGATCTCTTTGCATAAAATAGTATCCACAAAAAGATTTTTATTTTTTACGATTTCATTAGAATTAACTCCATTCAGAACAAGTTCCTTGGCATCTACAAGCCTTACAGGGCTACTGGTATCGCTCACAAACCTGTTGAGAAGAATCTGGCTAAATAATAGTTTTTTTTGTTTTCCGAGAAATTGCACCTTCTTCACAGTAAGTTCCTTACGGTCATGGTTAAATGAAAAAAATGAATCAATGGTAAATGCAGCCTGTTTACAAAAAAGAATCCGGTTCGTGTCATTGTTGTGAGAACTGTCAATCAAAACATCATCCATTAAAAATTTCCCGTTTACAAGTTCGAAATTGTTGGTCTTTTTATAAAAGTCAATCCCTTTGACATGCACATTATTTACAAAGACAAATCCAACTTTTATTAAATCAAGGTTACCCAGGATTTGTTTATAAAATGCGCTGGCCTCATTCTGAAATTTAGTTTTCTTTTGCAAAGGTTTAAGGGTATAAAGGGTTATTTCCGGGTTATTAATAACCACAGAATCTCCTTCTATTTTATTTCCACTCAATGCTTTTGCCGTTTTTACCCCTGTTACCAGTATTGACTTTATGGTAACATCAAGCATCATATCGGGCATATTTTCTACATTCATATTTTTGATGCGCTGCGTATCAGGTATAATCCGGATATTTTTCATCGTGGCATGGCCGGTAACCGCGTCAAAAGAAAGAGAATCATACTTAATAGAATACAGGCTGTCAGTCTCATTCTTAACCGTAGTCGTTAGTGCATTATTTGCAACTTTATATTTAAAATGCTGCCACACGAACCAGGCTGCAACCAACAGCACAATAACCGCCGCGATAATGTAGAGTACTTTTTTTGAAAATCGTATCATAGAAATGAATTATAAGCAAATGGAGTTCCAATTTAAATAAAAATTAAAGTTTTAGATTTGAACCTAATACAAAAGCTATGGACATAGAGATGAATAAAAATGAGGATGCTAATAGATTGGCCCTTTCAAACATCAGGAATCTTTTGGAAAAAATAGAAGAAGGTGGTGGAAAAAAAGCAATTGAAAAACAGAAAAAAAGAAACAAATTAACCGCGAGGGAAAGATTGAATTACCTGTTGGATAAAGACAAAATGTTTATTGAGATTGGAGCCTTCGCAGGATATGGAATGTATGAAGAGTACGGCGGATGCCCCGCTGGCGGCACAGTTGCGGGAGTTGGATATGTAGGAGGAAAACAATGCGTGGTAGTAGCGAACGACCAGACTGTAAAAGCAGGTGCATGGTTTCCTATTACAGGAAAGAAAAATCTCAGGATGCAGGAAATTGCCATGGAAAATAATTTGCCGGTTATTTATTTGGTAGATAGCGCCGGAGTTTTTCTTCCCATGCAGGATGAGATTTTTCCTGACAAAGAACATTTCGGCAGAGTATTCAGAAATAACGCAAAAATGAGCGCGATGGGAATTACACAGATAGCGGCGGTAATGGGGCCATGTGTGGCAGGCGGAGCGTACTTGCCCATCATGAGCGATGAAACAATAATGGCTGAAGGAAATGGCTCTATCTTTTTGGCCGGCCCATACCTTGTGAAAGCTGCCATCGGCGAAATTACAGATAATGAAACGTTGGGCGGGGCTATTACCCATACAGAAATCAGCGGCATCGCGGATTATAAATTTAAGACAGAAAAAGAATGCCTTGATTGTGTAAAAGATATCATTTCCAAAATTGGTGAAACTCCAAAAGCCGGTTTTAACCGGATCGAATCGGATGTACCTTCCAGAAAGCCCTCAGACGTTTACGGTATTTTCCCGGAAGGAAATCTGAAACCTTATGACATGCACGGGATCATCGATACGATTGTTGATAAAAATTCTTTCCTGGAATTTAAAAAAGAGTATGGCAAAACGCTTATCTGTGGCTATGCGCGCGTAGATGGCTGGTCAGTAGGCGTTGTGGCGAACCAACGTTTAAACATAAAAAATAAAAAAGGGGAATTGCAAATGGGCGGTGTCATTTATAATGATAGCGCAGATAAGGGAGCAAGATTTATTATGAATTGCAACCAGAAAAAAATTCCTTTGGTCTTCCTGCAGGATATTACCGGCTTCATGGTAGGCAGTAGAAGCGAACACGCAGGCATCATAAAAGATGGCGCTAAAATGGTGAATGCGGTGGCCAATTCCGTAGTTCCGAAAATCACTTTCATTTTGGGTAATTCTTATGGCGCGGGCAATTATGCCATGTGCGGAAAAGCTTATGATCCAAGATTTATTTATGGATGGCCATCAGCAAAGATAGCCGTGATGGGCGGCGAGCAGGCGGCTAAGACATTGCTGCAAATAGAAGTGGCTTCTTTAAAAGCCAAAGGCCAGGAAATCACTGCACAAAAAGAGGAAAGCCTTTTGAAGGAAATGATGGATAAATACGCCAAACAAACCACCGCAGTTTATGCAGCATCACGGTTGTGGATAGACGCAATTATTGATCCTAAAGACACAAGAAAAATCATTTCTGAAAATTTAGCCGCTGCCAATCACAATCCTAAAATCGATGAATTTAAAACCGGCGTTTTCCAGGTTTAATTTTGTCAAAAATCAATTTCTATTTCTCTTAATATTATACTGTGCAACAAAATCAAATTACAATTTTTACAGATGGTTCATCACGGGGAAATCCGGGGCCGGGTGGCTATGGAGTGGTTTTAATTTGGGGCAAAGTTCAAAAAGAATTGTCACAGGGATATCGGCTTACCACCAACAACAGGATGGAATTGATGGCCGTGATAGCTGCGCTGGAAGCGCTGAAAAAAAACGACCTGGAACTAACAATTTATTCTGACAGTAATTATGTGGTAAAGGCTGTCATGCAACGCTGGCTTGATAAATGGATAAAAACCAATTTTAAAGGTGGAATTAAAAACAAAGATCTTTGGTTAAGATATAATGCACTTTCCAAAAAACACCGGATTCATTTTAACTGGGTGAAGGGCCATGCTGAGAATCCGCTGAACAATCGTTGCGATGAATTGGCTACTGAGGCTGCGGATGGTAAAAATTTATTAATCGATGAAGGCTATGAACAGATTCAACGCTGATAATTGTTGCTTTAAAAGTTAAGTAATTTATACCGTTGAATATGGTTAGATTGTAGAAAATAAAAACCCTGTTTATTTGTTCGTTCACTGCCGCTAAAATGAAGAAAATTTGTTAACAACTAATCTTACCTGCCAGGCATTTTGCCTTTACTTTCGCCGAAAGGAAAAATTTAAATTCACTATTTTTGCAAAAAGTCAAAAGATGAAAAATACAAAACAACTTGCAGTAAGTTTTATTTTATTAATCATAATCGCTTCACTTTACAGGATAATGCCAGGGCGCCCTTACGGTTTCGCACCTATGATTGCTATGGCGATTTTTGGTGGAGCCATCATAAAAGATAAAAAATTCGCTTTTCTTTTTCCACTTTTGGCCATGTTTATTTCTGATGGTTTATACGAGCTTTTATACGTCAATGGCGTTGGTAATATCCCGGGCTTTTATGGTGGCCAGTTGACCAATTATATTTTATTTGGCGGACTTACCGTTTTTGGATTTTTCATTAAGAATTTTAACATCAAAAGAATTGCAATAGCTTCCTTTGCCGCACCTACAGTGTATTTCCTCATTTCCAACTTTTTAGTTTGGGCAAGTTCATCTCCTTTGGCTGGCTTGGGAAGGCCTAAAACTTTCAACGGTCTGATGATGTGTTATGGTGATGGCTTACCATTTTATCCATGGAGCGTTGCCTCTACTTTCATTTTCTCTGCCATCTTTTTTGGAAGTTATTATTTAATGACAAAACCCGCAAAAACAAGTTTTATTGCGGAATAACCATTGCGTTGCTTTTTATTATCGACTATGGCACATCACAATAATACCGGGCTTCTGGGAGAAAAGATGGCTGCCAAATATCTTTCAGAAAAGGGATTTACCATTCTTCATCAAAACTGGCGGCACAGTCATTGGGAAGTAGATTTTATCGCTTCGCTAAAAAATGTTCTACATTTTATAGAGGTAAAAACAAGAAGAACGCGAAAGTTTGGCTATCCCGAAGATGATGTGACAAAAAAGAAAGTTCAAAATCTCATCAACGCTTCTGAAGAATATATTTTCATGAATCCTAAATGGAAACTGATCCAGTTTGATATTCTTTCCATCACCTTATGGAAAGATAAAGAAGCCGAATATTTTTTTATAGAAGACGTTTATATTCCCCCAGGAAATTAAAATTGATTTAATTCATAAGATCCGCCAACACCGTTGCTGTCACTGCTTCCAGCACAACCGGAACTCTCAAGGCGATACAAAGATCATGTCTGCCTTTTACTGAAAAAGATTCTACGTTTCCTGTTTCTACATTGAGTGTTTCCTGCGTTTGCGGTGTGGAAGAAGTTGGTTTTACCACGATTCGAAAAACCAATTCGTTTCCATTGGTGATTCCACCTACAATTCCGCCGGCATTATTGGTCTCTGTGTTACCTTCCATATCGAGCAACGAATCGTTATGTTGGCTTCCAAACATTTTAGCTGCGGCAAAACCAGCGCCGAATTCAATTCCTTTTACAGCCGGAATTGAAAAAACCGCATGGCTGATTAAAGATTCAGCAGAATCAAAAAAAGGCTCTCCCAGACCTAAAGGTAAATTGGACACTTTGCATTCAACAATGCCACCAACAGAATCTTTGGCATCAATTGCTTTTTGAAGCCCTTTTTCAAGGTCTTTCTCGCCTCCTATTTCTAAAATGGAAGCATGAATGTCAATTTTGTTTTCAGAAGCAAAAGATGCAATAACTTTTTTTGCCACCACACCGGCGGCTACAAGACAGACGGTCAGCCGGCCGCTGAAATGACCACCACCACGGAAATCTTCAAAACCTTTAAACTTTTTATGCGCTACAAAATCAGCGTGCCCGGGGCGGGGAATGGCTCTTTGTTTTTCGTAATCGCCACTTCGTGTATTGCTGTTTTTGAAAAGAATAGTGATAGGCGCTCCGGTACTTTTATCGTTAAAAACACCACTTATTATTTCAGGGAAATCATCTTCTTTTCTCGGCGTTGTGCCTTTTGCGCCGGGTTTTCTGCGGTCTATATCCTCTTTAAAATCTTCGGGTGTGATCGAAATTCCGGGAGGGCACCCGTCAATTACAATTCCAACATATTCGCCATGCGATTGGCCTAAAATCTGCACCCGAAAATTTCTTCCAAAAGAATTCATACTTTTTTTATTTAATCTAAACTATCTAAACATTCTAAACTATTTAAACTGCCTTCTTCTCAATATCCATATTCCCTCAAATGTATCTCATTGTCGCGCCACTTTGGCCTCACCTTTACAAACAATTCCAAAAAAACTTTGCGGCCGATAAACTCTTCAATGTCTTTCCTGGCAAGTGTTCCCAATTGTTTTATCATACTTCCCCCGTGCCCAAGAATAATTCCTTTCTGTGTTTCGCGCTGGACAATAATATCGGCAGTAATTTTCGTAAGTGTGGATTTTTCCTTAAACTGTTGTACCAGCACGGTAGCATGATAAGGAATTTCCTCCTGGTATAAATAAAATATTTTTTCCCGGATCAATTCGCTCACAAAAAATTTCATAGGAAGATCGCTCAGGTTATCATCTGTATAAAAAGGTTCACCTTCAGGAAGAAGCGTAACAATCGCATCAATTAATTTATCTACTCCTGCATTTTTCAAAGCAGAAATGGCCAGTACCTTTTTACAATATTTTTTTTCTGAAAAAAATTGCACTGCTTTTTCTACTGTAGCTGTATCCGACAAATCCGTTTTATTAAGCACGACAATAGCCGGAGCTTTTAATGAAAGAAATGAAAAAATTTCATCAGCTTCCTGCAAATTATCTTTTATGTCAACAATCAATAAAGCTACATCCGCATCTTCAAGGCTGCTCTTAACGGCTGCCATCATTTTTTCATGCAACTTATATTTTGGTTCAATAATTCCCGGCGTATCAGAGAAAATAATCTGGTACTCATCTGTATTCAAAATCCCTTTGATCCGGTGGCGCGTTGTTTGAACTTTCGGAGAAACTATGGCCAACTTCTCTCCCATCAAAACATTCAGCAGTGTGCTCTTGCCGGCATTCGGTTTTCCAAAAATATTTACAAACCCTGATTTCATAATGCTGCAAAATTAATTCATTGACAATTAAATGAAACTCCAATTGTGCCAGAAGATTTTTAGAGAATGGGCGTAAAATAAAAATCCTGGCTATAACTTGTTTTACTGTTTAATCCCCCATCCCCATTTTAGAAATTCAGGTAAAGCACGGCCCCACGTTGCTACATTGTGTTTACCGTCTTGAAGTTCCAGGTAACGAATATTATTTTCAGGATAGCCCTTTTTCTTTAATTCACTAATTAACGCAAGGGTATCATCTATCGAATCGATAATCCCATTATTATTACGGTCGGCAGTTTCATCTAAAACGCCCGTTTCAAAAAAGAAATGTAACCATGGATAATAATTTCCATTCCTGATTTCGTTATGAATAATCCGGTGTTTATTTTCATCAAAACCGGGATCATCCTGCGAAATGGAACGCCACCATAAAGAACCGCTGAAAACACCCACTTTAGAAAATTCTGAAGCATGGTTCCAGGCAATATCAAGTGCGCTCAAAGCGCCAAGCGAAAACCCACAAAACGATTTTTCTTTAAAAGAATTGATGTTAAATATTTTCCTGGTAAAAGGCAACAATTCTTCCATTATAAAACGTGTATATAAAGAAGCTTTTGCGCCCTGGCCTTTATCATTCAAAAGGTTAGCGGTGCCATATTCATTTCTCCTGTCGGCCCCGCAATGAATTCCAACGCAAAGCAAAGGTTCAATCCTATTTGCCTCATATAATCTGTTGAGAATATTTTCAAAATCCATTGTAATGAGATCCTGGCCATCGTTAATCAACAATAAATTGCAGTCATTCAGATTTTCAAAAAATCGAGGTAAATAAAAATCAACGAGCACTTCTCTTTTTAAGAATACGGAACTAAGTATTTGGTTCTGAGATTTGGTTTCAATTTCCATACGTTCCAAAAATAATACAAATATTTTCTAATTAAATTACCTGCTAATCCATTATTTAAAATATAAAAAACCAAAGCAGGAATCTGTTTTATTTATTCGTTTACTACAAGGATAAAAAAATATTTTTCCAATTTAATGGCTTCTATTTACAGTGCGCTTTTCACATATTACTGCTTTTTAAATGTGCATAAAAAACACTGTGAAATGCTTTATCTACGGTAATTATTTCGGTAATTTACTTTCATGAAAAAGTTGATCTTTATGATACTTTTGACAGTTTGTGTTCATGCGGTGCAGGCGCAATATCTTCATTATTGGGATGACTCGAGACCGCGTCGGCAGGCAGCCTCTGCCCCAACCCCAAAACCACCTGTTGAAAAGCAAACTGTAGTAATTCCGGAAATACCTCCTCCACCTGTGATAACAAACCCTTTACAACTTAAAGCCCCTACTTTAATAAACGCTGTCACATTGCCTTTTAACCAGGTTGTAATACCACCTATGATTGTGCGTGAGCCTATGATTTTTCATGACTGGCCGGATAAATGCCCGGGATTAACAGGAGCTATGCCCGTTTTGATCAATTACGTTCCCGCGGAAATTGTTCTTATTGTAACTGAAAAATTTAAAGGCCATTTATATTCAATAAGCACCAATAAAGGCCCCGAAAATCGTCCTCAATATAAACTGAAAGTTTGCGAAGACGGAATGATCCAATATGAATACGCGGATTATAAAGGAAATATTATTTCTAAAAAGAAGGAATAAAATTCCGCGCTAATATCGTTTATGCTTGCCTGTTACTCTCCCGCCAAGTCTTATCATTATAAATTTTTAGATCATGCTTTTTTGAATAGTGTAATGAATTCTTTAGTAAAATCATTAATTTATCTTTTCACGCTGGCAGGCTTTTTGAATGCAATAAAATGTAATCAAAACATATTTATTATGGCACACGCAACATGGAAAGCACACACAGAACATGGAAAAATAAGCAGCAAAGACGAAAAAGATTTGCCCGACAGCGTTTTTGCTTTTCCTAAAGAACGTAAAGAACCATTAACGGATGCGTCTCACGTCCGAAATGCGCTGGCAAGATTTGACCAGGTGAAAGGCGTTTCAGACAGCGACCGCGATGAGGCTTTTGCAAATATTAAAAAAGCAGCAAAACATTATGATGTGGATATTGAAGAAGATAGCTGGCACGACCTTGGGAAAAAACCGCACACTAAAAATTCGTCTCATTAAAAGCCGGTATGACTGGTTAATTTGTAACTTTATTTTCTAAACCTACGGGAAAGTAATTGTAGATTTGAAATTTCACTTTTGAAAAAATAAAGTGCAGGATGCCCTCCAAAAAATGAGTGAAGACCAGAAAAAATATTATGACATTATTTACTGAAATAATAGCCCGGACGAAGTAATCTGGACTCAGCAGATTCCTAAAACTTCATTGGATTTTATTCATTATTTCGGAGTGAGGAAAACAGCAAGCATGATAGATATCGGAGGTGGCGACATCATGCTTGTTGATTATCTTGACAAGAAGGTTTTGAAGATATTACTGTGCTTGACATTTCAGCAACTGCACTCAAAAAAGCAAAACTGAGACTGGGCAATAAAGCCAAAACAATAAATTGGATTAAGCGATGTTACAAATTTTCAGGTAATTCTTCCTCCACCGATTTTTCCGAAGTAATAATTCCTTAAATACTTTGCAGGAAGTTATCCTTCTTCTTCCACCAAATTTGAAGGAATAGAAATAGTAAATATAGTTCCTTTTTCATAATTCGGATGAAACTTTGATCGAAAACCCATGAAATGAAATGATGCTTTTTACGATGGATAAGCCCAGCCCAAATCCTTCCCCTTTTTCTTTGCCTGATTTTTTAAAGCGGTTAAAAATAGTGGCAATTTCTTCGTCTTCTATACCAATGCCGGTATCTTTTATAAAAAACTGGTACTCTTTTCCGCGTACATATTGATCACTTAAAGTAATGGTTCCATTTTCTTTATTGTACCTGATCGCATTGTTGATAAGGTTATAGAACAGTTGAAAAAAGAGATCGTGATTTACCTGTTTGATTTTTACATTTTTTGAAACTTCGTTGGTGAATTGAATGGATTTTGTTTCCAGCCGGTAAGAAAGTTCTTCCATCACTTCGTGTAATCATTTATGAACATTTACGGTATCAGTTTTTGCAAACTGCTCGTTCTCGATCCGTGAAATATAAAGTAGTGAATTCACGATTTTTTTAAGGCGGTTAATGGTGCGCATCATTGCCGGAAATCTTGTCCTGCATCTCTTCGCTGATATCTTCTTCCATCATCAGGTTCTCTGCATTCGATTGAAGGATGCTGATCGGTGTCATCAGTTCGTGCGAAGCATTGGAAGTAAATTCCCTTTCCTTATCAAATGCTTCATGAATTTTTTCCATTAAATCAATAAGTGAGCGATCAAGGATTTGAAAATCAGTCGTTGAAGTTTTTATCAGGCGACAACGGTTCCTTAAAAGGAAACTTTCGGTTCTGCAATTTTGTCTTTACAATCTTCGTAAGCGGCCTTATCAAAATATTGGTATAAATAAGATCTACCACAATACTCAACACGATCAAGCCTGATCAACACATAAAAAGTAAAACGCTGCAACAGATTATTATACTCGCCGATCGTTGATGTGGTTTTACCAATTTCAAGAATATAATTTTTATTGGCCCGTTTCAATTCATGGGTTAGTATCCGATAAGTAAGCGTGTCCTCTCCCACTACTCTTTTTGAAGTTTCAATCGTGTCTTTAATATTTTATTTTCCGCCGGAAGAATGGAAATATATTCTTCCTTCAGCATCGTATAACTTGCATAGGCGCTATCGCCCTGCAGGTAATAATCAATCCCATTTTGTTTTATTTCCGAAAGTACTTTTTGTTTTTGCTGCCGCAGGTAATAGTTGCTGTATTGAAAACTTACATAGCCCACCAACGAAGGAAGCAGCAACACAAACAACACCACGATCAGCAGTTTGGAAAGCGTGATAAAAAGAGTAAGTTTTGAAAGTAGTTTCACTGCTACATTTTTATTTTATAACCAATGCCCCGAAGCGTTTGCAGCCAGTCAACCGGCGCATGGGTGCTCATCTTTTTCCTGATATTTTTGATGTGTACATCAATAAAATTGGAATCATAATCGTCATCAGAAAAATTTCCCCAGATATGTTCGCTCAATTGAAGGCGCGTGAGAGGCCGGTTTTTATGCAGGATCATATAACTGAGCAGGTCAAATTCCTTCCTCGATAATTCAATCTCTTTTTCTTCGCAGCAACTGATTCTTTTATTCAGGTCAATCTGTAAATTCGCCTATCTCCATTACCGGATCGTTATTGCCGGACTTTCTGCGGGAAATTGCGTGCATTCTTGACTGCAATTCCAGTAATGAAAAAGGTTTGGGAAGATAATCGTCAGCACCAAGATCGAGCCCTTTTATCCTGTCTTCAAAATCGCCCCTTGCCGTAAGAATAATATAAGAAGCATCGGGCACATTTTTTTGGTTTCATTCAAAAGATCAAGTCCGTCTTTATCCGGCAAACCCAGGTCGAGAAGGATAAAATCATATTCATTATCTATCATCAGCTTTTTTGCCTCAGCGGCCGTGTAAGCAGTATCACATAGATAAAACGCTTTTTCCAAAAAAGTTTTCATTTCACGCGCAAGCGTTCTTTCATCTTCAATGATCAATGTTTTCATGATATCAGAACTGGTAATAAAAACTGAAAGTTAAAAAAGAATTTATTTGTTTGTTTGCTGCCACATGATTGCTTAACAAAGACAATTGGTACTCGGCCTGTACCAAATAATGCGACCTGTTATAAGCAAGTGGAATTTTAAAATTGTAAGATAAAACATTGAAATCGGTAGTAGCGACCGTATCAGTATGAGAGTTGTCCAGGATTTCCAAAAACGGGAACCGGAATCCTAAAAGACTATCGTGCAATTTTTTTTGCGTGATATAAGTCTGGTAAAAATGCTGCGTACCGCCACCACATCTGCAGAAGGCTCAATCGTTACAATATCCTTTGGTGTAATGCTGAAAAGGTTAATGGATTTTGAAAGGCCGCCTGTTACAAAAGCATCACTTGTTTTGCCAAAAGCATAATCCCCGGTAAGCGTTGGCTTTATCCAACTGTCATAAGAGAAAACAAGGCTTGCATTATCCGCATTAGCTGCCTGCAGCAATGGCGAATAAGAAGGATAAAAACTATGACTGTAACTTAAATCTGTTGTCAGCTTTTTACCCATTTTAAAATTAACACCTGCACCAATAGCTGCAGCTGAAACTGAAGAAGTATTATCATTTAAAAGTTTATAAGATTGGCCGGTAAAATAAAATCCTGACTTAAGTTGGTAAACTGCCGCAACTGCAACATAAGGTATTTTTTCAACGGCTTTTTGCCCATAATAACTTGCATCATTTGCATAAATCCGCGGCAAGTGTTAATGTGGATTTTGCCAGTAGCATACTGCTATCCGTTTGCGCAAAACAAAACATACTGCTTGTTGCCAATGGCAAAATAATATTAATGATTTCATGAGGTTATGCTTTTAGTCTAGTGAAGTATTTTAATCACTGGTTTAACAACGGGTTTGATAATTTTTGGTTTAATAACTTTTACCGGCTGCACGTTCACTTTCACCGGAACAGGAATGGGTTGCCGCCGTGCTTTCGGAATCACTTTAACCACTTCCACTGGGTTTGTATCATCCGTTTTTTCTTCTTTTTTTGCTGTAGTTTTTTGTTGCTGGTTCAGGAAGTGTAGTATCGGAATAATTTGACTGATCGCTAGATAATTTATTTTTATACCGCAGTACAAGGCTTGCCACCTTCGGCAAATAGAAACGCGGGGTAACTGCCATACAAAAAATGACTATCAAACCTTTTATTAAATTTGTACTTTCATTTTTAAATTTAAAAACAGGTTTTGCAATAGTACTGCAAAACCTGTTGTGTTATTTTATCTGATCCTGATAGCTGCAACGGTTCTTACATTTGCGACTGTTTTTACTCTTACAGGTTTTACATGTACCTTTTGTACAGATGTCAGCTGCGGTGTGCACTGTTGCTTTTGAAGCTGCATTGATTTTATGAGCTGTTTAACAGCAGTTTTCTTCACAGCCACTTGTGAACGGTTAGCTGCCTTTAACTGTTGCATGAACACTTTTCTTCGCTCCAGTTTTCACCTTACCACTGTTTTTCGCTTATCTTCCTGTTGATACTTTTTCACTACCATTAATAGACGAATTTCCATTCATATTATTGCCTTGTGCACGAGGCATGTACCTTTGCATCTGAGTGCGTAGAAACGGCTACGTGATTTGTCTTCGCTGGCCTCGCTTTAGTTTGTTCTGCTTTCATTTTGCTTTGGCAGCTACGGCCTGTTTTTCAGCCGCCATCGCCTTGTTTTCTTCTTTTATTTTAGCGGAAGAACCATTCTTTCGCATTCTTAACAATACCGGTATGAATAGTGGTTGCAGAGGAAGCATTTTCGGAACTATTCACCTTGGTACCGGCATTGTCTGCTGAATGCTTGTTTTGCCTTTAAGAGTTTCACTGTTATTTACTTTTGTCTGCGCAAATGAAGCAGATGATAAAAATAAAGCTGTCGAAATTAATAATGTCTTTTTCATGATTTTTGTTTTTAAGGTTAAGCGTTAATAATTATAAAAACAAATGTAGAAGCCGAAGATGAAGGGAAAATGAAATTTGATTTTTTTCTTCAATCATCATTTTCATTTTTTTGTTTTTGTGTTGTTTAATAATTGATTACGAAAACAAATGTAAAAGGCCGAAGATGAAGGGAAAATGAAATTTGAAAAATAATTTTCAACCAGGTAAATAAAAATTTGCGTTTCAGGATTACAGTTAAAATTACACAAACTGTAAATTGCCGTTATTTGTTCGTTTACTGTTCGAAAATATAATTGAAATGCGATAAAGAATGTTGCCAGTTTTGTCATAATCTGATTTAGGCTGTTTTTTATTTCAAAATATTTTTTCCGTAACTCAAAATTTGTTTTCCAAAAAACCACGTTTTATCTTTGTGGCGCAACCCCCGAAAACATTACAAAACATCTCAAAACTAACCTCAATGAAAAAACACCTTTGCCTGTTCCTGCTTATTTTTTTGTCTTCGAATTCATTCGCTCAAAAAGATAGCTTGCAAAACCAGATATTGAATTATGCGGATTCCAATGCCCAAATTATTGCAAAAGGAAGAGGATTATTAGCTAAAAAATTTAAGGAAGGCGATTATGAAAAAGTAAGTGAAATAAAAAACTACCTACTCCAAAAAGTACAAAAGCAAAACTATATTATATTTTATCCACTGGAATATTGGTATATTTTATACTGGACAAAACAATACAATGAATTGCTGGCAGATTTCAGCAAGGCTGATTCATTAAATAATAAGCGCGCCGGGCAAACAGGTTACAGGAACGATCTGATGTTAAAAATTCAACCGCCTGAAGATTTACTTCTTAAGAATTTATATGACAAATCAAAAGATTCAATTTTTGAGTTGGATTCTTTTGTTGATAATTCCTCTTTACAACAAGAGGACAAAGATTTTTTAAAACTCCGGCTGCAATATCTTATCAGTGCGCAGAAACCTGCGGAATCTTCACAGGATTCTTTAAATATGATAGCGAATCAGTTTTTGAAAACATACCCAAATAGCCATTATGCCACGTTTGTGAGGAAGCATGTGCGATATGAATTTGTGCCTTCAAAATGGGGATTTGTTTTTGAATTTTTCAGTGGTTATGGATTTTTAAATAAAGAACTTGAAAAAAATTTCACCAACCCGATACCCATTGGAATTGACTTTGATATTTATTACAAAAAAGTTGCGTTGTATTTGAGAGATTACATTGGTTTAAATAAAACCAAAACAGATATACCTTACCCGAACGGCGTTTGGGAAAAAGGTTCACAGGTTAGGGTATATCTTCCCGAAGCCTCCGTGGGTTACGTAGCGCTGGACAATAAAACTTTTAAGATTGCCCCATTTGCAGGCATTTCAGGAGCTGATTTTGCACCGACTCAATATGATATTGAGAATGACCATAACCTTGAAAAAGCGGAAATTAAATTTACTACTACCTACACTGCGGGATTAAATTTAGATATTAAATTAGGTCGTACCAAAACGCCTATGGTTTCTTTCAGAGAAGAAAGCTATTGGTTTTTGAGAATCCGCTATGGTTATAACTGGCCACAGTTTAAAAATAAATACAACAGGTTTGATGGTACATTGCAGTATATAACCATCGGTGTTGGCGGATTTGGAAGAGCTATCAAAAGGAAATATTAATTGCAGGCATATTTTAAATATTTATTAATACATGAAAAAGCCTTTACTTTTAGTTGTAACCGGCATGCCCGCTTCTGGAAAAACAACGCTGTCGCAACTAATTGCTAAAGAAATCCGGTGCCCGCTTCTTTCCAGGGACGAACTTAAAGAAGGATACATAAATACCTTGGGCGTTTCTCACGGCTTTGCGGACAATTCCGTGGCGACGCATATTTATGAAACATTTTTTGAAGCAATTGAATTATTAATTTCAAAAAAAATATCCATCATCGTTGAAGCAGCTTTCCAGGATAAATTATGGAAGCCAAAGTTGTTGGGGTTAACAGCCAAAGCAGAAATTAAAATTATTATTTGCAAAACAAGTATTGAATTGATAAATGAGAGGTTTTCCGACCGCTTACTAAAAGATCATGACAGAGAAAAATTCCATGGCGACAGTTTATTAATTTCAACAAAAGAAAAAAGTGAATTGCTAACCGAAAAATATGCACCTGTAAAAATAGATGTTCCTACTTTAGAAGTTGATACAACGGACAATTATAAACCCGGCCTTGAAGAAATCACCAGGTTTATTCTAACAAAAAGTTGATAATTTTCCTCATCCATTTCCTTTTCGAAAATAAAACATCCGGCAATATTTCTTCTTTTACCAGATGTTTTAAAACGCATTGTGATTATGTGTTCAAAAAATGGCACGTAATATGCAACTTTTTTAAAATAATTAAACCGAATCAAAATAAATATACTATGGCAGAATTACACGTACAACCAAAAAGAAATAATTTTTGGTGGCTTTGGCTGCTGCTGGCGATTATAATTATTGCCGGCCTTATTTATTATTTCAATTATTACCAAAAAGGAAAAACTTTGGAAACACCGGGCGCTGCTGATTCTTCTTACAGTATAAATAATTCTTCAGATACTTCAGCCGCTGTGGTGCCCCCAGGCGCCAATTTATGGGACCAGGTTGATTTTAATTCGCCAGATACTTCATACCCGGAAGTGACAGATAAAAATGTGAATACTAAATCCAACGCACATTTTGTTATCTATTCGATGGATATACAAAATCTTTTTGCAGATGGTAAAAGTGATTTAAACAATAGTGGAAAACAAAGCCTGGATCAAATAGCTTCTTCTATCAATCAGAGATTTAAAACAGCGGATGTTCGCATCTATACCCAGGCTGATACTGCACACGCTGATCAGTTGGCAATGCAAAGAGGCGAATCAATTAGCAATTATCTCGTCCAAAATTCAAAACTGGACCAGAGCCACATATCTGTTTATCATCCGGGAGAAGGAACATCGGTACCTGGTAAAAAGAATACGGCAAACATTGTTGTCAAAAGATAATCATCTAAAAAAATTTATTCAATAAAAAATATTATTATGTCAGAAAAAGCAATGGTTAATGGGAATCTGAAAGAATTGCATTCAAGCGGTTTTGAAATGAGAGATGGAGAACCGGATATCCGTGGCTGGAAAGTCAAAAACAACCTGAATAAAGAAATTGGCAAAGTAAACGAACTCTTATTTGATACCGAATCTTTAAGAGTAAGATACCTCATTCTTGACCTGGAAGGAAAGCCTTTAAATCTTATTTCGCGCGATGTGATCATACCAATAGGGCTTGCGGTTCTTGATAAACCGGATAAACAGGTTTTACTTCCGGAGGTTACTGTCGGTCATTTGGCTTCTCTTCCTTTATATAAGAAAGGAGATTTAACGATAGCCACAGAAAGAGAAGTCAGGAATGTTTTTGCGCCAGTGGAAGGAGTTGAGTATGAAGACCCCGATTATTTTGATCCAAAAGAATTTTACAATCATAAATATTATGATGAAAAACGGATTTATGAACAGCCGCTTCCACCTGTAGATAACACTTATGTGGATAAACCAACGCCCAAAATTATAAGGCCGGAAGATGAAATTCCGCCCGTTGATGATAAAGATGTTAATCTTTATTAATTATGTTAGGGAAAATTTAGGTATATTACTTCTACGTTATTTTAAACCCTTTTTAAAAATTAAATTACAAAAATTATGTTCGATCAAATACTTGATCTTGTAAAAGATCATTTAAGCAACAATCCTGAAGTAGCTAATAAGATTCCTGATGACAAAAAAGAAGAAGTGCATAAGGAAGTTGCCAGCCATATAACAGAAGGAATAAAAAACCAGGCTTCTGCCCAGGGTGGAATTGGAGGTTTGCTTTCTTCATTGCAAAATAGCGTTGCAGGCGGAGGCACTATTCCGAGCGCGATAGAAGGCGGACTTGTAGGCAGCTTAACCAGCAAATTAGGTCTGTCGCCCGCCATTTCAGGAGCCATAGCTGCTGCCATTCCCGGAATTTTGCAAAAGTTTGTACATAAAGTAAACGACCCAAATGATTCAAGCATCACTAAAGAAAGCTTAGGAAGTACTTTGTCAAATATTACGGGAAGCATTGGCAAAATGTTTGGCAAATAATTAATTTTTATCAAAGCCCGGAATAAAAATCCGGGTTTTTTATTGGTTCACTCTAAATGAAATTTCTATCCTTATAAAACAATCACAACTATGAATATTCCTGAAGGCTACCAGGCTGTGATGCCCTATTTAATTTTGAAGAACGCAGAGGGATTTATTGATTTTACGACAAAAGTCTTTAACGCCACTTCCAAATTTAAAGAACTTCGTGAAGACGGGCACACAATACGGCACGCGGAAATAGAAATAAGCGGCAGTGTAATTATGTGTGCTGAATCTACTGAACAATTTCCTGTTCAAACAGCTAATCTTTTTGTGTATGTAGATGATGCGGATGAAACTTATGCAACCGCTTTAAAAAATGGCGCTTCATCAGTTAATGAACCGGCAGACCAATGTATGGCCGTTCGGGTGGATTTTCAGATCCCAATGGCAACGTATGGTGGATAACATCAGCTTCGAAATAAAATTTAGAAAAAAATTTCTAATCCAGGTTACTGATAATCACCTTCACTATTTCATTCGTGTCGCCATCAAAATGATGGCCACCGGGAAGCACTTCGCGGGTAAATCTTTTTAAAGTAATCTTGCTTACATCAAGTGTCTTATCATCACTGGCGCTGATAATTACTACTTTCTCATCCTCGAAGTTTATTAATCTCCGAAACCACGTCCATACTTCGCTTTTCATTTCCTCCAAAAATATCTGACCAGTGAATTTCAAAATCTGTAGTTCCGGAGGATGCCATCAGAAAAGAGACAAGCACTTTATCGTCAACTTCTTTGGGCATGCGGTTTAGCACAAAAGGCAACACATCGGCTCCGAAAGAATAACCAATCAAAACTATTTGCTGGTTTTTTCTTCCATTTAGTTTTTGCTCTAATAACCGGGTTAAATCAGCAGCCGTTTTATCAGGCGTTTTTTTATCATAAAAATAAGATCTTGAGTTTAACGCGATGACATCAAAGCCTTTTTCATGCAGCTTTTCACACAGAGAATTTGAAAATTTATTCATGCCGCCATCGCCACTGAGATAAAATATTAATGGTTTATTATGAGCATTCGCCACCCATTCTTTCAGCGGAAGGTCCTGTGCATACACGGTTATAGGTTTTAAATATGGCGCGATAAAAACGCATAAAAAAATCAGGAGTTTGTTCATAAAATAATATCAGGGTTGCATCACTTTATTAAGGGCCAAAGGTAATTGCAGAAGGTCATAATCATTTTCATAAACAAGAAATTTATCTTTCCAGGTGCGTGGCATATTTCTCTTTAAAATCTCTCAGTCCATGATAATGTTTAAATCTCTTTAAATTTTTTCCGGCAAATTTTATAAGTTGTTCCGCCGGGCTGCTTGCTTCTTCCATTCCTGTCATTGGCACCAACCCCATATTAATAAATTGGCAGTTTTTTTCTTTGGCATATTCCACCAGTTTCACAATAAGCGCGTCCATACATCCGCCGGGCGCACCGGCCGTTTTTCTTATCAAATCGTAAGTACATTCTTCGGGCGAATAATCCGGAATAATATTTAAAAAAGCCACTATTTTTCCTTCAGGATCTGAAATCGCAATCACATCTTGCTGCGCCAATTCTTTTTCATCAAACATGCCCTGGGAAAAAACCTGTTCCTCTTTTTCGTAAGCCTCAAGCCATTCATCCGAAACTGCTTTAAGGCGCGCTATAAATTCCTCTTTTAATGGCGCGCGATACAGATTTGTTGTAAATCCCTTTTTCTGAAGACTGCTTAATCCATTTCGCAGCGAACGCTTATCCCTTCCTTCTAAAGTAAAGTTTCCGGCATCGAGAATAGCTTCCTGCCCTATAAATATTTTTTGTTTTCGAAGCTGGTCAAACCACATAATGCTGTTTTCATCTACGCGATAATAAGCGGTTTTTAATCCCATCTTTTTGCACAATTGATAAAATTCTGCCAGCACTTCAATTTTATTTTCTTCTGCACAAACCGGCTCATCCAGTACGATTGCAAAACCATTTGCAACTTTGTAAGAAACAAACGCATCATGTATTTCAGAAAAAAACAACAATTTATCGGGATAAATTTTAAAATAATCTACAGAAGAATTTCCAAATTCACTTAACAAAAACTTTGCCCTTTCTCTCCCCGATTCTGTAGTATCTTCTACATTTAAGAAAGGTTTAATAAGCGTAAAAAGAAGAAATCCCCAGCTCAAAAAACCCAATATCTGTATCAGCAGAATAAACTGCCTGCCAAAAGTAGTGTGCGGATGAAGAGAATCTTCCTGCAGGAAAAAACTTCTCACAGAAAAATCTATTGATTGTTTCCATGTAAAGTCGATACCAAAATGTTTTGCTTCAATAAAATAAAATCCCACAAATCCAAAAAGCAACACAGATAAAAAAATAATAATGACTGAAACAAACCCCATCCGGATCCACCTGCGGCTGCTTCTGATTCGATATTGGTTTCGGCTTATTAATAGCAATACAATTATAATGATTGCAAATACGGCTTCTTCATAATCAAGCGCTTTTGTGATGTTACCAATAACAGAAAAAATTGAGAGCGCTAAGGCCAGCCTCCATGCATTTTTCAGTCCCTTAAACATATATGCGGAAGTAATCAACAGCGCAAGCCCTATAAATAGTATGAGAATATTAGATGCGTTAATGGCTTCCAAAGGAAGAAAAGTCCTGATCAGTTTTAACCGTGGATGCAATGGTGGCGTAACTACCGAAATGATATCAATAACGCCCAAAGAAAAAATAAGTAATGCCGGGAAGATCCGTATGAATAAATAACGACCTCTCCATAAAAAAGAAAGCATACCAAATAACATAGGCAGCCAAAACTCAAAAACCCGGTATAAAACCGTGATAGAAAGCGCATCCACCGTAGAATAGCCATACATCTGCAGAATGTAAACAAGAGAAAATTCAACAGCGCCGAGACCTCTCAAAAAGGGAGAAGTAATCATCAGCAAAACCGATACAATATAACCAATGGCAGCTACCGTTACTGAGGCAGGAAGGCCCAAAGCAAGCATCGCAATATAGATGTGAAAAATCCCTGTGAACTCCACTCCTGTTGAATATAAAATGCTGCCTCCATATTTTTTAGTGCTCACATTGGCTGCAAAAAGTTCATCAATAACAGAAGCCGCCCGGGGAATTTTTTTTATGATAAAGCGATATAGCCTGCCTTTTTCTTTGAGCGTTTTTGCAATACGAAAAATTGCAAAGATGATCGCCATCAACACGATTAAAGCCCACCATACGCTCTGAGACTGGTGTTTGGAAGACAAAACAAAAAGAATGATCACCGGAAAACCTACCAAAAAAACAGTAAATAATCCGGCAAAAGCATAGAGCCCGCTTGCCTGGTGAATTTGTGATTTATTAAAGCCTCTTTTCCTAAGTTGCAGCGGCGTATAAGCCAAAGCGCTTACACCACCTGCGGGCAAAAAAATACTTAGAAAATTCCTTTTCAAAAAAAGCTCGATGGCATCTACCCATTTTAAAGAAAGGCCTATAGAAAAAAAACTGGAGACATATATTCCGCTTTGAAGAAGGACATACAGCAAGGTAACAACGAGGCCTGCCGTTAGCCATCCCCCGTTGGCCTGCTCTATGTTGGGAATGATTTGTTGTAATTCTTTCCGCTCACTCGCGAAAAAGACAAATGCAAGAAGAATCATTAAGGCAGCCAATATTTCACGCCAATATAATTTGGGCGAAAAAGTGGATACCTTTTTAAAAATAGATTTAAAACTCAGCGCTTTTTTTTACAAAGATAACAGAAAGAAAAAGCATGGTTTTTCCAAGACATCAAAAAATGAAAATTATACTATCTCCGATGAGATCTCAATTCACCGAAAAATAAAAATCCTGCTTATTTATTTGTTTACTGGTTCATAGTTTGATTTTTATTTACCGATTGAATCCTTCGCTTTACCGACTTTACATTCCAATAAGCCTAAATACGCTTCTTTATTTTTAATGTCAGATCTAAATTTGAGGTATCAAATAAAATAAACATTTTATGGAACAGAATGAACAGGATTTTGAAAGAAGGATAAACCAATCAAGAATTGGCGGAGGCGTATTTTTATTATTAGCTGGGGTTTTATTACTGGCCTATAAAATGGGAGCGCCCATTCCTTCGTGGGTTTTTACATGGCCAGTGTTGTTGATCGCGATCGGGTTGTTTACCGGAATCAAAAGCAGGTTCCACAATCCCGGTTCTTTTATCCTGATTTTGATCGGAGGTGTGTTTTTGATTGACCAGTCAGTTCCCGGCATTGACTTGCATAATTTTATCGCCCCGATTATTTTAATAGGCCTTGGCATTTTATTTATTCTAAGGCCGCGAAGGCATCCACTGTGGCCACCATATCAGAAGAGCACGTTGGGAAAGAAGGATGCAATTTGACAAACGGACAGATTGGGAAAGAAAAACGAAATTTGAAGGCCCCGGCCATACATTCAGCACTGAAAATACCGGCACATCGCCAAACAATGAAGAATACCTGGATGTGCATGCAGTATTAGGTGGCGTAAAAAAAAATATACAATCAAAAAATTTTAAAGGAGGCGAAATAGTATGCTTCATGGGCGGCGCTGAAATCAGTTTTATGCAGGCGGATATTCTTCAGCCGGTAGTGCTGGAAGTAAACACGGTTTTTGGTGGAACCAAGCTGATCATTCCCGGAAACTGGGAAGTGCAATCCGAAATTTCAGCGGTTTTCGGAGGAGTAGAAGATAAGCGCAATTTTCAAAATCAAAATCCTGATACTGACAAAAAAATTATCCTAAAAGGTTCCTGCTTATTTGGCGGAGTCGAAATCAATAATTATTGAAACAAAAATTAATTGTCAACCTTTAAAAAATGATTATATGAAATGGTATCTTGCAAAACTGATTTTCAGAATTATTTGTGGCGAAGGAAACCATACGCCTCAATTTGATGAACAATTGCGTCTCCTGTATGCTGAGAATGAAATGCATGCTTTTCAGAAAGCCAGGATACTTGGCGATGCCGAAGAAGATAATTTTTTAAACAACGAAGATAAACCCGTACACTGGAAGTTTATTGATGTTTCAGAAATACATCCGCTCAACGAACTGATAGATGGAGCAGAAATCTATTCCCGTATTAATGAAGAAGACGACGCAGATGAACATACCAGGATCATTAAAAGGCGTGCGAAATATCTTCATGAAAAGTGTTTGGAAAATACATTTGAAATGACCTAAACCCCAAAACTTTTGAAGTCAATCTTATCAGATAAAAATTTACGGGTATTTTTTGCGGTTTGGTGGTCGCTTTGCCTGATCATTCAGTTTTTCGTGCTAAAGCAATTACATATTGACAACAATCATGCTTATACAGACAGCCTGGTCAGCATTATTCTTCTTGCTGCAGGGAGTTTTTTTATCAGCAATAATTTAAAATATTACCTGCCAAGAAAAGAAAAATACTGGTACATTATCATCATCAGCACTACCGTTGGATTTTTCTGGTACCTGGCCCAAAAAGGTGTTCTTTTGATGTTTTTAAAAAGTGAAGATCCGTATAATGATTTTATAAGCGACACCGCTTACATAAGATTCGGAGCAGGATTTTTACTGCTCAGCAGTATAAGCATGTTTAGCCTTATGTGGTATGGCCAACAGGAATATACGGAGATTATAAATCGAAAAGCTGAAACAGAACAATTGTCAAAAGACGCAGAATTGTTTAAACTCAGAAGCCAGTTTCAGCCGCATTTTTTATTCAACAGCCTTAATTCAATCAGCGCGCTTATTGGTTCTGATCCCGAAAAAGCAAGACACATGATTTTTCAGCTAAGCGATTTCCTGAGAGGCACACTCAAGAAAGATGAGCATCAATGGATTGCACTGGAAGAAGAAATCCAATACCTGCAATTGTACCTGGAAATTGAAAAAGTAAGATTTGGCCACAGGCTGCAAACAGAAATTAAAGTAGCGGAAAACACTTTGCAATTACAATTGCCGGCTTTGATTTTACAACCTGTAGTGGAAAACGCAATTAAATTTGGATTATACGACACCACAGGCGAAGTATTAATTAAAATAGAAGCCGGAGGCCAATAACGGAAACCTTAATATAGAAGTGCAAAATCCTTTTGATCCGGAAACAGCAACTCCTTCAAAAGGCACTGGTTTTGGCCTTCGGTCTATTCAAAGAAGATTGTTCTTATTATTTGCAAGAAATGACCTTTTAAAAACATCCATTGAAAGCAATCTTTTCAACACAAAAATTAAAATTCCCCAAACCTTAGTCACGCAGCGGATGACAAATTAAAAACAATAAGATGAAAGTAGTTATTATAGACGATGAACCATTGGCGAGGAGCATGGTCAAAGAATATCTTCGTCATTACAAAGAACTGGAATTAGTGGCAGAATGCAATGACGGATTTGAAGGAATTAAAGCCATTCAGCAACACCAGCCCGATTTGATCTTTCTTGATATCCAGATGCCAAAAATTAATGGTTTTGAAATGCTCGAACTGGTTGATACGCCCCCTGCAGTTATCTTCACCACTGCATTTGACGAATATGCGATCAAAGCTTTTGAATCGAATGCTATAGATTATTTATTAAAACCTTTTAGCAAAGATCGTTTTGAAAAAGCCATTCAGAAATTTCAATCCCAACAAAATAACCCTTCCATTGAAAAGGTAGTGGAAACTGCTGCTGAATCTCCGGCGCAGCACAACCGTATCGTGGTGAAGGATGGGAGCAAAATAAAAATAATTCCTGTTCACCATATTCATCTTTTGGAAGCTGCTGATGATTATGTAAAAATCGTGAGCAATGACGGCACCTTTTTAAAGAAACGAACCATGAGTTTTTTTG
>CAVUJE010000022.1:0-6709 GCA_963741705.1 uncultured Chitinophagaceae bacterium | reverse complement strand
TATTTTACAAAAATAATAATCCATAAAATTTGTTGCTTCACTGTAACAAGTACCGATAAAACCATATGACAATTTAACAATAAAACAATTTTGCCATAAAATCTGCCAACAATAAAAAATCATTTACTTTGCTTCTTAAAAGAAAAATCCCTTCATGAAGAATTTTAATTTAGAAAAAAAATACTTCCCCATGTAATTGCGATAGTTGTTTTTTAGTGATAGCAGTTATTTACACAAAACCTGTTTTCCAGGGAAAAGTAGCCCCAGCAATCTGAATACACAGCAATGGCATGGCATGGCACAACAATCTTTTGAGTTTAAAGATAAATATGGTCATTTCCCTTTATGGACCAACAGTATGTTTAGCAATATGCAGGCTTACCAGATTGCTTTCGACCCGAGAACAAAAATTACAGTCGGATATTTAACTTCTGCCGTTACATTAGGGTTACCGGCTCCTGCCAGTTTTTTCTTTTTAGCATGTATTTGCTTTTATTTTTTATGTGTAGTAGCCGGGGCAAATCCGTGGGTGAGTATCCTTGGGGGAATTGCCTATGCGTACTCAACCTTCGACCCGATAATTGTTTCAGTCGGGCACAACACGCAAATGATATCGATTGGATATGCACCCGCGGTTTTAGGAGGGCTGCTTTTATTATACAAGAAAAATTACCTCGCCGGTTTTATGATAACGGCATTGTTTTCTTCATTTTTAATAGCTCAAAACCATGTACAGATCGTTTATTACACTTTAATTATTGCAGTGATAATGACGGTCGCATTTTTTATAAGAAGTTACCAGGAAAAACAATTGCCAAATGCATTGAAAAGTATAGCCCTTGGCCTTTTAGCGGGCATTGTGGGCCTTGCCTGTTGTGCAGTTTCTATGATGCCTACTTACGAATACGCGAAAGAAAGTATGCGAGGTGGCAAGTCGGAATTAACGCCAGAAATACAGGGAAATAAAACCAAGGGTGGCCTTGATAAAGATTATGCTTTCAGGTACAGCCTTGGCTTGGAAGAAACTTTTACTTTTATTGTCCCCGGATTATACGGAGGCAGCAATGGAGGAGATCAATACACCACTTATTCAAAATTTGCTCAGCAATTTTCGCAATTGGGAGCTCCTGAAGACCAGGCTGTGCAAATAGAAGATCACTATTCTTATTGGGGCGACCAGCCGGGAACCTCCGGCCCTGTTTATTTTGGAGCGATTGTTTGCCTGTTGTTTATTTTTGGAGTCGTCTATTTAAAATCGTGGTATAAGTGGTGGCTGATAGCTGCCAGTATTTTGGGTATTTTGCTTGCCTGGGGCGCCAATTTTCAAACTTTTAATTATTTTCTCTTTGACTATCTTCCTTTCTATAGCAAGTTTCGTGCGCCTACAATGGCGCTGGTAATACCTCAATTGTGTTTTCCGCTAATGGCTGTTCTGGCTCTTACAAAATTGATTTCAAGAGATATTGATGTGGCGGAAGCATGGAAAAAACTAAAAACAACAGCAGTCTTTACCGGCGTTATTCTTGTTTTGCTTGGTTTTTTTTATATGACTGCATCCTTCAGTGGGCCAAATGATACGGCACTCAGGCAAAGTTTCAAGCAAAGTATGTTGCGCGTTGCGCCAGGTCAGCAGCCTTCGCCACAATTGGAACAACAGGCTGAACAGGTAAGTCACAATCTTATCAGCGCTTTACAAACCGACAGAAAAAATTTAATGGGAGGTGATCTGCTCAGGTCATTTATTTTAATTGGCTTGGCAGTTCTTTTGATGGGTTTGTATTTAAAGAAAAAAGTTTCGGCAAAAATATTAGTTGGAGCGCTCATCGTCCTGACTGCATATGATCTTATAGGTGTCGCACTGCGATATTTGAATTCCAATAGCTATGTAGAACCTGAAGAATATGATCGGCGTTTATACCATCACCTGCCGAAGCTCAAATTTTAAAAGATCCTGATCATGCAAACTTCAGAGTTTTTAATGAAACGGTAGATGCGTTTAATGATGCCACAACTGCTTATCATTTAAATACTGTTGGTGGTTACCATCCTGCAAAATTAGGTTTGTACAACGATCTCATCACACATCAATTGAGCAAAGGCAATATGCAGGTATTCGATATGTTGAATACCAAATATTTTATTGTCCAGGATCCACAAACAGGAAAACCGGTCGCTCAATTAAACCCCGGCGCTTTTGGAAATTGCTGGTTGGTGAAAGGAATAAAATTTGTTGATAATGCCGACCAGGAAATGGCCGCACTCGACAGTACTGATCTCAGAGATACGGCTGTGGTAGAAAATAAGTTTAAAAGCCAGATAACTTCTGAGCCCAAATATGATTCGATTGCTTATATTAAACTGGTACAAAATCTGAATGATAAAATAGATTACAGGTTTTCTTCTGCCGCCCCGGAATTTGCTGTCTTTAGTGAAATTTATTATCCAAAAGGATGGAA
Source organism: uncultured Chitinophagaceae bacterium (assembly GCA_963741705.1). Classification (GTDB taxonomy): domain Bacteria; phylum Bacteroidota; class Bacteroidia; order Chitinophagales; family Chitinophagaceae; genus Ginsengibacter. The sequence goes on along the minus strand of CAVUJE010000022.1, from coordinate 4,253 downwards.
TGCATATATTGACGGTAATAAAGCCAATTATGTAAAAACAGACTATGTTTTGCGTGGCATGTACATTCCGGCTGGCAATCATGAAATCGAATTCCGGTTTGAACCTGAATCATTTGCAATAGGAAGAATTATCAGTATTATCGCCAATATACTTGTAGCCCTGCTGATCATCGGCGCCATCGTTTATTATGCAGTAAAAAAGAAAGAGCCTGATCCGCATTTGCTATAACACTTTATAAAAATGGGGTTTACAGGAAATGATTTTTGGAGAAAGCCTGACGATACTCAATACGTTATCAGTATAGTTTTTAACCTGTAAAAAAGAATATTGCTTAAAAAAAAGAATTTTATAAAGGGATACGCCAATAAAAAAAATCGGGATTTCAAAACTGTAAATTGATAAGATCAAAATAAACCAGAAAATACCAAATTCCTTTCTGATTCTAACAAGATTTGATAACATGATTTGTTTCCCCTTTCGGTCAAATAAATTCATATAGCCTTTTCCTGCTGAGTTAAAAGTTTCATTGGATGTTTCACCTTGTAGGTGAAGGACGCTTATATCGCCGTAGATACATAATCTGCCTATTTTTCTCAACCTGCTACACCATTCAGCTTCTTCAGCATACAAAAAAAAGTCTTCATTCAGCAAACCTGCTTTTTGAATTGCATTTTTCTTCACCATCAAAAAGGCACCATTGATCCAGTCGACTTCTACAACACCTTTCGCCTCCGGAACATTTGGTTTTTTTACACCAAAAATATTTGCAAAAGACTTCAATAAACCGCCAAGGAAAGGCAATGGTAATAAGTAATTGAGGCCTCCCATCATTGCATAGTTTCCGGAAATCTGCGGGCTGTTGTCAGGGTTCAACAATTGAACGCCACATGCTACATATTGAGAAGAATAAAAATTATTATAACACCTTTCTATCGCATTATTTTCAATTATCGTATCCGGATTCAACAGCAAAACAACATTTCCTGAAGATTTTCGTATTCCTTCATTATTGCCTCTTGCAAACCCTGAATTATAATTCATCTGAACCCAAATCACTTGTGGAAATAAGGTAGTTATTTTTTTCTTGCTGTCATCCTTTGAATCATTATCTACAACAATTACTTCAAAATCTATTGAAGACCTTTGAGCATAAATGGACCGCAGACAATCACAAACTAATTGAGCGCTTTTGTAGTTAACAATAATGATGGAAAGCTGAATCACCTGCAAATTTTATGGTTGCTGAAAAAATAATTTATAAACATAAACATTTTTGAAAACACTCCTTTTTGCAACAGAGATTCCGGCAATTTATTTTGCCTCTTTACCATGGATAAAATTACAGGTGGGATGGCAAGATGATATCCTGGATTATTAAAATCATTTTCACTTCTTATCCCGGCATTACGGATAAAACGCCACCATTCGTCATAGCTTTTTAAATTATACAATCTGTTTTTTTCATTTTTCAAAAACGATAACTTTCTGGGCAGGAGAGATTCTCTAAAAAAAGGGATATCGTAATTACCACTAAGACCACCTTTGCCAAAGCGAGCAACAATCTTATCAGTATATTTAATTTTGATTTCCTTATCCTCAAAACAACGAAGATTAAAATCCCAGTCAGCATGTGTTTTATATTGAAGATCGTATTTACCAACTTTCTGAAAAAGATTTCTATTATAGAAGATGGCCTGGTGTGAAATATTTTTTATCAATAATTTTCTATAATCAAACTTGCCATCGTACACATCTTTAAACTCTTCTCTCTCTACATTTCCGTACAAAAAATTTATATTTTCAAAATCGCTACCATCGAACAATAATGACAGAACTTCTTTACTATAAAAACTATCATCAGCACCGAGAAATAAATCCAATCTCCTGTAGCTCTTTCTATGCCTTTATTCATTCATCATAAATACCCTTATCAGGTTCGCTTGTCCATGAATAAAACGGCTGATGAATTTGTTTCAATATGGAGATTGTTTCATCACTGGAACCGCCATCCACAATAATCAATTCAAAATTATTATAGGTCTGATTTAGAACGCTACTTATAGTCTTTCGAATAGTCTTCGCTCCGTTAAAAACAACAATAATTACAGAAATTTTTGGAAGCATGGATAATATAGCGGCTTCCGTTTGTGAATTAATTGTAACCGGAGCCAACTTTTAATTTTATTTTTCTGATGATTTTTTCTTAGACAGTTCTAACTTCTGCCAGGAAATTATTCTATATTGAACGGCAAAAATAAATTGCTGTCACTTTTTAGCGCCAAGGATTCCTAAGATCGACTTCCCTTTTTCAATAAGCGATTTTTTCCCCTGTCCACTGAATCTTTCTTTATAATCTTCGATCCAACATTCATTAAACACAGGAATAAGATTTGAAGGGACGCAATAAATCACATCATCAACTATCGTAACCATGTTGGATGGAAATTGGACTTTTAGCAATAAAAATATTTCATCAATCCACGGCCACTGGCTATTATCATGAGGAGGAGGCAAAGGGCCTAGGAAAGCCCTGGCATCGTCAATTAAAATTACAGAATCGCCGAAATCTTTAAGCGTCTTCAATTCGTCCATAAGCGGGCATTCCATGTCCTTGCCCATTTCGGATACATTACACCAATGGCCGTCAAGCCAAAACACGGAAGGGCCTTTCAACTCTGCAACCAGTCCAGGCAGAACGTCTTTACTATTACCAACATAAAATTTAATATTTTTCGGGCATGCCGGATCTTCAGAAGTAGCCTTACTAATAGCAGGATCAATTTCGATAGTATATACATTATCAAAATGATGGCCCGCCCAAAAACACGTGCCGCCTTTATAAGTGCCTGTTTCCACAAAGTTTTTTATGCCGCCTTTTTCTTTAAAACGCAAAACAATTTTCTTTGGAATTGAAAAGCTTACATATCCCATAAATGATATTATTATTTACTTTAAAAATGATTAAGGCTTTCCTGAATCATTTTAATTTGCTTTAATAAATACTGCATCTGCCTGCAAAATACGATTTGTTTCAGGAGATCTAAGCTGCTCTATACTTCCGGCATATCTGAATCCGAGGTTTTTCATCATTTCGTACGTTTCTGCAAAAAGCAATTGTCCTTTCTTCACAATAATGAGAAAGAAACCTCGCAGAGCACTAAATCTGCCTTTTTTAATTACTTCGACACCGCCCTTTATTACTTTGTCTTCAAAGCCTTGTACGTCAATTTTTATCAGCATAGGAAAATCAATTTTCGTCTTAATTAAAAAATTTTCCAATCTATCTATTTTTACTTTGATTGAATCTGTTTTTATTGCGTAATCGAAGTTAACTATATGGTTTTTGACAATGGCAACAGGGAAGATGAAGCGGAATATTCATTTTTATTAAAAGAAATTTCCCCGGTGGTATCACCAAGCGCCAGGTTAATTGCTTTCAATTCTTTGACATCTTTAAAGTTTTTTTGAAGCAATGCAAATGTTTCGGGAATAGGTTCGAAAGCATATATCATTGACGAAGGAAAAAGTGTATGTATTTTATCTGCAAACTGTCCTTCATTAGCGCCAATATCCAGGATGGTCCTGAAATTAAAATCTTTCAGCCATCTATATTCTCCATCAAGGTTCTCCTGGTCAATATTTCCTACGATATAGGTTGAATGATACTTTACAATATCATACCCGAATTTTTGAAGTATCTTCCTCATAAATAGTCTCATAGTTGTTGTTTCCAAATTTTTATTTTAATGGATTGTGTTCGGCAAACAAGCTAATATTTAATTGAAATCCTTATTCTGCTTTCTGCAAAACAAATTACTTGATAGTTTACGTATATTTTTTAACAGCAATTTCCTGATAATATAAAACGGGTTAATTATTGACGGATCAAAATCTCCTTTTGCTGCTGCCATAATTCACAAATATAGAAAAACTAAGTATTGAAGTAACAAAGCAAAATAACCATTAGCTTACTATTGTAGAAATTTTTTGAAAAACCTGCAAAATCGTTAGACTATGATTTTAATGCTGTGAATTTCTGTTAAAGTAAGCAAATGATGTTAAAGAAATAAATGAAGATTTTAAAGTATATTAAACTACTTTATCTTCTTTAAAAATAACTCCATTCCTTTCATTTTCTTTTCAGATTACTAATGCTTCAAATAAAATATGGCGCATCGATTTGTTTCTACCGCTTCATATATTGACACTTCTTTCCAAATTGCTATGGATTTTGATTTTGTCGCCCGCATCC
>CAVUJE010000021.1:0-105938 GCA_963741705.1 uncultured Chitinophagaceae bacterium | reverse complement strand
CAAGCTTTCCATAAACCAGCCTGTTCTAAAGGTCTGCGGGCTTGTGTGAAAATAATAGTATAAAATACCAAACGTTATAAAATCAAAAAACGAACTCTGCAATCCGAAAATTATCATAAAGCGGCGGATGTATTTTATGTCCCATTTGCGCGGCTTTGTAATGAGTTCGTTGTCTACATTATCCGATGCAATGGCAATGGCGGGCAGGTCGCTTAAAAAATTATTTAATAAAATTTGTACGGGCAATAATGGAAGAAAGGGCAGCAGTAAGGAGGCGATGGCCATGCTTATCATATTGCCGAAATTAGCGCTGGTGGTTACATAAATATATTTCATGGTATTCATGAAAGTTTTTCTGCCTTCCTCAACACCCTCGCGGATTACATCAATATTTTGATCCAGCAACACCAGGTCTGCAGCTTCTTTGGCTACGTCTACAGCATTGTCAATTGAGATGCCTACATCAGCGGCTTTTATGGCAGTGGCGTCATTGATACCATCACCTAAATAACCTACCGCATGGCCAGTTTGTTGCAATGCTTTTACAATCCGTTCCTTTTGCTCAGGCACTACTTCTGCAAATACATCAACCTGCCGTGCGTTCATGCGCAGCACATCGTCACTCATGTTTTCCAGGTCGCTTCCCGTGATAATTTTTCCCGCATTCAATTTGATCTGCATGGCAAGATACTTGGCTACAAAATGATTATCCCCTGTGATAATCTTTAAAGAAATGCCTGTTTCTTTCAGCCGGTTGATTGATTCTATAATACCCGTTTTAGGGGTATCTGATAATGTTAGGAAACCGAGAAATATCATGTTTTCTTCATCATCTTTATTAATAACAGGGTCGTCGCTTACATCTTTATAACAAATGGCAATAACCCTGTAGCCTTGCCCGCTTAGGTTTTCATATTGTGTTTGAATGGATTTTTTTAGGGAATCATTTAGAACTTCAATTTTATCAGCAGCACTTTCTGCTTTGGTGCAAACGGCAAGTACATTGTTGACGGCGCCTTTCGTAATCATGACATGCCTGTCAATTTCTTTGACAACAATGCTTAAACGCTTGCGTTGAAAATCGTAAGGCACTTCATCAATTTTCTGATAAGCATTTACATTCCTTTCTGAAGCAGATTTAATGGCTTCATCAATCGGATTATAAAACCCGGTTTGAAAAGTAGCATTTAACAAGGCATACAATAAAACTTTGTCATTTTGTTTCCCGTTGTAATCAATAGTATCTTTCAGCTTTACAATGCCTTCGGTAAGAGTGCCGGTTTTATCGCAGCATAAAACATCAATTTCACCAAGATTCTGAATAGCGCTTAATTTTTTTACAATTACTTTTTTACCTGCCATGCGCTTGGCGCCGGCAGCCAGAGTAATTGTAATGATAGCGGGCAATAACTCAGGGGCCAAGCCTACGGCCAGTGCCAATGCGAACAAAACAGAATCAAAGAAGGGCTTGTGAAGCGACAGGTTAATGATTAAAATAGCTACTGAAATAACAATGGTTAAATACAAGAGCAGGTAACCAAACCTGGTTATGCCTTTTTCAAAAGCGGTGGGCGCCTGTTCTTTTTGAAGGGAATAGCCAATCTTACCAAGAATCGTTTTGCTTCCGGTGGTTACCGCCATCACGGTAGCAGTTCCATTGATGACACTTGTACCCTTAAATACCGCATTCGTAACTTTTGATAAAGGCGCTCTTACAACACAATCGCCTGGAAATTTTTCTGCAGGGAAAGATTCGCCGGTAAGCACAGATTCATTTACATGCAAATCATTTGACTGAATGATGTAACAATCTGCAGGAATAATATCACCAGCGTTTAAGATGACAATATCACCGGGAACCACATCGTCAACAGGAATTTCACTTTCAATATTGTCTCTTTTTACAGCAGCTTTATTATGTACTAACCGGCGAAGTTTTTCAATAGCATGGCCCGCACTTCTTTCCTGTACAAAGCCCAAAATACCGGTAAGTAATAATACAATAAGAATAATGATGCTTTCTGAATATTCACCCAAAAAAGTGGAAAGAATAACGGCAAATACCAGTAATAATATAATTGGATTTTTATATTGCGACATGAGCAGCAGTAAATCTTTTATCCATGGCTTTTTAATGGTGGCTTTATCTATTTGCTGCAATTGTCGCTGATGAGCCGCAGTATCGGTTAGCCCGTCTGTAGTAGTATTTAACTGCAGGCATAATTCACTTGCAGTATGCGTCCAGAAAAATTCCAACGGAATATTTATTTAGATGAGTGATAAAGCCGTTTTTATTTAGCGTACTTCCGCTTTCTGATTGAAAGGAAATAATAGCCCATCATCTGCTATACCTCATTTTCTCTTTCCACAGCAATCGTGCATTCGCCTATCAGCGCTGCCAGCGCGCCAACAGCAGCAAGCACAGGCGCGAGGATAGCGCCTACAACTCCAACAGTCAGAGGAAAGCTCATTAATTCCCTTCCTGATTTTTCCGTAATGGATATTCTTCTCACATTCCCTTCATCAATTAATTCCTTTACTTTCTTAAGTAAATTTTCCCCGGTGGTTGTAAAAAATTCTTTGGTACCCATATCTTGTTTCTTTTTTAAAAAATCAACAGCACGTGCCTGTATTAAGAACGTTACTTCAAAATTGAACAACAAATTGAGAACATTAAATGACCGCAATCATTGTGAATAATGAACAAGGTCATCTATGCGGTGCCTTCTGATATATAAATTTACTTAATGAAAATTAATATTCTCATTCCGGAAAAAATTGCTGAAATCTCTTTGTCGAGAAAGCTGTTGCTTTACTGCGGAATAATTTCTTCGTCACTGTATGCTGGAATGCTCGTTTTTGTGCCGATGCGATGGAATGATTATAGCTCCGCTTCTCAAACTGTAAGTGAACTTTCTGCTATAGATGCACCCGCAAGAACTTTGTGGGTTCCACTTGGTATTGTGTACACGCTGCTTATGGCAGTATTCGGATTCGGTATCCGAAAATCTGGAGATGGAAATCGTCCTTTGAAAATCGTGGAACGATAATAATCATTTGACTTAATAAATTTTTTTTCTTTATTTTTTTGTCAATCATTTGTGTTGGCTAATAAATATTCCTTCAGATTCTTTAAAGACCATCCCTGAAAATCGCCGGTCACATATTCAATAATTGCCTCATTCTTTTTTGCCATGTATCTAAATTGAGAGACCAGGCTTTCTTTGCCCATAACAACTTCGGAGCTGGGCGCGGGTCTGGTAATTCACAATCGCATAATTTATTTGACAGAGCTAATTTGACAAGGTCTCCAAAATAGTGATGTGTGTCATCACCTGTATTGATTGTTCTCAATTGAGTATCATTGCCCTAAATCTTTTAGGCTTCCAGTATTACTTTGAGCGCTTTTTCCTTTGCAGCATCACCAAAAGTTTTATAAGCCTCAATAATATTTTCAAGTTTAAAATGATGAGTGATTAATTTTTTTGCATCAAGCTTTTTGGATTGCACATTTTTAAAAAGCATCGGCGTAGTAACTGTATCCACAAGACGTGTGGTAATGGTGATATTCCTTGACCACAAAGTTTCCAGGTGCAATTCAACACTTTTACCATGTACACCTATGTTGGCAATGCGCCCACCCGGGGCAATCACAAACTGGCATAATTCAAAGGTCGCCGGGACGCCTACCGCTTCAATCGCTGTATCCACACCCCTGCCACCGGTAAGCGCCATCACTTTTTCAATGGTATTTTCTTTACTGCTGTTGATGATATTGGTAGCACCAAATGTTTTCGCAACCTGTAGCCTGTTTTCGTCCACATCTATCATAATAATTTGTGCAGGCGTATAAAATTGCGCAGTAAGCAATGCGGCTAATCCGATTGGCCCTGCACCAACAATAGCCACCGAATCGCCAGGTTGTACTTTGCCATTCAGTACACCGCATTCAAAACCGGTTGGCAAAATATCGCTTAACATTACCAGCGCTTCTTCATCAGAGCCCGCGGGTATTGGATACAAGCTATTATCCGCATAAGGTATCCTTACATATTCAGCTTGTGTTCCGTCAATCATATTACCCAATATCCATCCGCCCTTGTCGCAATGCGAATACATTCCTCTTTTACAATAATCACATTTCCCGCAGGAAGTAATACAGGATATCAGAACGTGATCTCCTTTTTTAAAATTAGTAACACCATTTCCTGTTTCTTCAATAATTCCTACTCCCTCATGGCCCAATATGCGGCCATCAGTAACTGTTGGCACATCGCCTTTCATAATATGCAAGTCTGTACCGCAGATGGTCGTTTTACTGATCCTGACAATAGCATCTGTTGGTTCCTTAATGGATGGTTTGGGTTTTTCTTCCCATGATTGTTTGGCTGGACCATGATAAACGAGCGCTTTCATAATTTTTTATTTATAGTGAATAATGTTGCAAAGATGGCAGAGGGCAGGCCAGTAAAAGATGATTGCCGTCAGTGTTTGCTGTGATTGAGGTTTCGACAAACTATTTCAAGTCATGAGCTGGAAAATCCTGATGTGTGAAAATAGTATTTGAAACAGAATGGCATCGGGATTGAAGGTTACCCGGTTTATACAGTGGCCATGCAAAAGCTTTTTATAAAGCTTAGAACACCAACCTAAGGTTTGCTTTGGATTAAATAAAGTTAACAACATGCATTTATTATCCAGGGTAACAAAATGTAGAAAATTGTTTGAAATATAAAAACTTCAAAATTCGTGATTATGAATTCTTAACAGGAAAAATTTCTTCTATCTAAAGTTCCTTCCTGCAGGAAAAAGTTCTTCCTGTGCAAAATTTCTTACCTGTGTTTTTTTGTTTTGGGATGGAAAAGGAAACCCATTATTTTCATCTGCGCGGGATTTGGCTATCGGAATATTCTGACCATTGGTTGCCGCTAAATCTCTTAATAATTTTGACCAGTCTTCACAATGGTGGGCTATAACATGAATTACCTTTCCTTCTTTTTGAAGCTTGCCTTCTACCATCAAAAGCTTTGAATGCAATATTTCTTTGCGATATTTATTCTCAAATAAATTTCGAAACACAACAAGGTTGGCGGTTCCTGTTTCATCTTCAATGGTGATAAAGCAAATGCCTCCGGCAGTTCCGGGCCTCTGCCGGACGAGGATGAGTCCGGCTACTTTGATAATTTTGCCGTCGCCGGTAGTGTTTAATTCTTTGGCGGGTATCACATTGAACATGGCAAGTTTTTCACGGATAAAGCTTACCGGATGCGCTTTTAAGGAAAGCGATGTAGCTGCATAATCTTGTACGACATGTTCTGATAAAGACATTCCGGGCAACGATACATTTTTTTCTTCCTTACTTTCTGATGGCTGGCCTTTAAATAAAGCAACGGGATTGTCGCGTAATGAAGTTATTTCCCAAAGCGCCTGGCGGCGATCTAATTCTAATGACCGGAACGCATCCGCGTCTGCTAACTTTTCCAACGCAGCTATTGTGACGCCTGCATCTGCCAACTGATTAATACTGCTAAATATCTTTTTTCTTGCAGATAGCAGCACCTGCATGTCTTCTTCACGTACGCCTTTTATCTGCCGGAAACCAAGACGTAACGCACAATATTTATTTTCGATTTTCCCGGCATTTCTTTCCACATCTTTTGCCTCAAGCGTATTATCCCACATCGAATAATTAATGTCTACAGGCCTTACTTCCACTCCATGATTTTTTGCATCACTTACAATTTGTGCAGGCGCGTAAAATCCCATTGGCTGGCTGTTTAATAAGCCGCAGGTGAACACATCAGGATAATAACATTTTATCCATGCTGATACATACACCAGTAATGCAAAACTTGCTGCATGGCTTTCAGGAAAACCATAGCTTCCAAATCCTTCCAGTTGTTTGAATACTCGTTGTGCATATTCCCGCGTATATCCATTCTTCAACATTCCATTAATTAACTTTTCCTCGAATTGAGTAACGAGGCCTTGTAGTTTAAAAGTTGCCATGCTCTTTCTCAATGCATCCGCTTCTGCAGGCGTAAATCCGGCAGCGACTATGGCTATTCTCATCGCCTGTTCCTGGAAAAGTGGTACGCCCAATGTACGCCCTAAAATTGCTTCCAATTCTTTTGACGGATATTCAACCGGTTCCTGACCGTTACGCCGACGTAAATATGGATGCACCATATCCCCTTGTATAGGTCCCGGCCTTACAATAGCTACTTCGATAACCAGGTCATAAAAATTTTCAGGCCTTAATCTTGGCAACATCGATTGCTGTGCACGGCTTTCAATTTGGAAAACGCCAATAGTATCCGCATTGCATATCATCTCATAAACAGCCGGATCATCCTGTGGAATGTTGGCAAGCGTTAAATCAAGGTCATAATGGCCTTTAGCTAAATCGAAGCACTTGCGAATACAGGTCAGCATTCCTAATGCCAGTACATCTATTTTAAGAAAACCCAATGCATCTATATCATCTTTATTCCATTCAATGCAGGTTCTGTTTTGCATCCGGGCATTCATTATCGGGCACAGGCTTGAAAGCTTTTGTTGAGTAATGACAAATCCACCTGTGTGCTGCCCAAGCTGTCGCGGAAAGCCGATATATTGGCTGGTAAGCTGCAATACTTTTTTCAAATGCGGATCTGCAGGGTTTATTCCCTGTTCCGTTATGCGGTTTTCATCAAACCATTCTTCGCTAAATTCCCAAATTGATTTGGAAAGGCGATTCACCGAATCTACCGACAATCCCATTGCTTTTCCTACATCGCGTATCGCTCCTTTTTGATGCTGCTGCGTAACAGTGGCTACAATGGCCGCCCTGTCGCGGCCATATTTATTGTAGATGTATTGCATAACTTCTTCGCGGCGCTCATGTTCAAAATCAACATCGATATCAGGCGGCTCATTTCGTGCAGAAGAAAGAAAGCGTTCAAACAATAAATCAAATTTTGTCGGATTCACTGATGTGATACCAAGGCAAAAACAAACAGTTGAATTTGCGGCCGAACCTCTTCCCTGGCAAAGAATATTTTGTTTTCTTGCAAAGTGTACAATATCATAAACTGTAAGAAAATAAGAAGCATAATTCATTTGTTCGATGAATGTAAGTTCATGTTGAATAGTTGCAGTTGTTTTCTCCGGAACAGCATCTCCAAATTTTTCTTTTGCCCCCTGCCAGGTGAGTATTGTTAATTCTTCCTGTGGTGTCCTTCCTTTGCTTGTCAATTCTTCAGGATAAACATATTTCAGGCTGGCCAAATCAAATTGACATGCTTCCGCAATTTCCCGGGTGTGTTTTATGGCATCAGGATATTGGCGAAACAGCCGCTGCATTTCAACAATTGATTTTAAATGTCTTTCCGCATTCGCATGCAGAAGAAAGCCGGCGGTATAGATGGTACTTTTTTTACGAATACAGGTTAATATATCCTGCAGTTCGCGCCTGGCTGGATGATGATAATGTACATCATTTGTAGCAACCAAAGGAATATGCAAGCGGCTTGCAAATTTTGCCAAAAGAAAAAGCTTTTTAAAGTCATCACTTTGATAAGAACGGGTTGCAGCCAGGTAAAGGTCACTTTTAAATACTTCATAATACTCCTCAAGGCATTTCCTGAAATCATTATCAAAATCAAATTGCTGATTCAATGAAGCAGGCGGAATAACAATAAATTTCATTCCTTTTGCATGCTCATACAAATCATCTTTGTATAAATCGCATTTGCCTTTTTCTGTTCTTACATTTCCTTTTGTCAATAAGGTACATAATTGCGCATATGCATCAACGCTAGTCGGATAAGCCAATAAACTTACTCCATCAATTAAATCCAGGCGGCAACCGGTTATAACTCTTATACCCTTTGTTTTGGCCGCAGCATAAGCCCTTACAATACCAGCCAACGTATTCCGGTCGGATATAGCAATTTCCCTGTATCCTAGAATTTCTGCCTGTTCTATTAATTCTTCAGGGTGCGAAGCGCCCCTTAAAAAAGTAAAATTGCTTGTTACCTGTAATTCTGTATAACTCATTGCCTATCCTCCTAAAATAATTTCTAATTTCCTTTGAATGTTTAAGACTTTTTATAGTAAATCAACAAATAATCAGGATTTTTATTTTAACTAAATCCGCTAAATACAATCCACAAAAAATAAATTTTATGCAAAAAAACCATGAATGAACCAGGAAGGATTTTTGCCGGATTCATAGTGGCCTGACCTGAAAAGCCAATAGCGTTTTCCTTCCTCATCTTCTACTATATAATAATCTCTGTGTAATCCTCTTTCCAGCCACCACTCAGATTCTATGCGTTCACATGCATCTGCTTTCACCACTTTATGGAGTTTACTTTTATACCTGAAATTCATCGGCGGATAATCCGGTATGGGTGCCGTTACTTCAATTTTTTGCGGCTCTGTTAAAAGCTGTATAGGCCGCAACTTATCAACAGGCCATCTTATTGCTATTTTTTCCTGTAAAGATTCAGCAAGCCTGACTGAACGTTCCGGCAGATGATGTTCAGCCGGTAGATAACGATGTATGATATTACTGCCGTATTTACTTTCAAGACGGTCGAGTAATTCAGATACTTCTTTACTTTCCAAACTGCTGTTGGCTGCCCAGAGGGTTTCCTGCAACGGATTTACAGCTTCAACTTTTAAAGCTTCGAGTATAAACAATTCAATACCTGCTGCAGGTTCAATTGTTGCAATCTTCAGTTCAAAGAGTTTAAAGAGATGAGTGATCGTATTAGATGGATGATTGGTACTGATAATTATTTGTTCAATTTTATTATCAATACGGTAGCCTTTAAACGCAGCGAGACGAAGGCCTTTACTTTCCTGATGCAGACGTTTACATAATATTTCTAAAAGTTTTTGCAAAGCAATTTCAATTCCGGCCTTTGTATATATTGGTTCCATGCAAGGCAATCTTTCACTGTAGGGTTCAACGGGAATAAGAGGTTCAATAAATTCATTTTCGTTTCCCAATGCCTCATCGAGCCTGAGTAATATTTTTTGCCCGAAACGGCGGCGAAGTGCAGAACGCTGCATGTTCATAAAATTGCTGATCTGATAAAGCCCTAGTTTTTGAAGCCTTTCAACAACATCCGGCTCTAATCTTAGAGCAGCCGGCGGCAATGGCATCAAAGCCTCTGCTTGTTCGCCTGGCTGAATAATAGATTTTACTTTCCCATAGCGACACACAGCCCAGGCTGTACCAATCGTATCTGCGATGGCTGCGCGAATATGATACCCGAGGTTTTTTAATTTACTTGTAATCTCTTTAAAATAAACTTCTTCATTTCCCCACAAGTGGGCACAACCAGTTATATCAAGAATAATTCCCGAAGGCGGATCAAGCGTTGCGCAGGGAGTATATCGAATACACCAAAGACAAAGCTTCTTAAGCAGTTTATCAGAAAGCCCGGGTTTGTCATCAAATAACTGTATTGCCGGAAAAATGATTCGTGCATCTGCTACTACCATTCCTGCACGTATTCCCTTAGCTTTTGCTGCAGCACTAACCTCAGTTATTCTCATCCGGCCATGATCAGGAAACGTCAAGGCAAAAGGCACATTTTTCAAATGTGGGTGACAATGGATCATCCAGTCTGTTTTCAAATGACGAAACCATATGGCTATAAATCTTTGCATTATCCTGCTTTTTGTTTCTGGCTCAATTGAATTGAAAAAATATTCTTCCTGATTTCTTTAAGACAGCCGTACGACCATTCCATCTGCCAATTGCCAGGTTTGCCATTGCGGATTTTTAAAAGCTCTACCTTCCATCTCGGAAAACCAACACCCGGCATTCCATCGTTAAACTCACTTGATAATGAGGTTATGCGCCATCGCGAAACACAAGCTGAAATATTTAAAAATTGTTGCTCCCTGCGAAGTAAAAAGCCTGTTACCCTGCTTTGTTCGGCAGCTAACTGAAGCCGCCTGGATTCTTTAAAAGTTGCCTGGCTTATTTCACCAATAACTGTTGCAAGTTGCTTACACTTTAATGCCTCTTCAATAGTATAAAAGACATCTTTCTCTTTTTTTAAATCAACAAAAATTATTTTAGCCGGGTCTATCCCAAAATTCTTTAACGCTCCAGGAAACACAGTTCGTGAGGTACTTATCCAAATCGCTGCACCTCCTGATTGCATTAATGTGCCCAACAGAACTGCAACAAAACCATTGGTGGAAGCCATATTTTGTGGTGTGGTTAAAAATTCATGAGTACACCCAACAGGAAAAATTGCATTGGGAAAGGCAAGCTCTATAGGCCGAAAGCCAATGTTTATATGGTTGTCGGAGGATAAAGATTTTAATCCTTCAAGGGGAAGAATGTCTTTTCTGAGCTGTGCAATTACATCTTTTTTAGAAGGGTCCATTAAACTAAATATTTTAGCAAAGTTTAGCTAAAAAAATGGGTATTAAAAAATTAAATGCTTTGCATGACGATTAGGAACTATTGATTAAAGTAAGTTTGCACAAACTTATTGTTATATATTTTATTAGATTTATTACTACACTCTTCGGACTTATCCCTATAATTTAATTTCCAGTGATCACTTGAACATAACCTTTGCTATAAGTTTCTTACTGAGTAATTTTAAATTGACTTCTGGCATTCCTTCAGGTTAGTCGTTTAAAATAGCTTTCGTACCAATTAACTCACCGTAAGGTTATCTTTTCTATACAATATTTGCATCTTATAAATTTTCTATTATTATCACCTGAAGATGAGTATTTTTTATCTTAACTTAATAATAAAAATTCTGCTTTTTTGTTGATTCACTATTGGATGAAAAAAAATTATTAAAAAAACCAGGAAGTATAGAAACAACTTCCTGGTTTTTAATGCGCTCATAGTGGTGTAGTCTACATTACATCACTTTAAAAAAGGGCTCTAATATAGCTTTCCTTCTTTTATTAATTTAAGTGACACCACATCATTTCCCTGAACAGCATGAACAACATAGGTTCCTGGACGATATTTGCTTCCAATTTGTAAGTTAGAGTTCGGATTAACACCTTTTATTTGTTCTATTGTGCGTCCCATTATATCTACCACGGTCAAATTTATCTTTTCGGTTTTTTCACTTTCAAATTGTAATGTGAAATAGAAGGAAGAAGGGTTAGGGGCAACTTTTACTTTTAATGGTGCATCTTCAACTTTTCGATAGAAACTATTTCCACTTCCTGTTACTGTAACATTAAAGCTGCATGTTGAAACGTTTCCATTTACATCTGTTGCCTTCCAGGTTATAGTAGTAATACCTGCGTTTAATTTCACATTATTCAGGGAAGTATTATGACTGTCAAAGCCATCTGTAGTTGCTCCACTTAAGCTGTAAACCAAAGAAGCTACTCCACAACCATCAGAAGCATTTGCATCAAACTCGTGGCCGCGTACAGAATACCTGGAGGAATGGCCATTAAGAGATCTTGATGCATTTGGTTTGCAGGTAATAACCGGCGGTTGATTATCGACAACCGTTACCAGGAACATTCTTGCAACTGTTCCACATGAGTTACGAGCGATAACTGTTACTGGTGTAGTTCCTCTATAGAATGTATGCGTTGCAGAAATGGGCCATGATAAGAAATAGTAGCCGATTCTATATTCCAATGTTGACGATCCGGTTGAAGATATATTATCCCCAAGGTTTACTAATGCGCTGCATTCATTCAAATCCGTATTGACGGTTATATTATTTGCAATTATGGATGGAGACTCGTTAACTGTAACATTTTTAGAAGCGCTGGTAGCTCCGCAACCACTGGAAACTGAATAAGAGATTACCGCTGTACCGCTTGCAACTCCTGTTACATTTCCAGAACTATTTACGGTTGCAACCAAAGTATTACTGCTACTCCATGTGCCCCCGTTAGCCCCACCGGTATGGCTAAAGCTGGTAGAAGTGCCTGTGCAAACAGAAGAAGCACCAACTATTGTTCCGGGGTTAGCTGCAAGACTAACGGCAATCATCTGGCTTGCGGTTGAAGTACCGCAACTGCTGGAAACTGTGTATTTAATAGTTGCGTTACCTGTTGAAATCCCTGTAACAACACCGGTATTTGGATCAACGGTGGCCACAGACGGAGTAACACTTGTCCATGTTCCTCCGGCAGACCCACTACTTGTGTAGCTGGTAGTAGCACCAATACATAAAGTAGTAGCTCCTGTTACAGTGCCTGCTGTCAAAACGGGATTGACAGTAATATTTGCTGAGGCTGTTTGGGTACCGCACGGAGTAGTAGAAGTATAAGTGATTGTTGCTGTGCCAGGAGCTATTCCACTTACCACACCTGTAGTTGGATTTACAGAAGCCGCAGCAGGATTACTACTGCTCCATGTTCCACCTGCCAAGCCATCGCTTGAGAATGTTGCAATTGAACCTGCGCAAACTGAAGAAGCACCTGTGACTACCCCGGCATTTGGAAGTGCATTCACAGTTATCAATTGGGAAGCGCTACTGGTTCCACAGCTATTGGTGAAGGTATACCTGATTGTAGCATTTCCGGCTAATACGCCTGTAACTACACCAGTGTTAGGGTCAACTGTTGCCCTGTCAGGCGAATCGCTGCTCCAGGTACCGCCACTTAATCCATTACTGGTGTAAGTGGTATTGGCTCCGACGCATACAGTTGAAGTTCCACTCACGGTTCCGGCATCTGGAGTAACCACAACAGTGATATTTGCTGAAGCGTTTGCCATTCCGCATGGGGTGTTGGAAGTGTAAGTAATTGTCGAAGTTCCCGGCATAATACCTGTTATTACCCCTGTGTTCTGATCTACTGTAGCAACAGAAATATTGCTGCTGCTCCAGGTTCCCCCGCTCAACCCATTACTGCTATAGGTAACTGTTGCGCCGATGCAAACTGTGGCCGGACCACTGACGGTGCCTCCATTTGGTAATGGATTTACTGTGATCATTTTTGAAGCAGTGCTGGTCCCACAACTGTTCGTAAAGGTATAAGTAATAGTTGCGTTGCCTGAAGCTACTCCTGTTATTTCACCAGTATTTGGATTCACCGTTGCCACTGAAGGAGTAGCGCTGCTCCAGGTACCGCCAATTAATCCATCGGTGGTATAAGTTGTGTTTGAACCAACACACACTGAGGATAAGCCGCTTACTGTTCCTGCATCAGGTAAAATGATTACGGTGATAGGAGCCGAGGAGGAAGTTGTACCACAAGGGGTTGTAACTGTATAAATGATATTGGTATTACCAGGTGTCACACCAGTAACCAATCCGGAATTTGGATCAACGGTTGCTACTGATACATTATCACTACTCCATGTGCCGCTAAGCCCGTTGCTTGCAAAAGTGGTAGATGAATTTACACAAACTATAGCTGCTCCGCTTATTATCCCTGAATTCGGCAATGGATCTACTGTAATTACCCATACTGAGCCTGCTGCGCCACAACCATTGGTAACGGTATAAGTAATAGTTGTAGAACCTGCTGAAATCCCGGTTACCTTTCCGGTGGTCATATCGACTGTTGCTATTGAAGTATTATCGCTGCTCCATGTGCCACCCACACTTCCTGAACTGGTTAAGGTGGTTGTTGCATTTACACAAACTGATGTAGCTCCACTAACCAAACCCGGATTCGGAAGTGGGTTGATTGTAATATTGGAAGAAGATACCGCGCTGCCACAATTAGCTGAAGTAACTGTATAGGAGATTGAAGTTGCTCCGGCCGCAACACCTGTAACCAATCCCGTTACCGGGTCTACAGTTGCCACAGAAGGATCGCTGCTGCTCCAGCTACCCCCGCCATTGCCCGTGGTTGTAAACGGTGTAGTTGATTCAACACATAAAGTAGCAGCGCCACTCAATACACCCGAATTAGGCAGTGCATTGATTGTTATGTCTTTTGTTGCTATAGCGGTTCCACACGTATTGGTAACCATATAAGAAATAGTAGCTGTACCTACGCCTGCACCTGTAACCACACCTGTTGTTGGATTTACTGTTGCCACAAGGTTATTATTGCTACTCCAGGTTCCACCACTTGTTCCGTTACTGCTAAAGGTAGTCAATGAACCAGAACATACTGAAACAGCCCCGGATACAGTGCCTGCATTTGGAAGTGCAGTTATGGTAATATTGGCAGATGAACTTGAACTACCACAAGTACTGCTTACGGTATAGGTAATGGTTGCTGAACCGGCTGCAATTCCAGTCACAGCCCCGGTTACAGGATCAACTGTCGCAGCTGCGTTATTATTACTGCTCCAGCTTCCTCCACCAGTTCCATTACTTGAGAATATACCAGTAGAATTTGTACACAAAATTGAGGTCTCCGGTAACAGTTCCTGCGTTGGGATAATCACCTATAGTTACCACTGCTGATTGAGAGGAAATTCCGCAAACTGAAGAAACGGTATAAGTAATTGTAGAAGTTCCTGCACCAACACCTGTAACCACACCTGTGCTTGAGTTTACTGTTGCAGCAGAAGTATTGCTACTGCTCCAGGTGCCACCAGCAATATTGCTATACCATGTTGTAGTATGAGCCGACGCATAAGTAATTTGTACCGGTTATAGACCCTGCATTTGGAACAGGATTTACCGCTACCGGATAATTTGCAGAAGCCGTACCGCAACTTGTAGTCACCGTATAAGAGATTGTTGTATTTCCCTGACCGACACCTGTAACAACTCCTGTATTGGGATCAATTGTTGCCACAGAATGGGTGCTGCTGCTCCATGTTCCTCCACTCGCATTATTGCTGAGGTTAATAGTAGCCCCAACGCAAACAGATGTTGCACCGCTGATTGTTCCCGCATCGGGTAAAGGATTAATGGTAACAGGTACTGAGGCGGTTTTGGAACCGCAAATATTAGTAACTGTATAATTAATGATAACGCTGCCAAATCCAACTCCTGTAACTACCCCGCTGGCCGGATCTACAGTTGCTACTGATGGATTACTGCTGCTCCATGTACCACCTACTGTTCCGTTGCTTGTGAGATTGCTTGACAGGCCTTTACAGAAAGCTGTAACTCCGCTTATTGTACCTGCATTGGCAAGAGGATTCAATGGTAATTTGCTGCGATGCTGCAGAAGTGCCACATACGGTTGGGGAACCCACAGTGTAAATTATTGATGCCACTCCCGGGGCAACTCCAGTGACAACCCCTGTGTTTGGATCCACGGTTGCTACTAAAGTATTATTACTGGTCCAAACACCACCGGCATCACCACTTGCGCTTAAATTGATATTTGATGATACGCATACGGATGATGGCCCGCTAACTGTGCCGGCATTTGGAAGTGAATTAATATAGACCGGCAGATTTGCAGATGATGTTCCACAACCGTTAGTAACTGTATATGCAATGATTGTTGACCCTGCAGAGATACATGTCACTTCGCCTGTTGACGGATTAACGGATGCTCTGCCAGGATTCAAGCTCTTCCAAACACCTCCGGGCATTCCTCCTACATTAGTAAGGAATACAGAAGAACCCACACAGAAGGTTGATGAAGGAGCAGGTACAAAACCTGCATCCGGAGGAGTATTTACTGTAACAGAGTAGGTAGCAACGCTTGTACCACAGGATGTAGCAAGAGTATAAGTAATAGTTGCATTTCCACCAGACACTCCGGATACCTGACCTGAAGTATTAACGGTTGCAATCAACGGCGAATTACTATGCCATGTACCTCCTGTAATATTGCTGGATAGATTGATAGTACTATTCACACATACAGAATTTGGACCTGAGATAACTGCGTTCGCAGGTAAAGGGTTCACAGTTATTCCTGCAGAGGCAGATTGAGTTCCGCAGCCGGTGGTCACAGTGTAAGTAATATTCGAAGTACCTGCTGTATACCTGTCACCAATCCGCTTGAAGCATCCACGGTAGCTACCGAAGGATTACTACTGGTCCAGGTTCCGCCACTATTACCATTGCTGGTATAAGAAGTGGAAGATCCAACACAAACGCTTCCGGAGCCATTTACAGTTCCTGCAGTTGGGAACGCTTTGATAGTAACCAATTGATTTGCACTTGAAGTGCCACACCCATTGGAGACAGTATATTTAATCGTTGTATTTCCGATGCTAACAGGTGTTACCTCTCCTGTATTTATATCAACGGTAGCCACACTGGTATTGCTACTTGTCCATTGTCCGCCATTGCTACCATTAGTATTCAATTGCAGATTGCTTCCCATGCAAACCGAAGTTCCACCGCTGATTGTTCCGGCATTTAATACAGGATTTATAGTAACCGCTGCAGAAGAATTCACGGTTCCGCATCCTGTAGTTACAGTATAAGTTATGACTGCATTGCCTGATGCCACTCCGGTAACTACGCCACTGGCAGAATTCACTGATGCCACCGAAGGATTGCTGCTGCTCCACGTTCCTCCACTATTTCCATCAGTGGTGAAAGCTGCTGATAATCCGGCGCAAATTGTTGCTGTACCGCTTATGGTACCAGACACAGGCAGCGCATTAATTGTAACTGTAGCTTGAAGCAGACGAACTTGAACAAGCAGAAGTCACTGTGTAGGTGATAACAGCGGTTCCTGCACTTATACCTTTTACCAATCCATTTGCATCCACTATTGCATTGCCGTTGCTGCTGGACCATACTCCTCCCGGATTGCCATTGCTTGTAAGATTAATGGTTGCCCCGGCACAAACAGTTGAAAGTCCGCTTAAGGTACCTGCATTAGCTCCTGCACTTACAGTAATCGGGTACACAGCACTTCCGTTTCCACAGCTGTTCGAAACATGGTAAGTGATTACAACATTTCCCGGAGCTACACCGGTCACGAGGCCGGTATTTGGATCTACTGTTGCCACCAGGTTGTTACCACTAATCCAGGTTCCGCCTGCGCTTCCATTTGAAGTTAATAAAGTAGTAGAGCCTGCGCAAATAGCTGAATTTCCTGAGATAGATCCCGCATTACCTGAAGGATTTACATTCAAAGTAAAATAAGCCACCATTGGTCCGGAGCTGCAACTATTGGAAGGTAAAGTGTAAGAAATAATGGTACTTCCCGCACCCTGTCCGATTACAAAGCCATTATTGGGATCAACGGTCGCAACACCAGGATTGGTGCTGGCCCATGTGCCTCCGCTGTTGCCAGTGGTGATCAATACTGTAGCCGATCCTGCGCATATAGTTGAAGACCCAAGTATTGTTCCCGGGTTTCCACCTGAGGTGACAGTAATAGTTGCAGATGTATTTGCGCTGCCACAGGTAGGAGTGGAAACATAGTAATAAATTGTGGTGGTACCACTATTTACGCCAGTCACTACCCCGGCAGAATTAACAGTTGCTACAAATGGATTTGCACTAAACCATAAGCCTCCGCTGTTTCCATTTGATGTATAAATTACTGATGAGCCGGAACAAACTGTAGCTGGTCCGGTAATAGTACCTGCATCGGCAGTAGAATTCACATTTATAGTAAATGCTGACGAAGAAGCTCCGCAAATATTGGTAACTGTATAGTAGATAGTTGTACTTCCTGGTGCCACTGAAGTTACAAGCCCGGTTGAAGGATTAATAGTTGCTACACCTGGGTTGCTGCTTGTCCATGTTCCGCCAAGACTTCCATTAGTGCTCAGTTGGGTTGTGCTGTTTATACACATGGTAGAAGAACCACTAATGGTACCCGCATTAGCAGAAGGATTCACGGTGATTGTAAACATTACCGGCGAACCAGTACATCCATTTAAAGAAGGAGTAACCGTTACGGTTGTGGTAACAGGGTTAATACTATTGTTCACCGCTGTATAAACCGGTATGTTACCTGAACCGGTAGTTCCAAATCCGATGTTGGCTGAACTTGTCCAGCTATAAGCTGTGGTTCCTCCGGTAGTAGGACTGCTAAAATTGATTGCTTCGCCTTGGGTATTGTTACAATATATCTTATTAGTCACAGCATTCACAACAGGAGTTGGGTTCACAATTATGTGGAATGCCATCGGGCTTCCATCACAAGTCACCATATTATTGGTGTAGTGAGGCATTACGTTTATCAACGCATCAACCGGAGCATTGCTGGAATTGGTTGCAGTAAACGAAGAAATATTGCTATTTCCTGTTGTACCAAAACCTATATCCGCAGAACTGCTCCAGGTATAAGTTACAGTACCTCCCGGTGTTGGTGTTGTAAAGTTGATGGCTGCTCCATTCGAATTGTTACAATAAGTAGTATTTGCAACCACATTAGCAACGGGGGTCGGATTTACAGTAATAGTTCCGGTGGCAGAGGCATCTACGCATGGCCCGGTGGCCACAATCTTATAAGTGAACACACCTGATTCCGTAGGAGTTCCTGATATTGAGAAAATGCCACCACTAAATGTTCCGGTAACACCTGCAGGCAGAGAACCTTCTGTCATTGAAGCGCTGGTAGCGCCACCTCCTATTGTGTAGGAAATAGCACTTATGCCTGTATTAATGCAGACTGTCTGGTTATCAGTATTTGCTGCTGATGAAAGTGCAATGGTTGAATTTGCATTTACAGTAATACTTCCACCGAGAGAAACATTCACACAAGGGCCATCAGTGGTAACTGTATAGTTGAAGGTACCTGATTCAGTTGGAGTTCCGGTGATGGTAAATACTCCGGCGTTGTAAGAACCTGTTACTCCATCAGGTAATCCGCTGATATGGGCTCCGGTAGCGCCACCACCTATGGAATACTGAATGTCATCGATACCTGTATTAATACATACTGTTTGGCTGGTTGATTCATTGGATGATGCAAGAGTGATGGTTGAATTTGCATTTACAGTTATGGTAAATGTAACAGGTATGCCATCGCATGTGATCGAATTGTTGGTATAATGAGGCGTTACGGTTACAGTTCCCATGATAGGAATAGTTCCGGAATTAGTAACTGTGAATGCGGGAATATCACCTGTTCCGGAGGCCGGAAGACCAATAGCAATATTATCATTGGTCCATGAGTAAGTGATAACACCGTCTCCCAAAGGAGTTGGACTACTAAAGTTAACAGCGGCTGATTGAATTCCATCACAAACCACCTGGTTACCTATTGAGTTGACGGTTGCAACCGGGTTTATAGTAATAGATCCGGAAAGAGATGGGTTGACACATGGACCTTCAGTGGTAACTGTATAATTGAAAGTTCCATATTGAACGGGCGATTGAGTCGGAGTTCCTGTATATAGTAAATAAATGAGAATTCGCATCATAAGTTCCAGTAACTCCGTTCGGCAATCCTGAAACATTAGCGCCAGTAGCCCCGTCATCAATGGTATAAACGATATCAGCTATCGGATCATTGCTACAAATTGTTTGTGCAGTTGTTCCGGTATAGGAAGAAAGCACAATTGATGAATTGGCATTTACTGTTATCGTACCGCCTGCAGTTGGTATATTACAAGGCCCGTAGTGTTTACTGTATAAGTAAATGAACCGGAAACAGTGGGCGAGCCACTTATAGTTAACAACCCGGTTTGCGCATCGTAATTACCTGTAATTCCTGCCGGCAAGCCCGCAACATCTGCGTTAGTTGCCCCGCCACCAATAGTATAAATTATATTATTGAAAGTGCTATTGATACAAACTGTCTGGTCGGTTGATGAGATGAAAGGCTTATGGTTGCATTATCATTTACAAGAATAGTTCCACTAAGAGAAAGATTGATACAAGGCCCGGTAGTTGTTACCGTATAACTGTAGGAACCTGGATTGTCCGGTGTGCCGGTAATATTAAATACACCTCCACTGAAAGTTCCTGCTAAGGCCGGATGGTAACGGAGTAACAGTTGCTCCTGTTATATTGCCTCCGATCGAATAGCTAATGTCAATAATAGCATTGCCGATGCAAATAGTTTGATTGCTTGTTTCTGCCCCGAAGAAAGAGCAATAGTTGGGCTTGGTTTTTCAGTTACAGTTACTGTGTTTGTATTCTCTGTAAAGCCATCAGCATCCTTCACAGTTACTGTATATGGGCTCCTGCCGCATCAACTGTAAAGATATTGCTGCTCTGATAACTTCCGCCATTAAGGCTGTATTGAAGTGTTCCGTCACCCCCGCTTGCTGTTACGGTTAAAGTTGTAGTTCCACCTGCACATTCTACAATTCCTGCACTTGCGGAAGCCACAATCGGAATATTGGTAATGGTAAAATTATTTCCAATAAACCCGAGATCATAATTATTACTTAGAGCAAACGTACCCTGGTTGATAGGATAGATTCCTGCAGCTTCTCCCGCATCTCTGATTAAAGAACCGGTAAATGCGTCTGAACCTGCCAAAGCGCCGCTGGTTACCTGGTAAGTCAATGGCGGGTCAGATGTGCCATAAACCTTGGTTTGAGGATCGGCAGTAACGGTGATTGGCGCTGACTAATCGCATTAGTCAGCGATCCGTTTGCCGGGTTGTAATTGCTATTTCCTGCAAATGACCAGGAATCACTATTGTAAGTTCCGGCGTTGGTATGTGTGGAATTTAAAACAATATCGCCGGTAAAATCTTCACCCAGGGCACCTGTTGCGGTGGTAATAGTTGCTGAATGAGGATTGCCATCGTACACTACGCTGTAAGGACTAACTGCTATATTGGCGTCGATCTTATTTATCGTTAAGTTTCCCGGGTTATAACTTATATCATAATTATTTTCATCGAAGGTACCTCCGGATGGTGCAGAAGCAGTGATTAGTAAGGGCTACCTCGCAACCCCGGCTGATGCGGGTGATCCTGCACTGGTCAAATTACACTTCCAATGGTTTCACCGTTTTGCAGGCCGATGGAAGAAAATTCTGAGCCGGTAAAGGTAAACGCTGAGCCATAATCTTTGTTTTGGTTATCAGCAGTAATAGTTAACGTTGCCGGCATTACGGTTAATCCGGCATCGTCACTTGTTATGGTGTAACAATCGTTCTGAATAATTACATGATAGAGGCTTCTGCTCATGGCCACCGTTGGATTGGCAATAGTAAGAGTGGATGAGTTTTCACCGGTAATATTTGTAAATCCTGAACCAGCATCTACCTGCCATTGATAAGTTGGCGTAGGAGTGCCACTGGCGGTTACAGTAAAAGTAACGGGTGAGCCGTAAGTTACTGTTTGATCAGTTGGCTGGATTGTTATTGAAGGAGTGGTGATTATTGTTACCGGCGCAACACTTGAAATTGCTGAAGCGCAGACACCACTTGTTACCATCGCCCTATAATAAGTTGTCGTGGTGAGACTGGGCGTTGTATAGGTAGTTGTTGTGGCACCACTTCCGCCGGTAACTGTTACCCAATTCGATGTTCCGTTATCAGATTGTTGCCATTGAATACCAGATCCGGTAGAGCCTGACAAACTTATAGTGGTAGTGCCTCCTGAACAGAAGGTAGGGGTGGTAGCCGTAGCGGTTCCTCCGACAGAGGTTGGATTTACCGTTACTGTTACTGGATTACTATAAGTGGTTCCGCATGTATTTGTTGCATAATAACGAATTCTCTTTCCATTATCAGCAAAGGCTACAGTATAAGGATCAGGTGCGTATAAGTTCCTGTACCAACTCCGGTTTCTAACTGCCAGCCTTGGACACTCACTGCTAAACCATTTGGTGTAACAGTAGGTGCCGTTGGATTTAATGCCCCACCAACACATAAGGCTGCTGGGTCTGAAATTGCAGTGATGGTTGGTGCTGCATTGATTACAAAATTGGCTGATTACGACACCCGGGAACGCTTGAACATTCTACCCAAAAAGGATAAGTACCGGGTGTATTACGTATTGGATTAGTTAGCATAGACCCCACCGGCTGCTATTACTTGTGCGTCACCAACCGGATTGAAAGATGAACCTGATTGAACAATTGTACCACCGGAAGATTGTGTGTACCAATCAAGGCTACCGGGAATCGAATAGGTAACTGTCACCTGAACATAATCAACATTGGCTGTAGTAGTAGTAGTTCCACCCAAAGCCAGAGCCGTTGGTCGCACCAGATTTATTTACAGCTAATGAAACTCCAAAGTTAGAATTGTCAATTTGAGCCGGAGTTAATGATGTACCCCACATATCGGTAGTACTGCCCGTAAGATGCTATTGTAGACGTCGTTGTTGACCAATTACCTCCAATGGGCCTTATTGGTACCTGTTGCACTACCACCTACTATCAATTGAATGTTGTTATCCTGTATATCTCCAACGGTACCCTGTTAGACCCAAAAAATCCAGCACTACAGGAGTGCCGTCTCTATAGCGATTTATATTAACAGAAATCCCTTTAATTATAGCACCTGACGGAATTGAAAAACTATAATTTGTCGTGAGTCGATTCAATGAACTTGCATTTCCTGTACCTGAATATGAGCTTATGGCTGTAGTTCCCCCATCAGCATTTATAGTATTAATAAGCATGCCCGAAGATGGAGACCACGTTAATTCCGCTCCTCCCGTTGTAGCTGTGCCTGGAAATGTAGCTGCAGTTGAGGCTGTGCTTTCATCAGGACAAATAAATGAAGAAGTCAATAAACCGCTGCCCACCGAGCAAATAGTAACACCGGTAGCTGTCGGAGGTGTGTTCACCACTACAGCTACATTACTGCTACCTGTACATCCCAAATTATCTGTTGCTGTTACAGTATATGTACCGCTCATTGCGGAGGTTGGATTAGAACGGGAAGGATTTTGACTTGTTGAAGTATATCCGCCAGGGCCACTCCAACTATAACTGTATGGAGGTGTTCCACCTGATGCACCAGTAGCTGTGAGAGTTAATGTTGGTCCGCCACAGATTGGACTATTAGATCCAGCCGTTGTATTAATTGTTGGACATTTCATCCTAAGTGCAATTAATATTCCACCATTCCTAGTACTATTTGAAATTGTAACCGTCCCATTTCCGGTAGGACCGGCAGTTGTTTGTACAGCGAACGCAGCTCCAACTGAGGCATTATCGAAGTTTGTGGTTGAGTTATCATACAATTCAGTACTTAAAAACCCTGGAGATGTGGTGCGCCAACTTCCAGTTAACCCATTACTTTGATAAGTATAATTATTTATAACCTGACCAAACATTATTATTGCTGCATGATTGGTATTTGTAGTTATACCAGTTGCAGTAATTACATTCGAATTACTAACGTTGATTGTTCCTGGGGCAACATCAAAAGGACCTCCGGCGGCACCATTAGCCTGGAAACCTCCTGTAACATCAACTCCCGAAAAAGCCACCATAGACCCAATAGTCATTTCAGCAGCGGCATTGCCGTTAAAGGTAAAAGTTGTACCTTCCGAACCATCAGCAACTCTGTACATTATTGTACCCCACCATTGCCTTACATTATTACCTGCATCATAAATAGTTCTACCATCAATTAAAGCCCAACCGCTTGGTACAGTGACATTTGATAAATTGTGATCATTAGCATCTTCTTGCACAATGTTTACTATCAAAACATCACCAGCAACAACACCTGTTGGCTTGTTAATAGTTATATTATTTGTACTTGTGCTCGTTGTGGATGAACCACGCTGAAGTATTTGTCCAAATGCATTATTCAACAAAAACAAATTCACCATCAACAATACAACAGCGAATATTCCTTTTCGAGGTAAAAAAGTTCTTACACTAAATTTTTTATTAGAACCGTTTGTTACCGGTGAAATAGTTGATGTAAAATTCCTCATAGCATTTTTGTTTACAGGTGAAGTAGTGGTTGGTATTTTGGCAGGAATCAATTGCGATTCCCATAGTTTATAGTTTTTACGATGAATCGCGCCGGTAAAAATTCCCTCAAAAAATGCTTTTGATGCACCAGTGAAAAAATTCACGATGGTTTGCAGATAGTGTAAAACTTGTTTCATAAAGGAATTTTTAAAGTGTATAGCATTTAATAAAAAAGAAAATGACGCGAACTTTAAGTTCGCGTCATTGCAGGTAGTATTGGTAAATGTATTTGCTGTTGTTGAAGTGCTTCCAGTCAAAAATAATTGCGCATCATTATCTCCTTTAGGGGCTTTTGAGTCTTTTCCAATAGGCGTTGCCAGAGTATCATGAAGCCGCTTTTTATTTTCCAATTTGAAAAGCACTGATAACTCTTTAAGAAGTTGTTTTGTGTAAATATTCTTCATATTCCTTTTTTACATAAAAAAATAACAGGCATAAATCAATGATATTACAATAGCATAATTGGCTTTTTTGCTTTTGTAATAACAACAAATAAGGTATCTGAACTATTGGTTCAAAATGGAAATTGGTGAAATTTGTTGGTTTACTGTGGGGTACTACAGTTTTTAATTTTCACAGAAAAAAGGATATCTATTGGCACTGGAAGAAATATTAACCTAAGCAGTTTTTTTAAATTGTAATAGTTCTTTCAAAATTTGTAATTCATACAATAAATTATACAAACCACAAACCTATATGTATCTAAGGGAATTGATTAATCAGGAGGATGTTGAAAAGAAGAAATATAAGCCGTTAATTAATTGACCACAAAATAGATAAATCTTTTTATTTAACAAAGCTTTTTATTTTATTTTTTTGCATAATTTTTTTTCGCTAAAAGTAGTTACTAAATCATTGCATTCACTGTAGTGTTTTTGGTAATCCTAAAATAAAAAATGCAGGTATTTATTCTTTTACTTTGAACCAAAAACTTCTTTCCTTTATAACTACCTTCATCAATACACCACATTTATTATCTGCATCTTTCCACCAGGTTTCAAGACCCGCAACTGGTAAACTCCATGCGCGAGGTTATAATCCCACTCAACATTTATAGTTCCGTTTCCACCAGCATGCTCTATTTGCTTAGCAGTGATAGTCTTACCTAATGGATTTAAAAGCCTGATTCCGTATCTCCCTTTCGGTTGGTTAACAAATTGCAGGTGTATGATACCGTCAGTAATTGGGTTTGGATAAATACCGATGGAAGGTTTTCCAAATGGTATCAAAACTTTCACGACATCGCTGTAGAATATTTTTCCACTTTGGTCTTCCATCCGGATGCGATAATAATTATATCCCGGCGTTGCCCGTTCATCCAGCCATTGGTAACTTCCTGCCCCGTTATTATCTGCTGCTACCGCGTAAGCCTTTTTAAAGTCTCACGCCATCGATAGATTTTTCAACGTCATAAGATTTAGCCGTATATTCATTTTCCACTTTCCAAAATACCCGGATGTTTTCGTCTTTTTGAACTGCAGTCACTGATTCTAATTTCAACGGCAATACAACCACAGTCTTAAATACAATCATAAACCGGTTAGTGGCATAAGAACCTTTATCATCTTGTCACCGCGAAATCCACATTGGTAGTACCTTCCATATTCAAAGGAATTTTTCTATCCAGGTAAGAATCTTCAATAAACCCTTCCACACCTTCTGATGATAAACCATCAGCTTTAAATTCAAGCGGTAGTTCTGCTTGACCATGCTGCTCATATTGTACTGAATGGTATCCTGTTCTGTAAGCAGGGCCCTGCGTTCAACTACCAGGTTTACGCCTGAAGTTTTAATAGAAAAATTATTTGCAGTGTTCATGAGCTTTCTTGCATCAGAGCTATTTACTTTATTATTGTAGCTCTCATCAAATTGGTGGAGCGTTCCATCAATTAATGAAGTACTCCCGTCCGCATTTATTGCTAACAAATTAGTAATAAGTTGCTCACCTTTAATTGGCACCTGCTGTTGCCTGAAATGAGCATTGGAACTGGAAGACACTTTATTATTTTCCTTAAAATTGACTGTTGTAGTGCTGGAATTGTCTTCCTGAACCAGGAAAGCCTGTCCGGATTGGATGATGTCAGTCCCGAGCCATCATCGGGAACCGGGCTATAGTGCGTTCCATCAAAGTGATAGGTATTCCAGCCTCCTACTCCATAGTTCCCTCCAATCGAAGGATTCCATACATATAAATAGAGTAAAGGCACATTTGCACCGGTTTTTACCTTCGTCATATCCACGGCAGATGGATAAGGATTGCCTATAGAATAGAAAGTATTGCCAGGTGTAGAGGCAACCGAAGGAACAGTAAACACCTGGTTTCCTGTAAGTATGGCTCCCTTTGAGCGTAAAGTGGTAGCCGTAGCCGATTTAACAGTAAGCGCCGTCCACCGTTCTGTCGCCCCTGATAAAAGCGAAATAGCCCCTGGTGTTAAATAGCTGGGTATTCACGTCTGCAATCTCCTTCCAGTTTCCGCTGGTTTCATCCCAATATTTTACAGAAGGCGCTACACTGGTATTGTCAAAACCTTTTCCGGCAGAGCCTGTGAATTGAGCGCCATAGCCTATCACGCCAGGCTTTTTATTTTCCATCCAGCTTTGCAATAAAGTTTGTCCATTTGCAGGTGTCGCGAGGAATTGCCAGGTCTTCGAATGGGTTCCCGGCCCGGTTCCGATATTAATATATCTTTCGATTTCTACCTGGCCGGATATCGAATTTCCTGCGCCTACCATCCCTATACTCGCTGTATTTTCTTTGGTAGATAATAGAGTCAGCTTGTCTCCTGTAATTAATTTCGCGGAATTAGTTCCAAAATTTACCACACCGGAAATTTTCAAAGTATCATCTGCATTGCCGATTATCGAAAGTGAATTATTACTTACCACAAGATTTTTAATAGTGTTCTTTGCAAAAGTGCTTCCACTAATAGATTGGGGAGCGGTACCGTTGAATTCCAGTGTACCATTCGTAGCATCAAAAATTCCTTTGTTATCTATTATGCCGCCAATCTGCATGATACCATTATCTACTTTCATTGTAGCGCCGTTCGCAATATGGATATTGGTAACAGAAGCTGTTGGTGCGTTGTTCAAAACCGGTTCAAAGGCAGTGCCAGCAGGAATATAAAGATCCTGACAAGAAGATTGGGAAGGTAATTGTCCGTCTGACCAATTTGCCTGGGTATTCCAATCCGAACTTTGTATCCTACCCAATAATTGTGGATGCTAACGGTAGCGGTATCCGAATAAGAAATACCACATCCATCATTAATAACTGCCCTGTAAAATGTAGGAACAACTAAATTGGAAAAACTTTGCGTAGTGGTAGTATTAGCAATTGAAGTCCAGGAAGCGCTTGTGCTGTCTGTGGTAGATTCCCAATGATCAGGAGCTTCACTATTTCCTGAAAGAGAAAGCACGCCACTCGCCCCGCTACAGATGGATACAGAAGGTATATTACCTCCATTGGCAATACCCGCCTTTAAAGCTATATCTGTGCTTGCAGACGCGGAGCAATAATTATTATCTCCAACGGTTACCATGTAAGTTCCTACGCCACCTGAGGTAAAATTTGAAATGATTGGATTTTGTTCCGTTGAAGTAAATCCATTCGGGCCTGTCCAGCTATAGGAAGTGCCTCCGGAAGCAGTTAGCTGTAAATCTGTTCCCAGGCAAATGGGTGCATTACTTTCTGCTGTTGCGATCGGCAATGGATTTTCTACAATGGTGGCAGAACCCGGCATCGTATAGGAATCGCCACAAGCCGACTTGCCAACTATTGTGTAAGTGCCCACCTGCATTTGAGGCCCGAAATCGAGAGGATTACCTGTCCCCTGGATAGGATCACCAATTGGCGTGCCGCCATCTAAATACAACTGGTAGCTGATTCCTTTGGTAGAACCCGCCAGCCCTACGCCGATTCCTGAACTGCCCGTACAAAACGCACCGCCACCCGTTACATTGTAGTTGGTAGCCTTAATACAATAAGTAAGTGAAATACCATCCACGGATGCCGGTGGGCCATCCCCCACTCCATCGCCATCATTCATCCAGGTAAAAATAATATATGATGATTTTCCTGCTAAGTTCAAATACATCCAAGATTTGTTGTCTGAACCGTATAGTCACTAGTAGAGCCAAAAGGATAATAAGCAATCTCTGCGCTTCCACCGGGCAATTGGTCAGCAACAGGAACATTAATGAAGGATCGGCAAAAATTTCAAATCCATCTTGTAACAAACCATTGGAGTCAATTTGGTTAATTGCCCTTCATTTCAAAAGTCAGCTTAATATTAAAAGCCTCCGCTGGCAAAGTAATCTTTTGATAAAAATGAGAAATGTGAAGGGTGGTATTGTCGTAAGAATAATCATCCACACTTCCGCTTGCTGAAATATATGCGCTGTTTGGGGCGCTGTAACTGGTTTTGGTGCCGACCACCCATTGGTTGGCAGAACTATTTACAACCGTCCATCCGTTTGCAGCAAAAGTATTTCCCAAATCAAAATTTCCGCCAGTAACGGGGCTTATAACGGTTTGTGCTATGCCGCCATAAATAAAAATAAGGGTAAAAATTAGGAGTGAGTAAAGTTTTTTCATACGCTAATTCCCTTTTTGGAAAAAGTAAATTTTTGCACTTAAGCTGTATTTTATAAACAAAAGCTTTAAGAAGGAATTGGAAAGAAAAAATAAAGATTGAAAAAGGATCGAACAACGTTAGTTTATTGGGAATCACACTGAAGATTATACACAGGAATTGGAAAAAGTCAGGCGAAAAAAGAAATACAATCGCAATATAATGCTTAAAGTTGATTTATAAAATAGAGAAACTAAATTTTATTTCAAATCAAAATCAATCGGTGCTTAAATTGTAAACGCAAATAATATGCGCACAATATTTCAACCAATAAATTAAAAATCTGACCTATTTATTTGTTTACTGTTTTTTTTACTTCCGCATTAAAAGTCAGAACTTTGGCGAAAATGATTATTTATTTCTTTCTAAAAAAATTAGAAAAAAAAGATTGAAAAGTATCCAATTATTACCACAAAGTTGTACATAGAATCAGGATTATTACTACGGTTTCGGATTCTCTTTTTAATTTGCAGCAATTTTTTAATGGTTTGAACAGAATAAAATTCTATAAAAGTGAGGATTTTATTAAATATTTTAATAAACAGAAATGACAACTGAACATCAACGCCTTCAAAATAATTCACAAAATAAAGTCCCTCTCGAAAAATGGGGGCCATACCTGAGCGAAAGGCAATGGGCTACAGTTCGCGAGGATTATTCTTATACCAGTGACGCATGGAATTATTTCCCTTTCGACCAGGCACATTACAGGGCTTATATTTGGGGCGAAGATGGGATAGCGGGCATATCTGATTATTTTCAAAATCTTTGTTTTGCTGTGGCATTGTGGAATGGAAAAGATCCGATTTTGAAGGAACGCCTGTTTGGGCTGGGCAACCGCCAGGGCAATCATGGAGAAGATGTGAAAGAATTGTATTATTATCTTGACAATATTCCTACTCATTATTATATGGATTTTTTGTATAAATATCCTCAGCAGGAATTTCCTTACGATGAATTGAGAAACGTAAATAAGGATCGTTCAAGAAATGATCCCGAATATGAAATATTGGATACTGGCGTTTTTGATGATAATGAATATTTTGATGTGCATGTCACCTATGCTAAAGAAGACTCGCAGGATATTTTTATAAAAATTGAAATTCATAACCAATTTTCAAAAGCTGCGCCCATAACGGTTTCGCCCACTCTTTGGTTTTATAACCGCTCCAGCAATCAGCAGTTGGAAGAAAAACCTTGTATCAATTATATCAGTTCTAATAAAGTAAGAGCAGCGCATCAACGGTTAGGGACTTATTTTTTATATTTTCAGCAACCTGAATTGGCTTTATTTACCGATAATGTTTCTAATCTAAAAAAGGTAACCGGCCAGCCTAATCTAACTCCATTTGTAAAAGACGCTTTTCATAAGGCCATCATTGAAAAAATAAACATTTCCGCTCTTACTGATAGAAAATCGGGTACAAAATTTTCACCGGTTTATGAGTTAAACATTGAAGCCGGTGAAACAAAAACCCTTTACCTGAGATTGTCTGACAAGGATTTAGACAATGCATTTCATGATGGATTTGAAAATATATTTTCAACGCCGAAAGGCCGAAGCTGATGAATTTTATAACCAGATTCTTCCACAAAATATCTCTGAAGAATTCAAAAATATTCAAAGGCAATCGCTCGCCGGGATGTTGTGGAGCAAACAATATTACCATTATGACGTAGAAAGATGGCTGACCACAAGCGATGGAATTACGCCCGTCAACGACGGTAAACTACATGGCAGAAATCACGACTGGAAACATTTGAAAAACCAGGATATTATTCTGATGCCTGATAAATGGGAGTATCCATGGTATGCCGCATGGGACCTGGCCTTTCATTGCATACCGATGGCTATGCTCGATCCCGGATTTGCCAAACACCAATTATTGCTCATCATGAGAGAATGGTATATGAAACCGGATGGTCAATTGCCTGCTTATGAATGGCATTTAGGCGATGTGAACCCACCGGTTCAGGCCTGGGCAGCTTTACAGGTTTTTCGTATAGAATACCAGCAAACGGGGAAAAAAGATATTTCATTTTTAAAGAAAATATTTCATAAACTAATAATCAACTTCACCTGGTGGATCAACAGAAAAGACGCAAGCGGCAATAATATTTTTCACGGTGGTTTTCTTGGATTGGATAATATAGGGATATTTAACCGCAGTATCGAAATGCCCGGCAAACACCGGCTGGAGCAGGCTGATGGTACGAGTTGGATGGGAATGTACGCACTGAACATGATGGACATGGCGCTTGAAATTGCTGTTGAGGATAATGCTTTTGAAGATACAGCCACTAAATTTTTTGAGCATTTTGTACTCATTGCTGAAGCACTTAATATTTATGGGTTATGGAACGATGAAGACAAATTTTTTTATGACACACTTGCTCTTGCTGATGGCAACCTGATTCAACTACGGATTCAATCCATAGTTGGGCTTACCACGCTGTTTGCTGTTTCCACCATTCAAAAAAAAGTGAGGAATCAACTGGCTGATTTCAAAAAAAGAACCAACTGGTTTGAAAATTACCGAAAGAAAAACAACCGTTTCTGGCCCAACGAAGAACGTAAAACCGGCAAAAGCATTTTGTTGTCACTCGTACAAAAAGACAGGTTAAAAAGCATTCTCGGACATCTGCTAAATGAAGAAGAATTTCTTTCTCCAGGCGGAATCCGGGCTTTGTCACGATACCACGAAAAAAATCCTTACGCAGTAACCATTGATGAGATTGAATATGGAATTCAATATGATCCCGGAGATTCTATTTCCAATCTTTTTGGGGGCAATTCCAACTGGCGCGGCCCTGTCTGGATTCCTATTAATTATACCATTATACGTGCAATAAGAAAGTATGGTGAATTTTATGGAGACGAACTAAAAGTAGAGTGCCCCACCGGCTCCGGAAATTTAATGAATCTGAAACAAGTGGCAGATGAACTGGCCAAAAGAGTGATAAGCCTTTTTCAAAAAGATGAGGAAGGAAAACGGAGCATTTACTCAGAATATAATTGGTTTTACCAACGGCCAGAAAATCAACATCTCTTGCTTTTCTTTGAATATTTCCATGGAAACAATGGTAAAGGCCTGGGAGCAAGCCACCAGACAGGATGGACCTCACTGGTAGCGTGCCTTATCAGTGAACTGGCAAATCATAAGCCTTTCAATTTCTAGAGAAATTTTAGTGGCTATTGTGTAATTATTTTATCGAGCGTTAAATAGCGCGCGCGCACTGTTTCTTTTTGAGCTTTGGTTTCTGCATCAATATGCATCACCTCTGCCGGTTCACCACTTTTTACAGAGGGCCACGCCGGAACACCCAAACCATTCGGATTTCCTGTTTTAATAAAATTGGCAAAGAAACCCTGGAAAATTTCAGAAATGCGATAATCTACCGGCTGCCAGTCATAGACACGGTTGGTGGGCAAATTGCCCATTGCATATTCGATATCTGATGAATGAACAGCGCCTGTTGCGGGCGTGTAATTTTGATTCGCTTTTTCATCACGCAACGAAGGCCTTGGATGAGAATAAAAATAACGATAAACGGGTTGGTTGCTTGTTTCGGCTTTGAATATCCGACCATTTCCATGTTCCGTAGGCTATAAAAAGAGCACCGGCCAAATCAGTACCGGCCTGTTTGACTGATTCACTGTCGGAAACTTTATAAACTTTTAAAATTGCATCTGCGTTTTCTCCAAACGTTTTATGAACCGCTTTGGTAAAATTTTCAACGGTAGGTGATTCGCCTCTCAAAAGCCCATTATAATTTCCTTCTTCAGAATTCCATCCAACAAGCAAAGGAACTTTTGCCTGTTGGCCTGAACGGTAAATTTCCAAAGGAGATTTTGGAAAAAAATAACCATCAACATCTACAGAAAATCTTCCGCTACCAGGTTTCGTACTTTCATCCAATAATTTTTCTGCGGGAATAGCACGAAGTTCAGCTAAAGTGTTTGCTCCAATTTTTTTACCAAAATCCTCACCGGTTTTTTCAGCAGAAGAAAGAGAAACGGTTGAATTTTTACCAAGCAGCGATCCGCTTTCGCCAATAGCTCCGGCAATAATATTTTTTGAAAGAGGAGAAGCCATCTGTGCGCTCACCGAAAACGAACCGGCAGATTCTCCCGCAATGGTTATCTTTTTAGGATCGCCGCCAAAAGCGCTGATGTTTTGTTGAACCCATTTTAAAGCTGCTGCCTGGTCGAGAAGACCATAATTTCCAGAAGAATGATGTGGCGATTCTTTAGTCAATTCAGGGTGAGCCATAAACCCAAAAATCCCCATTCTATAATTGACAGTGATGGCCACAATCCCTCTTCGTGCCATGCTTTCACCATCATAACGATATTCGGAACTGCCACCGGCAATAAAGCCTCCACCGTAAAAATAAACCAACACCGGAAGGCGGTCTTTTGTTGATTTGGCAGGCGTCCACACATTTAAATAAAGGCAATCTTCACTCACGCTATCAGAGCGAAATTTCATATCCGTAAAAATAAATTTCTGCATTGGCCTCGGCCCAAATTTATTAGCTTTTCTTACTCCCGTCCAGCCAGGAAAAGGTTGTGGCTCTCTCCATCTCAAATCACCTACAGGAGGTTTTGCAAAAGGAATTCCTTTAAAAATAGTAACGCCGGATTCGCTTACTCCCTCGAGCATTCCGTTGGCTACTTTTACTTTTAATAAACTGGTTTTGTTGGGCCTTTCCATTCAAGAAGAACAGAAAAGAAATTGACAGAAGAATAGAAATCTTTTTCATAAGCCAAATTATAAATTATTTCAATGAAGATAATTTACAAAATGGATAAAATAAAAATTCAGGAAATTTGTTGCTTCACTGCCAAATTTATTTTTCAGAAATTATGGAAGATTTCTTAACAGCTTTGCTTCAAAAACTGTTCATGTAATTGTAATACCTGCGGGATGAGCATTTGCTGTTCATCATTGAAAATAACGTAATCGCATAAATTCATTTTTTCTGCCTCATCCATCTGCAAATTGATGCGTTCAATCACCTTTTCGCGGCTAATATTATTTCGTTTCATGGTGCGTTCTATTCTTAAAGAAAGTGGAGAACTTACACCAATAACTTTATCAAGCATCTTATTGGAACCGCTTTCAAAAATCAAAGCTGCTTCTTTGATAATATACGGTGCGGTTTGTTTCTTCATCCATTTTTCCGCATCCCCGATGGTTGCCGGATGCACGAGAGAATTCAATAAATCCGTTTTTTGTGGGATTTTTAAAAACCTGTTCTGATAAATGTTTTGTATTTAATTGGCCATTCCGATAAGATTCTTCGCCAAAATTTTTAATAATCATCTGTTTCAGAATTTCATCTTCTGACATTAATCTTTTTGCTGCGCTGTCAGCATCATACACAGGAATGCCCAACACAGAAAATATGTGGGCAACAGTGCTTTTGCCACTGCCAATACCTCCTGTAAGTCCTATTCGAAGCATGAAAGAATTCTAAATTAGGAGTTAGGAATTCTGAATTAGGATTTATATAAACCGGCAAAAAAACAGCCGGCCTCACCAGTTTTTATTTTATCGGAGCGGGAGTGGTCACTTTGTTCAGGTTGGCAGTCATTTCCATGCTCACAGCGCTTTTTTCCATTTTGATATAAGAGCCAGGATTTATTTCAAGCATAAAAGTGCCGTCATCATTCATTTTATTGATCGTGCCGTGAATTCCTGCAATTGTAACGATCTTATCTCCTTTTTGCAGGTTGGTCATAAACGTCTTTTGTTGTTTGGCTTTTTTTGCCTGAGGCCTGATCATAAACAGCCAGAACACGAGGATCATTAATCCTAAAAATACAAATTGAAAACCTCCGCCACCTTTTCCTTGTCCTAACATTAAAAATACCATTGCTAAATTCATGTTTTTTGTTTTGTTTACTGTATTACAGTGATTAGAAATTATTGATTAAAAAAAAATATTAGTGTTTTGCCTCAACCTCGCCTTTCAGAAGCAAAGTAGGAAACCCCGGATAAGCATTTGAAACCACAGTGATTGTTTTATGCGCAGGCCCCGGCCTGTCTGCCGTATTGAAAACTACTTTTAAAATTCCGGTTTCTCCCGGTTGTATCGGCTCCTCCGGCTTTTCCGGAACTGTACACCCGCAACTCGCATGTGCTGCTGAAATTACCAAAGGTTTTTTGCCGGTGTTTTTAAACCGGTAATTAAAAGCCACCTTAGTTCCTTCTGCGGCTTTACCAAAGTCATAAACCGAATCTATCATCTGAACAGAAGTGGTATCTGTAAATGGAGCGTCCATCCTGGCAAGACTGTTTGGATTATTTTTTTCATTCCTGATGTCGCATGAAAATAACAGAACTGCCAATAATACCGCCATCAACCATTTTATCATGCCGTTTTTTTTCAAGGTGCAAAGGTATTACAAAGTGCTGTTTTTATAGTTAGTCTTTTGGATTTTATTTTGAGATTTTAATTCTTTATGAATATTGTCTAAAATACCATTTACAAAATGCCCGCT
Organism: uncultured Chitinophagaceae bacterium; assembly: GCA_963741705.1. Classification (GTDB taxonomy): domain Bacteria; phylum Bacteroidota; class Bacteroidia; order Chitinophagales; family Chitinophagaceae; genus Ginsengibacter. Next base: position 71,101 of record CAVUJE010000021.1, on the reverse strand, counting down.
TTGTTCTGTGCTGTATTCTTTTGCCAGTTCGATATATTCGTTGATAGTGACTTTAGTAGGAATGGTCTCAAAATATAATAATTCGCACAAACCCATTTTAATCAGGATCATATCCAATAAAGCGATTCTTTCAGAATCCCAGTTTTTTAATTTTGGTTTTATCATTTCAAGACAATAGGCATCTTTTTCTATCACTGTTTTTAGAAGTTCCTGTGCAAACTGCATTTTCTCCTCCCCGACCATTTGCCCAAAATTGAAAGTTGCCGGTTTGTGAAAAAGCTTTTCCATCAATACGATCATCATTTCTGCATCGTCATCCCAATGAATAAATTTTTCTTCTACATCGCTCAAAAAATCGTCATTTTCGATCATAATTTCTGAAAAAATTACTTCAAGAATTTTCTTTTCTGACTTTTTATCACGTGCCTGTTCAGTAATATATTCCTGGTAACCGGGAAGTTTAATGAGCTTTAGATAACTTTTTCTTATCAGTTCTGCATCCACCAGATATTTTGTTTTAAATTTTTCCAGGGATTGTTGAAAAGATGCATTTTCCAAAATCGCCCACATTAATTCATTGCCCGCGATTTTAGTATTAACCCTGAGATCATTATCAGTGGGCAAATATTTTTGTGATTTTTGTAACGCGTCTTTTTCTGAATAACGGGCTATTTCAAAAATATAATAAACAAGAAAAGTAAAAAGTTGCTGCGCGTTTTCAAGATTTTTTTTAAGTATCTGTAAAGGCTCTCCCGGGCGGGTTTCCTTATTCATGGTTTCAATACTGTAAAGTGTTTGCATCACTTTTACCCGGATGTTTCTTCTGCTTAGCATTTTTGTAAGAACTTATTTTTGGGCTGCGAAGATAGGAATTATTGATTATTGGTAAATTGATTACCCGAACGTTCTCATTTTATACAAAAACCCTCTGGCTTAAAACAAGAATCTTGCTTTTTTATTGGTTTACTGCAAGCCAATATTAATTCATCGCTTTCACCGTTCCGCTACCGGTTATATGAATTTCAGGAGAGGATGGATTGCCTCCGTAATAAACATCGCCACTTCCTGTTACATTAACTTTTAAGCTTACGCTGGCAAAAACATGAACATCCGAACTACCTGACACGCGGACAACCGCATTTTCTGATTTGAGGCCGGCACATTTGGCATCGCCACTACCACTGATCCTGCATTCAAAATCTTTGGTGCGCCCGGAGAGTGTAATATCTCCTGAACCAGAACTGGTAGCTTTTACAACCGGCGCATCTATTTCTGCTTTAATGTCGCCTGAACCGGAAGTGCTAAATTCTAATTGATTATTATTTGAAATGGCTCCGTTGCTGGTGATATCTGCAGAACCTGACGTAGTAAGTTTATTGATTGCAGGTGCTGTAATGAATACTTTAGCATGGTCATTCATTATTGAATAATTATCTTCATAGCGAATGTTTAAACTGCCGTCTCTAACTTCTGTAATCACGTGGGGAAGCAGGTTTTCATCATCCTGGACTGTAACCTGGAATTGATCACCGTTTCTGATTTCCACATCTATAGATCCTGATGTTTTAATTTCTTTAAAATCCGGAACATGACGGTTTTCTTTGATCACATTTCCATTGCCGGTAACCGAATCGCAGGAAATAAATATGAGAGAAGAAACCAGGATGAAAAAAAAATATTTCATGATAGATAATTTTTACTGATTGGTAAATCGTGAAGCAATATATAAAATATTTAATATCCCGATTTAAATAGAACAAAGATTTGTGAAAAAAGTGATCCGGCCAATTCGTTTTTTATAAGCAAGTAGCAAAGGAAGTAATTATATAATACATTTGGCTTTTCTTCTCAAACATTAAACTATTTACCTTCGCACGCATGACGGAAAAAATTCTGATCCTCGATTTTGGTTCTCAATATACTCAATTGATTGCACGGTCTGTGAGAGAAGCCAATGTTTATTGTGAAATTGTTCCTTCAATAAAGAAATGTGACCTTTACCGAAGAACTGAAAGGTATCATTCTTTCCGGATCTCCGTTTTCAGTAAATGATGACAATGCCTTAATTATTGACGTAAAAGCGATCAATGAAAAAGTGCCGGTTCTCGGAATCTGCTATGGCGCCCAATTGATGGCAAAAAATGTATGGTGGTCTTGTTGAAAAAAGTGATAAACGCGAATATGGAAGATCGAAATTGCAAATAAAAAAAGAAGATGATTTATTGAAAGGAAGTAAAAACTGATTCTGATGTTTGGATGAGCCACAGCGATACTATAAAAGATCTTCCTGCAAATTTTATATTTCTGCGCAAGCACACAAAATATTCCTGTAGCCGCGTTTTAGCAGTGAACAAATAAATAACCCCATTTTTGGTTTGCAATTTCACCCTGAAGTGTATCATTCTGCCGAAGGCAAAAAAATTATAAAAAACTTTTTAGTTAATATTTGCAATTGCCGCCAGGACTGGACACCGGCGCATTTTATAAACGATACCGTTGCTGAGATCAAAGAAAAGATCGGCGATAAAAAAGTGATCATGGCCTTAAGCGGCGGCGTAGATTCTACTGTGGCGGCCACTTTGATTCATAAAGCCATCGGAAGCAATCTATTTGGAATTTTTGTTGATAATGGCGTACTCCGCAAAGATGAATTTGAACAAGTTTTAGCTTCCTGCAAAAGCATCGGCCTCAACATTAAAGGCGTGGATGCCAAAGAATATTTTTATACAAAACTTGCAGGAAAAACCGATCCGGAAGAAAAAAGAAAAGCCATCGGAAATAGTTTTATAGAAATATTTGATAAAGAAGCGCACCAACTCACGGGAATTGATTTCCTTGGGCAAGGAACAATTTATCCTGATGTGATTGAATCGGTTTCTGTACATGGCCCTTCAGTCACTATCAAGTCGCACCACAATGTTGGAGGTTTGCCGGAAAGCATGAAATTGAAATTGATCGAACCGCTTCGTTCGCTTGTTTAAAGACGAAGTAAGAAAAGTCGGTGCTGAACTGGGATTGCCGGACGCTTTGCTTAGCGGCATCCATTTCCCGGCCCGGGCCTTGCCATCAGAATTTTGGGAGAAGTGACTGAAGAAAGAGTTCAATTATTGCAAAAGGCAGATGCTATTTTTATTAACGCTTTGAAAAAATTTGATCTGTATGCAACTGTTTGGCAGGCAGGCGCTATCTTATTGCCGGTTAAAAGTGTAGGCGTAATGGGCGATGAAAGAACTTATGAATTTACAGTGGCGCTTCGCGCTGTAACTTCAGTAGATGGAATGACCGCCGATTGGGCACATCTCCCCTACGATTTTCTTTCGCATGTTTCCAATGAAATCATCAATAATATAAAAGGAATCAACCGCGTAGTGTATGATATCAGCAGCAAACCTCCTGCTACCATTGAATGGGAATAATGCGCTGCAGAAGAAAAGGCGGATATGAATTTAAAATTATGAGGAAATACATTTTATTTTTTAGTTATTCTTTTGCTTTTGCAGGCATCCAAAAATCTTTTGCCCAAATAAAATACACGCCTGTTTATAAAACCTACCGCGTTGCTATTATTGCCCCGCTTTACCTTGATTCTGTTTTTGCAGGTTATCATTTAAAATCAGAAAACTCAATTCCAAAATATACGATTGGTGGTGCAGATTTTGTTCAGGGAGCAGAATTGGCGCTCGACACCCTCAATCTTCATGGCCGCCATGTGGAAGCTTTTATTTATGATTCCAAATCAGTAGCGCAACCTGTACCTGCATTTAATAAAAAGCGGAAAACTGGATCATATTGACCTGATTATTGGCTCCGTAAAACATCCGGAATATTATCAACTGGCGCAGGTTTGCTTTTCAAAAAAACATTCCTTTTATTTCTGCTACCTATCCCAATGATGGCGGCATCAGGCAAAATCCTGATCTGCTGATTGCGAACTCTACTTTAAAAGCGCATTGCGAAGGCATCTTCAGTTACATTTTACAAAAACACGGAGGCGATAATATTTATCTTTTTCATAAAAAAAACGACAATCGGATCAGCTAATTATTTTAAAGAAATAAATTTTGTAGATGGGAAACCACTTTTAAAAATAAAGGAAATCATGCTGGATAGTTCTGTTTCTTCAACCGGGTTAAGATATTTGATTGATACCACCAAACCTGTCGTGATCATTGGTGCCAGCCTTAACCAGACTTTTTCGCAAAAAACTGGCTGATGCGTGTTATCCTGTTCAAAAAACAACCTGATGACTATTAATTGGAATGCCCAACTGGGACGGCTTTTCATGCTGGTACAAAAATACGTATATGGGTTTTCCTATCCGGTACACTACGCCACATTATCTTGCCAAAGATAATACTTTTGGAAAAGTACTTATCACGATAAATATTTTCAATTGTATAATATTGATCCAAGTGATATGGTAGAAAAAGGTTTTGGAATCACTTATAATTTTACTTCTCTTTTAATCAATCATCCGGGATTTTTTATGCAAAATATAAACGATACTTTGTATGCACCTTTTCATGATTTTAATTTTAGGCCTGTTTATCATGGCAAATGCACAGATTGATTATTATGAGAACAAACATCTATTCATTATGCAAATTATAAATGGAGAAATTGCCAGGGAATGGTAATTAAACTGTATCATCACTACTTCACTGCTCAAAAGACAATTTCTAATAATTTATTTGTAGTCCATAAAACACAAATCTTCAATAAATCTTCATTTACTGTTATTTACTCTCTTTATGATCTGCAAGATCAACCACCTCCTCTTTTCCGCTCAAAGTAGTATGGCTGTATTTTAAAACCGCGACAAAAAATACGCCTCCGATAATATTTCCAAGCGTAACGGGCGCGAGGAAACTGATATAATGTCCAAAAGAAATATAACCGCTGATCCAGCCAACAGACGCTTCAATGTTACCTACAATTGAGTGAGCAAGGCCTGCAAGCCCGATACAGGAGGTGACAATCCAGATAATGATTATCTGGCTCACAGTTTCTCTTGCTGCTGCTACCAGCCATGCCAGCAGCCCCATTAGCCATCCGGCAAGTGCAGCACTCAGCAGAAGGTTTTTCCATGATTGAGAAGTGATATCAATGCTGATTTTAGCTAATGCCCAACCCTGTATGAAATGTAGTGAACCCGCGAAATAGGAAAGTATGAGCGTGAAAATTAATCCACCGATAATGTTGCTGAAATAAACAATCGCCCATAATCTCAATAATTTTTTAACGGGTGCTATGCCTTGCAGAACCGGCAATACAGCCAGCGTTGTATGTTCAGTAAATAATTCAGACCTCCCTAATATCACAAAAACAAAACCCAAAGGATACATATTGGCTACCAAAAATTTAACTACAGGATCAGGAAAAACCCCTTTGAAAAGAGTTAAAACCACGGCCATCATTAAGACAGAAAAACCAATATCCAGCCCCGCGGAAAGCCCCGAAAGCATTAGCCCTAACGGCGAACGCTTTAATTGCGTAAGAGCTGCTTCTTCAGTATGCTTCAGGATAAGTTGCTGGCTCTTCTGCGGTTTCTTTTCTTCCTCTTCAAGTGAGCTTTTCTTTCGTGCCATATATCTGTTTTAAATAATATTTACCTTTTAAAAAATTTAAGAAAAGGTAATCCAACAGTTTGAATAAATTAAAAAAAAGAATGGAGATAATTCTATGCCAAAATCTGAATTTCGAGAAAAATTTAAATACTACGGGACAGGAATCCGGGAATTTGTACGCAGAGAAAAAATTAAGAATTTGTGTAAAATTTCGTTAAAACAATATCGGAATATTTGCTTCCAGGCAAAACACGCAACTTCTATTTTAGAAAATATTTTTCATTATTTAGAATAATTTTTCTAAAATAAATTTTATTAAACTTCCAATTTAGTAGCTGTTTAAACTCTCTCAGATTTTAACCACCGCAAATTCTTTTTTACCCTTTTCTGTCAAATATGGGTATATGAGATTCCACATGTAATGACGGAATTTTTTTTCTTTAGGAACTTTATCATTCAGAATTTGCATGGGGAGCCATGTATTAATAGAATTAAGCAAAGTTGTGGCCAATAGGTCATACGCCTTTTTTTTACCTTCTTTTATTAAAGAACCTTTTTCCACATTGTCAGTAATTCTCTTTTTAAGTTTGAATTGGATCTTTTTATTAAAGGCCATTATTTTCCCATCGACAATGGGATAATTACGTTTAATTTCCCAAAAATTGGTAAAATAAAAAATATTCTTTTCCATGAAACGGTAAAGATTAGAGAATTTGATATCAAAACTATCAAGGCCGGAATAAACTTTGCTTATTTCAAGAATTCCTGAAAGTTCTTCTAATATCTGAAGATAAACTCCCTGTACAATTTCCTCCTTATTAGCAAAATGATAGGCAAGGTTGCCCACACTTATCTGTGTTTCATCAGCTATTTGTTGTAGCCGGGTATTGGCAATTCCATTTTGAGAAAAAAGCCTTTTTGCATTTTGGATAATACGTTCTTTTGTTGTTGCCATATTAATAAGTTGAAAAAGTAACCGGTTGAATACCTCACCGGAATTAGTAAATTTTTACTAAATTACAAATTCAGTTTTATTTAGTATAAAAAAAATCTGCGATATCGCAATTTTATCCCACAATATTTTGCCAACTTTAATTCATGATTAGAGAAATATTTAAAAAATTTTGGGCAGGAAATAGCAGTGGTCTTATTTATCATGATCAAAAAGAAAGGGCTTACAAGTCATTAAATAGCACGCTCCAAACATTTTCAGATACAATCTTATGCCCTTCGGCGGTAGGATGAATACCATCGCGCTGGTTGAGTTTGGGATCGCCGCCAACGCCTTTCAACAAGAATGGGACAAGGTCAATGTGATTTTCTTTTGCCACCCGCGGATAAATTTCTTTAAACTTTGTAGTGTACGACGGTCCCATGTTTGGCGGTATCTGCATGCCTTCTAAGATAATCTTTGCGTTGGGATATTTTGCTTTTACTTTATCAATAATTGACTGAAGATTCTTTTTGGTTGCGGTTAAAGGAATGCCGCGGAGGCCGTCATTGCCGCCCAGTTCCAAAACAAAAATATCGATCGGTTGTTTTAATATCCATTCAATACGACTGTTGCCATCTGAAGTAGTTTCGCCACTAACGCCAGCGTTGACTACTTTGTAATTCAATCCCAAAGAATCAATTTTATCCTGTATCAAAGCCGGGTAGGCTTCTGACGGATCGACTCCATAACCCGCAGTAAGACTGTTCCCAAAAAATAAAATGGTTTTCTTTTTTGACGGAGCCAAAGCGGTGATATCTTTTGAAACTTGCTGTGTTTCTGCAGCTACTTTGTTGCCGTTGTTATTATTGCAGGAAACAATCGCCAAAAGAAAAAAAAGTTGTAAAGTTTTTCTTATCAAAGGGCGGATAAAACGGGAAGGTGTAACCATTAAATCAGAATTAATTATTTTTATTAAATACTTTCATTCACTTCATTCATCTTTTGCAAAGATACCCTGATGAATTTTTTCAAAGTAACTTTAAAAATGGCTTATTAATATTTTGGTGCAGGAGATATAAATTTTTTATCTTCAATAAGCCTTAGTAGCATATGGAATCATCCCAATGCTTACACCTTATTACCTTATTCAAAAAAACTAACTGATATGAAAATAGAATATAACAATTTATATACTCATTTTATTTTTACAACCTTACATCGTGTACCGTTAATTTCTGAAAAATACCGTGAAAGGATTGAAAAGTATATTACAGGAATTGTGAATAATAATTATTCTCATCTATACGCCATTTATGCTAATCCTGAACATGCACATTTTCTTGTATCGCGCTCACCAAAATTATCTGAAGAACATCTGGCTTCAATAGTTGCAGAAAGTTCTCAAAACTTCATAAATCAAAATAAATTATGTAGTAATCATTTTGCATGGCAAGAATCAGCTTCAGCCTTTTCTGTATCAAAGTCGGATGTAGATAAAGTTTGCAAATACATTCTTAATCAACCAGAGCATCATCGTAAAATAACTTTCAAAGAAGAATATGAAACTTTCATAAAATTCTATCAAAAAACTTTGCAGCCTTTTGAGAAATCCGGATCAAATAAGGTAATAAGGTGAATGCATTATTAACTGTTTTTTCTACTAAGGTTTTAAAATCAATTTAGATCAAAGGGGTAATCTATCGGGATTGATAAAATAGTTCAACAAAGAAATTCTTAAATCACCTTGAATCAACCTTAGTGGAAAATGAATTCATACAAGGGCTTACACCTTATTCTAATAATTGTGTGCAATCAACCTGGAAAAATAATATGGTAATAAGGTGAATGCATTATGAACTGTTTTTCTACTAAGGTTTTGAAAATCAATTTCGATCAACGGATAACCGACCGGGATTCATGGAATAGTTCAACAAAGAAATTCTTAAATCACCTTCAATCAATCTTAGCGGAAAAATGAATTCATACAAGAGCTTGCACCTTATTCTAAGAATTGTATGCAATCAATACCTGGAAAAATAAGGTAATAAGGTGAATGCATTATGAACTGTTTTTCTACTAAGGTTTTAAAATCAATTTCCATCAACGGAATAATTGACCGGGATTCATGAAATAGGTCAACAAAGAAATTCTTAAATCACCTTCAATCAATCTTAGCGGAAAAATGAATTCATACAAGAGCTTGCACCTTATTCTAAGAATTGTGTGCAATCAATACCTGGAAAAATAATAAGGTAATAAGGTAAATGCATTATTAGCAGAAATTTCTATTAAGGTTTTAGAATCAATTTCGATCAACAGAATAATCTACCGGAATTCATTGAAAAGTTCAACAAAGAAATTCTTAAATCACCTTCAATCAATCTTAGTGGAAAAATGAATTCATACAAGGGCTTGCACCTTATTCTAAGAATTGTGTGCAATCAATACCTGGAAAAATAATAAGACAATAAGGTGAAACTTTAGTAACTATCTTTTCTACTAAGGTTTTAAAATCAATTTCGATCCACGGGATAAACGATCGGAATTCATGGAATAGTTCAACAAAGAAATTCTTAAATCACCTTCAATCAACCTTAGTAAAAAAATCAAATTCATACAGGGGCTTGCAACTTATTCTAAGAATTGTGTGCAATCAATACCTGGAAAAATAATAAGGCAATAAGGTGAATAAATTATTGCTATCTTTTCTACTAAAGTTTTAGAATCAATTTCGATCAACAGGATAACCGACCGGGATTCATGAAATAGCTCAACAAAGAAGTTCCTAATTTGTCTTCAATCAACCTTAGTAGAAAAATCAAATTCATACAAGGACCTGCACCTTATTACTTTATTCTAAGAATTGTGCACATTCAATATCTGAAAAATAATAAAGCGATAAAGTAGATAAATTATTAGCTATCTTTTTTCTACTAAGGTTTCAAAAGACTCCTAACATCAAAATATTAGTTAACCATCTTTTTTAGAGAAATTCATAAACTAACTTTTAGTTTAATTTCCACAACCTTAGTAGGAAAATCATTCACCCAAGTACCACCACTTTATTACTTTATTCTTAACTATCCAAAATAAAAAGATAATAAGGTTAGTAAAACATCAATATTTATTTTCTACTAAGGTTGTGAAGCAATTAACAGCATTTAGTTTTTGGTTATACTTACAAATCCTTAAGATTTATATAACTTCAACACAACAAATATTAAAAGGCAACTTATAAAACAGATTAATGGAAACCATTCTTTCTCTTCAAAACGTAACCAAAAATTATAAAAGCGGTGGCAGCCTTTTAACGGTGCTCGACAACATTACTTTTTCGGTGGAGGCAGGTTCAACTATGGCGATCGTTGGCCCATCAGGAAGCGGCAAAACAACCTTGCTCGGTTTATCTGCTGGTCTTGATCAGCCTACTTCCGGAAGTGTGGAATTACAAAAAAATCATTTGGAAAGTTTAAATGAAGACCAGCTTGCGGCGATAAGAAACCGGTATGTCGGTTTTATTTTTCAGAACTTTCAATTGATGCCCACGCTGACAGCCATTGAAAATGTAATGGTTCCATTAGAACTTCGTGGTGAGAAAAAAGTGCGCGCAAGAGCTATGGAATTTTTAGATAAAGTGGGCCTTGCAGCACGAAGCCATCATTACCCTGCGCAATTAAGCGGCGGTGAGCAACAAAGAGTTTCCATCGCGCGTGCCTTTTCCAATCGCCCTGCAATCTTATTCGCCGATGAACCTACAGGAAACCTCGATGCAGAAACCAGCGGAAAAATCGTTGACCTGATTTTCGAACTGAACCAGGAAGCAGGAACCACATTGGTTTTGGTAACGCACGATGATGAACTGGCGTCCCGCACACAACGAATCATTCATTTAAAAGGCGGCAGGATCATTTCTGATAAGCCGAACGAAAATAAACAGCACCAATATTTGATGCGCATAAAAAGATAAAATGAAAGAGAATAGCCGGACAGTAAACGAAGAAATAAACTCAGAATCTTAATGCGCTTCATTTCAGGTGGCTGTTGCAAATGGCATGGCGCGACAGCCGCAGAAGCCGCTCCCGCCTTTTTCTTTTTATCTCTTCGATTATACTTGGTATTGCCGCTTTGGTGGCTATTTATTCTCTCGGAAATAATTTAAGCGATGAAGTGAATAACCAGGCGGCCTCCCTGCTCGGCGCAGATTTGGAGATCTCCGGAAACCAACCTCCTGCACAGCCGATTCAAAACCTTCTTGATTCTCTCGGGGGCGAACAATCGCAGCAACGCAATTTTGCTTCCATGGTTTTGTTCCTCAAAAACGGCGGAACAAGATTGATACAGGTTCGCGCGCTCAGCGGCCAATTTCCTTATTATGGTTCCCTGGAAACAGAACCTGCATCGGCTGCCGCTTCTTTCAGAAACAAACAGGAAGCATTGGTGGATGAAACGCTGATGCTGCAGTTCAATGCCAAAGTGGGTGATTCAATAAAAGTGGGTGAAGTAACTTTTGCCATTGCCGGCAAATTAATAAATGCGCCGGGGCAAACGGGTTTTACTTCTTCCATCGCGCCCATCGTTTACATTCCGTTGCGTTACCTCAAACAAACTCAATTGATGCAGAAAGGCAGCCGCATCAGTTACCATTATTTTATAAAATACAAACATGCGGTTGATGAACAAAAACTAACGGAACAGATCAAACCCGTTCTTGAAGCCAACGATTACAATTACGATACGGTAGAAACGCAGAAAGAAGATACCGGCCGCTCCTTCAGCGATCTCACAAGGTTCTTATCGTTGGTAGGTTTTATCGCTTTATTACTTGGCTGCACCGGCGTTGCCAGCGCCGTGCATGTGTATGTAAAAGAAAAAATAAATTCCATTGCTATTCTTCGCTGCCTTGGTGCAAGGGCATCGCAGGCGTTCATTATTTTCCTGGTGCAAATCGTTTGCATTGGTTTCATCGGTTCTCTTGCAGGTGCGGCCCTTGGTGTGGCCATTCAACAATTTTTGCCTTTCATTCTTAAAGATTTTTTGCCGGTAACTATTGCCACAAGCATTTCGTGGGCAGCCGTTTTTGAAGGCATTATTTTGGGCACCGGCATTTCTGTTTTATTTGCTTTGCTGCCGTTGGTTTCTGTTCGTAAAGTTTCGCCACTGCAGGCGCTGCGCGCTTCTTTTGAACCCGCGGCCAACAAACAAGATCCCATAAAATGGACCATATTACGGACTCATCGTTTTATTTGTTTATGGCTTTTCGTGGCTTGAAATGAGCAACTGGAAAAAAGCGCTTTATTTCACCCTGGGCATTGCGGCAGCTTTATTAATTCTTACTGCAATCGCACGATTATTGATGTGGCTGGTGAGACGATTTTTTCCTTCCGGATGGAGTTATTTGTGGCGACAGGGACTTGCCAATTTGTACCGGCCCAATAACCAGACAACCATCCTCATCATTTCTATCGGGCTGGGAACCGCATTGATCGGCACCTTGTTTTTTGTGCAATCCATTTTGCTGGGTCGTGTTACAATCGCCACCAGTGAGGATCAGCCCAATATGGTTTTGTTTGATATCCAAAGCAGCCAGAAAGAAGGCGTCGCTGACCTGGTAAAAAGCAACAGCCTGCCGGTAAAAGAAATGATCCCGATCGTAAATATGAGGCTCGATGAAGTGAACGGCATTACTGCCGCAGACCTTAAAAAAGATTCTTTACTAAAATACAGGCGGTATCTTTTTACAAGAGAATACCGCTGTACTTTCCGCGATTCACTTACCAGCACAGAAAAGATCACCGCAGGAAAATGGATAGGAAATGCGCCAGCCAAAGGGCTTCCGCCGATTTCAATGGAAGACAATTATGCAAAGAGAAACGACATCAATATCGGCGACACCATTACTTTTAATGTGCAGGGCGTAATGATTAAAACCATTGTCGGTAGTTTCAGGGAAGTAGACTGGAGCCGCATACGCACCAACTTTTTAATCGTCTTTCCCGGAAGGCGTGATCAACGATGCGCCGCAGTTTGAAGTGATACTCACCAAAGTTCCTTCGCAGGAAGTTTCAGCAAAATTTCAACGTGAGATGGTGCAACAATACCCCAATGTTTCCATCATCGATCTCGGTTTGGTATTGCGGGTATTGAATTCGATTATGAGTAAAATAGGTTTTGTGATCCGCTTTATGGCCGGCTTCAGTATTTTGACAGGGCTGGTTGTTTTGATCTCATCGGTTCTCATCAGCAAATACCAGCGGATGCAGGAAAGTGTTTTATTGCGCACTTTGGGCGCCAGCCGCAAACAAATTTATGCCATCACCGCATTGGAATATTTTTTCCTCGGTACGCTCGCTGCACTCACCGGAATTCTTATAGCGCTTGCCGCCAGTTGGGCTTTGGCGCATTATCTTTTCGATACACCTTTCCATCCAAACCTTTTGCCTGTATTGATCTTAGGCCTGTTGGTTTGCGTTCTCACGGTGGTAACCGGCCTGGTAAATAGTTTTGGAATATTAAACCGGCCGCCGCTGGAGGTGTTGAGGCAGGAATAAATGCCATTCGTTGTTTTCGTAGAGACGCAATGCATTGCGTCTCTACGAAAACAACATCACATCATCAAAACCAAATGGATAAATTCAAAAACAAATACCGCATTCCATCAGCAAGATTGCAAAATTGGGATTATGGTTCGCCGGGATTGTATTTTATTACCATTTGTACAAAAGACCGCCAGCATTATTTCGGCAGAATAGAAAACCATAAAATGATTTTAAATGAATTGGGATTAATTACAAATGCCGAATGGGAAAAAACACTACAAATAAGGCCTGATATGAATTTGGAATTAGGCGAATTTGTAACGATGCCTAATCATTTTCATGCAATTATAATGATTGGTGAAAATGAATACAATATTAAAAACATTACATACACAAGGAGACGCCATGCCTGGCGTCTCTACCAATAAATTCGGCCCACAAATAAAAAATCTCAGTTCAATTATTCGTGGTTTTAAATCATCGGTTACCACGTCCGCAAAAAAATTAAATATTGAATTCTCTTGGCAGGAAAGATTTCACGACCACATTATCCGGGGGCATAAGGAATATGTGCGAATTTCAAATTACATTATAAACAATCCTGGTAATTGGAAGGATGATACATTTTTTAAAAATACCAATTCATCAAAATAAAAATCAAGCAAATTTGTTGGTTTACCGGAGAATCAATCACCCGACAACGATGTGATATTTCTTTAAACTTCTTCTGCAATTAAAAATCAATAACTTTATTTTATAAAACAGGTAATTTGAAAAAATTATTCCCTTTTGCAATTTGGTTTAGCCTGGGCGTTTTAGTGCTTATTATATTTACCGGAATTATTGGTTTTATGCTGTTTGAGCACTATAATTTTCTGGATGCACTTTACATGACAGTGATAACTTTATCCACTGTCGGTTACCACGAAATAAGGCCATTAACTGAACCAGGTAAGATTTTCAACATTATTTATATTGTTTCATCATTTGCTGCTTTTACCTTTATCATCAGCAAGCTTACCAGGTACATCGTAAGCGGAGAAATGGCGGTTTATTTAAAAAAACGAAATCTTATGAAAGCAATCGATCAATTTTCTAACCATGTAATTATATGTGGATTTGGCCGGCACGGGCAGCAGGCCGCAAAAATTTTAGAGTCTAATAATATAGATTTTGTAGTTATTGATACCTCAGAAGTCAATATAAAAAGCTGGCTGAATGAAAATAAATCGCTGGTTTATATCCAGGGCGATGCTACTGATGATGAAATACTGGTAAAATCCGGCATAAAAAAAGCAAATGCTTTATTAATTACGCTACCTGCAGATGCTGATAATGTATTTATTGTACTCTCGGCCAGGTCATTAAATCCTGATTTAAAAATCATCAGCAAGGCACAACTTAAAAGTTCGGTAAACAAATTAAAAACGGCCGGGTGCCGATCATGTTATACTGCCCGAAATGCTTGGTGGCACACACATGGCAACTTTAATTTCGAAGCCGGATGTAATAGAATTTATCAACAATCTTTGGGGCGATGAAGCGGAGTCGGTTAATATAGAATCTGTGGCTTATGAAGTTTTACCCGATAGTTTAAAGGATAAATCCATTCATGATATCATCAGTATGCATAAGACCGGTGTAAATTGTTTAGGGATAAAAAATGAAAAGGGAAAGTTTATTATTAACCCGCCTGCCGAAACCATTATCAAACCGCAAATGAAAATAATATTGTTTGGCACCATTGCCCAAATAACTAATATGAAACTTCGCTTTATGGAATGACAAATCGATTTTTTAACAGCTTCTACATCAAAATAAAAATCCTGGATAATTTATTGGTTTACTGTTCTGATATTCCTACCGCTTCTTTAACTTGTCATCCGTTGCGTCCCCCGGAATATTTTCCTGCTTCTATATCATCCGGATTCTTCCGGTTCTTCTATTAGATCTCAACCAGTTCTCTCTAATTAGGCATCTCTTTTGGGCGGATAAAATTATAATAAGAAAGAATGGCGCGACGCAATTGTTCGCCCACTACTACTTTGGGATTATCCGTGCTGAATACAAAAGCAGTACGCTCATTGGGATTATAATTTTTTGCAAATAAAATATCATAGGTGTAAAAAAATCCCCAGTTTGCCAATGTTAAACAATGCCTTGCGGCGCACGAGTATGCTGCAGAAAACCTCGCTTTTTTTCCGGGTTTTAATACCAATACAAATGCCAAAAGTCCGTGTATCATCATTGTTCAAATACTTTACCAGATGCTGTTTCAATTGCAAAGCTTTCAAGCTGTTATCTTCCACCTGGAAGTTAAGTTCATTAGCAGCATGCCGTACATTGATCTGGTATTTATTCAGGAGGTAATTCCAGTCTTTCCTGTTTTCACCAATAATTCTTTTTATGATAATTGATTTCCACGGCGTAGAGCATAACTGACTGATTTGTGTTTAAGGCAAAGCAGGCATATTTCTTTTAAAAATTGAATACTGAATAATTCGTCCCGCCTGTAAATGCCCAGCCAGTATTTATCATTATAGCGGTTAAATCCTTCATAATAAGGAAGATTATAAGGCGGAAAAGTCAAGAGGAACTTCAACAGGCTTGGGTAGTGAAACTGAACTTGTATTAATTTCTTAAACAGTTCGTCGCCACTGGCCTCATTGATTATCATAAAACTTTTCTTTATGCTGCAAAATTATTTCTTCAATAGCAAATCGACATGCCCGCTAAGTTTTTTGTATCAAAAAGCTCTTTGCCACTCATAGACTACATTTGTCTTCGGGAAACGGATGAACAAATACCAGAAATTGGGATCATCCGGAGATGCCACCCAATTAATATTTCCCGTAAGCATCGGCGTAAAGCTTTGGTTGGCATCGCAGATATTTATCTTTAGTCGCGGTGTATAATTAAACAATTCAAAAATTTCATGATACACTTCCGCTTTCACCCATGTATTCAAAATGAACACTTCTTCTGCAGGATATGAACTTATGATATTTGGAAATTCTTCGTTGTTAATTTCATACCCGATACCCAACATGCCAATTCTGTAGTAAAAAATTCCAGGTCTTCCATTTCAATATCAAGCAAAAGTTGCTGGCGTAAACCAAACCTTACATAACCCAGGTTTGACTTTCCGGCTGCCAGTAAAATATTGTAAAGATCTACAGGAGGAATAATGCCTCCTTTAAAATTAATTTTAATGGTATTAATATTTTTCATATCAATCGTTCTACGTTTGTATGGATATTAGTTAATTCCCATTTTTGCACTTTCTCAAATATCAGTTTTTTTTTGGAATAGGAGTTTCGTTGAGAATTATGCGGATTTTCCGGATCCACGTTTTCTTTTGTAACAAAATATTTTTATGAGCAGATAACTACTAATTCAAAGCAATTTCTTCTTCACCAAAATAAAAATCAGAGAATATTGTTGGTTTACCGGAGTATGAATTGATCGGTAACTTTGTGTTTCACTTTTAGTAAAAAAGCAATCGAAGGTTATAAAGTGAAAAAAGTATTGTATTAGAAATAAAAATGGTTACATTATCCCCGAACGATACATTTTTGCAGTAAACAAACTGGCAAAATATTTGTTTTCCATTTTTGTAAATTAAAACATAGATATAGATATGAATTTTTGGGACAAAATTTTATTTGGAAATCCTTTTAAAGATTGGGCGATAGCGATTGGGATTATTGTGGTTTCATTTAGCCCTGATCAAAATTTTAAAGGGCCCGGTAATGAAAAAATTAAAAAAGTGGTCTCTTAAAACAATTATCACTTTTGATGATTTTATTGTTTTGGCCATAGAAAAAACGAGTAATCCCTTTTTTATATTTTGCAGCCATCTTCGGAGCGTTTGATTATCTCACTTTTAATACCCGCACCACGCATATCATACAGGTTGCCAAATTATTTATCATTACCTATTTTATTTTAAGCCTGGTAAATTCCGCTATTCAATATTGTATTTTCGTCTTTCCTTGAAAAGCAGGAAAACAGTGACGTTAAGAAAAAACAGGCGACGCAGTCTCATTATCATTTTAAAAGGCGTTGTTTGGGTATTGGGGTTTGTATTTCTTATAAATAATCTTGGATATAATGTTACCACCATTATTACGGGTCTTGGTATAGGTGGTATCGCCATCGCACTGGCGGCGCAGGCGGTGCTGGGAGATTTCTTCAGCTATTTTGTAATATTCTTTGACCGCCCTTTTGAAATAGGCGACTTTATAATTGTTGACGATAAAGTAATCGGCGCCATTGAATATATTGGAGTTAAAACCACCAGGATCCGTGCTATTAGCGGGAGAACAAATTGTTTGTTCCAATAAAGACCTTACAGACTCAAGAGTACATAATTATAAAAAAATGCTTGCGGCGCAGAGTAGTATTTAGTATTGGGGTCATTTATCAAACTACCGCAGAGCAAATGAAAATAATACCCGGAATCATTAAATCAATTATAGACGATACAGATAACGCAACTTTTGACAGGAGCCACTTTTCGGCTTTGGTGATTTCAGTATGAATTTCGAAACGGTTTATTATATTGAAAGCCCCGATTACAATATGTACATGGATGCGCAACAAAAAATCTACCTGGAAATATTGCAGGCTTTTGAAAAAGAAAATATTGAATTTGCTTATCCTACACAAACATTGTTTGCTGCAAATGCTTTTGCAAACCAGGCTAAAGAAAAAACGAATGGGATAGAAAGTAAGCCTGTTGAAAAAAATTAATTTCTCAATAATTCTCTTCGAATAGACTTTTAGAAAAGGCTAAGGGCAATTGAATTCCAAATTCTTACCGGATCATCAAATAGAAAGGCTGATTATTTATTGGTCTACTACATTTTTCTTGCACATTATATCCGCTCAAACAAGATATTTGGAATCCTACGACTGGTCTTCTCTCCTGCTGAAAATTTTATCCTTTATCAATTATTTGGCTCTTTAATTTCAAATCTTTACGAATTTGGGAATACATGATTAAAAGCAGGTCTTTGAAAATGCTCTATGACAATTTTGTGATAATTCTTACAGTAATCCAAAGCACATTTGCAGGAATAAAAATGGGGAAAAAATCTTTACATATTATTATTTGTTTAATCTTCATTTCTTCTGTTATTTCAGCACAAAATCAAAGCAAAGATTCTGCTGCAAAAGTGTTGGATGAAGTAGTAGTTACGGCCACTCGCACAGAAAATAAAGTGTCCAATATTCCTTTGCCAGTCGAAGTAATTTCAGCTAAAAGTATACAGCGTTCCGGTTCTCAAAAACTCATCGATATTTTGCAAATGCAAACGGGATTGGTGGTGGCCAATAATCCTTTGGGAACTTCCTTGCAGGGATATCCCAATCCATTTGGCGAAGGAATTCAAATGCAGGGTTTGGATCCGGCTTATACTTTAATTCTTGTAGATGGAGAACCGCTCGTGGGGCGTAATGCAGGAATTTTGAATTTAGGAAGAATCGCTATTGGAAATATTAAGCAAATCGAAATCATCAAAGGCCCGGCAACTTGTCTCTACGGCTCGGATGCGCTGGCGGGAGTTATCAATATAATCACAGAAACACCGGCAAATAATTCGTTACGCTTTCAAACTCATTATGCCACCAATAATACTTTGGGCTTAACCGCGGGTTCTTCTTTCATTCACAATAAAACCTCCGTAGAGCTTTTTGCCAACCGCTACAGCAGCGATGGCTACGACCTTGATAAAAATATTTATGGAAAAACGATTGACCCATTCACGGATTATTCAGGCAATGCCAAAGTGAAGATTCAATTCAATGAAAAAACTGATTTTACCCTCTCCGGAAGATTTTTTTCAGAAACACAATTTAATAATTACCTCATTTATCCGGAAGATAATCCGGAGGTGGTGAAGGGAACCACCAAAGAAACAGATGGAAGCTTGTTCGCCAGGTTAAATCATAAGATCAGCAATTTAGTTTCTTATTCAGCCTCTGTTTATTCAACATATTATCATAATAATGCTGCTGTTTTTTTACAAAAAAATGATTCTTTTTATGAAAGGATTGAGCTCACCGATTTTTTGCTTCGCCCTGAAATACAAGTAAATTTTGGCAAAAACCCTTTTTCTCTTTTTACTACCGGCGCGGGCTACAATGTTGAAAAATTAAATTCAACGAGGTATAGTTCTGTCAACAAATTAAACTCAGGTTATGTATTTGTGCAGAAGCAATTTCTTATCAAAGGCAAAACAAATATTATTGCCGGCGCGCGGTATGATAAAAATTCGCTGTACTCCGCGCAGTTGAGCCCAAAAATTGCCGTGGCTTATAAACCCAAACCTAATTTTATTCTGAAAGGCAGCATTGGCGCTGGTTTTAAAGCTCCCGATTTCCGCCAACAGTTTTTAAATTTTTCCAATTCATTGATTGGTTACACTTTGCTGGGAGCCCGGGAACTGGCGCATGGGCTTCAAATGCTAAAAAATAATGGTGAGATAGATCCTTCAATTGACATCAAACCTTATTTGCAAACCAACGATCTTTCCCCGGAAAAATCGATTGGTATCAATGCAGGTTTTGATTATACCATACATGAAAATATGGTGCTTAAAATTAATTTTTTCAGGAATGATATCAGCAATTTGATTGAAAGCTACAATCTCCCGTTTAACAAAACCAACAACCAATCCATCTATTCTTATAAAAACCTGGACCGGGTTTTTACTGAAGGATTGGAGGCCGCATTTACTAATAATTTTAATCGCAATTTTTCAGTATTCGCGGGCTATCAATTTCTGATTGCAAAAGATAAAGATGTAGTAAAAGATATTAAAGAAGGCCAATTGTACAAACGTGATCCGGTGACGTATGAAACCACTCTCGTTACCAAAGAGGATTATAAAGGATTGTATAACCGGAGCAAGAACAATGCAAACCTGCGCCTTCAATATAATAATATTTTATACAACGCCAGCGCTTTCATCACTGCCAAATACCGTGGAAGCTATGGCTACAGCGGCCTTCATGGCTTTCAAAATGGAAGTGGTGTCTATGATGATGACCGCGAAACCGTGATTGGATTTGTTCTTTTAAATACCACTTTTTCAAAAAGATTTGGCCGGAAATGGGAAGCCCAACTGGGTATTGAAAATATTTTAAACTATACCAACAAAACATTGATGCCGAATATATTTGGCAGAACCTATTTTATCAATTTAATTTTTAAACCCGAAAAACTAAAACAAAAATGAAAATAACCAATTTAAAATTAGCCTTATTAACCTCCGCAATTGTAGTGACGGGAATAGTTTCCTGTGGAAAAAATGATACAACAACGCCTGTTGTGCCGCCTGTAACAAAAACAGATTCTATCCAGGCCGCGTTCAGTCCCCAGGGCGACTTCACTTATTTTAGTTTTAAAAATGACGCAGTTGTCCCGGCCACTGATTCTAATTCTACCAATTGGGATTTTGCTTTTAAGTATGTGAATATAATTGTGAACAGTCACGCAAGCGGCCCGGGAACTGCGGGTGTAATCACTCAAACAGGAATTTACGATGATTTTAAAATGGCGCCTGAGAGCGGGTATGCCTATGATACTACTTCTGTAAAAACAGCCATCAATGCGAATTATGGAGATCCTAAAGCATGGTATCTTTATGATAATACAGCGCATAATCTTACTCCAGTTGCAGGAAAATTCTTTGTATTCAAAACCAGTGATAATCATTATGTAAAAATGGAAATACTTTCCGTTACTACAGACGTTCCTTTTACCAACCCGGTTCCGCCAACTTCAATCTGGTATAAATTCAGATATACTTACCAGGCAGATGGATCAAGGAATTTTTAGTCTTTATAGTTAATTATTTACTGAGGTGGCACTTTTTAAAAAGGTGTCACCTTTTTTATCAAAATAAAAATCAGGGGTATTTGTGCTTTTACTGTTTTATTAATGAATAATCTAAGTTTGGCTAGCCTTAAATACTAAATGCTTCCATTCAATATTCATATCTCCCCAGGAAATTTTGCACCTATAAGATCAAAGGTTTTTTGAATTTGCAACTTTCCGTTTTCCATCTTATTTGTGGCTTTACTGTTTTTGTTATATTTAATTTACCTGGTTCTAACCTTCAAACGGTTTAAATTTTTACAGATTGAATCTTAAAAATATACCTTAGTATCCTGTTGTAAATTAAAACACAAATCACATCACGAATAAAAAATTGCATCAATGAAACAAATGCTTTATTTAATTTTTTTCACCCTCGCTTTGGCATCCTGCGGATCAAATAATTCTGAGCCAAACCAATCCTTGCAAAAAGCCGAAGCAGATACTTTAACAACATTTGCTCCTTATTCCATGCAAACATTCAAATCAATCCTAAATGGAGACTGGTACCAGGCATCATACATTGACAGCGTTCAAAAAACAAAATCTCCATTCCGATCCCAAAATGTGCTGGCTTTAATTGATGAATTAGAAATCGATACTAATCATAATAAATGGCGATAGCCTTGAGGTAGGCGCTTTGAATATTCATGAAGGATTTAGTTTTATGCTTTATTTTAAGCAGGGGCAAACCGGCGCTTCACTTCCAACAAATATTGTTGATTATGATACACCGGGTAATTTTTATGAGCTTGGTTATACAATTTCCGGCGATGATACTTCCCTGGTAATTTCTCTTTACAACAAAGACAAAAAAATTATTGACCAAACAAAATATTTGAAAGCGCCTGAAAATACTAAAGGCGCCCTGCAATATATGGTAAACAAAACTTTATTTGCGGGCAGCTACAAAGCTGAAGATAGTTCCGGCCATATTTCAAATATAAAATTTACCAATGACGGCGAAATTGATGGATTTCGAAATTTTAAAAAATATTATGTGCTGACGGACTTCGTTGCTGAACCTGAAAATAGTATTGATGAAGTTTGTTTTGATATTCAGACAGACGATCAGAAATGTTTTGGTTACAATATCACGGCAGATACGATAAAATTATATGACGTTAAAGAAAGCCAGGATTCATCAGCGTTTGGAAAGCTCAAATATAAATTGGTAAAACAATGAAATTATTGAAATAAAAAAAAGTGATATAAAATGAACACAGATGTAATTAAGGAAATGAATAAATATTTTGCTGCGGGTGCCACATTAGATATTGAAGTATTTGACGAAATATACCACTCTTCTTTTGAGAATATCAGAGTGGATAAAAAGGGGAATATCGTTACAATTACCAAAGAACAATTTATGGACACATTTCGTAAACTAAAATCAAAAAATCAATCTCTTAGCGCTGGTATGCCTGATGATATACAATACCTCGGAACAAATGAATATGGGCCTTATTGTTCGTTTCTGATAAAGCGAATGAAAGAAGGATCCCCGGTTCTTTATAATTTTGTTTGGCAAAACATAGAAAATAAATGGTTTATAATCAGGGAATTTACGGTTGAAAATGATATCTCTAAACTTGTTGAAATGATGCATAATTCTAAAACTCAGTCGTAATCATATATTGGACATACTATTCCTGGTTTGGAGAACTTTCAAGTGTCTGAGACCTGGGCCAATTAAAGAAGCCCTTGTTGTTAAACTTTTAAAAATTGTTCTGCTCTTTTTACTATTTAAAATAAATTGGTCCTCCCTTTGTGTTTTAAAATTTATTTTAAAATCAGAAAGAGCATGAAACGCATCACCACAGTCCTTTTATTATTCTTTTTTATTTTCTCATCCTGTAAAAAAATAATAGTAAAGAGCGGATATGTAACTACAGGTCCTGTATTAGATTCCATAACCCTTCCCCATCCCGAGCATATCATCGTTGTAATAGATGAAAATCATGGATATAGCCAGGTCGTGGGTTCCGCCAATGCGCCTTATATAAATGAACTGATAAAAGATGGGGCCCTTTTTACCAATTCACATGGTATTGGCCATCCCAGCCAACCTAATTACCTGGCATTATTTTCAGGAAATATACAAGGTGTAAAAAATGATAATTGTCTTCAAAATAAAACACCTTTTACTACTTCTAACCTGGGCGCTTCTTTACTGCAAAAAGGGTACACCTTTAAAGGATATGCACAATCCATGCCTTCTGATGGCTACCTTGGTTGTCAGGATAAAATAAGCGAGCTTACCAATACTTATTTGTATGCGCGAAAGCATGCGCCCTGGGTGAACTGGCAGGGTAATAAAATGAATAATTTCCCTGATTCCCTTAGCCTGCCAATGAGTAAATTTCCAACCGATTTTAATCTGTTGCCTACTGTGGCATTTGTTGTTCCTGATATGGATTATGATATGCACAATAGTGGTAAACCAGGAGCAGATGCTGCCATTCAAAGAGGAGACACATGGCTGAAAGACAATTTAGATAGTTATATAAAATGGGCGCAACAACATAACAGCCTTTTTATATTGACTTTTGACGAAGATAATTTTACGAAGCAAAACCAGATCCCTACATTGTTTGCAGGCCCAATGATAAAACCTGGAATATATCCTGAAAAAATAAATCATTACAATGTTTTAAATACAATTGAAGCGATATACGGGCTGATGCCTGATAGTAGTAAAAATAATACCGTGATACGTGATATTTGGAACTAATTGCTTTTAATTCTTCACATCTTCCATACTCATCAAAAAAATAAAAACCAGGTTTATTTGTGGGTTTACTATGTTTTTAATTTTTAATTTCTTAGCCTGATCAAACTGAAAGCAATAAAATCATTAGCATTAATCTTTTTCAGCATAATTGTTTTTCCACTGCTGGTATTCTTGCGGTGTCATTTTATTTAATTTGTTCAACAGGAAATCAGTGATGGCCCAAATTTTCTGATCAGAATGAGTAGGCCCAAAAGCCGGCATGCTGGTAAATTTAATTCCATTTTTAATGATCCAGAAAGCTTCGGTAGTATCAGGCATATCCTTCGATTTATAAAATTTTGGCGGCTCGGGGTAAAAGCCTTTCGCCAATTCATCTGGTCCAATTCCCGGTCCGCCATGACAGGTAGAACACATTTCGTTATAATGGCTAAATCCTTCATGCAACATGGCCGTATCATTCATCGGCGGTGCTTTTATGTCTGCATCGCGCGAATCAATAGAATGATGCACGGTAGTGTTGATGGCCCATTTGGTAATAGCATTATGGTGTTCCAACTGGCTTACATTATAAGCGCCGGAGTAAATATAAATGACGAAAATTCCGATGAGAGCCAATAGTGTAATGATAACAGTGAGGATTACCTTTTTCATGCTTCTTTTTTTATTTTATAAATGTCCCCTTCAAAAAATCAGGTTCATGACGGCTTTTGCGCCACAAAAACCAATCCACACTGAAGTTTAATACAAAAGAGAATGCTATCTCTTTTTTTCATCATTCTTCTCATTATCATAAAATAAAAAACCAGCTTTATTTGTAAGTTTACTGTTTTAAGATTTCTTAGTAATGAACAGTCCCGTGCCTGGAGAAGTGCGCCAGTAAGTACTTTTGAAGCGATTTATGAACTGTAGGCTGATTTATAAAAATTGCTACAGTAATACGTGATATTTGGGACCTAATCTCAACCAGGCCATTAAGAATAACCGCGTTTGATGTGGCACACAATTAAATCACGCGGAATATTATTTCAAACAAATAATTATTTAAATTTATCAACGAATTCCTGCATTACCCACATTTTATATTTTTAAAAAATAAACTTGTTATGAAAAAGAAATTATTGTTATTTGTATTTTCCGCAATCTTGTCCATATCAGTTGCCTGTGCCCAGGATGTAACAGGACACTGGACAGGAAAAGTGGCAGATCAATATAATATTGCTTACGATTTCAAAGTTCAGGGCGAAACGCTTACCGGAAAAGATACGCATCCCGATGGCTCTGTTTCAGACATCTCCAATGGGAATATAAAAGGAGATACACTTTCGTTTGATGTTCCTATCCAGGGTAACGTGACTCATGTTACCGGCAAGATCAATGGCGATACCATAACACTGAGTTTTTCCGTGCAGGGTTATGATTTAAAAGTTGATTTAAAAAAGGAAGACCAGGCAAAATAGTTTCCGAAACTATACATCGTTGGGAGATATATGACCTTAATTCGGGTAAACAAACAAATATTGTTATTTCCTGTTTTTATCTTCATTTTCATATTTGAAATAACTTTTTTTGACAAATGAAAAAGACATCCATATTTATCCTGGGAATTATAACTTCATTCTGTTTTGGTTTTTCACTAAAAACAATAATGGTTAAAAAAGATAATTTAAACACTTCAAAAATGAAAAAAGTTACAGGAATCGGTGGCATCTTTTTTAAATGCAAAGACCCAAAAAAAATGAACGAATGGTATAAAACCCATTTAGGTTTTGACACTAATGATTATGGAGCCACTTTTGAGTGGAAAGAAGCTTCTGATTCCACTAAAACAGGTTCCACACAATGGAGCACTTTTGCTGAAAATACCAAATATTTTGAACCTTCCACGAAAGATTTTATGATAAATTACCGGGTAGAAAACCTGGAGGCTCTTGTAGAAGAACTTAAAAAAGAAGGGGTAAACGTTGTTGACAAAATAGAAAGTTATGATTACGGAAAATTTGTTCACATCATGGACCCGGAAGGAAACAAAATTGAATTGTGGGAACCTAAGGATTAGATTAAGTGGCAGGATAACTCAATTCAAAATAAAAATCTTCCAAGTTTCTTCGTTTACTGTATAATAGTATCCGGCTGCGCTCTTTAAAAGCACCTTGAAATAAAATTCAGGTTGATATAATTAAACAGGATAAAAAAAGTAGCAAAAAAACGTGCCTTAATTCCAATTAAAGTTTTTGAAAAAATTACCCAATATGGTATTCGCTATTCAGCGATCACCATATTTTTCTTATGGTGATGGTCACTTTCTATCATTCCATCTTTTAACCGGATGATACGATGTGCATATTCCGCAATATTTTCCTCATGTGTAACTAAAATAACAGTATTCCCTTCCGCCTGGATTTTGTCAAAAATATGCATGATTTCTACAGATGTTTTTGAATCGAGGTTACCGGTTGGCTCATCGGCAAGAATGATAGAAGGATTATTTACCAAAGCCCTGGCGATGGCAACACGCTGATTTTGTCCACCCGACAGTTCATTGGGTTTATGATGGCTTCTGTCAGCCAGCCCCACCCTGTCAAGCATCTCGAGAGCATTTTCTGTTCTTAATTTTTTGCTTGTGCCATTGTATATTAACGGTAGCGCTACGTTTTCAGCAGCAGTTAATCTTGGCAAAAGATTAAATTGTTGAAATACAAAACCAATCTCTTTATTTCGTACTTCTGCCAGGTCATCGTCCTCCATTTTACTCACATCTTCCCCGTTTAAAATATAGGATCCTGAGGTAGGTGAATCAAGGCAACCCAGAATATTCATCAGGGTTGATTTGCCGCTGCCGCTCGGCCCCATCAAAGCCACATATTCGTTTTTAAACACTTCAAGCGAAATACCTTTCAACACCTTTAACTCCTGCTTTCCGAGGTAATAGCTTTTCTTAATATTTTCTAATTGTATGATGGAAGACATGTTACAATTTATAGGTTAAATGCCGGTTACCAGTAAACCGATAAATAATTGATATTTTTATTTTCTTATTCAGTATCAGGTTTTTTGTTTCTTAATTACTTTAGGCACTTTGAAAAAGTCATTATCGTGCAAAGGTGCATTTTTAAAAACATCTTCTTTGCTGATTTCGCCCTGTACTTCATCTTTCCTGAAAACATTTACGTTTTCGCTCATGTGCAACAAAGGCTCAACGCCGGAAGTGTCGAGCTCATTCAATTTATCAATGAATCCGATCATTTTTTCGAGATCGTATTTTATATCCTCCTTTTCCGATTCATCAAATTCAAGCCTTGAAAGATTAGCTAGTTTTTCAATTAAAGCATCATTTACCTTCATCTGGCAAATATAAAAGGTTTATTTATTTAATTTTCATCGCTGGTAGCCTTCAATATTCCGCTTATCATTTTTTTTGAAAATCTATAAGGTTTGCATACTGGTTTTGTGCTTTCAGAAAATCTTATAGTGTTTATCATTATTTCTCAAATGCGATAAGATCAGCCTACACTTTGCCTTTTACTATAGACATTATAGGATTTAAACAAAATCCAAAATCTGTTTATCTTCGCCGACTTATGAAAATGGAGAAAGAAAAAGTAATGAGCGGCATCCGTCCTACAGGTTTTTTGCACCTGGGAAATTATTTTGGAGCCATACGTAATTATGTAAAAATGCAGGAGGATTATGAATGCTATTTTATGGTGGCCGACTTGCATTCTCTTACTACCCATCCGGATACAAAAGGCCTGAAACACAATGTACATAGGGTTTTGGCCGAAAATATTGCGAGCGGCCTCGATCCGGATAAAGTAGCTTTATACTGCCAGAGCCACTTGTATCAAACTTGCGAATTATATCTTTACCTGAATATGCTGGCTTATAAAGGCGAACTCGAAAAGACGCCAACTTTTAAAGACAAAGTACGCCAGCATCCCGATAATGTTAATGCCGGATTACTTACCTATCCTGTTTTGATGGCGGCAGACATTTTAATTCACAGGGCTAAATATGTACCCGTTGGAAAAGACCAGGAACAGCATCTTGAAATAGCAAGAAATTATGTAAATCGTTTCAACCACCGATATTCTGAAGTTTTTCCTGAACCGGTGGCTTTTAATTTTAATAATAAACTGGTTAAAGTTCCATCGCTGGACGGGGGCGGAAAAATGAGCAAAAGTGAAAACCAGATGGCTACTTTATACCTGGCTGACGAAGACGAAGTGATAAGAAAAAAAATAATGAAAGCTAAAACCGATAGCGGGCCTACAGAAAACAATTCTGTGAAACCGGATTATATTGATAACTTATTTTTGTTGATGAATCTTGTAAGCGCCGAAGAAACTTTGCAGCAATTTGAACAGGAATTCAATAATTGTACTATCAGGTATGGAGATATGAAAAAACAACTTGCTGAAGATATGGTGCGTTTTATTTCTCCTATTCGTCAAAAAGTAAATGCTATTTTAAGCGACGAGGCATATTTGCAAAAAGTGATGAAACAAGGCGCCGAAAAAGCTATTGCCAGCGCTGAAGCTACCATGAAAGAAGTAAGAAATGCTATGGGCCTGAATTACTTTTGAAAGCTGAACGCCAAAGGCTAAAGCTAAAGGCTAAAAAAATCCTATATTTTTTTACAATTGAATTTATATTTACTTATAAATACCTGCCTGGGGTAAGGTTGAATATTTTTGAAAATAAAAACAGCAAAAAGAATGGCTAAAACGAAAAAACCCAAACACATCGCAGTTGCCGGAAACATTGGAGCAGGTAAAACCACATTGACAGAATTATTAAGTAAACATTTTAAATGGATTCCCCAGTTTGAAGATGTTGACCATAATCCTTACCTGAATGATTTTTATGATGAAATGCCAAGGTGGAGTTTTAACCTCCAGATATATTTCCTGAACAGCAGGTTGAATCAACTGCTGGAAATTCAACGCGGAACAGAAACGGTTATACAGGACAGAACTATTTATGAAGACGCCAATATTTTTGCTCCCAATCTTCACGATATGGGCCTGATGACCAAAAGAGATTTTACCAATTATTATTCTTTTTTTGAAACATTAAAATCCATGGTTAAGCCGCCGGATTTATTGATTTATCTCAACGCTTCAGTTCCCACTTTGGTGGCTCAAATACAAAAGCGCGGCCGGGAGTATGAAGAAAATATCCGTCTTGATTATTTAAAAAAACTAAATGATTATTATAATAAATGGATTGAAAGTTATAAAGAAGGTCCACTCTTAATCATCGATGCAGACAAAAATAAATTTGCCGAAAATGAAGAAGATCTTGGCATTATCATCAACAAGATTGACGCGGAATTGTATGGTTTATTTTAATTTTTTTTGCAGTAAACAAATAAATTCCCATGATTTTTATTTTGCTTTAAAAGAAATTTTGCTACATAAAAATCCGGACAAATTTTTTAAAGTCATTTGTCGCCTTTAATATTCAAAGCTAATTCCAGTTCAAAGAAAAGTGGTTGTATTAATTCTTCTGAATACGAAGTTCCTCCAATCAAAACCACTTTTTTTATAGAATTGATGATGCAAAATTTTGTATCATTTATTCCTTCAGCTTTAAAATTTGCAGAAAACTCCGGCGTGTTGATAAAATACCAATCAGGTTCAAAATTTTCCAATTCTTCTTTTGCAGGCATGGAAAATTTTTTTAGAATAAACAGATCATCTTGTGGATATTCAGAAATATTCCGGATTTTTAAAGCACTTTTATTACTTAAAATCAAATAACTATTTCTTATCCAAATTAGTTTATCATCTAAATGTTTAATCATATTTTGATAATAAACATCAAAATCTTTTTCTTCGATAGTATGCGCAGATTCTGAAGAATTAAAAATATTTTTTTTGTTGTTTTCCTTCACAAATAAAAATTCCGGTAAGCTATTTTCATTTTGATTTTTTTTAGAAGACGAAATTTGCTTTTTTAATTCCTCTTCTGAAAGTTGAAAGAAAGTGTTTTGAGCGACAGGCAAACCGATAGAAAAAAAACTGTCTTTAGAAAATTTAAATAAAGGAGGTACAGACATACTGTTTTTGTTTGGCAGGTAAAGTTAAATCATTCGACTTCCTTTTCCTGAATTTTACAGATTGCAATGAGTTTATTTCTATTCATTTCAAAAATTAAAAATGTTTAATTCATGTATATTGCAACAAAATTTTAAAATAACATCCTATCTATTAAAGAGATGAAAAAATAACATCCATGAAATATTTACCCTTAAATCCGAAAATTTTTATTGACAACAGAAAAAGGTTTATTGCTAAAATGGAAAAAAATTCTATTGCCATTTTTAATAGTAATGATGAACTACCAATGAACGGAGATGCTTTGCTTCCTTTTGTTCAAAACTCGGATTTGTTCTGGCTTTCGGGAATAGAACAGGAAGACACAATGGTAATTTTATTTCCTGACAATCCCGATCCAAAATACAGGGAAGTATTAGTGCTGGTTCGTCCTAATGAATTAAAGGAAAAGTGGAACGGGCATCTGTTTAGAAAAAATGAAGCTGAAGCTATTTCGGGCATCAAAAGAATTGTCTGGCTGGATGAACTGGAAGGTTTGTTGCAAACATGGATTCACCTTGCGGATACGATTTACCTGAACACTAATGAAAATGACAGGAAGGCAAATGAAGTGCCTGTGAGGGATTATCGTTATGCTGCCTATATGCGTGAACGTTATCCATTACACAATTATAAACGTGCTGCAAAAATTTCAAAAGAATTGCGTGCCATAAAAACACCGCTTGAAATAGAAGTAATGCAGAAAGCTATCGACATTACTGATAACACTTTCAGAAGATTGTTGAAATTTATAAAACCTGGAGTGATGGAATATGAAATTGATGCAGAGATTTGGCATTCTTTTCTTTCACAACGCGCTTCAGGGCCGGCGTATGGCAGTATCATTGCCAGTGGCGATCGCGCAAGGACTTTGCATTATGTGGAAAACAACCGCGAATGCAAAGATGGCGAATTAATATTGATGGATTTTGGTGCCCGCTATGGAAATTATTCCGCGGACCTTACCCGCACCATACCAGTCAATGGTAAATTTTCAAAGAGGCAAAAAGAAGTTTATAACGCATGCCTTGATCTTCATTATTATTGTGCTTCGATTTTAAAACCGGGAATAAATATTAATGATTACACTGAAAAAGTGGGCGAAAAAGCCACGAAGCTTTTTCAAAAAATAGGATTACTAAAAAGAGAGGATATAAAAAATGAAGACCCGGACAACAGGGCTTACCGGAAATATTTATACCATGGCATTTCGCATCATCTCGGAATTGATGTTCACGATTTGGGAACAAAAACTGAACCGATAAAAG
Source organism: uncultured Chitinophagaceae bacterium (assembly GCA_963741705.1). Lineage (GTDB taxonomy): Bacteria > Bacteroidota > Bacteroidia > Chitinophagales > Chitinophagaceae > Ginsengibacter. The sequence continues at coordinate 40,079 of CAVUJE010000021.1, read as the reverse complement.
CAGGAATGGTATTCACTATAGAACCAGGGATTTACATTGAAGAAGAGCAAATGGGCGTAAGAATTGAAGATAATTACTGGATCACAAAAAATGGTAATAAAGATTTGATGAAGAATATTCCAAAGACCACTGATGAGATTGAGTCGCTAATGAAATAGAAAAGAGATAACCTTTGAATACTACCGACCACCTTTAGCCTTTAAAATGAAACAAATTCCCAACATTTTCACGCTGCTCAATTTATTCGCCGGATGCCTGGCGATAGTATTTGCGTTGCAAACAAACAATGTAATTTTTTACCTCGACAATCAATATGTCAGCAGTTTTAATATTCCTGAAAAATTAAGTTGGGCAGCCATTTGTATCATCATCGCGGCTGTTATAGATTTTCTGGATGGCTTTGTCGCACGTCTTCTAAAAGCAACAAGCGATCTGGGAAAACAACTCGATTCTTTGAGTGATGTAGTTAGTTTCGGTGTTGCCCCAGCCATCATTATTTATCAATTGTTGAGGTTTAGTTTCGCCCGTGAAGAAAATGGCCTGGAAGTTTCCATCTGGTGGCTGGTACCCGCATTTATTTTAGCCTGTGCAGCTGCATATCGGTTGGGAAAATTTAATTTGGCTACCGATCAACAATATTCCTTTAAAGGGGTTCCGGTTCCAGCAGTGGGATTATTAATCGCATCTTTTCCATTGATTTTGCATTTTAATTTTATCCCCGCTGTGAATAATATTTTAATCAATAAATGGTTTTTATATATTTCAATTATCCTGCTGAGTTACCTGATGATTAGCCATCACAGAATGATGGCTCTAAAATTTTCTGACTTTTCAGTGAAAAATAATCTTCCGAAAATTATTTTATTGCTCGTTGCAATAATCGCTGCGTTATTTTTGCATTGGATCGCAGTGCCGGTTGTCTTTATTTTTTATATTTTATTATCAATAACCCAAAAAAAAGTTGAATGAATTTTCTTGCAGAAATAAAAATAATGCCTTTAAAAGAATTGCTTGACCCTCAGGGAAAAGCAGTATTAGGTGGCCTCGCGAATCTTGGTATCAAAAGTGTTAATGATGTTAGAATAGGAAAACATATTCAACTTCAAATTGAGGCAGATTCAGAACAAGAAGCCAAATCCATTGCAGAAGAAGCTTCCAGAAAACTTTTGGCTAACCAGGTAATGGAAGAATTTACCATTACAATCAATTAGCAAATGTGAAGATTTGAAAATTAGCAAATGGACTATGCTTTTAACTGACTTTGTAATTTTCGCATTTCATAATTTTCAAATTTTCAAATTAAAATGCTTTACCTCGTTCCATCTCCGATAGGTAACCTCGCCGATATTACATTCAGGGCAATAGATGTTTTAAAATCAGTTGACCTCATCCTGGCAGAAGACACAAGAACTTCGGGTAAGCTTCTCCGTTATTATCAAATTGACAGGCCAACTACCTCCTATCACCAGCATAATGAACATAAAATTTTAGATCATCTTATATCTCAATTGGCTTCAGGAAAAACGATGGCTCTGATAACTGATGCAGGTACTCCGGGCGTTAGTGATCCCGCATTTTTATTGGTTCGTGAATGCATTAAAAATGATATTAAAGTTGAATGCCTTCCCGGCGCTACTGCGTTTGTACCCGCTTTAGTGAACAGCGGTTTACCGATGAGCAGTTTTTGTTTCGAAGGCTTTTTGCCCTTAAAAAAAGGAAGACAAACTTTTTTGAAAAAAATGGCTCAGGAAGAACGAACCATGGTTTTTTACGAAAGCCCTATGAGATTGGTAAAAACATTAAAAGATTTTATAGAATATTTCGGTGTGGATCGGGAATGTTGCGTGAGCCGCGAACTAACCAAGGTATTTGAAGAAAACCAGCGGGGTACTTTACAAAAAGTCCATGATTATTTTAAAGACCAAAAAGTTAAAGGAGAAATTGTGATCATTGTGGCAGGAAAGTCAAAATAAATCATTCAAAACTTTTTTCAAAAAAATTAAGGCCATTCAACAATTCTTAAGAAAACCTTCTCATGTATTAAAAGCTATAAGTTGCAGAACAGATAAAAGACAGCAGACCAACATATATAACGGATTTGGAATTTGCGTTTTACTTTTACCGTTATGATTATTTTGTATTTCGTTTTTTAATACTTTACCGGGTATGTTCAGTTTTTTGCTTACATAATCTCTATAGGAGATTCCCATTATTTTACTTTCGAGCCATCCGTAATAATTAAAATAGAGAAAATAAAGATTGGTATCAGGATCGTTTCTGTAATCGTCCAATTGAATTAAGAATTGTTGTATTAATCCTTTAGCCTTCTTTTTGGAAATGGCTCCTGATAAACGTTTCAAAAACAGCATCAATTGCCGTTCAAAAGGGCGAAGTTTTTTTCTTGAGTATAAGAAGTGATAGGCTGCTTCCAGGGCACAATCCAGCCGGTACAAATCTTTTTGTTCATAAAGAATGAGCAGATGAAAAAGTGATGAAAAATATAAAACGTCATCTCTTTTTATCTGCTGGTTTTGTTCTTTAATCCGCATCAGCAATTTTTCTGCATCGTCCCATTGTTCCAAAATGAAATAAGAAATGCAAACTGAGCAAAGTATCGATAGTTGCTCTGCCGGAGATAAAATTTGATCTGATAATAAAAAAATTCTTTTCTCCTCCTGGTCAAGCAATTTTTTCACCTGTTCATATCTTGCGGTTTTTAAGCATATTTTCAATTCAGTATTAAATTGAATAATCTCAAAATGCTTTAAGTAAAATTTATTCTTCAAATGAGCATCTTTAATTGACTTATAAGCTTCCAAAGCTTCATTTGCCTCCGCAATATTTTTCAAAATAAAATTATTATAGCAGTTGGTATTAAATGAGCTAATAAAAAGCGAAGCGTTTTCATTAATGAGATGAGTATGCGAACTCCATAATTCAAAACTTCTTTTGCACGTTTCGGCACAGGGATAGTTTTCATGAAGCATATACTGGCACAAAGCCAAAGAATTTAGGTAGAAAAGGCTCAGCAGTGGTTTGTGAATATTTTGGGGAGTTACTTCATACAGAAGAGATTTCGCATTTTTTATTTCTACTAATTCATCAGGGGTGATGGGCAACCACGACTGGTTAGTTATAGTTCGAACTTTTTCGTAAATAAATCTGTTTTGGGCAAATGCCATCTGCGCTTTAATAGTCTCTTCCAAAATTGAAAAACTGGAATCGGTCTTTCCTTTAAATTGCTTATAATCTTTATATTCCAGTACGCGATTCTGAAGATGAAGTAATAAAATGAGGAACTGGTATTTTTCATATTTATCAGCAAGATTAATAGCTTTCCTGCAAAGTTTGTAAGACAGAAAGATCAATCCCTTTTCATAAAGCATTCTGATTTGATCCTGCAGGAAATACAATTGAGTATCGATGGAGTTGTTTTTCTCTTTAAATACAATTGTATTTAAAATATCTTTATAGAGATAGGTTTTAAGGCCGGAGAAATGAATCTTATTTTCAATCCCAATTGCGTTACATAATTTTTCTTCATCAGGTTCTTCACATTCATCAATTAGTTTGAACAATTTCAAATGCAGCGATGTATTTTGATCCGAATGTCTTTTCGCCAATTTTGTATAATAAGATTTTTCACTGCTGCTTAATCCCTTAATCAGCAAAAAAATATCAGCACTATTTCCTTCTTCTCTCATAAATGGATAGTTAAAAGATCAAAATCATAATACTATGATCAAGCTTTGAATGCTAAAAATACCTTTTTTTTTCAAATTTTATATATATCAAGATCAGCCAAATATGCGAATAGCGGTTGTTTTAACCGCATTTCAATTACTAAAAAACCAGCGAAATTCTAATTGTGTTTCCCCGGCTATATAAATATATTTATTCAGTAGAAAAATTATAACCCGTGAAGACGGAAAATAATTTTCAAAAATGTTTGGTTGAGATTAAACAATCGTATACTTCCAGTTGATCATAAGTTAAGAAATTTTATAGGAATGTAAAAATTATGAATAACCTTGCCACAGATATTGATACCTACTTTAAAGACGAAATTTTCAATAAATTAAACATCATTATTGAAAACAAATCCTTTTTAAAAAATACGCTTTTAAAAAACGAAGACTATTTTTTTAACAATTTCCTTCCCGATATTAAAAATTCCCTCGATCGGCAATCTGTTCTTTATGTGTGCTTTCTAATTAAAAAATATAACCTCGCTTTAGAAGAATTAAGAAAAAATAATTTTTCATCTGCCGAAAATTATTTCTCTGAGATCAAATCCATAATTTCAGATGAACAAAGTAATTCCAACCTGATTGTAACCACGATTGCAAATAATGTTTTAGCCTACAAAGCCTACAAATTTGGCGACAGGGAAGAAGTATTTAATCTTCTTATTAATTCTTTAGAAATAGATTGCATTTTAGAAGAAAAAGGGTTTGCCTTCATGCATTTTCATAAAATACAAACTCTACATAACATAGCCAGAACTTATCTCAGGGAGAATTTGACTTCCGGTGTAAATATTTCATTGGAATTAATGAAATATTTATCATCAAAAACAGGAGATTTCAGATTAGGAAAATTTATTTTCTTACAGGAAAAAAATAACCTTTCACCTGAACTATGCAGGGAATTGTTTTTGCAAGTATTCAATGACCTAATCTTCCATTTTGTAAAAAATGATGATAATAAAGAATTGTATTTTTTAGAAATTTACCAAAGAAATTTAAATACTGTCCAACAAAAGGAAAATTACCTCCATCTCATCGAAGAATGGCTAAATATTGTATTGGATTTAAACAAAGATTCAGGAACAAACAGCATCAGCGCGGTAACAAAATTTCTGAAGCTTTACAGCGATAAACTGGCCTGCTTAAGCGTCTTTTTAATAAAAAAATTACTTTCAATTTATCCTTTTGAAACTGAACAAACCAAAAAGATAAGGTCAGATATGAAAAATTATGGATTTAGTATTTGATTAAAATTCCAAGTCTTAATACCAAATTTTCAAGATAAAATTTGCCTTTAGTTTTTATACTTTCTGCTTGCAGAAGAAAATTATAAAATAAAAAATTGATTTATTTGTCTGTTTACTTTATGATAAATTGATATACTTTGACTTGATGGCGGTTGGGGCCATAAAAGTTTTAAGAAGGGGGATACAATTGTCGCAAAGGTTACCAATATGTAATGAAGTTTTTGCAACCTAGAATCCCTGAACAATTATATATACACAAGAGGCAGGAGTCAAACAAGGAAGGTTATTTGGAGAAGTTAAACTTTATTTTTTTATTATTCGCAAGAAAAAATCCTTCGTGCTCTTTGTCTTCGTAATAAAAATTCAGGCAAAGCCCACAGAACATTACTACCGCCTAAAGCGACGGTTTTTTAAGATACAAATAAACCTTCCTGGGTTGTCAACATTATCACAGCGCGGAAATGCAAACCAATTTATTAAAAAACATTTTATATTAAGCATATATGCATATCTTTAAAAAGAATTTGATGATATGCTACTTCTGTTTTCATAAATAAAAAATTCCATTTCCATGATAACTGGCTGACTTGAAAACATCATTATTTAAAAATTAAAAAATTAAATTATGAAAAAGTTTTCAATGTTCATTCTCATTATTCTAATGAGTTTAATCTTTATTTTTTCAAGGTGCAAACAGGGAGAAGCAAGTAGCCCTGAATTAGAAACTGATTCAACACAAGTCCAGGCCGCGCTTGCCGCTTATGGTGGCTTTGAGAGCGAGATAGATTGGGGAAAACACATTGTTACTACAGGAGGTTGTAATGATTGTCATACGCCAAAAAAAATGGGACCAAATGGCCCGGAAGATAATATGGATTTGGAATTATCCGGCCATCCTTCGCAAATGCCTCCACCAGATGTTGACCGCAAAGATATTGAAAGCAAAGGGCTTATGGTAATGGGCAGTGGCCTTGCATTTGTAGGGCCCTGGGGTGTTTCTTATGCTGCCAATCTTACTTCAGATTCAACAACAGGAATTGGAAACTGGACTGTAGACCAGTTTATACGAACCTTTCGGACAGGCAAATATGGAGGAGCTCCGGGCGGAAGAAACCTATTGCCACCAATGCCATTTCAAAATGTTGCCCAAATGACAGATGATGAATTAAAAGCAGTATTTGCTTATTTACAATCAACCAAACCGATTCATAATATTGTGCCTCAACCGCAGCCACCGGTTTTGGCAATGAAAAAATAAATTGACTTAGTAAACATAACTTATTGGGAAATTACTTTTTCTGCATTTGCCTGCAGCTTCGCGGGCAATTGTTTAATCATTTTAAGAAGTAGATATTTTGGAAAATAGAAATTCCGGCTATTTGTCTTTTCACTGGCCGGCCGGTTGTTTTAATACCAGTGAAAAACAAAAAATATATTATTAAACAAAACAAAGAAGAATACAGCTTACGTCGTCAAAGAAATTTTTTTCACATAAAAAACATTTGTAATTTTTACAACGATTTTTCACTAATAAAATAAAAAATATGACAAAGGCAGATCATTTAAGTAACAAGACTTTCCCCAAGCGTATATTGGCATTGGATGGCGGCGGTATACGCGGAGCACTTACTTTGGGATACCTTCAACGGATTGAGGACATTTTACGTAAACAACATGGCGAGGAAAAAAGTTTTCGCCTCAGTCAGTACTTCGATCTTATCGGCGGCACCAGCACGGGTTCAATAATTGCTGCCTGCCTTGCCATTGGGATGTCTGTAAATGAAATCAAGAATATGTATATGGACCTTGGAGATAAGATCTTTGCGAAAAAGTACAAATGGTGGAAAATCTTTGAAATTAATGATCTGATAAAAGCAGGCTATAATTCAAAACCTCTGGAAGATGAGTTGCAAAAAGTTTTTGGAACTGATACGACATTAGCAAGCGATAAAATCCTTACAGGCCTGTGCATTGTAGCAAAAAGAGCCGATACCAACAGCGTGTGGCCTTTGATCAATCATCCCGATGGAAAGTATTACGACAGTGTGGATGGCAGGAATAAGGATATATTGCTTTGGAAAGCAGTGAGGGCCAGCGCTGCTGCTCCCACTTATTTTTTACCGCAAATAATCGATGTAGGCGGCGGGCTTAAAGAAGCTGCATTTGTGGATGGAGGAGTTAGCATGGCCAATAATCCTTCGCTTCAGTTATTGATGATTGCCACGATGAACGGGTTTCCTTTTAAATGGAAATGGGGAGAAGATAATCTTATGATTGTGTCAGTAGGAACCGGAATGGGGCGGTGGAAAAAAATCCCGGCCGATATAAAAAAGAATAACCTGCTCAACTGGGCATCGCAGTTGCCTGATATGCTGATGCAGGATGCGAGCTGGCAAAATCAAATGTTGTTGCAATGGTTTTCTAACTCCCCTACTGCGTGGGAAATTGACCAGGAGATTGGCAAACTTGACACGGATTTCATCGGCAGCACCAAAAAAGGCAAAGGGCTTATCAGCTATCTTCGTTATAATATATGGCTTGATGGTGCTACGATTGGGCCATTAATGAATAAACAATATACACAGAAAGAAATTGACGGGCTTGTAGAGATGAGTAATGCCGGCAGCAGGTTTGAGCTCTACGACATCGGCGCCAAAGCCGCAGCAAAAGAAGTAAGTGATACACATTTTCCTGATACTTTTAAAATCTAAGCCATGGGACCATTATGTTTTGTGCTTATGCCGTTTGGAACCAAATCAGACGGCATCAAAAAAGAAATTAATTTTGATATAGTTTACAATAACTTTATTAAGCCTGCGATTATTAAGGCTGGCCTGGAACCAATAAGAGCTGATGAAGAAAAGAGTGGAGGATTTATTCACAAGCCAATGTATGAGCGGCTGATGTTTTGCGATTTTGCCGTTGCCGACCTGAGTTTTGCCAATGCCAACGTTTTTTACGAATTAGGTATCCGGCATGCGCTTAAACCTTACACTACCGTAAGTATTTTCGAAATGAGTACCAAACTTCCCTTTGACACGGCTGCTTTAAGAACATTCCCTTACGATTACGAAAATGGAGAAGTTCAGAATTTAGATTCAAAAATTGCGTCTCTTGCCGATCTCATTAAAATCAACCTTGACGTAAAGCAAGCACAGGAAGACAGCCCGATTGGCCAGTTGATACAGGAATATAAATTCCCTAACCTTAATTATCTTCAGCAGGACGCGGCTGCTTTTGCCGACAATGTTATCCAATTGAAAAATCAAAAGGAAACATTGATTAATCTGGTAAGGCAATGGAAAGCCCTGGATAAAACAAAAGGAGAAGCTACAACCGATGAGGAAAAGAATAAAATTGAAACTGATAAAAGAGCAGTTGTTGATAAAATCGTGCAAATTGAAAAAGAGGAAGGTGATGGTTTGCAATATAAATATGACCTTCTTTATGCAATTATTGATGCTTACAAAAGTGTGAATGCTTTTAAAGAGATTACCAATTTGCTGAAACCATTGGTAGCCGGGAGATATAATGAAAATATTTATTTAAAACAACAACTTGGCCTTGCTTATAATAAAACCGGCAACAGGGACGATGCGGAAACCGTCTTAAAAACGATCACAGATAAATATGGCCCTGACCCCGAAACAACAGGATTGCTTGGCGCGGTTTATAAAGGTTTAATGGATGATAATAAAGACGATGATGATGTAAATGCAGAATACCGCCGGCAGGCTGTTGATACTTATGTAGATGGATATGAATCTGACCCGAGAGATTATTATCCCGGGATTAATGCTCTGACACTGATGTATTTAGGAGATGAAAAAGATGAACGCTTCGACAAGTTTTTGCCGATAGTAACTTATGCGATTGAAAGGCAGTTAAAATTAAAACCTAAAGATTATTGGACACAAGCCTCCGCCCTTGAGATTGCCGTTCTTGCTTTTAATGAGGCTGATGCAAGAAAATATTTTGCGGCTGCTAAAACTTGTAATCCGGAAGGCTGGATGAAAGAATCAACCGCTGGTAATCTGAAAAAAATATATGATAAAGCAATAAAGACAAATGATGAACAAAGTTTGCAATGGTTGAAGAATATTATTGTGGGACTCTATCCGGAAATTTTTGAGTAAGAAATTTAATAAAAAGCATTAAACTAAAGCTTAAAATATTTTCACATTTTAGGTCATACTACAGGCTGATTATTTACGTTTTTTAACCGAAACTGTAAGTGTTATCCTATGAAAAACAAATTATTTATCGCCGTTTTGGCGGCAATATGTGCCTGTTCATGCAATAAAGAACTGGAACAATCACAAATTTCTATCGACAAAAAAGAATCTTTCAAATCGCCATCTTTTACTCAATACACAATTTTTAAAGGATCGCAATATTGCGACAAGAACGGGTTTTCTCCTGTTAAATTTAACAAGTTATCTTTCAAAGTAAAATTTGATAGTTCCGCTATCTATACCACAAGTAAAGCTGAAAATCAAAATGATATCAATAAACTTTATGGCTTTAGTGATAACAACGCGACACATCATGAATACAGCGCCCGCTTTGGATGGAGATGGAGTGATAATGCGCTTCACATTTTTGCCTATGATTACAACAAGGGAATAAGGAGTTTTAAGGAAATAGGCACTGTACAAATTGGCCAGGAAAATACTTGTTCGATTACCGTTTCAGCTAATAAATATGTTTTTAATTTGAATGGCGCAGAAACGATTATGTCGCGCGCCAGCACAACCCCCGTTGCAGAAGGTTATCAATTGTATCCGTATTTTGGTGGCGACGAATCAGCGCCTCATGATATTTTTATCTGGATTGAAATTTTGCCATAACCGGAAGGAAACAATAATAAACCTTTACAACAAAGCTTTATTCCTTTGATCATCATTGAGAGATTTTAAACACATTGATTGGAGATGAATTAGCCTATTATCAAAATAAATTTCTTACTTATTTAGGATTGAAGAGATATTTAAAGAAAGTATTTATGTCAATGACAAAGATGCCGGTGATGATATTTTAACGGTAGATACAACGGTGCAGGAAAAAAATATTACCTATCCTACCGATACCAAATTGCATCAGCGCATCATTAAGAAATGTGTAGGTATTGCAAGGGCAGAGGATATTGAACTTCGGCAGAGCTATAAATTTACCCTAAAGAAGTTGAATGTACTGCTACGCTTTCAGCATACAAAAAGCGGAAGTGCCAGGGCAAGAAAAGCAAGAAAGAAAATAAAAACGATTGCCGGGAGGTTGGAAAGAGAATTGCGTAGAAATCTGTCTGCCTCAGCGTTTGAGAAGCATAAAGTACAGTTGGATATTTATCATAAAGTTTTATTGCAAAAGCGTAGTGATACCAACAAGATTTACAGCCTGCACGAACCGGAGGTAAAATGCTACACTAAAGGTAAGGAGCATAAGAAGTTTGAATTTGGCAGCAAGGCATCGATATTTTTTTGTTTATTATCATAATCTATTGGCATTTAAGCATCTTCTTTCTTTTTAAACATCCCTCTTAACTAAATGAAAATCAGGCATTAGCTGGTAATATTTAGAATAATAAACCAATCTAAGGCTTCGGATATTTTTTTGAAGCATCATCTAAAACCAAAACCCAATCCTGGCCATAACCAGAAGAAGGAGGAGTGAATTTTTTTGTTCCGTTATTGTTCAGATTTTCCAAACCAATAATTTTTCCATCCCTTGGATTGTACCAATATGATCTTAATTTATTGCCCTTTATTTTATTCAAAAAAACTGTAAATGGTTTTCCTTCTGAAGTATAAATAAAAGCATAATCATTGCCGCGCGTGGCTTGTATTCTTTCTGATGGTGCCAAATTATTTTCCACAATTAAAGTTTGGTCAGGAACTCTTTCCAGCATTGGATGTGATTCAATTAGCCTTCGTACAAATTTCATTTGATTAGCTCCGCGCAAATTCAAAGCGTCCTTCCAATAGAAATGAGGCCCATTCACAGCGTCATGTTTTGAAGAATAAAATTGCCAGATATCATGACAGCCATACGTGTTGCCAAAAGCCCCGGCAAAAACATCGAGATAAGCATACTTTCTAACATCATACGCGCTACTGGTGCCCAGGTCTTTTACATTGAAACAAACAGGATGGTCTTCATAAAGGCTTTCGGCATCAATTACAGGCTTTGTTGGATGGAGATTATAATCGCGTTGAATATTATCATACACCGCAAGGTCTCTGCAATGGCCATTTTGAAACATATTAAAACTAAGCCATGCCTTTTGATGAAACCACGTAGCCGAGCCTGAATCGCAGGGCTGGGGATGATAACTGATGATCGCTTTTCCGTCAGTCCCTTCCATTATCCCCTCACCCATCGCATTCCAAATGGCAACGTCACTTTCATTGCGCGGATTCCTGTCGCCGCCTAACACCCAGATAATATTTGTTTTGTTTTTATAACGGTTACCAATCCATTTTCCATAAATTTTTGCATTAACGGTATCAAAAATTTCCGGGCCGGTTCCCCAGGTATTTTTATAAATTTTATCACCCCATGTTGGCAGCATCGCAATGTTCAGATGATACTCATTGGCTTTGTCAACTACATAATCCACCTGTTTAAAATAGGATTCATTTGGCCTGGCAGGATTGCCAGCAATCAAAGGTTTGTCGCCATTGGCATTTGGCGTATGCAGTCCATCAAGTTCAGCAAGAACCACTGCCTGGATAACAGTGAAACCTTGTTCTGATCTTCGTTTCAGATATTCAAGTGCTTCTTCTTTTGTAAGCCGGTGAAATAATTCCCATGCCGTATCTCCCAGCCAGTAAAATGGTTTTCCATCTTTCAAAAGATATCGATGATTAGTACTTATGGTAAACTGCGCATTTGAAATTTTAATGAGAAACAAAAGAAAAAAAGAAAAAAGAATTTTTTTCATCAAATGATTAATTGTATAACATTACTGTGAAGATAAAAATAAAAATATCACTTTTTTGTTGCTTTACTGTATAGGTTATTCAAAAGCCTGGCATCAAAAGGAACAGAGTATTTTTTAACTTTGATGTATATTTTTTAAACCCATGAAAATTTACCAGCAAAATTTCCGGCTTAAGGAAAGAAAAAGAGGTTTCCATTTGATCACTTCTGAAATTGAAGAATCATTTGCAGAAATCCGTGGTATCGATAAAGGAATTTGTCATGTTTTCATCCAGCATACTTCTGCATCGCTGGCAATTAATGAAGATGCAGACCCGACGGTGAGAAAAGATTTTGAATATTTTTTTAATAAAACGGTGCCAGAAGGAGATACGAATTATATTCACAACTATGAAGGTGATGATGATATGCCGGCGCATCTGAAAGCCGCTATCCTCGGGAGTTCTGTGTCAATTCCTATTACGAATGGCCGTCTTGCGTTAGGAACATGGCAGGGAATTTATTTATGCGAACACCGCAACCATGGGGGAGCAAGAAACATTGTAGTTACCGCAATGGGCGACTGATAAAGACATTCACAGCCTTAATCCGCAATTTGCAACGAAAATAAAAATCAGGATTATTTGTACGTTCACTATTACCACAAACTTCAAACTACAAACTAAATTTTTCCAACTCCGCCACTACCCTGCTCACAGGCAATCCCATTACATTATAAAAATCGCCCTTTATGGATTTGATACCAATGGCTCCTATCCATTCCTGTATGGCGTAAGCGCCGGCCTTATCGTAGGGTTTAAAATTGTCCACATAATATTCAATTTGTTCTTTGCCAAGAGCCAAAAATTCTACTTCGGTTTCTGTAGCGAAAAGAGTTTTATTTTGACCAGACAAAATACAAACCCCTGTTATAACTGTATGAATTTTTCCGGACAAAGTCGACAAAATTCTTATGGCATCCTTACGGTCAGTAGGCTTGCCTAAAATTTCTTCTTCCAATACTACCAAAGTATCTGCGGCAATAATCGTTTGCGCATTACCGCTAATTGAATTTTCCTGCACTGCCAGCGCCTTATTTTCTGCAATGTAGATTGCCGCCTGCAAAGGAGCCAATTCTTCGGGAAAACTCTCATCGAAGTTTGAAACCATTATTTCAAAGGGAATCTCCGCCAGCTCAAGAAGTTGTTTCCGGCGTGGTGAGCCAGAGGCTAAAATTATTTTTTTCATTCTTATCTCAATATTTTAAAAAAACAACATTGATATTATTCCTGCCAGCATGATTAATTTAATCACTGAACTTATTCGGTGAAAATCTGCAGGAGTAGCAGCCCTATACAATTTTTTTAAAACCCAAATTAATGGAACAATAATTAATATAAAGGAATATATAGCGGAAAAACCCCAGCCGAGCTGAATTACATAAATCTGAATGGCCACCAGCATTCCTATTAGTACAACAATCCAAACCGCCGCATAAACCTTACTTACAGGAATCCCCCAAACAATAGGCATTGTTTTGCAACCGTAGCGCATATCTCCTTCAATATCTTCCATATCTTTTACCACTTCTCTAATTAATGAAATAATGAAAGCAAATCCTGCATACATAAAAGACACCTTTAAAAGCCGTTGCCATACAATATCATGAGGAGAAATCCTGAAACGGTATTCCGCCAGAGTAAGTACTAAGATTGTCCATGCGGTTAATAAAGAGATAATAACATTGCCAATCAGGATTTTCTTTTTGAAAGTACTGGAATAAACAATTAAGAGAACGATCGCAATAAAATTAAAAAACGGGATAAACGGATTACGAAGACTATAACCAATATATAAACTCAGTATAAGGCCAATAAAAGAAAAGATAGCATGAAGCAGAATAGCAGATCTGCGTTTAATAAATTTGCCAACGATTACCTTTGACAATTTATTTACCTGGTCTATATTTTCATCAAAATAATCATTGATTATATAACCCGCAGCAGCAATACAAACCGAGGCAAAAACGAGCAGGTAAAATAACTTTCCAGAAAGTTTAATGGCTTCGTAGCCGGGATGCGCTTCAATGTAAACAAAGGGTAATATAAAATACCTGAACAATACCTGGCCAAGCACAATAAAAATAACATTGGGCCACCTGATCAATCTGAAAAATGCTCCAATCGTTTTCATGAGTAAATCTTAAAAAATAAAAAGGTCAGGTTGAAGGAATATTATTTTGTAAAGGCCATTTATCATTCAGTTTCAACACTTTTTCAATTACGTCTCTTACACAACCTTCGCCTCCTTTAAAGTTTGAAATATAAGAAGCTACTTCCCTGATTTCCAAAGCTGCATCAGCAGGACAAGCTGCAACCCCCGCCATTTTCATACAAAAATAATCAGGGATGTCATCGCCCATAAAAAGAACTTCTTCTGCTGAAAGCTTTTTTTCATCCATGTACTTTTTTAGAAACCCTGGTTTGTCGGTTACATTCATAAATACTTCGGTTATTCCAAGGCGATTTAATCTTTTAAGAACCGGGTTACAATTGCTGCCAGATATTACTAATATTCTGTAATTGAATCTTACAGCAAGTTGCAATGCATATCCATCACGAATATTCATTCTCCTAAGCCAATTATTGCCTTTGTCCAAGAGAATCGTTCCATCTGTCAACACCCCGTCCATGTCAAATACAAAGGTAGAAACCATTTTAAAGCGGGTAAGTATTTGCATTTTTACATAAATAAAATTTAGAAAATAAAAAGTCAGCAGTTATCTCCTCTTAGAATAATTTTTCAAATATAGGTATAGAGATTTGAAAAAAAAGTTATTCAACTTTTGTGTGCCAATTTACTCTGAATAATTATTGTTTTTCGTGATGTTTGATAATACTTTCAGTAAGTTTAAGGTAAATATATTTAAGGTCCGGGCTGGAGGAGAGCGCCTGCAAGTGACGGTTAAGTGTAAAAATATCGTCTCTTATGGCGGGTCCGGTTTGGGTAAGAAAAGGGGAATTAGATTCCGCTCTCCGCGTTGTTTCCTCTATTAGAGGATATAAAGTCTTAAAATCAATTACTTCTTTTTTGCAATACAATTCTGCCAAAGCGTAAAGGTGATTTGTAAAATTATTGACGAAAACTGCTGCCACATGATAGTTTAACCTTTGGGTATCATTAGCCTCAATTACTTTATCAGAAAGAGTTTTGGCAAATCCCAAAACCCGATGCAGGGTCTCCTTTGTATTGCCATCGATTAAAAAAGGAATTTCGGGAATGTAATCTATATTTTTAGTTAGCGATTGCAAAGGATATAAAACGCCATAAGTAGCAGAAATGTCCTTAAAAACATTCATCGGAGTTGCACCGGCTGTGTGGACGATGAACTTGTCTTTCAGCGCCGGTACTTTTTCAAGATGATCCAGTGCCGCATCGTTTAAAGCACAGATGTAGATATCAGCTTCCGCAAAATGTTCAGAATTTACAGGAACTGCAGAAGCCCCATAAACCGATGCCAGGGTTTTGGCATTTTCTTCGTTCCGGCTCGCCACCTGGATAATTTGATGTCCGTTTTTGGTGATAAGATCAGATAAAACTTTGGCGGCGTTGCCAGATCCTAATATTACAACTCTCATTAGCAGTTTATTTGACTTTAATATTTAATATCAATTTCACCAGTTTTACAAATAGTGGTTTCTATAACAAATATTTTTCGTATGTTATTGCATTTAGTGTATTGAAGATATCGCATTTATTAAATAAAGAACGATAAATTGGTTAATTTTCGGTAGTTACGAAGATATTAAACCGTTTGAATTATTTCAAATAATGCAATTAAAATTTGATTTTTAATTTTTAAACTAATATTGCAACGACGTAGGAAATTTACGATTAACGCGTTATTAGTTTGAAATGTAGTTTTTAGAATTGGAAAATTCAGAAGATATGGCAAAAAATTTATTGATAGTGGAGTCACCTGCGAAAGCAAAAACCATCGAAAAGATTCTTGGAAAAGATTTCGAGGTAAAAAGTTGTTATGGCCACATCCGTGATCTTGAAAAAGATGATATGGGAATAGATGTGAATAACAATTTTATGCCCAGATACAAAGTGCCTCCGGAAAAATCAAAGGTGGTCAAAGAACTGAAACAATATGCAAAAAATGCAGATACTGTCTGGCTGGCATCGGATGAGGACCGCGAAGGAGAAAGTATTAGCTGGCACCTTGCCGAAGTATTGGGCCTGGATGTGAATACCACCAAACGTATCGTATTTCATGAAATAACGAAACCAGCTATCAATTCGGCAGTAGAAAATCCAAGATTGATCGATATGAATCTCGTGAACTCACAACAGGCAAGGCGCGTTTTAGACAGGCTGGTAGGTTTTGAGCTTTCCCCTGTCTTATGGAGAAAGATTGGAATGAAAGGTGGCCTCAGCGCAGGCAGGGTACAAAGTGTGGCTGTAAAATTGATTGCAGAGAGGGAAAGGGAAATAAACCAGTTTGAAGTAAGCAGCAGCTTTAAGATCGAAGCCATTCTAGCTTCTACTGATGATTCTGGGAAGAAAATTTCCTTCAAAGCTGAAGATGGTGGTACAAGAACTATAGAAGAAGCTGACAACTTTTTGGATCGTTGCAAAAATGCAAATTATTCAGTAAAAGATATTGTAGTAAAACCGGGAAAAAGAACGTCAGCAGCGCCTTTCACCACTTCTACACTTCAACAGGAAGCAAGCAGGAAATTAGGATACAGCGTTAGCAAAACCATGCTTATTGCGCAAAGGTTATACGAAAGCGGGAAGATAACTTATATGAGAACGGATAGTGTGAACTTGAGCAGCACGGCGAAAGACCAGATCAAAAACGAGATACTCAAAAATTATGGAGAAAAGTATTTGCAAATGCGCAATTACAAAACCAAAAATGAAAGCGCCCAGGAAGCGCATGAGGCCATTCGTCCAACAGACATGACGGAAAGCCGCATTGATGATCCGGAATTAAGTCGCCTGTATGAATTGATCTGGAAACGAACTATAGCATGCCAGATGAGCGATGCTATTCTTGAAAAAACAACTGCCAAAATAAAGATCAGTACGGTGGATGATGAGTTGACCGCTTCAGGCGAAGTGTTGAAATTTGATGGATTTTTAAAAGTTTATAATGAAGGAAATGACGATGAAGAAAACGAGAATGCTTCTTTCGGAAGCGAAAGCAGGTTACCTGCCTTACGGTTAATCAGCAACTCGATTTCCGGGAGATGACGGCTACAGAAAAATTCACCCGTCATGCGCCAAGATACACGGAAGCTTCCCTGGTAAAAAAACTGGAAGAGCTTGGCATCGGCCGTCCCAGCACCTACGCTCCTACTATCAGCACTATCATTAAAAGAAGTTATGTAGAAAAAAGAGACAAAGAAGGCACGAAGCGTGATATAAGGATCGTAAAACTCTCAACGGAAAATACTATTGAAAAAATTAAAACATCAGAAATAACCGGCGCTGAAAAATCAAAACTTTTTCCAACTGATCTTGGGCCTGGTGGTTACTGATTTTTTAAACCAGCATTTTAATAAAGTGATGGATTATTCCTTTACGGCTAATATTGAAGAAGAGTTTGATAAAATTGCCGAAGGAGATCTGCAATGGAATAAAATGGTAGGTGCAGTTTTATAAGCCATTTCATCAATCTGTGGAACATACCTTGGAAAATGCAGAGCGCGCAAAAGGCGAACGGGAATTAGGGACCGATCCCGAAAGCGGGAAACCTGTGATAGCAAGGATGGGAAGATATGGCCCGATGGTGCAGATAGGAAATGTGGAAGATGAAGAAAAGCCAAAATTTGCCAGGTTAAAAGCCACTCAAAGCATAGAAACCATTTCAATGGATGAGGCGATGGATTTGTTTAAACTTCCGCTTAATTTGGGTGAATACCAGGAGAAAGAAGTGTTGGTAAATATTGGCAGGTTTGGCCCTTACGTAAAATGGGGCGAGCAATTTATTTCATTGCCTAAAGGTGAGGAGCCAACAGAAGTGGATCTACCGCGAGCGATTGAAATAATTAAAGCCAAACAAGTGGAAGACGCTCCTATTGGCTATTTCCAGGAAAAACCTATCACAAAAGGAAAGGGCCGCTTCGGGCCTTTTATAAAATGGAACGATTTGTTTATCAATGTTCCGCGGGCTTATAATTTTGATAATCTTACTCAAAAAGATTGCAACGAACTGATCGAAAAAAAGATCGAGAAAGAAGCTAACCGTTATATTCAGCAATGGCCTGAAGAAAAGATAGCGCTGGAAAATGGCCGCTGGGGACCTTTTATCCGTTTTGGAAAAAAGATGCTGAAAATTACGGCAAAACCTGAAGGTGGAAAATATACGGCTGAAGAAGTTGCAACCCTGTCCCTCGATGATGTCAAGAAAATGATCATCCAGCAAGACCCAAAAGCGTTTGATAAAAAAGCAACGAAAAAGAAATCAGCACCAAAAAAAACCGCAAAAAAAACAGCTAAGAAGAAATAAAACCTCTTTTAAAATATCCGGGCCTATCGCGTCAAAATAAAAAACTCTTTTATTTGTTGGTTTACTGTCGTGCTTTCTTTTGAAGAATTTCAGATTAACAAATTATCAACGGAATAGCTGGTTAGTTAATTTGGCTTACCATACCGTTTCTTTATTTTTGCTGATAATCTGATTTAGTCTGAAAAAAGTTGTAAAAATATTTCTCAAAGTCTTGTTGAGCATTTTCGTGCTGGTTATTATTCTATGGATTTTGATTCAAACTACTTTTTTCCAGACATTCATAATCCACCGCGTTGCCCACAGGCTTTCAAAAGATCTTCATACTACTGTTTCCATCAAAAAAATAAACCTGGAACTTTTTGACAGGATGGATATGCAGGACTTGCTGGTGCTTGATCATCAAAAAGACACTTTGTTGTTTGCCGGCGATGCAAAGGTGAACATTACAGATTGGTTCTTTTTCAAGAAAAATATAACGCTGAATTACATTGGGCTTTCGGATGCATTTATCAACCTTAATCGTTCAGATTCGGTTTGGAATTACCAATTCCTGGTTGACTATTTCTCCGGGCCGGCAAATAAAAAAACGGATACTACATCATCGACAATCAATCTTGATCTTAAAGTTTTAAATTTAAAAAACGTTCGTATCTGGCAAAAAGACGGATGGCGGGGTGAAGATATTTTAGTTTCTACGAATAAATTAACAATCCGTGCCGATGAATTTGACCCAAACAAAAAGATAATACGGTTAAGCGATATTCAATTGGATAAGCCTTCCTTCACTATGTATGATTATACAGGAAACCGGCCGGAAAGACCATCTTCGTCAACGGGGAAAGAACCGGAGGAAATTAAAGGCTTGCAATGGAACCCTGATCGGTGGAGACTTTCAGCGAAAAACCTGGAAATATCAGATGGATTGGTAGCTTCGGAAAGAGAAGGAAATTCTGCGCCTGTTACGAATTTATTTGATGAAAGGCATATCATCATTTCAGCCATAAACGGAAACTTTAAAAATATAGAACTGAAAGACGATACTTTACAATCAGTTTTTGCTTTATCCGCAAAGGACCGCGGAGGATTCATAGTAAAAAATGTATCGGCCAATTTAAAATTCACTCCTGAAATGATGGAGTTTAAAGATCTCGATATACTTACCAACAAAAGCCATTTGCAGGATTATTATGCCATGCATTATCACAGTTTTAATGATGATATGCAGGATTTTATTCATAAGGTAACAGTTGAGGGGCATTTTAAAAACAGTAAACTGAGCAGTGATGATATCGCTTATTTTGCACCCGAAACCCGTTCGTGGAAAACTGATTTCACCTTATCGGGAAATGCACACGGAAAGATTGACAATCTTACGGCCCATGATATGGATATCGAAGCAGGTCCTGATAATTATCTCACCGGCGACATCAGCCTGAGAGGCTTACCTGATATTAATAAAACATTCATAGACCTCAGGACAAAAGAACTAAAAAGCAGTTATGGTGAACTTGTAAAATTGATCCCTGCTTTACAAGATGTAACCAATCCTGATCTAAGCTCATTTGGAAAAATAAATTTTGCGGGAAGTTTTACAGGATACCTGAATGACTTTGTAACATATGGAACATTGAAAACTGATATCGGCACTCTTCAAACGGATTTGCATCTTACAGTGCCTGATAAAGGCCGTGCGACTTATGACGGAAATGTATCAACTACAAATTTTCAACTGGGAAAATTCATCAATAACAAGGATATCGGAAATATTGTATTCGATGGAAAGGTAAAGGGAAAGGGATTTGATCCCGAAAATGTGGAAATAGCAGTAGATGGCAATATTAGTAAAATACAGTATAGCGGTTATGAGTATTCGAATATAATAGCACATGGAGATTTCAAAAACAAACTTTTCACCGGGTCAGCCAGTATAAATGATCCCCACATAGTTATTGACACACTGGTGGGTTCCATTAATTTCAGCAAGTCTGATCCTCAATTTGATCTTGAAGCCAACGTGAGAAAACTACATCTCAAAAATCTAAAATTTACTAACGACAGCATTTCCCTGACCGGAAAGTTTAATTTGAATTTTACAGGGAATACTATTGATAATTTTTTAGGTTCAGCAAAATTATATAATGCTGTTTTATCAGACAATGGTAAGCAACTTTCATTTGATTCTTTATATATCAATTCAACTTTTGAAAACGACAAAAAGTTTTTGAAACTGGAAACAAATGAACTGGAAGCCGGCATCAACGGCAATTTCAAAATAATGGAAATACCTGATGCTTTTCAATTGTTTCTTAATAAATATTATCCTGCTTATATTATCAAGCCCAAAAAAAGCATAGAAAACCAGGAATTTAATTTTTATGTAAAAACAAGAAATGTCAGTGATTACATCAATCTATTTGATAAAAGTATAACCGGACTTAACAATTCTGTGTTGCAGGGAAATATTAATATTGCCAATAACACTTTAAACCTCCAGGCAGACATTCCTCAATTTAATTACAGTAATATCAATTTTAAATTAATTGATTTTACCGCCGTAGGAACAAGAGATACACTCATTTTACAAGGAGACGTTGATGACGTAGTTATTAATGACAGCCTGCATTCTCCTGATACAAGATTCAGTGTCGTTGCGGCAAATGATATTTCTGACATCTCAATAAAAGCGGTGGGTAACAAAACTTTTAATAATGCTGATCTTTCTGCCCAAATTCAAACCAGCAAACATGGATTTAAATTAATTTTTAATCCGTCCACTTTTGCAATAAATCAAAAGCAATGGCAAATTGCAAAAGAGGGAGTACTTCAATTACAGGACAGTTTGCTCACTGCTACTAACATCCGCTTTTCGCAAAACGGCCAGGAAATTTACATTTCTACCCAACCCTCATTAACGGGTGGAGGTAATGATATTATGTTGGCAGTTCAGAATTTAATATTGGGAGACTTTACACCTATTTTTTTAAAATACCCGCAATTAGAAGGATTGCTTAATGGAAATTTACGGGTAAGTGATCCTTTTGGAAATATGGACGTAGAATTTGATACCAAAATTGACCAGTTCAAATTTGAGAAAGATTCTGTTGGAATTTTGCTGGCTAATGGGGAATACCATTCCAATCCCGGAGAATTAAAAGTTAATGTAATTTCCAATAACAATCTCTATAATTTTAGTGGAGATTTTGGATACCGGTTATATGATACCACCATCAATCAATTGAGTGGGTCTGTAGTTTTTAATAACTCGGGCATTCATATTCTTGAAAATTATTTAAACTCTGTTTTCAGTAGCCTGAACGGCAGGGCCACCGGAAGGCTTAGTATTTCCGGAAAGGCTTCTTCGCCAAAATTAACCGGCAGCATTAAGCTTGACAGTACCGCGCTGACTATTGATTATACACAATGCCATTATCATTTGGCAGATAGCTCTATCATTACTTTTAAACCTGACGAAATTGATCTTGGTTCTATAAAGATCCTCGATACACTGAATCATACAGGTACATTAACCGGTAAGATATATCATACATTTTTTGATAATTTTTTCTTCAACGAACTCCATTTTAAAACAGATGCTGCCAAAAGCGGGCCTTCAAAATTTATCCTGCTGAATACTACTTCGAGCGACAATACTGAATTTTACGGTCATGTGGTGGGACGCGCAGAATTATCACTCAATGGTTTTTTAACCGATATGGAAATGAATATTTCGGGAGAACCAACGGACAGCAGTCATATTTATCTGCCTACCGGCGAAACTGCAGAATCAGGTTCCATGGACTATCTTACGTTCACAAAGTTTGGACGTGAAATGAAAGCGGATCTTGTGACCAGCCATAATACCAATATCAAAGTGAATATGGAGCTTACGGCAAACCCGTTGGCAAAAATTGATGTTATTCTTGATGAATCTACGGGTGATGTTATTAAAGCACAGGGAAGTGGAAAACTGAATATTACAGCCGGAACCACCGAGCCATTGACAATTAGAGGAAGATACAACGTAGAGCAGGGAGAATATACCTTCAACTTTCAGACTTTTTTAAAAACACCATTTATTTTGCAACAGGGATATATTGAATGGCAAGGCGATCCGTACCTGGCCAACCTCAATATTGATGCTATTTACCAGGCCCAAAATGTGAGTATGAACAATATTCCTACTACCACAGGCTACCGGAATATTAATGGTGATGTGGATATTATTTTCAAGCTGAGAGGAACATTGAAAGACCCGCGGCCCGAATTCGAATTTCAGTTTCCTTTTGACAATCCGTTGAAATCAGACCCGATAGCTACGGAATATTTAAAGACAAGGTTCCAGGAAGATAAGACGGCATTGATGAACCAGGTGGCTTCTCTCCTCTTATTTAACCAGTTTATGAGCAGCGACCAGCCTTTGATAACCGGAAACAATACGGGCAATTTTGTTACAAGAAGCGTGGGGCAATTGCTTTCTGCAACCTTATCCAGCTCTCTTAATTCATGGTTGCAAAAAGTGTTGAATACAAAATCTGTAAACCTCATAACCAACATCAATACGGGTGATTTAAACTTCCAAAAAGGCGCTTCGCAAAAAGAACTAACCAATGTGGGAAATTTTGGTGTAAGAACTGCATTTTTGAATAATAAATTATTGGTGACCGTAGCCGGAAATGTGGACTACAGGCTTGGCCAGGCGGTAACTACATCCAATTCAAACTTCTTATTTACGCCGGACGTTTCCTTTGAATACCTGGTTACTCCCAATGGCCAATTACGTGTGATTGGCTTTAACAGAAGTGATGCTGACATTGGAGATATTGCAGGAGTTACCCGCAGAAACCGGACTGGTATCCAGCTTTCCTACCGTAAGGATTTTGATACTTTTACAGAATTTTTTACTAACGAAAATAAGAGGCGGAGAAAAAAGAAGTGAAAGATTAAAGCAAAAAGGCTGAACGTTGAAGGCTGAAGCTAAGCAGTCATTCAGCACAGTAAATCAATAAATATTGTTGATTTTTATTTTGCTATTTTTTTAAGCGCTGGCTTTGCATTAAACTCCGGTAGTGCCATTATTATCTTCAGTCTTCATATTAAATGTCGGTGCTTTATAATCTTTGGGAAGATAATCAGAAGGAATAGTAGTCTTGTTTCCATCGCGGCCTGAGAAATAATGCGGAGACATGATCTCAATTCCTTTTTCATTGCACACATCCTGGATATTCTGATAAAGGCAGGAATAAATGATTGACTGCTTGTTCGATTCGCGGGTATAAGCATTTACCTGGTATTCTACATAAAAATCCTGTAACCCTGTTTGCAATACAAATGGTTTTGGATCTTTTAAAATCCATTCTGTGCGTAGAGCGGCTTCTATTAGTGCTTCATACATGTCTTTCCAGGGCGTGTCGTAGCCAATAGTTACCGTAGTATTAATGATAAGGCCAAGTCCGGGCGCATCGCTGCTGTAATTGATCGTGTGGCTGTTCATCACGGTTGAATTTGGAATAGAAATGATCTCATTTTTAATAGTCCTGATGCGTGTAACCAACAGAGATTTCTCAATAACATCTCCTACTTGTTCCCCTATTTTTACTCTGTCACCTATTTTAAACAATCGCATATAAGTAAGCACCAGCCCTGAAATAATATTGGATAATGAACCGGCAGAGCCAAACGTAAAAAGAAAGCCCAGGAAAACTGACACGCCGCGGAATACGGGCGAATCACTTCCCGGCAGGTAAGGAAAAATAACAACGATCATGAAAGCAAAAACCAATACTCTTATAATATGGTAGGTAGGATTAGCCCAGTCCGGATAGAACCCCTGAATTTTAAGAGCACCATCCTTGATCTCATTTTTAAGCACTTTTATGCCTTTAAGAACATAACGAAAAACAATAATAATAACAATGATTGTAATAAGATTTGGCACAAAATCCCAGAAAGCGGAAAAGATTTTTTTGAGCGGGTTAAGAATGTATCCAAAAAGTGTAGAAGCGTAATTTTCTGTCCATGGAAAAATGCCAAAAATAACAGGGAGCGCCAGGTAAATCACTAAAAATATCAGCAACCATTTCACTACATTATTTACATTCAGGAAGAAATTCACTTCCATTGCTGAATCGAACAAAGTATAATTTCGTATTTGGATTCCTTTTAAAAGAATATCTTTTTGATGCCTGATTTTTATACTTGTCCAATGGAAAAGCCTGGCGATATATTTAATGATAAATATAAAAAGAACGACTAAAAAAATAGCAAGCAAAATTTCTTTCGCCAGCGTTGAAACACTTGTCTCGTGGTGGTATTTAAACAGTTCATTGCTGATAACTTTTTGATAACGTTCTGCAAGATTTTCACGGGTAGTGTTTTCCCAAATAGCATCGTTATCAGAAATGCTGACAATTGTCTTGTCTTTTACATAAATATCAGTGTAATTTTCGTCCGCCACCACCTCAATTGAATCTTTTTTCAGGCGATAATTGCCTGAAATATCTTCAATTCTACGGTGGATGGCTTCTGCCCTTTCCTGAGCAGAAAAGCTTCCGGATTTATTATAAATATAGAAGAGCGTGTCATTAAAGAAACCAAGCACTGGATAGCCTTTTGCAATAAGTTTCAGAGAATCGATTTGTTTCTTTTTTTCTGCATAACGCAATGCCTCCTGGTTTTTTAATTGCGCTAACTGTTTTTGTAATTCTTCCCTTTTTTGCTTATCTGTATTTTGGAGAGAACCGATTTCTTTTTCCAGGTGGGCTTTCGTGATCGAATCGGCAATGCTCAGTTTTTCAATATTCTCTATCTTCGTGTTGAAGCTTTTTAAAAGTGCTGAGTTCAAAGAATCTGTTCGCCTGGCAGAACTATCTTTTTGTGAAATCTTTGCTGAATCCGTTTGCCCAAAGCAAACTTCACCCACAAACAATAGCGTACCCAGTAATGTAAGGGAAATGAATTTTTTCATACGCAGAAATAAAAAATAAAAATAGTCTTTTTAAGGCATAAAGCTTAAGGCATAAGGCATAAAGCAATTGAGCATTCAGCTTTAAGCTTTGGGCATTCAGCATTTAGCTTTGAGCATTATTCACCAAAAACTTCCGCATCATATTCAAGGCCATCACAGAAGTGACTTCAATATTTTTTTCACGGCCAAAACGTTGCTTAAATTTTTGAACCAATTGATTTTTTTTATCTCCTACGGCAATCCAAACCGTCCCAACAGGTTTTTCGTCCGAGCCGCCGCCAGGCCCCATGATACCGGTAACGGCAATTCCATAATCGGTTTTGAGTTTTTGTAAAACACCTGAAAGCATTTCCCGGGCGGTCTCTTCACTTACGGCGCCATAAACATCAAGCGTTTCTTTTTTTACGGCTAATAAATTTTGTTTGATATCATTTGAATAGCTTACAATACTTCCCTGAAAATAATTGGAAGAGCCGGCCACGGAAGTGATCAGGCTCGCCACTGCGCCACCAGTACAGCTTTCAGCAGTGGAGATTGTTTTTTTATTGTTAGATAAAATTTTGCCAACCACCTCCTGCATGGTTTCATCCTCATCGGTCACCATATAATCTTTCACCAATGTTCTTAACTCAGTAAACTGACTTTTAATCGCATTTTCTGTTTTGGTCTTATCAAATCCGGACGTGGACAAACGCAATCTTACCATTCCGTAATTGGGCAAATAAGCCAGCCTGATATCTTCAGGCAAATGATCTTCAAAATCTTTGATCTTTTCCGCCAGGGCAGATTCGCCAATCCCGGCAGTGAGAATGGTTTTGTGGATGATAGCAGGAACATGAAACTTTTCTTTCAAAAGGGGAATCACCTCTTCCATAATTCCCTGCATTTCGTAAGGAACTCCGGGCATGCTGATGAAAATAGCATCTCCTTTTTGAAATATCATCCCCGGCGCTGAGCCTCTTTTGTTTTGAATTACCTGGCACACGTCGGGCACTTCAGCTTGTTTGAGATTTACCTCGCTAACGGGTTTGTTATAAACCTGCTCAAACAGATATTTTACGTTTTCCAGCGCACCTTTGTCCACGATCATTTTACCTTCGAAATAATCACATAAAACCTTCTTGGTGATGTCATCATTGGTTGGCCCGAGACCGCCGGTAATTAAAATCACCTGCACATTTTTGCTTTCAAACTCCAAGGCATATTTTATCTCCTCCACATCATCCCCGACAGCAATCCGGTTTCTTAAAGCAATTCCAATCTTATTCAATTGCTGTGCTATCCAGGCGCTGTTGGTGTCAATTACTTGTCCTATCAGCAGTTCATCGCCAATGGTAATTATTGAGGCATAAATATTTTTCATGGCGCAAAATTAAAACAGAAAAGCTTATTTAATGAGGAAGTTATAAGCTCGCTGAACTGAGGCGGTATTGAAAGAGATTTCCAATTTTATTCCCGGTTTAAGTTATAAGAACAGTAAACAAATCAGTTTCTTTTTTCTAAAAATCCCCAATAAGGCTTTTTAGGTTTCATGTATTTCAAACCAAACGCCATGATACTTTTTTCTTTGATGTATTCTATCGCTTCAGGAATTGAATCTGTAACGATATAAAGGCTCAAATCATCTTCAGAAACGGTTCCTTCCTGCAACATTTTTTCATTGTGCTCAACAATATTTTGATAAAATTCTTTATCAAAAATTATGATTGGAAACATTTTAATTTTCCTGGTCTGTATCAAAGTGATAGCGCCAAAAAATTCATCCAAAGTTCCAAAACCTCCGGGCATCACAATAAATGCATAAGAATATTTTACCAGCAACATTTTCCTGAGAAAAAAATATTTTATATCCACCCATTTATCAAGATAAGGATTGTGGTGTTGTTCCCTCGGTAAAACGATATTGCAACCTACACTTTTTCCACCAACATCTTTGGCGCCACGATTAGCGGCTTCCATTATTCCGGGGCCACCGCCTGTCATTATTGTAAAACCTAAGTCGGGCGATCTGTCCTGAAAGCTCACTTGCCTGTTTATAAAAAGGATGATCTTCTTTAAATCGCGCTGAACCAAACACCGTAACACAAGGACCAACGAAATGCAATGCCCTGAAGCCTTTGATGAATTCAAAAAAAACACTGACTGCATATTTAAAATTCTTCCACCTGCTTTGCGGTTCCTGGAAAAACTGAATTTCTCTTTCTACCTTCTGTTCGTCTTTTTTTTCCTGGTCTTCTTTTTTCATCCTTCCTTTTTCTTCAAACTTAATTGATTTTACAATTTCTCGTAAGAATAACTAAAAGAAAATATAACAAGTTTAGATTTTTGAAAATAAAATTCACTGCTTTTTGTTGGTTTACCGCTAATAAGCTTTTGATTAAATGCATTCGTCAATTGATTAACTTACATACATAATTATAAAAAATGGCTCAGCCTCCAAAAGCCATCGTAAAGCGAAATAAGCTGAAAAAATTTTTTTCAATCCTTGGCCCCGGACTTACAACCGGCGCAGCAGATGATGATCCATCCGGCATTGCCACCTATTCTCAAACAGGCGCCCAGTTTGGTTATGGACAATTGTGGACCGCTTTTTATATGCTTCCTTTTATGATCGGCGTACAGGAAGCATGTGCAAGAATAGGAATAGTGACCGGCAAAGGGATTACGGCAAATATGAAGGCACATTACAGCCCAAAAGTGGTGTATTTTACAGTGAGCCTTTTAGTAGTTGCCAATGTAATTAATATCGGGGCAGATATTGGCGCTATGGCAGCGGCGGCCGCTTGATTATTCCATTGCCATTTGTTGTATGGACTTTACTTTTTACTGTAAGTATTTTGATGCTCGAAATATTTACAACTTATAAAGTGTATGCGAGAATATTAAAATGGCTGGCGGTTTCATTACTTGCTTATCCGATCACTGTTTTTATTGTTCACATGCCATGGCTTGCAGTTATTAAAGCAACATTTATTCCTCATATTGAATTTAATTTTGCGTTCTTTTTTATTATTACAGGAGTGCTCGGAACGACCATTTCTCCATATATGTTTTTTTGGCAAACTTCCCAGGAAGTAGAAGATTTAAAAGAAAAAAACCGGATAAAAAACGGAATTCCTTCAATCAGAAAAAGTAATATACGCTCCATGCGTATTGACAATAATTCGGGTATGATCATTTCTGAAATTACGACATGGAGCATTATTTTAGTTGCAGGAACCGTTTTACATAATAGCGGAATTACCGACATAAAAACCGCTGCTGATGCGGCTAAAGCAATTGAACCATTGGTACATTCTTTTCCGCATTCGGGCTATTTATCAAAAGTTATTTTTTCTATTGGGATCATTGGCCTGGGATTTTTAGCAATCCCGGTTCTTTCAGGTTCCGCTGCGTATGCGGTTTCAGAAGCCGTAAACTGGGAAGCAGGATTAAATTTAAAATTAAAAAAAGCGCATGGATTTTATGGTATTATCATTATTGCTACGATTGTTGGTTTAATTATCAATTTTGTTGGAATTAATCCGGTAAAAGCACTTGTGTACGTTGCGGTACTAAATGGCATAGCTGCAGTTCCGCTTATTTTTTTAATCATTAAAATCTCCGCGAATAAAAATATTATGGGCGAATATAAAAGTGGTATACTTTCAAAAATAATTTTATGGATTACATTTCTTGGAATGGGTGCCGCAGCAATTGCCACTCTTATTATGATTTGAAATTGTAAAAGTGAATTATATTTTTCTTAACAGCCCTTTCATTTCTGTTGCATTTTTTACGGCATTACAACCAATATCATTATTGAAATAAATAAATGCTTTTTTGGTTTTACCGCAGGCTTCCACGTCTTTAATAAAATTTTTTAAATAGCCTGTTGAATATAAAGATCGGTACAATTGAGGCACACCGTGCATCCTGTAATAAAGCAAAGAAGTATTTTCAACAATTGTTTCAGGCAATAACGGATGGCTCATACCCGAAAAAGTAATTTTATTTTTTCCCAGTTCTTTATATACTTCTTTTTTCCACCAGCTTTCATGGCGAAACTCAACCACATTTGGAAATTCTGGATTGAGACTATTAATAATTTTTTCAAGCCTTTCTTCGGTGAAACTATAGCCCGGCGGAAACTGGAATAAAACACAACCCGTTTTTTCTTTTAATCCTTCTTCAACAGTTGTATAAAAATCATTGCAAAAACTTTTCGCAATCATTCAGTTTTTTAAAATGAGTGATGATGCGTGGCGCTTTTACAGAAAAAGCTAAAATCAGGTGGACTTCTTTCATACCAACTTTTCAGCATTGAGACTTGCGGAAAACGATAAAAAGTTACGTTTAACTCAAGTGTTTTAAAATGCTCTCCATAATATTCAAACCATTTTCGTTGAGGAATTCCTTTTGGATAAAAAACTTCTTTCCAGTCTTTATAAGAAAACCCCGAACATCCAATGTGCCATTCTATCATATTGATTGAGATTAGATTTAAAAATCTCAAATAACATGCCTGTTAAGCTTAAGGGCCAATATTAACGGCAAAGCCAAAATAAAAAATTAAATTATTTGTTGGTTTACTGCTTTAAACTGAAACAAAATTTCAATAATCGAATAATTGACGTAATTACTTTCAATTACTTTTTCCGCATTCGGCAACATTGCATTTTCCAAGTAATATGTTCATTGGAACTGCGGGAAGATTTAACGCACCCAGCACCTGCAACCGGCGCATCCAAAAATTGAAAACATTCTTTTGAAATTCGTCCTGCAAGCGCTTCTGCAAAGGAATTGTTTTGTTGTTCTTCAGTAAGCACTAAACATTTTCCATGTTTTTTTACCGTTGAAAAAATCAACTCTTCATCCAAGGGAAACAATGTTCTCACATCTATAATTTCAACCTGTCCCGGAAAATTTTTTGCCGCTGCTTTTGACCAATACACACCCATTCCATAAGTAATGATGCAACAACTTTCGCCTTTATTGATTTTATTTTCATCAGCATGTAATACAACATTTCCTTTACCTAACGGTAATGCATAATCGCGCGAAGGCTCAGCAGTTTTTGCATCTTCAGTGCCGGGAACTTTGCTCCAGTAAAGGCCTTTATGTTCAAGCATGATAACCGGATTGGGATCAAGAAAAGCGGCTTTCATTAAGCCTTTCATGTCTGCAGCATTGGATGGATAAACGATTTTTATTCCTTTTATAGCAAGCAAAAAAGTTTCAATACTTCCGCTGTGATAAGGGCCACCGCCGCCATACGCGCCGATAGGAACACGAATTACGGTTTGAACAGGAAATTTTCCATTGCTTAAATAACAACTTTTGGCAACTTCTGTATATAATTGATTGATGCCCGGAAAAATATAATCAGCAAACTGCACTTCAACAATTGGCTTAACGCCTGTTGCACTCATACCAACAGTAGAACCAATAATATACGCTTCCTGGATAGCTGTATTAAAAACACGATGATCGCCAAATTGCTCTCCAAAAGTAGCGGTCTCCCTGAAAACCCCGCCCAGTCTTTGTCCTACATCCTGGCCGTATAAAATCGCTTCAGGAAATTCTTCCATAATTTCGCGGATCGCAAATAAAGCAGCATCCACCATTACAATTTTTTCTTTTCCTCCCGGAGTTCTTTCTCCTTCTTCTTCAGTAATAAAAGCAGGAGCAAAAATGTGTTCTTCAATTTTTGTGGGATCCGGTTCCGGCGCCGATCTGGCGCTTTCAAATTGTTGCGCGACAGCATCTTTTACTATCTCTTCAATTTCACTCAAATCATTTTCTTCAACACCCAAATGAAGCAAACGCTTTTTTAATTTGGGAAGCGGGTCATGCTTTGCATGCTCTGCAAGATCTTCTTCAGAACGATAAAATTCTTTTCTTACACCACTCGTATGATGCCCGAGCAGCGGCACTTTAGCGTGAACCAGATAAGGGTTTGAATTTTTTCTTACTTCCTTCATCACATTTTTCATCGTGTCATAGCATTCAAAAAAATCACTACCGTCTATGCTTATACGATCTAAACCTTTAAATCCTTTTGCAAATTTAAACGCATTCATATTGCGTGCTTCGTAAGAAGTAACACTGATTCCCCAATCATTATCCTGCACCAAATAAATGATCGGAAGCTTTTTCAAAACCGCTACCTGCAAGGCTTCGCTCACCTCTCCTTCTGACAGGCATGCATCACCGAGTGAGCAAACAACAAGCGGAGCCTCCCCCCCGGTCCCTCGCCGAAAGAGAGGTGAATTTATTTTTTGCAGATATTGCAATCCTTGTGCTATACCTGTTGCCGGAATCGCCTGCATACCAGTAGCGCTGCTTTGAGGAATTATTGTTGGTTTATCTTCTCCGCGATAATTGGGATGGGAATAATATTCTTTTCCGCCGGTAAAAATATCATCTGCTTTTGCAAGTAACTGAAGCATCAAAGTGTAGGGGGGAAAGCCAAGCCCGAGTAATAAACTTTCATCGCGATAATAAGGGCTAACAAAATCGCAGGGTAACAATTGAAAGGCAGTTGCCAGTTGAATGGCTTCGTGTCCGCGGGAAGTAGAATGAACATACCTGCATACCTGCCGGTTTTCTTCGTAAGTCTTTGCCATCGCACCCGCAGTACACATTAAACGATACGCATTAAGAAGAATTTCTTTGTCCATAACTTTAATTAGTTAATTAGCTAATCAGCTAATTAAGGCATCTTCTACAAAACCATTCTCCGCAGCAGTCGCAGGTTCTTTAAAAGATTCTCTTGGTTTCAAACCCAATAATTCAAACATCATCTTATCCTGGTCGAAATCAGGATTAGGAGTAGTCAACAATTTTTCTCCTGAGAAAATTGAATTGGCGCCTGCCATAAAACAAAGCGCTTGTTCAGCGACTGTCATTTCTGTTCGGCCTGCGCTCAGTCTTACCATTGCTTTTGGCATAAGGATTCTTGCAGTAGCGATCATTCTAATCATATCCCAGATATCTACTTTTTGATTCCCTTCCAGGGGAGTACCTTTTACTCTTACCAAAGCATTGATAGGTACACTTCCGGGGTGAACCGGTAAAGTTGACAAAGTATGAAGCATTCCGATCCTGTCTTCGTGAGTTTCTCCCAAACCAATGATGCCTCCACTACACACGCTGATTCCTGCTTTGCGAACGTTTCCTAAAGTTTTTAAACGATCGTCATACGTACGTGTTGTAATAATATCTGTATAATGTTCTTCTGAAGTATCAACGTTATGATTATAGGCATATAATCCTGCAGCTTGTAATTTTTCGGCCTGGCTTTCAGAAAGCATTCCCATGGTACAGCAAACTTCCATGCCTAATTCATTAACGCCTTTTACCATATCTAAAACACGATCAAAATCACGATTGTCCCTGACTTCACGCCAAGCTGCGCCCATGCAAAATCTTGTAGAACCCGCATTTTTCGCTCTTTTCGCATAAGCAATCACTTCGTCTTTTTTCATTAGTGCCTGAACATCCACCCCGGTACTATATCGTGCGGCCTGAGGACAATAGGCGCAATCTTCGGGACAGCCGCCGGTCTTGATAGAGAGTAAAGTACAAACCTGAACTTCTCCTGTTTCCTGGTACTCACGGTGAACCACAGACGCTTTATAAATCAGCTCTAACAGCGGCATATTGTATATCTCAGAAATTTCTTCTTTTCTCCAGTCGTTTCGAATTTGCATTAAATAAATGGATTTATTATAGTTAAAGTGTTTTCTATTTTTTGATTGTGGTGTAAATCTTCATACAAAACAGAACATTCGTTTTGTAATGCAGAAGAAATTATTAAGGCGTCATAATAAGAATAATGATACTTATTATGAATCTCTAATCCAAGCCTGATCGTGCTCTTATCAAGAGTCACAATTGGCAAATAATAAATTATTTCTTCAACAATTTTTTCAATATCACTGAAAGAAATATTAAATCGCTTGATAAAAACATTGATGGATTCATTTACTACCTGCGTATTCAATAAAACTTCGTGATTTAATGAAAAGATTTGATGAGCAATTGCTTTCTTCCTTTCATCTTGAATAGTATGTGCATAGATCAGAATATTGCTATCAATGAAATGCTTATCTTTCATTTGCTTCTTCCCTATTAAATTTGTAGCCCTCTAACTTTACGTTTGCAACAGTAAAAGTTCGGTTAGATTTATTTTTTATTTTAACAGATGAATCATCTGCTTCGAAAGCAATAACTTCAATCTTTTTTCCAATAAAATTATCAGGAATTGTTAATTCTATTTTATTGTTTTCAGGAACAACAATTTCTCTTATTGATTCCATAGCTTTTATTTTAAACAAAAATAACTCAATTTGATTTGAGGTGTTAATTTAATCGATTTCCCAAATTAACGCCTTCAAAATAAAATTCTTTACTATTTGTTCGTTTACTACTTTGAAAAAAAACATTCTTAAAAATAGCTCAAATTCGTCTTAGGTGTAAGCGCCAGCAAACTTTCATACATCAACTTTATCGTGTTCTCAACATCAGCTTTATGGATCATTTCCACAGTCGTATGCATATAACGCAAAGGAATTGAGATCAACGCTGACGGGCAACCATCATTTGCATAGGCAAAAGAATCTGTATCAGTGCCGGTGCTGCGGCTTACTGCAGATAACTGGTAAGGAATTTTATTTTTAACAGCACTATCTTCTATCAGCGCCAGCAATTTATTATGAACCGCAGGTCCATACGTCAGGGCCGGCCCTTTACCACATGCACATTCTCCTTCTTTGTTTTTATTGATCATCGGAGTTGTAGAATCATGGGTCACATCAGTGACAATTGCTACATCCGGCTTTATTCTCCTTGCTATCATTTCCGCTCCTCGCAATCCTATTTCTTCCTGCACGGCGTTCACTACATATAAAGCATAAGGGAGTGATTTTTTATTTTCCTTTAATAAACGCGCTACCTCTGCAATCATAAATCCACCGATGCGATTGTCAAATGCACGGCCAACAAGGTTATCATAAGCCATCTCATCGAAGCCTTCCGTGTAGGTAGCTGCCGCGCCCACATGAACTCCAAGATCTTCCGCCTCTTTTTTATTTCTTGCGCCACAATCAAGGAAAAGAGTTTCTACTTTAGGTTGATTTTCCTTATCTCCATTTCCATGGCGGGTATGAATTGCAGGCCATCCAAATACGGCTTTTACAGGGCCTTTTTTCCCATGGATAATCACCCGCTGTGAAGGCGCCACCTGGTGATCGACTCCCCCGTTTCTTTTTAAATAAATAAGGCCTTCAGGATTGATATAATTTACAAACCAGCTGATCTCATCAGCATGCGCTTCTATAACTACTTTAAATTTTTTATCAGGATTGATAACGCCAACAGCCGTTCCATAAGGATCTGTGAAAGTGGTATCTACATACTTTTTTATATAATTAAGCCACACCTTCTGGCCATTATATTCCAGGCCAATAGGGGATGCAGTGTTCATGTAAGTTTTCAGAAATTCCCTGGATTGATCAGAAATTCCAAAAGGTGCTGTTTTACTTTTTGCCATATCAATAATTCTTTTTTAAGTTTTGCAAATTTAAAGTTTTAAACTGAATAGGTAAACGAGCGCAGCCTGCAGCAACATCATTCCATCAATGCCCGCCAGGTAAATAAAGTCTGAATTAGTTTTCCTGGTTTGTTCAATAATCAGCAAAGTGATAACCGATGAAATTACCATCGCAGCTAAAATTGGCAACTGCGGATCAAAAAAATATTTAAGAATAGAAAAAGCCAAAAAAAGTAGCAGTAATGTGTAAGATAAAATATAGGATTTCTTTTTACCCAATGTCACCGGAAGCGTATTGATCATTTCCTTCCTGTCAATTTCGATATCACGAAGGTCGAACAACAGGCAAAGAATAAACATGAAAATAAATCTTTTGATAAAAATCAAAAGAAAAAGATTCCCGTTTACGGGCATCGTGTTTACAGGAAACCAAACTGTAACCAACGTCCACAGTAAAGAGAGCGTAACAATTTTTAAAAATCCATAATCTTTTATTCTCCTTCTTTTTTTTACAGGAAGAAAAGGAAAAGAGTATAAAAATGAAATAGCTCCAAGACAGGCAAGGATAATAAAATGTTTCAGGTGAAAACTGAAAAAGCTAAATAAAATCAATAAGCAACCGACAATTAAAAGATAAAAATGTACCTTTTTATTTTTAAGTGACCATTGCAGCCTTTCAGAATTTTTTACTGCAATTTTTTTAGTAGAATAATGAAGGTTGTATTGCAACAAAGTAGCGCCAAAAACAAAACAATAAAAACTGAAAGAGTTTAAAGGAAGTCCCAAAAGTATATTAGTTTCAATACAAAAACCAACCGCGCAGCAAGCAATAAAAATGCTGCTGAATAAAATAAATTCCAGGAGTTTTTTAAGATACACGTTATTGCGAAATAATAATAATTGGAGGAGAAGAAGCTGTATCGCTTACATGGCCTGCTTTATCTTTTATCGCGAATCGAAAAATAGCAGTATCATTTCTTTGGCATTGAGGGGCAATATCAAAATACCTGAAATTAACCAGGATATCTCCTTTTTCATTTTTGGAAACAGGAAAAGAAGGAATATTATAATAATCAGTAAAGTTGCTGTTAACGCAAGTCGGTTCCATTTTTTCGATATAAAGTGAATCATTAAGATCGCCCTCTGCATCAGTAAAAGTCAGTGTAAATTGAATATCATATCCGGCCGGAATTATTTTAGAATTGACAGACTTAAATTTCAATGAAGGAGTGGATCCAAACTTATCTTTGGTACAACCCGTTAAAATTGCAAATAAGAATATGGAAAATAAAACTGTGTAACGCATCTTTGTAACTTAATTTTTTCAAATTTAATTATTAAAAACTGAATAATAAGTTAGAAATAGCAGAATGGGAAAATAAAATATTTAATGCGGCTTATTACAATTTCAATGAACTGGCCCTTGAAATCTTTTCTTTTCAATACAAATTCAACGATTTGTATAAGGCTTATGTAGATGCAATTGGTGTCTCTGTCGAAACAGTTGATAGCATTGAAAAGATTCCCTATTTGCCTATTTCATTTTTTAAAACTCATAATGTAAAGACAACCAATTTTGAACCTGAAATAATTTTTGAAAGTAGTGGAACCACTGGTGCGAATACCAGCCGGCACCTTGTAAAAAGCGCTGCACTTTATAAGTCAAGTTTTTTAAAAGGTTTTAATCTTTTTTATGGCAGGCCTTCTCAATGGTGCATCCTGGGGCTTTTGCCGGGTATCTTGAAAGAGAGAATTCTTCCTTGGTGTATATGGCACATGAACTCATTAAAAAAAGCAATGATGACGGAAGCGGATTTTACCTTCATGATCATGAAAAGCTTTACCAGGCATTAGTAAAAAATGAAATTATTGGAAGGCCAACATTGCTTATCGGTGTTACTTATGCATTGCTTGATTTTGCTCAAAAATATTCTTTGAAGCTTGAAAATACTCTTGTAATGGAAACCGGCGGTATGAAAGGAAAAAGAGAGGAGATAACGCGCGAAGAAGTTCACGAGTTGCTTAAAAAGCAACTTGGAATATCTGTGGTTCATTCTGAATATGGAATGACCGAATTGCTTTCGCAGGCCTATTCCAAAGGGAACGGCCGTTTTTTTTGTCCACCATGGATGAAGGTACTTATCCGCGAATATAATGACCCCTTTTCTATAAAATCTCCATGCGAAGATAAAAAGCCAGTTAGCGGGCTTATCAATATAATTGATTTTGCAAATTTCTATTCCTGTAGTTTCATTGCTACAGATGACGTTGGAAGATTGCACAGAAACAACACTTTCGAAGTAATGGGCAGAAGAGATATGAGCGATTTGCGGGGCTGTAGTTTATTGACAACGTGAGCGTTTTATTGCTAAATGGGACTGTTTAAAAACTGGCATTAGAAACGCCCTACACCTTAACCTTGTTGGCTTTTGGTTGAATAACTTGTCTCTGCAACTTCCATAATTTTTCCTCCACAGGCGCTTTTAGAAAGGCTTTGCGAAAGTCTGCAGATGAGGTAAATTGTAATTGTTTGATAATTCTGAATTCAAAACTGATATTAAATTTTTTATCTTCAAACGGCCACGGCTCCACGGTTAGAATATCATTATCTGTTTGTACCAGGTAATACATCTTTTTATCGGGGCCGGTACTTATTTCTAATTTGCGCTTTTCAGGTGGTAACCGGCATTGGCAAAGGAGAAGGGAGAAGGCATCGCACCATTCCATAAGGTTGTAAATGCGTAACGTTTCTGTTTCTGTTATTTGTAAAGCCTTCCGCCATTTTTCGCGAAGGGCAGCCTGCTTTTCTAAAAATTTTTTGCATTCTTTATTATTCTCAGCCTCTGCCCTGTTAAGGAATTCTATGTGGAGCGATATAAGCAGCGCTATGTAACGATTCTTCGTTAGTGTAAGCAAAGATAATTTCTCATAATGCGCCAGGTCAAACGCATTCATATCAAAATTTAGCGGCCCACCGGTTTCGGTAAGCAGGTTTTCGCCATCCAGTTCTACTTCCGCATCATCATGTTCCGCAATAGCGAGCAGGGTTTCTGTCCATCGTTCAGGCCGGTCTTTTACGCGCCAGTTTGCAGCAATTTGTGCAGCCAGTATGCCATGTGATCTCTGAGTCACCACATGCCAGCCATCTTCCTTATAGGTTACAATCATAGCTTGTAATTTTTAAAATGTATTGCAATATATAGAAGATTAATAACTGATAAGAATCTTAGCCTGTTTGATACCCGCGGCGCTTTTGCGCAGATTACAGTAAACCAACTTTTTTTAAAGATTTCTGTTTTACCAGGCACGATACTTTGGTATAGTTATATGAAACAAGGATAAATATTCACTCTTATTGAATTGAAAAGATTGTTAGCAGGACGCCATCAAGAGCTTAAAGTCATTGAATCCTAAGAGCTAAATTAGCAAATTGGTCCTGTGCCCAGCGCAACGTCCCGAAAAGTATTAATATAGGTTTGAATAATAACGACGGAGACGTTGCTTTGAATAAGTTTTTTTAACTTCTTTGTATATGAAGCCGTTTAAATCTGATGGAACTGTTACGCCTTCCTTATAGATGCAGCAGACATTTTTTCTACTCAATTTTCCTATAAAAAATCCGAACTCAAAAATCACATTTTGTCTAGCTCGATATTCGATTTTTCTGTCTTTTTCGCTTTTAGCTGTTTCTGCGATTGGAAAGCCTACGTCATCTGGCGTCAACAAAATAATGGCATATTTTACTTTAGAATGTTTTTCAAATTTCTAAATAACGGTTAAACCTTCATCTATTTGTCTATGTAATACAATTGGCTCTAAATTAATACTGCGTAGAAATATTTCGACATCTATCACGAAAAAAAATTTGCCTCTGATAGTCAGTTATTATTATTATACTTTTTGTATTGTTGTTAATACAATCCGATTTTGATTTATGTATATCGGGTCCGCTTTTGTAAAATCTTACTGAAATTAAATGAATCCACTCCATCCTCACAGTTAGTTTCTTTCTTAGGAGAAATTCAAAAGCATTTCAATCCTGAAAGAAATTTTTCCAATCCTAAATCTTTTTTCAATCCTCAGACTTTTTTTCCCAATCCTCAGACTTTTTTTCGATCCACGAACTTATTATTACCTCTTTTTTGAAAATATTTTTTTATTCCTATTTATATCAAAATCAGCAATTTATAATTAAAAATTAAGATTTTTAAAACATTTTTTGTATATGGAATAATTATATTTATTTCTAATCCTTATATGTTTTGTAACCAATATCCTAAAACAAAAAACTCTGCCTTGGTTCGTGGCACACGAAATAATATTTTTAATTTTATGTCTTGTCAGATAGCTTTACCGAAAGGCAACATAAGTACGGCCTTATCAACCAATTAAAAACTTTAAACCATAAAAAATAAACATCATGAAAAAAACATTTTTTGTATTGCTCACCACATTTCTATTTGGCTATAACAGTAATGCACAAACGAACAATATGCGTTACAAAAAAACAGGGAATTCTCTTGCGCAAAGGCAACCCAAAAAATGTATCATGCCATTTACCAGTTGGATCAAAACGACCCAAAGGTGATCGGGAAAACCATTCGCAATATCAATAATGCTTTGAACGACCCGAGGTTGAAAGGAAAAATACAAATTGAGCTCGTGCTTTTTCAGGAGGAACTGATGCTTACCTGAAAGGAAGTAAATATGAAATGATTTGAAAGAACTGGTAGAGAAAGGAGTTATTGTGTCACAATGTGAAAACACACTGCGCGAAAGGAAAATCAGCAGGAGCCAGATCTATGATTTTATTGGCGTTGTTCCCAGCGGCAACGGGGAGCTCATTATACGACAGGCAGAAGGCCGGCTGTTGTAAAACCATAATAGACATCAACAAAAAATATAGTAAAAATGAAAAAGCTTTTATAACCACAGGCTTCTTATTGTCCCTGCTGTTTCAAATGAAAAACAGTTATGCGCAGAACCATCAATCCCGCGTTATATTAAGTATTTTCATTTCCCCCTAATTCTTCCTGAACAATCTCACAAACTCTTGCAGGTAAAATGCAATTAATAAAAACCTATAAGGTTTCAAAAACCTTATAGGTTTAATAAAAAATCGCATGACAATATATTTGAAGAA
>CAVUJE010000020.1:0-56398 GCA_963741705.1 uncultured Chitinophagaceae bacterium | reverse complement strand
AAGATTATCGATGGTCGGAAACACAAAAATGAAATGCCTTTGGTAGCTTTACCAACGCAAGCTTTTTTCTCTTATTATTGTATATCAAATAAAAATTTATGAAGACAGCGCAGCTGGCAATATTTTTATGGCTGTTTTAAGTTCGTGCAAAATGATCTCCGGAAACGGGAACGTGAAAAAGGAAACACGCCATCCGGGAACAGTAAACCAACATATAACCTGAATTTTAATTTTCAAATTTGCATTTATTCACTTCGCAAACTATCGACCGGGTTAGCCATTGCGGCTCTTATTGCATGGAAACTGATAGTTACTACCGCGATGAGCAAAGCCAATAGGCCTGAAGCCAAAAATACCCACCAACTAAGGCTGATCCTGTAAGCAAAATTTTGCAACCATTTATTCATTACAAACCAGGCAACAGGCGAAGCGATTATAATTGAAATCCCTACCAGCTTCACAAAATCTTTAGACAATAATCTCATAATGCTGGTTACACTTGCGCCCAAAACTTTTCTAATGCCTATTTCCTTGGTGCGTTGCTCAGCCGAATAAACTGCCAGCCCGAAAAGCCCAAGGCAGGCAATGAAAATTGCCAGCGCCGCAAAGGTGGTAAACATACTCCCGGTGCGCTGTTCGCCACGATACAAATTGTTGAAATCATCGTCCAGGAATGAATAGATAAAAGGCTGGGAACTCATTTGGTCAAAAGAACGATAACGCTGTTCGATCTTCGAGATCAAACCCGCGATGTTGCCGCTTTTTATTCTGAAAATAAATTGCCCGCCATATTTGGAATAGTGCATTAGCAGCGGTTGGGTAGCATACCGTATAGAACCGGCATTAAAATCTTTTACCACCCCTATGATATGATATTTATCAGCTTGCTGGGTTTGCGAATTAAAGTCATACAGATTGGCGTCCAGGGGGTTTTTAAAACCCAGCAAGCGCGCAGCAGTTTCATTAATAATGATGGCGGAAGAATCTGTAGGCATATCTTTAGAAAAATTTCTTCCCTTGATCATCTTCATTTGAAGCGTTGGGATATAATTGGCATCCACGTACCAGTCCACCAGGGTTTGGGTTTGGTCTGCCCTCATAGTTGCATCTTTGGAATAGGCATTCTTGTTCCAGTCATTTTCAGTAGTGGTCGGTAAGTTTTGTGTCAGCGAGCCCGAAACCACACCGGGAAGTTGTACGATTTCATCCCTGAACGATTGCTTGTGATCGCCCAGTGCTCCTGCATTGTTAAGCACCAGCACATGCCCGCGGTCGTAGCCAAGATTTTTATGCCTTATAAAATCTAACTGGCGATAGATAACCAGTGTGCCGGTAATCAGTATAATGGCGGTTGTAAACTGGAAGACTACCAATACATTCCTGAGTTTGTATCCTTTGATATTTAAGACAAATTTGCCTTTTAGTATTTTGATAGGGTCAAATGATGAAAGAACAAAAGCCGGGTAAGCACCTGCAAGCAGGCCACAGATCAAGGCAACACCAAGCAAAGCCGGGAACAGCCATATAACAAGGTCTGCGGTCAAACTGATCTCTTTTCCTGAAAACCTGTTCAATAAGGGAAGCAACAAAATAATAAGGGCGATACAAAAAATATAAGCGATAAAAGCTGTAAGCATTGACTCAGTCAGAAATTGCTTTATAAGATTATGGCGGCCTGACCCCATTACTTTTCTTACGCCTACTTCTTTTGCACGGCCGGCAGATTGTGCCGTTGATAAATTCATGAAATTGATACAGGCAATAAGAAGAATGAACAGCCCGATGATTGCCGAAATATATACATAAAGAATGTTGCCTGTCGGTTCAATTTCAGAAGAGAGGGTGGAGTATAAATGTATTTTGGTTAAAGGAATGCTTGAATATTTATAATGTCCTCCGTTTTTCGCCAACTCAGCAAAAGTACTGTGGGCAACATTTACCAGTTGTGGTTCTGCATACTTTTGAGCGGTTTCTTTTAAATAATGATTAAGTTCAGATTGTGTGGTGCCTTCACGCACCAGCAAATAAGTCATGAAAGAATTACTCAACCAGAAATCTGACTGCGATGATTTCATGCCAGACATAGCCATGATGAAATTGAAATGAAGATGCGACTGCTCGGGTACATCTTCAAAAACGCCTGTGATATTGTAAAAATCGGTATTGTTTATTTTGAGGTTTTTCCCAATTACATCAGTCGTATTAAAATACTTCCTGGCCATGGAGGCTGAAATGATCATAGAGGCAGGATTCTTCAAGGCCATATTTGGATTGCCTTGTAGCAGGTGCAGCGTGAAAACTTTGAAGAGATTCGGATCAGCAAAAAAAGCATTCTTTTCGATCAGGGTTTCATCGCCTTTCTTTACGAGTATATTGTTACTTTCTGAAAGACGTACTGCCTGCTGAATCCTCGGGTAGCTGGCGGCAAGCACCCCAGCCATTGGCGCCGGGGTATCTTTATCTTTAAATTCGGAGCCATTGACTTTTATGTCTGTATTGACACGATAAATGCGGTTGGCATTTTCGTTATACCTGTCATACGACAATTCGTCCAGCACATACAAACTGATCAGTGCAAAAATCGCCAGCCCCATGGAAAGGCCGAAGATATTAATGGCCGAAAAAGCTTTTTTTCTCATTAGGCTACGCCATGCAACCTTCAAATAATTTTTAAACATTTTATTTTCTTTTTAATAAGTGCATATACAGTAAACCAATAAATAATGAAGATTCTTATTTTTTTATTAGCATATCAGCGCATTTTCAATTTTTTCAATTTTACATTCACCTTTATTCGCTTCTCAAGCTTTCAACAGGATTTGCAACTGCGGCTTTTATTGCCTTAATGCCAACTGTAATAAAGGCGATTCCAAATGTTATCAAGGCAGCTAACAGAAAAATCCACCAGCTTAAAGAAGTTTTATAAGCAAAATTTTGCAGCCATTTGTTCATTGCCCAATAGCCGGCAGGCAACGCAATACAGGTTGCAATCAAGACCGGTTTTAATAAATCTTTTGATAAGAGTACCACGATATCTTTAACAGAAGAACCCAATACTTTTCTTACGCCAATTTCTTTAAAACGTTTGGTGGCTGTAAATGATGCAAGCCCAAATAAACCGAGGCAGGCTACAAATATGGCGAGGCAGGCAAAAACGGTTAAGATAGTTTGCTGGCGCAGGTCTTTCTTATACATTTTATCAAATTGCTGATCCAAAAACCTGTATTCAAAAGGATAGGCGGAAGCAAATTTTTTGTATGTTTTTTGTACCAGTGCAACATCCTGTTGTATATTACCAGGAGCCAATTTTATCAATACTACCCGCCTGTCTATATTAGGGGCAATTACCAGCGGGTCAATATCGCTTTTCAGCGATTGAAAATTAAAATCGGCCACCACGCCGATTATGCTACGTTTGGCGGTATCCTGTACCGTATTTTTAATCCACTTTCCAACTGCCTGTTCCGGCGTCCAGCCCAATTTTGTTGCTGCTGTTTTGTTGATAAGAACTGCGTTTGTTGTATCTGTCGGGAATGATGCAGAGAAATCCCTCCCTGCAATAATTTTTAATCCCAAAGTTTTTACAAATTCAAAATCAGCAAATTCCGTTCTGGCATTCCATTTTTCGGCATGGCCTTCTACAT
Source organism: uncultured Chitinophagaceae bacterium (assembly GCA_963741705.1). Classification (GTDB taxonomy): domain Bacteria; phylum Bacteroidota; class Bacteroidia; order Chitinophagales; family Chitinophagaceae; genus Ginsengibacter. Next base: position 52,754 of record CAVUJE010000020.1, on the reverse strand, counting down.
CAAATGTGTACCCGTCAAAAAAGCCACCCGGCTCGCCGGACATTAGTGATACTGATTGCACCTTGCTTTCATTATGCAATGATGTTTTGAAGGCGTTTATATTTTTGTAAATATCTTTATTATCAATGGGCACTACCACTGTTTGCTCCTGGTTATAACCAAGTTGCTTGTTCTTTACATAATTCATTTGTTTGGTGATAATGATAGTGCCAATGATGAGAAATACGGAAATGCTAAATTGCACTACCACCAACACCTGCCGAAATGATGAGCCTCCCTTTCCCAAGCGTAGCCTGCCTTTCAGCGCCTGTATCGGTGAAAACGCAGATAAGAAAAATGCAGGATAACTGCCGGCCAAAAATCCAACGATAATAATAACACCAACCAGGAAAAGATAAACGGGCAATGTATTCCATGGAGCCGATAATGAATATCCCAGCAATTGATTATACCAGGGCATTGCCAATAGCAATAAAACCAAAGAAAGTATGCACGAAATGGTGGTAAGCAAAACGGATTCACCAATGAATTGCCATACGAGATTATGGCGTAGCGCGCCTAATACTTTACGCAAGCCAACTTCTTTTGAGCGTTCAGCAGCCCGAATGGTAGATAAGTTCATGAAATTGATACAGGCAATTAACAGGATCAAAATAGCAACTGACAAGAATATATATACTACCGTTTTATCGCCATGTTTAATGCCGTCAAAAGCGGCATCGTCAAAATATACATCTTTAAGTGGCGTAAGCGAAAGTGTCCAATGAAAACCATATTTCTTCAACTCGCCACCCAAATATTTTTCCATAAATGCAGGTAACTGTTTTTCAACTTGTGCTTCCTTTACATGCTGCGCCAGCTTTACATAGGTGTATACCCCATTATTTATCCAGGCGGTCATCGTGCCCATGCTTTTATAATTTTCAAGCGGAACTATTACGTCGAATTCAATATGCGAATTGGATGGAACATCTTTGGCTATACCCGTGACTTTTAGGGGAAGATCTTTATCCAGCACGACTGTTTTTCCCATGGCATTTTCAATACTTCCGAAATACTTCCTGGCGGTAGTTTCAGTTAATACCACACTGTGCGGATTTTGCAATACGGTTTTCGGACTGCCTTTTAGTAAGGGAAAAGAAAAAAAACTGAAGAAGTTGCTATCCACATCAAGTACTTTCTTTTCATGAAAAGAGTTGTTGCCGATAGCGATAAGGTTATCATTTTGATTGATGCGAACTGCATTTTCAATTTCTCCTTTATAATCACTCATTAATGCCGGGGCATACCGCCCGGATAAATAAGCGACCCTTGCTGATTTTCCCTCCTTCTCAAAGCCACGCATCACACGGTAAATACGGTCGCCATCTTTATGAAAATTATCAAAGCTAAATTCGTTTATAATGAACAGAAATATCATCATGCAAACGGTAATACCGATCGTTAACCCAAGGATATTAATGAAGGAAAAAACTTTACTCCTGGTCAGATTTCTCCAGGCGGTTTTGAAATAATTTTTTATCATTTTATTTTCGTTTAATGATTACCGTTATAGATAGTAAACAAACAAATAATAAATATTCCTGTTTTCCTAATTAGCAAATTGGCTAATCTGTACATTAGCTAATAGATTTTACTCACTCCTAAGGCTCTCTACCGGATTGCTCATTGCCGCTTTTATGGCCTGGAAACCCAATGTGGTAAGAGCTATAACGAGTGCAATAACCGAGGACAGCACAAAAATCCACCAGTCGAGATGTATGCGGTAAGCAAAGTCCTGCAACCACTTGTTCATAACAAACCATGATATTGGAATGGCAATAACCATTGATACAAGGATTACTTTCAACAGATCTGAGGTTAACAATGCCGTAATGCCCCCAACGCTTGCCCCCAACACTTTTCTAATGCCTATTTCCTTCACACGCCGGCTCACTGTAAATGTGATCAACCCAAATAAGCCGAGGCACGCGATAATAATAGTAAGAATGGTGAATCCAAGCAATACCTGCCCTTGCTTTTCCTCTGCATCATATTGCTTTGCAAAATTTTTATCAAGAAAATGATAATCGAATATGGCAGAAGGGTCAAACTTCTTAAAAGTTCGTTCGATTGCTGTTATAGACAGAGGTATATTTTTTGCATCAACCCGAACATACATATTGTCCCTGTCAGAGGCTCTTTCAGGGAGCATCATGATTATCGGCTCTATCTTATGTTGCAAAGAATAAATATGGTAATCTTTTACCACTCCCACTATATTGATATACAATATTTTTCCCGTGGAATCTTTACCTCTTGAAAATCTTTTTCCCACGCCTGATGCCCAACCCTGCTTTTTAAGAAAAGCCTCATTTACTATTGCAGCATTGCTGTCTGAAGGTATATCTTTTGAAAAATTTCGGCCTTCCTTCATTTGTATTTGCATAGCAGGAATAAAGTCCGGATCTATCGTTAATCCATAAGCGAGATTGCTGCGTTTATCTATCACCCCGTTTTTTTCCACACTGTAGTCCATCATGCCAATATCATTGTTGCCTATGGGGTTGCCTGCAGACGCGGCGGCTTTCACCCCTGGATTTTGTAATAATGCTTCGCGAAGCGCCGGCACTTGTTCTCTTACATTTCTTGAATCAATATGAAAGGTGAGCATTTGGTTTTTGTTAAATCCAAGGTCTGTATGAAGTACATAATTGAGCTGCATATAAATAATCATTGATGCAGTTATCAATATCATAGTAACAACAAATTGAAATAGCACTAATGATTTTCTGAAAAAAACCTGCCCTTTCACATTTCCCATTTGATTTTTTAAAGCAGGAATGGTTTTAAATCTGGAAAGGAAAAATGCAGGATACAAACCTCCAATGAGCCCGGCAACCAGTGAGAATCCCAATAGATACATTATACTTGTCAGTACACCAAATCGCCACAGAAATAATTCCTTTCCGGTAACATTATTAACCAGGGGCATAAAGAAAGCAACTAACAGAATGCTGATTAAGGCAGATGCAAGAATGATTGTTATTGATTCAGTAAGAAATAAACCAACGAGATTGCTTTTACTTGAACCAATTATTTTTCTTACGGCTACCTCCCGAAGACGGTCTGATGCACGCGCGGTAGTAATATTGATGTAATTGATAAAAGCAATCAACAGGATAAGCAGGCCTACTAATGATAAAACATACACGTATTTTATATCATGATTTTCACCCAGCTCATAACTTAAATGGGAATGCAAATGAATAGATATCAAAGGCTGTAATTCCAGCCGGTAATGGATATCCTGAGAATTTACAGTCAAATATTTTGTAACAAATGCCGGCATTTTTGAGCGGAGTTGATCAATGCTGGCATTCTTTTTTAATAGTATATAGGTATAGATGCTTAGATTTTGCCAATCGCCCTGGTAATCCTTTGGCATAGAACGGACAGCATTAAACGTAAAATGGGAATTCTCAGGTACGTCATCAATAACACCGCTTACGATAGTAGGATTGTTATCTATGTTTATGGTTTTGTTTAACGCATCAGAAGGATTTGTAAAAAACTTCGCGCGCAATAGTTTTGGTAAGAACAACGGTATTAGGCCTTTCTAATGCCACTGCCGTTCCTGCAAGGAAGTGATAGGTAAAAATATGAAAGAACGAAGGATCGGTAAAAAAAATCGCATCGTCTTTGATTTTCTTGTTTTCATATTCAAGAATGCCGCCGCCTTCAGAGTTTATACGCACCGCATTTTCCACTTCCGGAAAATCATTTTTAAAAGCGGCAGCAGTTAGCCCTGATGTCCCTGTTACGTCAAACTTTTCTTCTCCCCATTGGCCATGCGAAGCCAGCCGGTAAATTCTGTCAGCATTTTTATTATAGCGGTCATAACTTAGTTCGTCAGCTACATACAGCGAAATGATCCACACCGCGCTAAGGCTCAATGCAAGGCCGGCAATATTAATAAAAGAAAAAACCTTTTGCCTTGCGATATTTCTCAACGCGGTTTTAAAATAATTTTTAAACATTCTTATTTTCGTTTAATGATACCTGTTATATAGTAAACCAATAAATACGCTGAATTTTCATTTTCATCTTTTCCCATTTGCCTTTACTCTGTACGAAGTGACTCAACCGGGTTGGCCACAGCCGCTTTTATTGCCTGGAAGCTAATCGTAATCAACGCAATCAATATGGCTGCTATGGTGGTTATAGCAAAATAAATCCAGCTAATATTAATGCGGTATGCAAAGCTTTCCAGCCATTTGTTCATCACAAACCATGCAAGCGGTGAAGCAATAATTATGGAAATAATAACCAGCTTCAGAAAATCTTTAGACAATAAAGTGACGATACTTGTTACACTTGCTCCCAGTACTTTTCTTACGCCAATTTCCTTTATCCGTTGTTCTGCACTAAAGGTGGCAAGGCCAAATAAACCCAGGCAGGAAATAAGAATGGCGATGATGGTAAAGTAGCCTACGATAGCCGACAGCCTTGTTTCCGCAGTATAATTTTTTTGAAAATCTTTATCCAAAAAGCTATAATCAAAAGGTTCACTGGAATTTAAGGTGTGCCATGTTTTCTTTATAATATTCAAGGCCGAATTCATATCGCCTGATTTTACATGGACAATCGCGTAATTATATAATGGCGGCGTGTTTAGCTGAAAACCATAAGGGCCGATGGGTAAATGAAGGTCTTCATAATGAAAATCTTTTACTACGCCGATGATTTTAAAATTGTAAGTGCTGTCGTTAAAAGTAAAATGCAGATTCTGGTTCACGGCATTTTCGGGACTTGAAAACCCCATTGTTTTTATGGCAGTTTGGTTCAATACAATAGTGCCGGAAGTGTCTTCAGGATAATCATCTGAAAAGGTTCTTCCCACAACCGGTTTGATCTCTAATGTTTGCAAAAAGCCGGGATCGATATAATTCATCTTTATATCTTTTCCCTGCTGCATGTTTTCCCCGTCTTTATAAAAAATATTATCAGCGATATTACTGATGCCGGGGTAATATAGCGAAGCGCCGACCTTGGCAATTCCCGATTGTTGTGACAATTCATTTTTAAATGATTGGTACATATTTTTCGCATTTTCACTGCGTAGCGGAATTATTATCTGTTGATTTTGCGCAAAACCAAGATCAGCAGAGCGCAGGAATTTCATTTGACCGGCGATAACTACTGACGCGATAATTAATACGACTGAAATAATGAATTGAAAAATTACCAATCCTTTGCGTATTGCCAAAGTTGAAAATGAGTTTGAAAGTTTCCCTTTTAAAACTTTTGCCGGTTGAAACGATGATAAATAAAATGCCGGGTAGCTTCCGGCGATTAAACCAGTAACGAGGGACACACCGATGAAAGCTCCGATAAAAAGAAAGTGATTAGAAAAAGTAAGTGAAAGATTTTTATCAGCTACTGTATTAAACAGGGGCAATAATACTTTGGTAACACAAAAAGCAAGAACAAACGCAATCAAACTCATTAAAACTGATTCACCGAGAAATTGTGTTATCAGCCATTTTTTTTCTGCGCCCAGCACTTTCCTTATGCCCACTTCTGACGAACGTTTTGAAGATTGTGCTGTAGCAAGATTCATAAAATTAATACAGGCAATCAGTAAAGTAAACAACGCGATCGAGGCAAGGATATATAAATAAGTTTTGCTTCCTCCGGGGGTTACATTGTTTTTTACATCTTCATTCAAATGAATTTTTGTAAGAGGAACTAAAAATTGTTTCCTGTTAAATCCAACCGCTTTTAAATCTTTGCCTGCATATTTTTCAATGAAGGAAGCAAATTTTGATTGTAGCTTTTCAGCACTGGCGCCGGGCGTCAGTTGCAGATACGTAAAAAAAAGATTATTTGTGGCCAGGTTTGCCGCTTGTCTCTTTATAAAATCTGCAATGCTTCCTCCCTGCATACTCATAAAAAAGCGGCCATCAATATGCGAAGGTTTATCAATTGGTTTGTAAACGCCGGTTACTAAGAAATCATGGTCGCCGTTGGTGCTGCTGCTTACACGGATTATTTTATTTAGTGCACTCTTACTACCAAATATTTTTTTGGCTATTTCTTCATTCAGGACAATTGAATTTGGATTGCTCAAAGCAGTAGCCGGATTTCCTTCAATAAAATGATACGTAAACATTCTGAAGAAAGTAGAATCTGCCAGGTATCCTTTTGTTTCATAAAATGATTTCGCGTCATCGCTGTTTTCCCTGTATTGCAACAAGGTTTTATCTTCTGAATATAAGGCGGCAAGCCTTGTGGTTTGTTTTATTTCGGGGAAAGATTCTTTCATCATTTCTCCCATCGCAGCGGGGGTATTAGGCAATTTTTTAAAATTGCCAAGTCCGTAAAATTCGGTTCCTACCTGGTAGATAGAATCCGCATTTTGTTGATATTTGTCATAGCTCGTTTCATTTAAAATGTACAATGAAATGAGCATGCAACAAACCAATCCCGCGCATAAGCCAAAAATATTGATGAATGAAAAAGTTTTATTCTTCATCATATTGCGCCATGCGATTTTGAAATAATTTTTTATCATACAACCTGGTTTTTTAAAGTATATGGTAAGTAAAACCAAAAAAATTAAGCCACATCTCCGAACGCTGATTTACAACGGGTTAGAATTTTAAATAAATTAAAACTGTTCGGTTTTGATACACTATATGTACCGATTTGATACAATCAGTTAAAAGCAGGGGAGATGTATTTCTTTTATTGAAATTTGGAAAGATGGTGGTTGAGTGAAGTATCCCTTCTAGTGAGATGGATTACTAAATTCCACATTCTCCAGTTTCACCACAATTGGATTGGGCCATTTTTTATCATTGTAAATCCGCTGAGCTCTCATCACCGAAATCTCAATGCCTCCTGGAATGTTTTTTATAGAAGGCTTCGGATCAACTTCAGGACTGTATTCCAACACACGGCTATTTTGCCCCAGCACAGAAATCCTGGCATTTGCTTTAGCGGTAATCATTTGCAGGGCAAATGTTTTTCGCTCTCCAAGGGCCCAATCCTTTTCCAAAAAGAAAGCATATACAGTATTCTCACCTTTCTTTTTCAAAAACCATACGTTTGATTCATGGGTTACTCCAAAGGGAACTGTATTCTCAAATGCCTCATGGTTAATAAACATCCATAATGAAATTTCGTTCAGCCCGTTTTCCTCTTCCTGGGGAAATTTTCCGTCTTTATCAGGGCCAAAATTTAGCAGGAAATTTCCGCCTTTTGCCCTAATCTCTATTAGCTTATTAATTACATCATTGGCAGATTTATAATGTTCATTGGTAGGCCTGTATTGCCATTGATCGCCAAACGTATAACACGCCTCCCAGGGAGAAGGAACCGGTTTGTTGGGAATGTCCTGCTCGGGGGTTTCAATAGCGCCGCGGGTGACTACAACGTTGGGGTTGATCTTCCAGCACACCTTGGCAACCTCTGTTTTTGCGTATTGTTCCATACCATCCAGAAATACAATATCTATATTTCCATATTGGGTCATAAGCTCTTTTATTTGTTTCTTGTCGTAGCTGTTCAGCGGCTCGTTGCCGGATGCCAAAGCTTCCGGCCTCGTCCTTGAAATGAGCCTTCCCTGCTTGTACAAAAAATGAAAATCGTCCGGTGAAAAATACAAGCCGATCGCCAGCCCTTCTTTTCTGAAAGCATCCACAACCTGCTTTGTAATATCTTTTCTATACGGCGTATTCATGATGTTGAAGTCCGTGGTTTTGGTGTTATACATACAGAATCCACTATGATGCTTGGTGGTGAAAACCACGTATTTCATGCCAGCCATCTGGGCAGCTTTGGCCCATACCTCAGGATGAAATGATTTAGGATCGAATGTTTTAGGAAGTTCGTTGAAGTACCTGTTTAGGTAATCTTCTGAAGCGCCCACGAGGCTATGGCTGATAACCAGCCCCAATTGAACATCCATGCTCCAGTGAATGAACATGCCAAAGCCCAGGCCGGTAAACCATTCCTCACGCTCCGGCTTGTTGAGGTCCAATATTTTTTCCTGCGCTGCCAGTTGTTTCCAGCCAATGAGGAGCAAGCTTGCAATAAATGTGATTTTTAAAATTCTTTTCACCATCTTATTAAATATTTATATTGCTGGTAGCTTTATTACAAACTTACAGGTAATTATCACTTATTCAGTTTTCAAACTCTTAACCGGATTTGCCATTGCTGCCTTTATTGATTGATATCCAACTGTGAAAATTGTGATGAGAACTGCAGCAAAACCTGCTACAAGAAACACCCACCATTTTACTTCAACACGGTAAGAATAACTCTGCAACCATTCATACATCGCCCACCAGGCGATAGGAACTGCTATAAGAAAAGCAATCAGCACTGGCTTTAAGAATTCGCGGCCTACCAAAGACACAATACTTCCTAAAGAAGCGCCTAACACTTTGCGCACTCCAATCTCTTTAACACGCTGGCGAATAATGATAGATGCCATGCCAAACAAACCCATGCATGAAAGCACAATAGCAATACCGGCGGCTATAGAAAACATTTCTGCCATGGCTCGCTCATCAGTAAACCACCGTTCAATATTTTCATCTACATAAGAACCGTTAAATTCAACACCCGGTTCAAGAGAAGCATATAACTGTTTTATTTTATCCATCGTTACCTTAGGATTGGTTGTGTTGACCCGCACCCATATATAGCTTAGATTTGGCGAACGATTTAACTCAATAACAAGCGGCTTTTGTTTACTGCCAAGTTGCATTAACTGAAAGTCTGGTATTACACCTACTATATTCAATTTTGGTGCACTACTATCGCTATAGTAAGAAAGCCCCACAACATTTTTCTTCCCAAACTGGGCTGCATAACTTTGGGATACAATGACTCTTCTTAATGAATCATTCGCATCTGTTGTCGAAAAATCCTTGCCTTCCAGTGGTTTTATTCCGATGGTTTTTAAAAAATCATAATCTGCGAACATCATTTGGCCGCAGATATTTTTTTCACCATAAGTAAAGCAAATTCCCATTGCACTGGTGCTGTGGTCTTCGCCTATGCCCAGGTTAGTACTGCCCCCGCTTACAGCTACAACGGACGGGTCGGAAGCCAGCCGGGTACGCATTTGTGAAGCAATAGCTTCTCCCGTTTCATCATTCTTTACCGGTATGCTAATGATAGAAGAAGTATTATAACCTAAGGGTGCTGAGCGAAGATGATTGAATTGTTGATAGATAATGATGGTGCTGCAAATAAGAACAATAGCGATAACAAACTGCGTTACGATTAATGCATTACGCAAACCACCTCTTCTTTTTATAGTGATTTTCCCTTTTAATACTTCTGTAGCCTTTAGTTTCGCCATAATAGTGGACGGATAGCCGGATGCAATGAAGGAAACAACTAACACAAGTGCAAAAAGAATAATAATAACAACCGGATTATGAAGCAAATCCATATTCATTTTATTACCAAATACCTGGTTGAAGTTAACGGCCATCAACGCAGCTATCGCAATGGCAATTACCATTGACAAGAAAACCATCAAAAAACTTTCACCCCAGACCTGCAACCAGATTTGTTTTTTCCCGGCACCCAGGCATTTGCGGATACCAATTTCTTTACTTCGTGTAAAAGACAAGCCGATATTAAGATTAACGAAATTGAAAGAAGCAATCAGCAGGATCACACAACCAATCAGCATTAATGTAAACAATGCCGGTTTACTCGCTGCATTGCCATCACCTGCCTGGCTATTGAAATGAAGCCCGTTAAAAGGCGCAAGGCGAAAGCTGTTGTAATCCCCGTTTTGATCGGGTAAATAGCCATTCTGTTTGTCAACAGCCAAATCGAATGGCCGGTATTTTTTAGTAAAACTTCTTAGCCTGTTTTCCGCCTGCTTACTGGTGGTATTCGCCGCCAACTGTACGTATACCGGGTGGTTCTGATTGTCCCAATTATCTTTATTGGCTGCATAATCCGGGTCAATCTCGATTCTCGCCAATAAGGAAAACTTTATGGTAGAATTCAGCGGCGGATCCTGCATAACAGCGGATACATTTAAACGCGTCCATTTACCTCCTAGCTTTACTTCAACAGCTTTACCAATCGGATCCTGCTTTCCATAAAGTTTTTTCGCGGCAGTTTCTGTAATTACAGCATCGCCCGCGCTGCTTAATGGGCTGGTTGCATTGCCTTCAATCACGCGAAAGCTGAACATCTTAAAAAAATCATTGTCAACCAGCGTAGTGCCCATATCAAGTGTTTTATCACCTGCGCGAACCAGCTTTCCTCTTTGCTCAACTGACGTTGCTTTCACAACGCCGATGTTTTCAGATTTCAAAGCTCGTGTAATGGGATACGACATCGCCGTGGTAACTTCTTCACCATTGGCACTGATGTCATAGCTGTAAATCTTATAAATACGGTCCTTGTTCTTTTGAAAGTTATCGTAGGTAAAATGATTGTATACCAACAATAGAATAAAAATGCTGCACGCAAATGCCACGGTCATACCTGCAATGTTGATGAAAGTATGCAGTTTGTTTTTTGCCATATTTCGAAACGCGAGAAGGAAATAATTTTTGAGCATTTTATTTTCGTTTAGTGATGACTGTTATGTATAGTAAACCAATATTTATTTATAATTCCTGCTTTTCTTACCGGTATAATTTGCTGATCAGATTTATTCAGTTCTTAAACTCTTCATCCACGAAATAATCGGGATTTCGTTTTGCTCACTCCGTTCTCAAAGACTCAACAGGGTTGGCCAGTGCAGCTTTTATCGCCTGGAAACTAACGGTTGTTAAGGCTATCAATATTACCAATATGCTGCCTGCAGCAAACAAGGTCCAGTTTAATGTGATCCTGTATGGGTAAGTTCTCAGCCATTTATTTGCGGCTAACCATGATAGTGGTATTGCAATCACAAGAGAAATACACACCAGTTTCAAAAAATCTGTAGAAAGGATAGTTACAATATTATTAATGGAAGCACCCAGTATTTTGCGTATGCCAATTTCTTTGGTTCGTTTTTCTGCAGATAAAACTGATAAGCCGAACAAGCCAATGCACGAAATAAAAATGGTAAGGATGGCGCCAAATAAAAGTATTTGTTTCCACTTTGCCACTTCTTTATAATCCTGCAGGTTTTGCTGATCTTTAAATACATAAGAGTAGGGGCTCATTGGATAGAGCTTTTTAAAAGTTTTTTCAATGGCCTTTAAGCTTGTTGATGCTGAATTCGGTTTTATTTTTATGTAATAAGTCGCCATATAAATTATCATTCTTCATAGTAAACAACTGCGGCATTATTTTTTGATTCAATGAAGCGAAATGATAGTCTTTTACCACACCTATTACATGATAGATTTCATTATTGTTGTAGAAAAAATTGACGGTCTGGCCTATGGGATTTTTCCAACCTGCCTCTTTTACGAAAGATTCATTTACAATAACAGAATTATTTGAATCAGAAGGAAAATCCGGTGAAAAATTTCTACCTGCAATCATAGGAATTTTTAATAAAGGGATATAGGATTCATCAACTGTTTCATAAGCAAAACTAATACTTGAATCACTCGCCACTTTTGCTCCTGTTTGCCACTGGCCGCCGTTCTTTGCACTTACACCAATTATACCTGGGTTTTTAAGCAATTCTTCTTTAAACACACTTGCCTGGCCATGACTGAGCCTGTCTTTATTGATCATAATTAGATTGTTATCATCGTAACCTAATTTTTGCGTAGTAAGAAAATTGAATTGAGAATAAATAGTAAACGTGCCTATTATTAAAAATGAAGCGAGTGTAAATTGCAATACCACCAAAGATTTTTGCAAATAATTTTTGCCTTTCACATTAAACCGGCTGTATAAAGTATCTACAGGCTTGTAACCCGAAAGCACTAATGCAGGATAAAAACCTGCCAGCAATGCAGTTATCAAAAACAGCAGGAGATAAGCCGCAATTAATTTTGCATCGAAGAGATAAGAAAGGGATAAGGCTTTATTGGCAAGATCGTTGAACACAGGCAAAATAAGCTTTACCAAAAGAACGGCCAGCGCAAACGCAATGGTGCAAAGCAAAAAAGATTCGCCAAGAAATTGAATGATCAGTTGTTTCCTGTCTCCACCAACCACTTTGCGTATTCCTATTTCCTTTGCCCGTTTTACAGACCGGGCAACGGTAAGATTAATGAAATTAATACAGGCAATTAGCAATACGAATAAAGCAATGCCAGACAAGATATATGAATACATGGGGTTGCTTGCGTGGCTCAACCCATTTTGCGGCGGCAGTTCCGGGTTCATATGCATATCGGTATAAGGCTGCAGAAAATAAGTTCCCATTTGTTCATCAGGGCCGCCGCCATATTTTTCAATCATCTGTTTGAAAGTAACAGAAGCGTCCTGAACATAAAATTTCTGCATTTGTTTTTCTACCGTTTGCAGGTTGGCATTTGGACTAAGAACTACAAAAGTGTTTAGGAAAAAATTATACCAGTTATCATTGTCTTTTGCATCTGCTTCCGACTCTTTAAAAGGAAGTAATACATCAAACTGGATTGAAGAGTTTTGAGGAACTCTTTTTGCAACCGCTGTTACTTTGTAGGGCACAAATGCACTATCCTCCTTTATCATCAGAAGTTTACCAACCGCATCTTTGGTACCGAAGCGTTTTTTGGCTTCATCCTCACTTAGAACAACGGAATGAGGCTCTGTAAGGCAGGTTGCCGCATTACCTTGCAACAAGGGAAAAGTAAATACTTTGAAAAAACCTGGATCAACATACAACAGTTGCTGCGATTGTATATCCGTACCATTTTTTATATCTTCTGCACTGCCTTCTATACGTACAAACGATTGTATGCCTGGAACATTTTGCGTAAACCTTGGGCCTTGTAAAAAACCCGTATTACTATTTTTATGTTCTTCGCCGTTGTGCTTTGCTTCAGCTACAATTCTGTAAATATGGTTCACATTTTTGTGAAATCTGTCGAAACTTACTTCGTCTTTTACATACAACAAAATAAGCATGGCACAAGCTAAACCCATGCTAAGGCCGGCAATATTAATAAAGGAGTAAATTTTATTTCTTGATAAATTGCGCCACGCGGTTTTAAAATAATTTTTTATCATACAATCTTTACTTGCGTTGGTTCATTATTACAACTGTTATCAGCAAACCGATAAATTTCAAAGTTTTTCATTTCTCACTAATTCAGTTTTTAACTTCCACTATATAAATCGTTTGACAGTAATCCAGCAATCCAGGTTACACTTTTTTTATTAATTTATAGTAAATCAACAAATTCGTAAGGCGCTTATTTTATTAACGAATTGTCTTATTATCACATTGGCTAATTAATTATTCACTCCTCAAACTATCCACAGGGTTTGCCAGTGCAGCTTTTATCGCCTGGAAACTCACTGTTATTAAAGCAATTACAATCGCTGTAACACCAGCTACTAAAAATATCCACCAACTTATATCAATTCGGTATGCAAAACTTTGCAACCATTTGTTCATGGCCCACCAGGACAATGGAAATGCAATGATGCAGGCGATGAAAACCAATTTTATAAAATCCTTTGAAAGCATTTTTGTAACTGAAGTAACGCTTGCACCAAGTACTTTCCGGATGCCGATTTCTTTGGTGCGCTGTTCCGCGGTATAAGTGGCCAGGCCAAATAATCCGAGACAAGCTACAAGAATGGTAAGCAAAGCAAAAATGTTAAGTATCGTTCCGGTATTTTGTTCTGCTGCATAAGTTTTATTGTACAAATCATCCATAAAAGTAAAACTGAATGGTTCACCGGTATTGAACTGGTTCCATTTCAATTTCATAGTTGCAAGTAAACCCTTAATGTCTGCAGTTTTTACTTTAAAAATAAGGCCCCAATCAGGATCCAGCGTCATTAGTAGGGGAGTGATAGGTTCATGCAATGATTGAAAATTAAAATCTTTTACCACACCAATCACATGGAAAGGCACATCGTTTCCTCGTGTACTGTTTTGACGCACAATTATTTTTCCAACTGCTGTCAAATCATTCCATCCAAAAGCTTTTGCGGCAGTTTCATTGATGATCATTGCCGTGGAATCAGTAGCAAAATTTTTAGAGAAGTTTCTGCCTGTGGCCATCTTCATACCTAAAGTAGGAATGTATTGTTCATCCACATGGTATTCCTGCGTTCTCATAATTTCATTATCATGGCCCAATGGGTAAGCCAGCGCATTACTTCCGCTGCTTGGCCCGGCAGGTTTGTAAGAAGAAATAGTTGCATTTATAATACGTGGATCATTCAGCATTTCCTGTTTATATACTTCTTCATTTTTCCCCAATGCATAAGAGTTGGGAATGGTAAGCAATTGTTCTTTATCGTATCCTAAATTTTTATTCTGTATATATTTCATTTGTTGCCACACGACAACGGTGCCGATTATTAATGCAACAGAAATAAAAAACTGGAAAACCACCAAACTGCTTCGCAGCCCAAAGCTTTTATTACCGGGGATAAATTTCCCTTTTAATACTTCAATCGGTTTAAATGAAGAAAGATAAAAAGCAGGATATAATCCGGCGATTAAACTTACCAATAACCCCAGCCCGATAAAAGCTGAAATAATTTTTATATTAAAATCAAAATGTAAATTTTTGCCTGAAATATTATTAAAGAACGGCAAAGCAAATTGTATTAATAAATACGAAATAAACAAAGCGATAAAGACCAGCAAGCAGGATTCAATTAAAAATTGTTTTACCAGTTGCATTTTTCCGGAACCAATTACTTTGCGAACGCCTACTTCTTTTGCCCGCCGGGAAGCGCTTGCTGTAGAAAGATTGATAAAATTAATACAGGCGATCAGCAGCATAAAAATGGCAATAGCGCCAAAAATATAAACGTACATGGCGTTGCCGGGCGGGCTTAATTCATAGTTGGCATGTGAATATAAATGGATAGAGGTAAGAGGCTGCAAAGCAAAACCCAAATGATTGCCCTTCGTTATAAACTGTTTCAGGCTGATGCCCATGCTCTGTTGAATTTGCGGGCCCATATATTTTTCTACCATGCCAGGCAGCTTTGATTCTAATTTTTTATAATCAGTTCCTTTTTTTAGCAAGAGGTAAGTAAAGAAATTAGAACCCATCCATGAATCGGATTTAGAATCATCCAAACCTTTCATTGACGCAAACAGATCGAAATGAAAATGTGAATTGGCAGGCACTTTATCAATCATACCTGTTACTTTAAAAGCTGCATTTTTGTTATCAGGAAAGACTAAAGTTTTTCCCATAGGATTTTCGTTTCCAAAATATTTTTTGGCGAGGGCTTTTGTTATAATAATAGTATTGGGTTGTTGTAATGCTGTTTTTGCATCTCCTTCAATAAGCGGCAATGTGAAAATGCTGAAAAAGTTGGGGTCAACAAAAGCCATTTCATCATCTTTAAAACTCTTGTCTTTATAAGTTATTTTTGGAGAGCCCGGCAACCTGTAACCTTGTGGCATCCTGTACTTCAGGGTAATCATTTTCCATTGCCTGCGCAACAGGCGGCATCACATTGGCTTCAAAAATCTTTCCTCCGTTGATATCAGCTTTAAAAACAATGCGTACAATTCTGTCTGCATTTTTATTGAACTTATCAAAGCTCAGTTCATTCTGCACATACAGCATAATGATAAAGCAGATTGAAATTCCGATAGATAACCCGGCAATGTTGATGAACGAAAAGGTTTTATGCTTCATCAAATTGCGCCACGCAGTTTTGAAATAATTTTTAAGCATGGTTTAATATTTGTAAATTTGAGCTAATATAACATTGATTATTATGGAACGGATCGTAATAGGGGTGGGTGACGCAACAGCGCAAAGATGGCGAAATGTATCCCCGAAAATTAAAAGTGAACTTGAAAAAAGTTTCGGGAAACAAATAGATGAAATTTCGCAAAATAGCAAAGAAGCTGGCTTTGAAAAGCTGCTGAAAGAAGTCAGAGAAGAAGCAGCCAGAAATGGCCTTACAGAAGAAATCCTTCAAGAATTGTTGAATGAAGAATAATCTGTTTGTAATTGACACCCATAACCTAATTAGCGCTTTCTTATTTGAGTATTCTACTCCAAAATTAGCATACGATAAAGCAAAGCAAATAGGGGAAATTTCTGCAAGCAATGAAACATTAGATGAATTTTGTGATGTCTTTGTTCGCCCTAAATTTGATAAATATGTTTCTTTTGATAAAAGATTGAAGCTTATAAATGATTTCTCGGAAATTGCGGCACTCTTCACGATCACCGAAACAATTACCGACTGCCGCGACCCCAAAGACAATAAATTTCTTGAATTAGCGGTTTCTGCCAATGCTTCCTGCATTATAACAGGGGATAAAGATCTTCTAATCTTGCACCCATTTCGTGGAATACCCATTTTAAATGCTGCTGATTTTTTAAATAAATTCTGAAACATTCTTTTATTATTTATAGTAAACCAACCTTTAGAATCTTTTTTTATTTTCTATTTATCAAGAAATTGTTCTATCAATTCTGCGGCAAAAGATTGTTCCCATTTACCATCACGTATCGTTTCTATTGCTCCCAAATATTCTCCGTGGCCAGCCGGTAAAATAGCGAGTTCGCAATCCTGGAATAAGGCGATAAATTTCAACTGCTTTTTCAGGACTGATAACATCTTTCGTTCCATTTATTAGTAATGCCGGAGCTTTAATTGCTTTCAACTGCTCATCATCCCAGCCTTTGAATGCCTTCATTCTTTGCACATCTTTGTCAAACATATTTTGAAGCCCGGCCTGGTCATTATTTGCTTTTAAATATCCTTCTTTCAGTACCGGCGGCAAATGAGTTTGAAGCTTTACTGAATCAAATCCTTCCCAAAATTCCCGGGCGGTTGCCTCTCGCTGATAAAGTCCGGAAGCCAGGATTATTTTATTGATCAGTTCCGGATGCCTCAGTGCGATTTCGACTACTGCATGAGCCCCATTACTAAACCCTAAAAAATCCGCCTTATCAATTCTAAGATTATTTAAAAGCGCGGCAACATCATCTGCATCTTGTTCAAATGTGAGTTCTGTATTTCGATCGTTCGTATGACCGTGGGCCTGTAATTCAAGAGCCACAATTTGCCGATGTGCTGCAAGCAACGGAATGATCCTTCCAAAAGAAGTTTCAATCGTAGAGCCGCCGCCATGGATGAGCACCAATGGTTTTCCTTCGCCATGAATTTCATAATACATTTTTAATCCGTTCACATCGGAATAACCACTTTGAGATTGATTGTTCTTTGCCATGTCTTTATTTATATGAATTATCTGGTAAATTTTTGTTACCAGTGAATGAACAAATTTCTATTATTTTTATTCTGTGCCGTTCTATTTTATTAAGTTCTTCTCTGATTTTTACTCACTTCTTAAACTTTCCACAGGGTTAGCCCTTGCCGCTTTTATGGTTTGCATACTTAATGTTATAAGAGCCATCAATAACATGGAAAGCCCGCTTATTACAAAAACCCACCAGCTCATATTTGTCCTGTAGGCAAAATCCTGCAGCCACTTATACGTAGCCCACCATGCTATTGGCGCCGCAATAACAAAAGCAAGAAGCACCAGTCGCATAAAATCAGTTGAAAGTGAAGAGATGATTTGCATCACAGACGCGCCTAACACTTTTCGTACACCAATTTCCTTTGTGCGGCTGTTAGTTGTAAAAATTACCAAACCCAATAAACCCAAACAACTGATAAGAATGGCAAGGCCGGTTGACCATTTTAAAAGTCTTGCGGTTCTTTGTTCGCTTTGATACAGATCAGCAATTTTTTCATCCACAAATTGATAATCAAAATCTGCTTCGGGGTAAATGCTCTTATACGCTTTTTGAATTTTACTAATACCATTCTTTCCATTCAAAACCTCCGGCAGTATTTGGTTCCAGGCGAATATGAAATGTGGAGCCATTGCTTCCTGCAAATACCAAAGGATCTATAGGGCTACGCGTGGACAATTCGTGGAAGTCCTGCATCACGCCAACTATCGGCATATTTTTTCCATTAAAACTTAATTGTTTTCCAAGAGCATCATCCGGTTTTTGAAAGCCTAATAATTTTGCGTAGGTATTATTAATAATAAATTCTTTCATGGTATCACTGGGTTCCACATTTCTTCCTGCCAATAATTTTATCTGGTAAACTTTCAGGTAATTAGGATCGCCCCACCTGATCTGCACATTGGCTTTTAAATCTTTTCTTTCTGCATAAGATACGTTGGTGTAAGCAACTCCTTTATCGGCCGGAGATAGAAATCCTGCACTTGCTATTTTAACTTCCGGTATCGCATTTATTTCATTGAGTAATTGCTGTGAATGTGTGGCAACGGTATCGCGGGGAGTATCAAAAGTGATAATTCCATCAGTAGTAAAACCTATATCAGAATTTATTGAATAATTAATTTGTTTACTTACCATCAGTGTTGCTATTACGAAAAATTGCGCGATCACAAACTGCGAAACGGTAAGCGTTTTTCGCACCCATGCATTTCGTGTTTGTGAAGAGCCTGAAAGCGCCTGGTTCTTTAAAACCAATACAGGCTTAAATCCGGAAAGAACCAGCGCTGGATATAAACCCGAAAGGAAACTTACAACCACCGCGAGCAATACTAAAAAGATAATGAGCGAAGGCTGATGTAAAATATCGAAATGCAAACCTTCAGGAATAAAATCTGCAAACATTCTTAACAAAAAAGGCGCTAATACCACCGACAGGATTGTGGCTATAATAGTTATAAAAAAAGTCTCTGTTAGAAATTGGAAGACAAGGTTCTTCCTGGAACTTCCCATAGTTTTTCTTATACCGATTTCCTTTGCGCGCTGCGAGGCCTGCGCTGTGGTGAGGTTAATAAAATTGATACAACCTAACAATAATAAAAAGGAAGCAATCGCCAAAAGACCGTATAGTGTTGACTTATCGGCAACTCTTCCTCCAACGGCAGGATAGTTTCTGTTAAAATGAATATCATTTAATGGCTGTAAATGAAACGCTATTGTATTAGCGGCATCTTTGTTGGCATCTTTATCATACTTGTTTAAAAGATTCTTTAGTTGGATTTCTGTTTTTTGAGGCGAGGTGCCTTTGGAAAGTTTTATATACAATTGGGAATAAGCCATCCAATCGTTCCACACATCCATCATGAATTGTTTTTTCAGATTGGTTTTTGCAATGGTAGCATAAGAAATAAATTCATCTGATATGAAAACAGATTGTTCATTTAAATCCTTTACTACTCCGGAAACGGTTGCTGTAAGATTATCATTATAATTTATTTGCCGGCCAATAATATTTTGCGGAGAAATATTGGGAAAATATTCGCTGGCGCGGCTCCGCGTAAGCACCACCGAAAAAGGGTTTTCCATCGCCACTTTTTGCGAGCCTGCAATCCACTTATAATTCAGCAGTTGGAAATATTGTTGATTGGTAAATACGATGCCCGGTTGCTTTTTAAATACAACAGGAGTGGGTGTAGTTTTATTTTTGATACTTACTTTAGCCGTTCCATCTCCCTGGAATTGCATTAGCGGTACCGCTAGTGCTACTCCGCTTACTTCGTTTTGAATTGCGTTGCTCAACGGTGCTTGTACACCGGAACTATGGCCTTCAATGCCATTAAATCTGGCATCAATTACCACGCGGTAAATCCTGTCTTTGTCTTTTTCAAACTTATCAAAACTGAATTCATAATGAACGATTAAAAATATTACCAACGCTGCGCTAATGCCAATGGATAGGCCAAAAACGTTGATGGCTGAAAAGGCTTTATTGCGAAGGATATTCCGCCACGCTGTTTTGAAATAATTTTTTATCATTTTCATTTTCGTTTATAGACAACCGTTATAATATAGTAAACCAACAAATAACTTGAATTTCTATTCACCACTTACCAGTTCATTCCGTTTTTAAACTTGTGACCGGGTTGGCTACCGCCGCTTTTATTGCCTGGAAACTTATGGTTAAGACTGAAATTAAAATGGCAATAATTCCGGCTAACACAAAAACCCACCAATGTATATTTATCCTGTAAGCAAAATCCTGCAGCCATTTATGCATCGCCCACCATGTTACAGGAACTGAAATAAGAAATGCAATGCCTACCAGCAATAAAAAATCTTTTGAAACCAGCAGCAACACATTTTGTATAGAAGCACCTAACACTTTCCGGATACCAATTTCTTTTTTCCGTTGTTCTATCACGAAAGCTGAAAGACCGAATAAACCAAGGCTGGCAATGATGATGGCAATAATGGCAAAAGCTGAAAATATTTTTTGCGTGCGTATTTCACTGGCATACAATTTTGCGAAGTTATCATCCAAAAAAGTGTATTCTAACGGGCCTTCCGGGTTAAAAGAATCCCAATCTTTTTTCAGGCCGGACAAAAAACCTTTCACGTCACCGGTATTTATTTTTACTACCAGGCCACCATAATTATTTCCCAACATCATCATCAGTGGCGCGACTTTTTGTTTTGCAGATGCGTAGTTAAAATTGGCAACCACGCCCAAAACTTTAAATTGCTGCTGACCTGAGCGAACTATTGTTTTTCCAATGGGATTGGTTCTGCTCCATCCCAATTCATCAACCATCGCCTGGTTAATCACTACTGCAGAAGAATCCGTCGGAAAATCTTTGGAAAAATTTCTTCCCTTAATAATATGGATACCCAATGTTTTTAAATAATCATCATCTACATGATAAATGTTTGCATGTATTTCTTTACCATTCCCATTTTCGTTTTTAGGATAGATTTCAGTTCCATCCATAAAAGGCAGCCCGGGTACCGACCTGGAAATACTGGTGGCCACGACATTTTTATTCTCTGATAATTGCTGTTTAAATGCCTTTTGATTATTGCTGAGCAGCCTTGCATCGGGCAAAAACAAAACCTGTTCTTTATCATAACCCAATTTTTTATTTTGCATAAAATACAATTGCTGGTAAACAATTATTGTTGAGATAATCAAAGCAATGGAAACAAAAAACTGGAACACAATAAGGCCGCTACGCAACGGTTTTCTTTGTGATCCCTGCGATGAAGCACCTTTTAAAACTTTTATGGTATTAAAAGAGGAGAGGAAAAAAGCAGGGTAGATGCCGGCTACTATTCCGGTAATAAAAATTAATGAAACCATCACCAACACTGACTTGTAATTGATGAAAAGGCCGAAAGGGATTTCCCTGTTTGACAACTGGTTGAAATAGGGAAGGAGTAAAAACAGTAAACCAAATGCAACCAGCATGGACAAAAAAGTAAGCAAAACTGATTCGGTAAGAAACTGGATAATTAATTGCTTTTTGAGGGAACCCATTACTTTTCGGATGCCCACTTCCCTTGCTCTTTTTACGGCGCGCGCGGTTGAAAGATTGGTAAAGTTTACACAGGCCAGCAATAATATAAACAAAGCCAGCGCTGAAAAAATATAAACGTATTGTATGTCACCATTAGGTTCCAGCTCATATTTTGTGTGTGAATACAAATGAATATCGGTAAGTGGTTGCAATGAAAACACAAAAGTGTTTATTGATTTTTTGGCTTCGGCAAGGCTTACGCCCATATCGTGCTGAATTTCGGGAACCACATGTTCAGCAACTAACTGCGGAAATTTTGCTTGTAGTTTTTTGGGATCTGCGTTTTTATGTAAAACCACGTAGGTATAGATTCCAATATTGCTCCATGTTTCATGGGTAATATGCCACGTTGAAAGGCTTAAAAACGCATCAAAATGAAAATGCGAATTTTCGGGCACTTTATCGATAACGCCGGTTACCTTATAGGGAACGCGGTTAATTCCTACTGCCAGTGTTTTACCCAACGCCTCATCAGTTCCAAAATATTTTTTTGCCATTGCTTTTGTAATCACAATGCTGTTGGGCTGTACCAGTGCATCAGCGCCATTACCTTCAATTAGCGGAATGGAAAATACCTGCAGGAAATTGGAATCTGCAAAAGAAAGGTCTTCTTCTTTAAATTGTTTATCACCGTATTTTACAAAATCCCTGGCAGTGGCAATTCTCGTAAATGTCTTTATTTCAGGAAAGGCATCCTTCATCCCTTTTCCTACAGCAATATCTACATCAGGATAAGCCGCAATATCCCCGTTACCGGTGACAGACAAAATAACGCGGTAAATATTTTTTGCATCCGCCGGATATTTATCATAACTCAGTTCATTATATACAAATGAAGCGATAAACATAAAACACGCAAGGCCGATCGCCAATCCAAAAATATTAATGAAAGAAAAGGCTTTGTTCTTCTTTAAGTTTCTAAAAGCAATTTTAAAATAATTTTTAAACACGATTATGAATTTAGAGTTATGAATTATGAATTATGAGTTATGAATTATGAATTATGAATTATTGAGTTTCGTTTATTACAATATTTCTTCGTTTATTCATTATTGTTAGTAAACCAACAAATAGTTACATTTTTAATTTTCACATTGGCTAATCAGCTAATTATTCCGTTCGCAAACTCTTCACAGGATTTGCTATCGCTGCTTTTATTGATTGGAAGCTTATTGTAAACAAGGCAATCAGCATCACCAATATTCCTGCAGAAGCAAACAACCACCAACTCATCTCAATGCGATATGGATAGTTCTGTAACCATTTATTTGCGGCCATATAAACTAATGGCATTGCAATGATCAATGCAATACAACCAGCTTTATAAAATCTGTTGAAAGGGTAGTAACGATTTGTTGCACTGATGCGCCAAGCACTTTTCTTATGCCGATTTCTTTTGTTCTTTTTTCGGCAGATAAAACTGATAGACCAAACAAACCAATACATGAAATAAATATGGTAAGTATGGCGCCGAATAAAATAACCTGTTTCCATTTTTCAACCTCAGCATACTGCATCCTGTTTTCATCGTTTTTGAACACATACGAATAAGGGGTCATCGGGTAAAACTGCTGATATGTTTTTTGTATCCATTTTAAACTTGCAGCTGCTGTGTTGGGTTTTATCCGGATGTAATAAGATCCATACGAGCCATTCATGTTAAATAACTGCGGTGTTATTTTTTTGGTCAATGAAGCAAAGTGATAATCTTTTACCACACCGATTACTTGATACTTTTCATTACTGCTTCCTAAAATCTGTATGGTTTCACCAACCGGGTTTTTCCAGTGTGCCGCTTTTACAAAACTTTCATTCACGATAACAGATTGTACAGAATCAGCGGGAAATGCGGTTGAAAAATTTCTTCCTGCAACTAACGGAATCTTTAATAAAGGCAAATAATTTTCATCAACAGTTTCACCGGCAAAGTAAACAGTAGAACCAACCGAATTTTTTGTGCCGGTGCCCCATTCGCCGGCATTCTTTACACTAACGCCGGCAATGTTCGGGTTCTTGAGCAATTCATTTTTAAAAGCAGCAGCATCGGCAGGTGTGAGCCCGTTTTTATTTACGATAACAAGATTATTGTCATCGTATCCCAAATTGGTTTTGGTTAATAAATTAAACTGTGCATAGATCGTGAAGGTGGCAATGATTAAAAATGATGCCAGCGCAAACTGCAATACGACCAACGATTTTTGCAGGTAATTTTTGCCTGTAATCTGAAAACGGCTATACAAAGCTTGTACAGGATTGTAGCCCGATAAAACCAAGGCAGGATAAAAGCCTGCGAGCAAGCCGGTGATGATATACAAAGCAATATAACCTGCAATTAATTTCGCGTCGGACAAATAAGAAATTGCCAATGCCTTATTGGCAAGCTCATTGAACAACGGCAATAACAATTGCACCAATGCAACAGCTAACACAAAAGCAACCGTGCAGAGAAAAAACGATTCGCCGAGAAACTGGAATATCAATTGCTTTCTGTCGCTGCCCATCACTTTACGAATGCCGATTTCTTTTGCACGCTTAACAGACCGTGCAATGGTGAGGTTCACAAAATTGATGCAGGCAATCAGCAATACAAATAAGGCAATGCCGGAAAGTAAATAAGAATACATCGGGTTGCTTGCCTTAGTTAAATCATTGCCTGCAGCCAGTTGTGTGTTCAGATGTATGTCATAGATACGGTTGCAAAAAATAGGTGCCCATAGGAATATCATCAGGGTTGCCACCATCATTTTTCAGCATTTCATAAAAAGTTGATTTCGCATCTGCAACATAAAATCGTTGCATTTCTTTTTCCACTGTTTGCAGGTTTGCTTTGTCGTGCAACACTACAAATGTGGTCAGGAAAGAATTAAACCAGTTATGGGTGTCTTTTGCATCAGCATCAGATACTTTGAAAGGCAGCAACGCCTGAAATTGCAGGGAAGAGTTTTGTGGGCAACGTTTTGCAACAGCCGTTACTTTGTAAGGAACAAAAACGGTGTCTTCCTTTACCATCAGCACTTTGCCGACAGCATCGGTTGTGGCAAAATATTTTGTTGCAGCATCTTCGCTCAATACAATTGAATGTGGTTCTGTTAAACAGGTTGCAGGGTTTCCGGATAATAAAGGGAATGTAAATACAGAAAAGAAATTGGAGTCAACAGATAACACTCCATTTTGCTCCTGCACTTCATTACCTTTTTTTATATCTTCAGAACTGCTCTCTACACGAACAAAAGATTTTATTCCGGGAACATTTTGCGAAAACCGTGGTCCCTGCAAAAAACCTGTGGTGCCATTTTCATTACCGCGTTTTGATTTTTTCGCGATACGATAAATGTCGTTTACATTTTTATGAAACCTGTCGAAACTTATTTCATCCTTTACATACAGCATAATCAACATGGCACAAGCCAAACCAAAACTTAAACCTGCAATGTTTATGAAGGAATACACCTTGTTTCGTGTCAAATTCCGCCAGGCGGTTTTAAAATAATTTCTAAACATAAAGTTGATTTCTGGTGCCTGTTTTTATGATGCCTGATTTTATTTCAGTAAACCAATAAATAACCTGAATTTTCATTTTCACATTGGCCGGTTTTTATATTTTCATTTATTCATTTCTTAAGCTCTTCACAGGGTTGGCTATTGCTGCCTTCATTGTCTGGAACACAGAAGTAACTAATGCAATCAACAAAACCAGCAAGCCGGTTCCGGCGAAAATCCACCAGGAAATATTTACCCGGTATGCAAAATCCTGCAGCCACCTGTTCATCATCCACCAGGCAACAGGTGAGGCAATACAAATCGAGATTAATATCAGTTTTATAAAGTCTTTAGAAAGCATGCTCATAATATCAGGAATAGCTGCACCCAATATTTTTCTTATCCCAATTTCTTTAACGCGTTGCTCTGCTGCATAAGTAACCAACCCAAATAATCCAAGGCAGGCGATAAGAATGGCAAGAATTGAAAAGATCATAGAAATAGTGCCTGTGCGTTGTTCAGCATTATACTGCTTATTAAAATCTTCATCAAGGAATGAATAACTGAAAGCCTGCGATGGAACCATCGCTTTCCATTTCGATTTTATTTGTCCTAAAAGGCCGGCGATATCACTGGTATTCATTCTTACAGCAATGCTTCCATTATCTGGTTGCAACTTCAGTACCAGTGGTGTTACCTTTTCATGCAACGAATTAAAATTGAAATTACTGATGACACCAATAATATTGTATGCAAGCAAATTCCCTGTTCTGAGATTTTTGATCTGGTACAATTTTTTATTAATGGGGTTGCCGTTTCCCAAAATTTTTGCGGCAGCTTCATTTATGATAATTGCGTCCGAATCCGAACGGAACTGCTCAGAAAAATTTCTCCCACTTTTTAAGTGTATTTGTAAAGTTGGAATATAGTTCTCATCAACAGACCATTGTTGCATTAATGTAAAATTCTTGCCGTCAAAAACCGGGGAAGTTACATACCCTCCTTCGCCCCTTTTGCCACTTACCGGCAAATATCCTGTAATGGTTGCGTTCTTTACACCACGCATTTGCAGCAGCTCATTTCTGAATGCCTTTGCCTGTGAGTTTAGTGCATACGTGTTCTTAAGTATTAAAACCTGTTCTTTATTGAATCCTAAATTTTTTTTACGGATGTAATTCAACTGGTTGAAAATAACTACCGTCCCTATCATTAAAACAATTGAAATAGAGAATTGAAAAACAACAAGGGCATTTCTTATAAACGATCCTTTAAAACCCCTGGATAATTTACCTTTCAGCACTTCAATGGGCCGGAACGATGAGAGAAAAAAGGCGGGATAGCTACCTGCAATTAAGCCCACTATAATCATGAGTAATAAAATACCTGACACCATCAATGGATTTAGCAATAAAGAATAACTGATATTTTTATCAGCAAGCGCATTAAAAAGTGGTAACACGAGCGATACAACTACTATTGCTAAAATGAATGAGATAAGGCTTATGAACACAGATTCTGTAAGGAATTGTATCATTAAATTATTCCGCAGGCTACCAAGCACTTTTCGCACGCCTACTTCTTTTGCCCGGTTCGATGAGCGTGCTGTTGAAAGATTCATAAAGTTGACACAGGCAATAAGCAAAATAAAAATCGCTATAGCCAGGAATATATATACATATTGAATGCTTCCATTTGTGTTCAGTTCATCAGCAATATTTGAATGCAAATGTATATCCGTAAGAGGCCTGAGCGTGATATGCAGCGAATTACCGGCTTTTTCAAATTCGTCTTTACTTATATTTAAAGTGCCTGCAAATTGCGGAGACGCACCGGCCATCAAAGTTTTATTCAGTTGTCCTTCCAGTCTTCGGGCATCTGTGCCGGGCTTAACAAGCAGGTAGGTATGAAAATTATAGTTGAACCAACTACCATCCCTGCTTTGAGCGGTTTCAACCATAGGGAAAAAGAAGTCAAAGTTAAAATGAGATTGCTCCGGAATATCTTTTATAACTCCCGTAATTTTATAATTATTGGTATCGTTGATAGTAAGCGTTTTTCCGACAACATCCGTGGTGTTGAAATATTTTTTTGCGGTACTTTCAGTTATTACCAATGAATGGGGTTCGGTTAGCGCAGTTTTTGGATCGCCTTCAATCATTGGTAAAGTGAACACATCAAATAACGCGGAATCAGCATACGCCCCTTTATCCTCTTTTAGATTTTCTGAACCTTTTTTAATTACAAAATCGCCATAATTTTTAAGACGTACATATTGCTCAACCTGCGGATAATCCCTTTTGAAAGCAGGCCCGAGGATTGCCGGTGCTTCTGCGCCATCATAAGAAAAATCACCAAATTTAACGTGGTCATCAATCCTGTAGATCTGTTTTGCATGAAGGTTATATTTATCATAGCTAAACTCATTCAGCACATATAATGCAATCAAAAGGAAACACGAAACACCAATAGATAATCCGGCTATATTAATAATAGAGAAGGTTTTGCTCTTCCATAAATTTCGCCACGCGATTTTGAAATAATTTTTGAGCATATTTGTTTTTTATTTGAGCTAACAGCTATCAGCTAACAGCTATCAGCTAACAGCTATCAGCTATCAGCTAATTTTATTCACTTCTCAAACTTTCCACCGGGCTGGCTATCGTTGATTTTAATCCTGGCTACCTAATTAATCCACAAAAAACTGCACCAGTTATTTACTTCCTATCTATCAATGGGTAACGAAGTAAAAAATAATAATTTTGTTCGGTAATGATACACCCTGTGTTTCGTTTTGATACAGGGATTTTTGAACGAATGCGCCAATAACCTGGTTAATTAATGCGCCGTAAGCCAATTGGGAATTTTTACTGCGTATGCTATTGGGCAGGAAGTAAACCAGTAAACCAATAAAAAAGAAGAATTTTTATTTAGGGAAGTTTTTCGGTAAAACGGGTAACTTTTTGGCGAAGGCTAGTATTATTTGGTTACCGTTTCGCATCATTCGTTTGGTTTTTGCAGCCGCTTTATTTTAGAATCGTCACTTATCAAACCGCCCAATCATTACATGATGCCACTCTTTCGGTAACGATGCCTCACACTTGTTTAGTGATATGCGAAGCAGAGTAAGTTTATGCCACTTTCAACATTAAGCTTGCCATTTCAAAATTGGCATTGGCGGCCGTGGCGGCTTCAAAAGTGATGGGTTGCACGATAGTTTTATAGCCGGGGCACGTAATGGTAAATAGGTAAGTGCCTGCAGCAATGCGGTTAATGCGATAGTAACCCTTGCTGTCAGTAGTGGCGGTATATTTTTCATCCCCCGACGAGATAACTGCGCCTTCAACCGGCATCGAAAGGCTGTTGATAATTTTTCCTTTAAGGCTGGCTGAACCATCCCCACAGTGTATGGACACCAGGTAATTGAACATAAACTGCCTTTTCGTTATCTCATCATTTCTAAAGATTTGTTGGCCGTCTTTCAGCATTTCAATAACGCTTGCATAGATGGCATTGTTGGCATCCAACTTTATGCCCGTCGCCATTTCCTTGTCCATGTTTACCCGGGTGTAAATCATTGAAAGCTCCGTACAGCTATCACCGGCGGCCTTAAACGTAGCTTGAAAAACTGCCGGCATGTTCCCGTTGGTAGTAAGCGCATCAAGGTTGTTCGATATAAAAACATTGGCAGCGTGTATAAGACTGTGAACGGCGCTCCAATTATTGGCAGCAGCACGCGGATAATAGGCGTCGCCGGCTTCATCCAGCTTCGTTTGCAACATACTTTCTTCAAATGCCCCGGTAATATACCGTTTTAGAATCTGCCAGTTAGCCCGCACACGGCGGTTAGCGCTCGTCAAATTGATGCGCGCTTCCTTGCGCCCGGCAATAGTTTGGCGGCTTTCCGGCAAATCTTTTGCATCCTTTACCGCCTGCAACGCATCTGCAATAAATGCTTCGGTATAAAAAGCCTTTAGCGCAGCGAATTTTTGAAGATGATCCTTACACAAATTCCATGCAACCGTGCAAACCGTGTAGAGGATTTCCTGTGAAGTACTATAGGCATTATTGTTTGATTTCATAATAATGAATGTTTAAAGCAGGTAAACGTTGTCAAAAAAACGAGGATTGTTTTTGCATTATTGTATTTACCTGATTCTTTTTTGTAATAGATCGTATTCTTGCGGCTCTTTACCGTGAAAAAGAGGCCGATAATTTTGAAGCAGATAATGATAAAGTTGCCTTTCAGTGAGACAGCCGGTCTTGCCAGGCGTTTTACTGTCCTTTTTATACACACAATTGTCTTTCCGGGGCAGGCCAGCGTTGTTGTTGGGCGCTTAGTTTTGTTTTCGGAACAGACCAGCGTCGTTATTGGTCACTTAACTGTTTTTGTTGGACAGACCAGCGCCGTTGTTGGTCGCTTATCTGTCTTTGTTGGGTGAACCAGCGTCGTTATTGGTCGCTTATCCGTCGTTCCGGGTCAGACCAGCGTGGTTGTTAGTCGCTTAAATGTCTTTCCGGGACAGACCAGCGTCGTTGTTGATTGGTAAAAAACCAGTCTTTTAGAAATCTTTACAAGTATTTGGTGGAGAATGGAATAAGTGTGGCGTTTCCAGCAAACGTCAAAGGCATAAGTTGTCAACCCGTTGTGAATATTTTTTTTTAATTTTATCGGAATAAAAAAATACCTTGAAGGCTTATTGAGATCCTAACGCTTGAAAACTAATTGTTTGATTCAAAATGTAATCCGCTTGTGCTGCAATGAAAAAGTTTGGTTTTATTATGAACAGTAAAAATAAATTGGCACAATATAAACACAAGCGGACGCTTGCGCCATCCATGGGGACGAATATATGCTCAACTCTTTGTTCGCTATTTGGCTTCAGTAGCAGCCGACGAATAACGCCGAGCTATAGAATAAACAATGAACTTTTATTTATAAATTTGGCAACGGTTCGGGCAGAAAGGAATTCTAATTCCAGTCCTGCATAAATGCGTAGCCGTTGTAGGCAATGCATTCCAAGCTCTAAAATTTTTTATTTATTTCACAATCGCTCTATCTTGACGCAGGCTTTTAAGTTCGAATATGCACACAAACGTAGATAGTCCCAAGACGAATAAATTATATCCATTAAAAACTTGGCTTACAACTGTAGTTGTTATTTCTCCAATTTTGTTGTTTGGCGGGAGCGCAATTTTTGACCCATCGTATTACAAAAATTCAGACAATTATTTTATTATTTTACTATTCATTGTCTTTGGATTATTGTATTCTATACCGACGTTTGTTGTTGGCAATTTGACTTTTATTATTTTATGTCGCAGACTGGACTCACCTTTTTTAATAAAGACAATATTTAGTGTATTCTGTATCGCAGGTATATTTATAACATTTTCTATTATTGGTGGTTCTGAAGCAACATTGTATAGTTTTTTTTATTCAGCAGGTGTAATCATTTCGAGTTTTATTTTTAAAGTCCTCAAAGAGTAAAAGCACATGCCTACAATAACTAAGGTTTCGTTGCGTCCGAAGGACGAACAATGAAACCGCTGTTGTACGGAACCCCTGTCGGGGTACTTAGGCGAGGCTGACAAATTGCCTCTCTTATATATATGGAGTTGTCGTTTTTATAAACGAGGTAGATGCAAGTTTAGTAAGGCTTTAAGAGTATTGATGTGAAGATAAACAATATGAGACAAGTTGACAAAATTACTGCTGTTCGCTACCCCGATAGGGGTTTAGTACAACATGGTATTTGCAAAAGCTGGGCGGACGGAAGCCGTGTTTCAACTTTTTGTTTTTCAATTTGGCTTCATATCCAGCTTGACGTTATTAATTCAGCTATTTGCATATCATCAACTTTTATTTATAAATTTAGCTTTAGGTAGCTGGGCGGACGGAAGTCTGTTTTCCAGCCTTCGCAAATACCTGCCCGTTATAGGCAACCCTGACAGACCGCAGTGCAGACAATAAACTAACACCAAAACAGTACAGAAATTTGAAATATATTACACGGACAGTTTGGGTTTTATCAGTAGTAAGTTTGCTTACCGACACAGCAAGCGAAATGCTGTATCCCATTATGCCCATTTACCTGAAGACAATTGGTTTTTCAATTGTGCTCATTGGAATACTTGAAGGTGTTGCCGAAGCAACCGCAGGACTTAGCAAAGGATATTTCGGCAAACTTTCCGACACTTCGGGCAGACGAGTTCCGTTTGTGCAAATCGGTTATGCATTTAGCACAATTTCAAAACCAATGATGGCGATTTTTACCTTCCCTCTTTGGATATTTTTTGCACGGACAATTGACCGCCTTGGTAAAGGCGTTCGGACAGGCGCAAGGGACGCAATCCTTTCTGACGAAGCGACACCAGGAACAAAAGGGAAAGTGTTTGGGTTTCATCGTTCAATGGACACATTAGGTGCTGTAATTGGTCCATCTTTGGCTTTGCTCTATTTATATTTCTACCCACAAGACTATAAGACACTTTTTTTCATCGCATTTGTTCCGGGACTATTTGCAGTTCTATCCTCTTTTTATCTCAAAGACAAAAAAGTAAACGAGAATACGCCAAAAGTAAAAACACCCTTCTTTTCATTTTTAAAATATTGGAACCAAAGTCCTGCGACATATAGAAAAGTTGTATTAGGGCTTTTAGTTTTTACCCTGTTCAACAGTTCAGATGTTTTTCTTTTGTTACAAGCAAAACAATCAGGACTTGACGACACGATGGTCATAGGAGTTTATATTTTTTACAATCTTATTTATGCTTTGTTTGCTTTTCCAATTGGCATTCTTGCCGACAATGTAGGACTGAAAACAATTTTCATAATCGGGCTTGTATTATTTGCGACAGTATATTTCGGTATGGCAGTAAACACAAATCTTTACTTTTTCTTTGGTTTATTTTTTCTTTATGGTATTTATGCCTCAGCAACAGAGGGAATTTCCAAAGCATGGATTTCAAACATCACACGCAAAAAAGACACAGCAACAGCAATCGGGACATTTTCAGGACTGCAAAGCATCTGCACAATGTTGGCAAGTTCGCTGACAGGGCTAATTTGGTTTCAGTTCGGAGCGACAACTGCATTTATTGTAACAGCGACAGCAACCTTAATTGTAATCGCATACTTTTTGACCATTCCTAAACTGACAAATAGAACAACAGAAGTTTAACGACCGAAGAAGGGCTGCCTATAATAACTAAGGTTTCGTTTTGCCCAACGGGCAAGAAATGAAACCGCATGCTGTTGTTGGCGCCCCCAAAACCCTTTGACAATAAGAATAAAATATTATTTTATCTAATCCCCACTGTTGGCGCAAGAATGAGGCGCCGGAAAAGAGCGAGGGCTTCTTGTGCTATGTAACGGTTGAAATAAAAAAGGAGCAAAACCTGTTTATTGTAAATGCCTGCCATCGGCGGAAGACAGTTTATTATGAATAAAGGATGAAAGAGTTGTAGATTTATTTTTATATGAGTAGAAAATATAAATTTCACGATAATGACAAGTTGTATTTTATTTCGTTTGCCACAGTTCATTGCCTGCCCACTCATCATCAGGCGGGATAGATGTATTGTACAGAGAAGAGTACATGAAAATAGTTTTAGATTCCTGGAAGTTTTGCCAGGAAAAGAAAGGCCTCGAAATTTATGGATGGTGCATCATGCCAAGTCATATCCATATGATCATCGGTACCAGTCAAAACAAGTTGGAGTATATTGTGCGGGATATGAAAAAACACACATCTTCAGAATTAAAAACTGCTATTAAAAACAATGTCTCAGAAAGCAGAAAAGAATGGATGATTTGGATGATGGAAAGAGCCGGCAAGAAAAACGGAAACAATTCCGGTTGGTCCGAATACTTCGGGAGCAGCAGCATAATAAGCCAATGTCGATAAAAGATCAGGAAATGTTTAATAAGACGTTAGAGTATATTCATTTGAATCCGGTAATAGCTGGTTTTGTAGCGCAGCCTGAAGATTGGAAACATAGTAGTGCCCGGGATTTTAATGGTATGAAAGGATTAATTGCTTTAAATTTTACCTAACGGCATAGCACGAGAAGGCTATGCCAGGGCCATGCCTCATTCTTGCGCCAACACGGAAGACATCGAACAAGGAACACACATAAAGGCTAATATTCCTGGAAATCTGCCGCCTGGTAATTGGTCTTCAGGAACCGGGGAACAGAAATCCTTCAAACCCGTTGAAAAATAAAAAACCGCACCACATTCTTTTCCTTTTAAATCTTGAAAAAGCTTCTCCTTTTAATTGGGTTTTATAATCCATTTTCATTCCCGTTTGTTTTTCGAAAGGTGCTGTGCTTCAAGATAGATTTGTTTGATTTGGGGAAATTTTGCACGGATTGCTTTTTCCAAACGGTTTATTCCTTCAACTACCTGTGCGCCCGAAAGATCATTCCTGAACTGAAGATTCAATGCCAGGAAAACTTCATCGGGAGAAAGTTGAACGGTTAACGGCCTTTGCACTTCGAAAACATCTTGATCTGAACGAATCAATTCTTCTGTTTTCTTCACCAGTTGCAAATCAGCAGTCTCACCAATCAACAAATTTCGGCTTTCGATGATCATTAAAATAGCGATGACGGTAAGTACCAGTCCAATGAGTATGGAAGCGATGCCATCAATTACCGGGCTGTTGAAATAATGGGACAAAACAACGCCACCGAAAGCAATAATTAAACCTGCCAAATCACCGACGCTTTCATAAATTACGATGAAAAATCCGGGATCTTTACTCTTGCGAAGGTTGCTCCAAAAATGTCCTTTAGTGCCAGGTTCTTTTAGAAAATCCCTTACCGCGATATAGAAAGAAATAACCTCAAAGATGAACGCGCTGCCTAAAACAATATAGTTCCATAAAACATCATCCATCGGGATGGGATTGCGCACGTGATTTATCCCTTCGTACACCGACATTCCGCCACCAAGGCCGAAAACCAGTATGGAAACGATCAGCGACCAGAAATATAAATCCTGTCCGTGACCAAAAGGATGTTCGATGTCTGCAGGTCTTTTACTGCGGTTTATTCCAAATAAAAGAAGTAATTCGTTGCAGCTGTCGACGATGCTGTGGATTCCTTCTGAGAGCATTGCCGAGCTGCCGCTAAAATAAGCCGCTACAAATTTAATGATTCCGATTGCGGTGTTAGAAATCAGCGCCGCATAAATTGAAGTTCTTGATTTTGCCATGAATGATTATATAATTTTTTTTTAAAATAAAGCAATAGTTATTCCATCATTCATGTGCCGTGATCGAAGGGAAATAAAAACTTGATTTATTTGTTCATTTATTGTACATCTGAAAATAACTATTAGGGTAGACCTGGCTGACTCTCCGACCCCACTGTTGGCGCAAGAATGAGGCGCCGGAAAAGAGCGGGGGCTTCTTGTGCTATGTAACGGTTGAAATAAAAAAGGAGCAAAACCCCGGTTTGGCGCCAGGATGAATTTTATTTTTTAGCGCAAAGCGTCCGCTTGTGCTTTTATTAAATTCATCAAAATAAAAATCAAAACAATTTATTGCTTTACTGTATTTTTATTATTTGGCACAGTAAACCAACTTTTATTTAATATTTTTATTTCCTATTAATGCCAACGCCCACTTCGTCAGGCGTTGCTAAGAAGTAAGCCTACTTATAATTTTATTTTCGTTTATTGATTACCGGTAGTGAACCAACAAATAATCAAAATTTTCATTTCACGCCTTTCACATCATTAGCACATTGGCACGTTAGCGAATTAGCTAATCAGCTAATTACTCACTTCTCAAACTATTAACCGGGTTAGCCACTGCCGCTTTTATTGCCTGGAAGCTAACGGTCACCAATGCTACCAACAATGCCAGAACCGCCGCCAGCACAAATACCCACCAGTGAATACCTACGCGATAGGCAAATGCCTGCAACCAATGCGACATGGCATACCAGGCTATCGGGAAAGCAATGATAGTAGCTATCAAAACGAGTTTTAAAAAATCTTTTGATAATAAAGACACAATGGAACTTACCCTGGCGCCCAATACTTTTCTTATACCGATCTCTTTTACCCGTTGCGTAATTTCAAAGGCTGATAATCCAAATAATCCGAGGCAGGCAATGAAAATGGCAATGCAGGCAAACACGGTAAAAATGGTTCCCTGCCTTTGTTCTGATTGATACAGATTATTATAATTCTCATCGAGAAAGGAATATTGATATGGCAATCCCGGAAGGTATTCTTTCCATATTTTTTCTACTGATGCTAATGCGCGTGGAATATTATTACCGGCTAATTTAATAGTAAGGTTGTTGAATGCAGAATTAGTTGGTGTTGTTGCCGGATTCAATAAAACCATCGGAACAATTTCATGTTGTAAGGATTCAAAATGGAAATTACCCATCACACCAATCACTTTGCCTTTCTTGCCTCCATACATAAAATTTCTGCCGATGGCATCCTGCTGCGAGTTCCAGCCGATTGCTTTTACGGCTGCTTCATTTAAAATAAAATTAGAAGTATCCATGCTATAGCTGCGTGAAAAATTTCTTCCTGCTGCTATTTGAATGCCATAAGTGGGAATAAAATCATAATCGACAGATACATCTTTTATATCTGCCGTAACGGGGCGCATAGAATCGCCCACCATGACAGAAGCGCCGTTGGCATCCAGCAACCTGCCCGTAGGAATGCGTGAAGAACGGGCTACATCTTTGATTCCCGTGTTTTGCAACAAGTCATTTCTAAATGCATCATATTGCGGATTAATAGAATTATAATAAGGCAGCGTAATAATATGATCCTTATTGTAACCCAAAGAAGTTTTTTGCATGTAGCTTAGTTGCTGAAAAACAATAATGGTTGTGATAATAAGGACAATAGAAATCGTGAACTGTGCCACCACCAAAACTTTTCTAAAGGATATGTTGCCACCGCCGGATTTAAATAATCCCTTCAGCGTTTTTACCGGCTGAAACGAAGACATGAATAAAGCCGGGTATAATCCTGATAAAATACCCACAATAAAAGGGGTTAGAAAAAGCGGAACCAAAACCTGCCATTTTAATAATATACTTATAGAAAGTTGACGGTCAGAAACCTGGCTGAGCCAGGGCAATGTATAATATAAAAGAAGAAATGCAATTAAAATAGCGCTCCAGGCTATCAGTACGGATTCACTTAGAAATTGAAAGATCAATTCTTTTCTCCTTGCACCAATTACTTTTCTGATTCCTATTTCTTTTGCCCGTAATGCAGAGCGGGCGGTGGAAAGATTCATGTAGTTAATACAGGCAATCAATAAAATAAATAA
The DNA here is from genome assembly GCA_963741705.1 of uncultured Chitinophagaceae bacterium. Taxonomy (GTDB): domain Bacteria; phylum Bacteroidota; class Bacteroidia; order Chitinophagales; family Chitinophagaceae; genus Ginsengibacter. Next base: position 16,556 of record CAVUJE010000020.1, on the reverse strand, counting down.
AGCGATGGCTGAAAAAATATAAACCCTGCTTATATCTCCGTTAGGTTCTGCTTCAAGGTCTGTATGGGAATACAAATGAATATCAGTAAGTTTTTGTAAACCGAGTTTAGTGAATTTAGATGGTTTCATCGCGCCATATTGGCCGGCCATCCTGTTATCAAGAAAAGCAGGAAAGCGTGCAATCATTTTTTGGGGATCATAATGATTGGGAAGTTCCAGGAATGTAAAAAAAGAATTATTTCCCCAGTTGGTTCTCAGGTTTTTTGCACCATAAATTGCCGAATCTTTTAAAGTATTGAAAGAAACTAACACGCCCGGATGCATAAAAGAGTTTTCAGGAAAGCCTTTATAGATACCGGTTACTTTTACATCAAACAGGTTATTGGCGCGTATTACTTTATTCATCGGATCTTCGTTGCCAAAATATTTTTTGGCTACCTCTTCACTCATCATTATGCTGAAAGGATCCTCAAGGGCTGTTTGCGGGTTTCCTTTTAAAACCTTTAAAGTAAAAACATCAAATAAATTGTTGTCAGCAAAATATACATTGGGTTCCGCGATAAGTTTGTCTTTATATTTAAAAGGGATTGTTCCGGTGTTCAACAACCGTGTCATTTTTTTTATCTCCGGAAAATCCGTAGGAAAATAATATCCGAATGGGGGAGAGACGGTACTTAATTTTAGTGAAACAACGCCATCAGCAGTATTAAAACTGCGGGTAACACGATAAATATTTTCCGCATTTTTGTTATAGCGGTCATAGCTTAGTTCGTTTAAAACATAAGTAGTGATCAGCAAACAGCAGGTAAGCCCAATAGTTAGCCCGAACAGGTTAATGAAAGAGATGAATTTATACTTCATCAGGTTACGCCAGGCTATTTTGAAATAACTTTTAAACATGCTTGGTTAAATTCATTTAAATTTCTTTGCAAAAGCGGATTTATCGTTTGTCACACAAGAAATATAATGCCATACACTTACTATCTAATTTTCAGACGGTTAGAAATTGGGGGAAAAGAAAACTGTTCGCTTTTGATACAGTAGGTGTATTGGTTTTGATACAATCAAGCAATAAGAAAATCTGCCGGGAAAATGGATTATTTAGTAATCAGTTTCAATTCTAACCGGGGAAAAAAATAAAATACCCGCTTTTGAAAAAGTTAATTTAGAAAACGCTGGGCTAACTATATTGCAGGAAAATAATGAAGTAGTATTTTATAATTTAAAATGAACTTATATTTTTCAGTAAACGAAGAAATAGTTGATATTTTTATTTTAAAGTAAATTCATCTTTATGCATCAACGCCGTACGATATTTACTTTGTTTCTCCTTTTATAATTTCCTCTATTCCGTCTGTATAACGGGTTGGCGTAAGCGAAAATCTTTTTTCAAATTTGGCGCTATCAAAAAAATAATCCTGGTCATTCTGGTATTGCATTTCTTTCAGCTCTTTCATCGTAGGTGAAAAAAGGCTCATGATTCCTATCATTGCTTTTGATAGAACAAAATATCGTGGTTTCACATGGAATGCCTCCGCAATATGATTAATAAAATCTTTCCCTGTCCATTTCTCAAGAGAAGTAGGTAAATGCCAGGTTTGATTATAAGCATCTGGCGTGTTTGCCAGCAAAGCCATTGCTGTAGCGGCTTCAGGCGTATAAGTAAATGAATGGATGCGCGAAGGATTTGCCTGCCACATGGCTTTTTGGTTCTTTTTAAATTTGTCAATTACCAACAAATTCAGAAATCCGGTTTTTACATCCGGGCCGTAAAAATCTGCACTCCGGGCAATCAAAGCTGCCAGGCCTTTTGTTTCAATGGCATCAAAAATCATCTCCAACAATTTTGCCCTTACTTTTCCTTTCTTTGATTGCGGTGCGATACGAGATTCTTCGGTCATGTGCGGAATTTCATCCGGTGCATAAGCATAGACGTTGTCAAAAAAAACCAGTTTTGCCTTATGCGACAGGCAGGCATCAATAGTGTTCTGCATGATCACAGGCCAATCCCGTTTCCAGACTTTTATTTTATATTCCAGTCCAACAGTTAAATACACAATGTCAGAACCAGCCACTGCTTTTTCTACCTGCTCTTTGTCGGTGAGATTAGCGGCAAAGAGATCATCACTTTCATTTACTTTTTTCGGGTTTCGGGCAACAAGCCGCACCTTATCTGTATACTTCATTAATTCTTTTGCAAGTGGATTGCTGATTGCACCACCGGAACCAAGGATTGTTTGCATAGTCTTATTTTTTTAAAAGCTGTATGATTAATGTTTATAAGTCTTTGATCATCCACAAATCGCAACCATTGTGCCCGCTGTTTCCAATAGAATGGCTGATGTATCTGAAACCGTTTTTTTCATACATACCAAGAGCGTTGGATAATTCGGGCATAGATTCAATATACATTTTTGCAAAATTATTTCTTCTTGCCTGCTCAATACATTTTTCCAAAAGCGTTTGTCCGTAACCGTTACCCCTGAATTTCTTTGCCACATACATTTTTACCAGTTCGCAAATATCATCCGGCAAGCCTTCTGTAGGAAATATACCAGCGCCTCCGGCAATTTCACCGTTTAAATCAATTACAAAATAAGAAGAACGCGCCTTTTTAAAAAGGTCACTTAAATGATCAGTAGCTTCGTCAAAATATACTGTTCCCTGCTTTACCGCGTCAAATTCTTCTAACGAATTGCGAATAATTGTTGCCATAGCCACATTATCTTTTGAATCTATCTTCCTTATTTGCATTTTTCACAATAAATTTTCAGGCTAAAATTAATATAAAACTTATAAGTACTTTAAAGATGACAGATGATTTTGGCCGATGGCGGCGTTCCTCTCTTTAAAAAATGACAAATAGTGAAAAACATCGTCGCAGACGGCGGCTCTCACGAGTGGTTGACATGGGCTCGCGAAAAGGGGAACACCTACTTAGGCGGAATTTTTAATTTGATTTTTCACAGGGCCGGGAATGTACCGGCCCTTTTGCGTATAACCATCGCTGTTATGGTTTTTTTCAACAATGTAACTGCTTATAATCATTTATACCTTACCACAAGAGAGTAAGTGCAAAATAAAAATCTTCCCTATTGGTTTGCCTGCTGTTGATGTATTTTGCATAGTGCTATCAAATCACGCGGTTTGGCATTGGCATCGGTTTTGTGCGCCTTTCAATTGAAAAATGGAAAGGATGATACAGGAAGATAAAATTACATGGCCGGGAATTTGGGAAGTTTTTAAAAACGCAGCTTCCGGTTTTTCCAGAAATAAGGTAACAAAACTAAGTGCCTCGCTGGCTTATTACACTATTTTTTCATTGGCACCTATGCTCGTTGTAGTCATTTACCTTGCCAGCTTATTCTGGTCGCAAAAAGCGATTGAAGGTAATATCGTGCAGCAGTTGCAGGACCTTGTCGGCAACGCTTCTGCATCTCAAATTCAGTCTATCATCCAAAACGCTTCAGTAAACAGCAGCGGTGGCACATTTGCGGCTATCGTTGGTTTTGCAGCTTTATTTATCGGCGCTACAACTGTTTTTACCGATATGCAAAGTTCCCTGAATTATATCTGGAGCCTGAGGCTGAAACAAAATACCGGCATCCTGAAATTATTACTATCGCGGGTTTTATCTTTTTCACTAGTGATATCGCTTAGTTTTTTATTACTGATTTCACTGGTGCTAAATACGCTGCTGGAAGGGCTCATAGACAAGATTCAGCACCTGTTTCCGGGCATAGCGTTTCAGCTCATTTATGTCATCAATCTTATCGCCACTTTTATTATAACGGCTATTTTATTTGGCATCATCTATAAGGTATTGCCCAATGCTGAAATCAGATGGAAAGATGTGGCAGCGGGCGCTGTGTTTACGGCACTTCTTTTTATGCTGGCAAAATTTGGTATTACTTTATATGTGAGCAAAACCAATCTCGGAAGCAGTTATGGAGCGGCAGGCTCTCTTGTGGTACTGCTTACGTGGATCTATTTTTCTTCCATCATATTTTACTTTGGTGCAGAAGTTACCAAAGCTTATGCTATGAAATACGGAGGCAATATCAGGCCCACCAAATACACGGTTACTGTGCAGACTATAGAGGTGGAAAGTAAGAAAAACTCTGTGCAGGAAAATGAAGAGGACGCAGAAAACACCAAAAAAGAGACACAGGAAAAGAAAAACAAAGAAAGTACCGGCTGGTCCTAAAATATTTAACTGATAGCAGGCAAACAATCTTTAATTGGAGTATATTATGCAGGCGAACTGAAAGTTTAGCCTTGAAAACAAAGTTTTAAAATGGATACAGAAATACGGAATTTTATCAAATATCTTTTGCTGCTTTTATTGGTGTTACCCATTATTGCCGGATGCAACAGTTCTGCAACAGAAAACAAAAAACCGGTTATAAAGCGCGATACCACTATCACTGAAACCAACGCGTATTCCAACCTGCAGCTGGATAGCGCAACACTTGAAAATTATATCAAAAAAAAAGTGGTGAATGAAGGAATAGGAGGGAAGATGCGCAATTTTTACAAAAACAGGAATTATCATTTTGCCTGGTTCGTCAATGACGGACTCACCGAACAGGCGCGCGCGTTTTATAATCTTCATAACATGTATGTAAAAGCAAATATTGATACATCCATTTACGATAAGCAATTACATGACACCATGGAGAAATTAATCAATGATGATAATTTTACATTGGACCCGGATCAATTGACACAAACCGAGCTTCACTTAACACAACATTTTTTTACCTATACCAAAGAGGTGTATGAAGGAACGATAGATCCTTCGCAATTGCAATGGCATATTCCACGCAAAAGAATAGATGCGGTGGCGTTACTTGATTCTCTTATTGCAAAAAACGGCACCAAACTGGAAGACTGGGAACCGGTAAACCGGTTTTATCCTTTGTTAAGAAATAAACTCGTAAAGTATTATGAGATTGATAAAAAAGGCGGATGGGCAAAGATCAATCTCAACAATAAAGCTTATAAAACCGGCGATTCTGCAAAAGCGGTTTTGCAATTGAAAAAACGTTTAAAGATTACGGGAGATTACAATGGAGAAGACACTTCATTGAAATTTGCACCCCAACTGGAATCGGCGTTGAAGCGTGCCCAACAAAGATTTGGATTAAATGCGGATGGTGTACTTGGCACTGAAACTGCACAGGAATTAAATGTGCCGGTGAAAGAGCCGGATAGAGCAGATGCTTGTAAATATGGAACGCCTAAAATGGATGCCGAATGAAAGCAGCGGAACAAGGTTGGTGGCCAATATTCCTGAATTTCGTTTACACGTTCTTAACGGAAACAAACAGCAGTTCAGCATGAAAATAGTGGTCGGGAAAGCAGGCCACAACACTGTTATTTTTACTGATTCACTTGGAGTATGTTGTTTTCAGCCCTTACTGGAATGTTCCGCAAAGTATTGTGAAAAACGAAATTTTACCTGAGATGAAGAAGGATAAAAATTATCTTCAAAAAAATAATATGGAACAAACCGGCACACGTAACGGGCTGCCGGTTATACGCCAAAAACCCGGCGCTGATAATGCCCTGGGCCGTGTAAAATTTGTATTCCCGAACAACTATAATATTTACTTTCATGATACCCCCGCCAAATATTTATTTGATCAGAATGACCGCGCCTTCAGCCACGGCTGCATCAGGCTGGATCAACCCCAAAAGCTTGCTGAATACCTGTTGAGAAACGATCCTGACTGGACGGATTCAAAAATTAATAAAGCAATGTATAGTGGGAAGAATACCTGGGTAAAACTGAAACATAAAATACCGGTGTACATTGTCTATTTTACTGCCTGGGTAACAAAAGATGGCACATTAAACTTTCGCGACGATATTTACGGGCACGATAAGGAAATGAAAAAAATGATGTTCAGTGATCATTAGTGTTGTTGGTGTTCCTGATTCGTCGGCTAACCGCAGTTGGTGTTGAGCGATGGCCTGGAGCGATTACTTCACCAACGGATAAAATTAAATAGAGCCATTTGATTTTTCATTTCAGGATTTGCGCTATTGATAAACGAACAAATCAAATGAAAATCCTGCCCGTCCGGTCAGGCGGGGATCAGGCCTTAGCACCCGGGCGTGTAATTTTTGGCTTTTCTCCCCGGTATATAAAAAATAATATCCTTTCAAATTGTATATGCAATATATTTGAATATGATATAAATTTTATAACAAAAAAATAAAATCAAATGCAAGCACAAACTTCCTCATTCGAAAATAAAACAGGCCTCAAAATTTTTACGCGCACATGGCTGCCCGAAATGAATGCAACGGCTGTAATCGTTATTGTTCACGGGTTTAATGCTCACAGCGGACAATATCAATGGGTTGCCGAACAATTTACTAATCAAAACTACGCCGTGTATGCTCTCGACTTACAAGGCCGCGGCCAATCGGAAGGAGAACGTTTTTATGTAAAGAATTTTGATGATTACGCAAGCGATGTTGACAGCCTGGTGGACATTGCCAAAGTAGCGCATCCCGGCCTGCCTGTTTTCTTGCTGGGTCACAGTGCAGGCGGTGTAGTATCTTGTTTATATACATTGGAGCACCAGGAAGAAATTAACGGGTTTATTTGCGAAAATTTTGCCCACCAGTTGCCTGCTCCTGATTTTGTGTTGGCTGTGTTTAAAGGCTTAAGCCATTTAATACCGCACACACAACTGCTAAAGCTTAAAAATGAAGATTTTTCGCGTGACCCGGAAGTAGTACAGGCAATGAATAATGACCCGCTTATAGCCGGCGAAAAACAACCCGTAAAAACAATGGAAGCATTGGTGCATGCCGATGAACGATTGAAAAAAGAATTCCCGCAAATCACATTGCCCATTTTGATTTTGCACGGCACAGCAGATAAAGCTGCAAAGCCGGCCGGAAGCCAGTTCTTTTACGATAAAGCCGGTTCTGCAGACAAGACTTTAAAACTTTATGATGGCGCTTATCACGATTTGCTACATGATACCGGCAAAGAAAAAGTGATGGCTGATATACTGGAATGGATAAGTAAGCACCTTTAATAAAATGGTTCATGCACTGCCCTGGTTAGGTATTACAGGGGGGAGCTTTGGCAGGCCGGATCATTTTGCTCATGCCTTTTTTACCAGCAGACGAACAAATTCGCAGGATTTTTATTTTGCTAATTGTTTGCCCCATTCTTCTGCAGTCATCACCTCCGCCTGGCGTGGAAACATTTTTGTAGTAAGCACGCGATGCACTTCTTCATCCCTGTCGGCGCAACAATCAGAAAGAACAGTGATCATATAATCTTTATCCGCAGCTTCCCGTAAAGTTGACAAAACAACGCCGCTGGTTGCAATACCTGCAAGCACAATATGCTGTATTTGCTGCGCACGCAATATCACTTCAAGATCGCTGCCGGTAAAGGCGCTCACTCTTTTTTTTGTTATCACTATCTCACCGTTGCTGCGGCGCTACTTCTTCAGCCACTTTAAAATCTTCTTCTTTATCAAAACTTCGTGCTCCACTTATGATATTGGAAAACATTTTATTGTGAGCAGCTTACTTCCGGATAACCTTTTCTGAAACCAACCACGACATACATTACAGGAATTTTATTTTCCCGCGCAGCAGCGATTGCTTTTTTTAATGAAGTAAAAAATCTTCCTTTTCTTCCAGCGCTTTTACAGTTGCGCCTTGTACATCCATTACCAAAAGCGCCGTGTTTTCATTATTCTTGTTGTTCCATTCAATTTTAATTTTAATCATCTTCAATTCAACAAAAATTATGCTTAATAACGATCCGGGCTAATAAATCTAAAAACGTGTGATTGAATATAGCTAAGTATGCTAACAGGATCATTTAAAAGGTAAAGGCATTAATTTACACTTCCTGCAACATTTTTAATCGCTCCTGTCTAACTTCATCTAAGTGGGTAACAAAAAAGAAAATAATGTAGCAGACCAACCGTTGGTTGAAATGGTATTACGTGGCAACACTAATGCCTTTAAGACCATAATGAATAACACGGAAGGTTTGGTGGCACAAATTGTTTTTAAAATGATTCCTGTTGCGGAAGACAGAAAAGATATTGCGCAGGACATTTATTTAAAGACTTTTCAAAAATTGAACACTTTTAAATTCCGGTCAAAGCTTTCCACATGGATCGCCCAAATCGCTTATAATACCTGCCTTAGTTATCTTGAAAAAAAGAAATTGATATTTCCCGGCAATAATAATGATGACAACCAGGGAGGCGAAGACGTGCTGGAAATTCTAAATAATAAGATTGCACCAGTTACAAATGAAACTGAAAATATCATCTTTCAGAAAGAGCTTTCAGAAATTTTAAAAACGGAAATTAATAAGCTTTCACCGGTTTATAAAACGTTGATGACACTTTATCACAATGAAGAATTATCCTATGCAGAAATAGCCGAAATAACAAGCCTGCCGGAAGGAACATTGAAAAGCTATTTATTTCGCGCAAGAAAAACACTGAAAAATAATTTATTGCTCACTTATAAAAAAGGAAGCTTTATGAAATACCTACATCTTACAGACGATGAGATTCAGCAATATGTTTTGGAAAAAGCAAATTGTGCCGATGAAGTTATAGAGCATATCGGTTCTTGTTTGAATTGTAAAGAAAAAGCCGCGCAATATCGCCTGTTGTTTGAAGGAATTAAACAACAGGAAAAACCTGTCTTTGATTTCAACCTGGCCGATTTGGTTTTAGATCAATTACCCAAAACCCAAACAAAGCCTTCCTCCGAAAAGTGGTTTTCTTTCCTGATTATTTTCATTTCAACTCTTTTCGTTGGTGCGATCGGTTATCTTTTTGGTAAAAACTTAGTAAGCATTTTCGCGGGAATTTCGTCGGCATTAATTGGCCTGATAATTATTACGGTTGCAGCTCTTTTCATATTTCTGTTTGTTGATATGAACAGGAAATACCAGGCTAAAATGAAGGCTTTAAACTTTTATTAATTATGCAACAATAAATACAGTTGAGGGTCTAATGAATCATAAACAAAATAAAAAACAAAAACAAATGAAAAAGATTATAAGTATAGCAGGCATCATAGCTGCACCGATGATTGCAGAAGCCCAGGGAACAGGGGCACCACAATTTAACGACAGACGATTTTCCGGGTAGTTTCAACCATTTTTGTTGTCGGATTATTTATGATTTTCATTTTGGGAATCATGAAACGAATTATGGATTTCCGGCTTAAAAATAAAATTGTAGAAAAAGGAATTCCTGAAAATTTAGTCTCTTCTATTTTGCAAACCAATCCTGATGAAAACAGGAATATTAATATTAAGTGGTTTGCTATTTTAACCGGTCTTGGCGCAGGGCTCACGATCATTTATTATACACTTCCATTAGGCATTCACTCGTTAGCAATTATGGCTTTTTGCATGGCTGCAAGTTTTTTAGGCTATTTCTTTTTTCTAAAACACTCAGAAAAATAAAACCCGATTTTCAGTATAAGATTCGTGTAACTCGGCTCAACTTTTATTATTCCTCAATTCATAAAAATAATACAGCAATGATTAACCGGAAAAATAAAAGATTCACCTAAATTTGAATAGCGAAGTATCATTTTGAGGAGCCGAAAATGAATAAAACCAACCACCATGAAACGGCTTTTTATCTTCACCATTTTTTGCATCGCCATTGGCTGCAGTTCCAGTAAGAAAAGTTCTGTCGTTTCAAATCCCCTTAACGGCAACTGGACGCCGGTAAGAGAGGAGTTTGCAGGCAAGGAATTACCTGCCGCTGCTTTTAAAACACAAAAGCTTATTATCAGTGACAGCGCTTATACATTCATCGCCGAAAGTGTAGATAAAGGGACCTTAAAATACAAAGACGGGCTCATGGATATTTACGGCAAAGAAGGTGTGAACAGCGGCAAACATTTTAGCGCCATTTATAAATTCGAAAACAATCAATTGACCGTTTGCTACAATCTCGCCGGAGATAGTTACCCCGCCGGGTTTGAAACAAAATCAAAGCCGATGCTGTTTCTTTCAGTTTTTGAAAAAGGATCCATAAAATAATTTTTTGCAGGAAAGTGAATTGCAGTAAAACAACTTTTATAAATGATTTTTATTTTGGATAAATGTCAAAAGAAGAAACCAAAGACCTCGTTCAATTCCTGAAACCCTTTCCTGAAAGCGTGAAACAAACTACGCTTTGGTTACGTGATTTTATTTGGGATCTGTATCCGGACTCCAACGAATTAATTTATGATAATTACAATGCGCTGGCAATTGGTTTTTCACTCACGGATAAAGTTGGAGATGTATTTTGCAGCGTTGCCGTTTACAGCAAGCACGTAAACTTTGGCTTTAACCGCGGCTCCGAAATCTCCGATCCAAAAAATATATTAAAGGGCGACGGTAGCTTGTACAGGCACCTGGCTGCGACTGAAAAAGATTTTCCGAAAACCTACATTAAAAAGTTATTGAAAGAAGCATGGCAAAATGCAGTTTCAAAATTAAAAAATCCAATCAACTTAAAAGGCAAAACAATTACCAAATCTATTTCTGCAAAAAAAAGAAGGCCGCAAAAATTTCTCCTTTTGTTGTTGGCTGTCGTCCCAACAATCTTTACGATTTGGAGAAGCCCTTTGTTGTTATTGAGCGAGGGATAAGAGCGACGCTTCACCACAAAACAAATCCTTTGCCATGATTCGTGAAACAGGAATCACGCTTAAGGTTGTTTACTATTATTCTTTTAAGAAAGGTTTAGATTCAATTTTATTACCCTTTATCACTAGTCGATACAAGCCTTTTGACAAGGATGATGTATTTATCGAAAGACTTGTACTACCGGTTGAGAGTTCCTGATCTTGCTGATATAATATTTTACCCTGCATATCGGCTATCTGCAGCAACACATGCTCGGATTCATCCTTGTGAATCTGTACGAGTAGAATTTCCTTCACCGGATTTGGTGATATAGTAAGTGATAATTTTGTTCCAAAATTTATTTTAACTATGTCACTATACGAATATTTCCCGTCTATATCAATCATCTTCAACCGGTAAAGATTATTTCCTTTGTTCGGCTTTTTATCTATGAAATGATAGTTTTGTGCAATATTGGTATTTTCTGCTGCTGCTATTTTGCCTATTTGGATAAAATTAATACCGTCAAGGCTATGTTCTATATTGAAATGGCTGGTGTTAAACTCAGAAGCAGTTTTCCAAGACAAATCAACCTCGCTTTCATCAATATCGCCTTGAAAAGAAATGAGTGTTAAAGGCACAATATTTGAAACTCGAAACGAGGTATTGAAGGATGATGGGTATTCTGAATAATCATCTGTTTGCACTTTAATGTAGTAAGTGCCTGCACTTAATACAGTTGCATAACTAATATCGGTGGGATAATACGGGTTTCCTGAGTGAAAATAATGAGAAACCACTGTGCTCATATCAGATTGGAAAATAAAGAATTCCAAGCGTAAGCCATAAAATCCTACTATTGGTATCTGGTGTATCTCTACATCTAATGTGGTATCCTGGCGTAAAGTAATTTTATAATAGTCCACGTCGACACCGTTGTTATTTCCTAAAGTTGTATCTGAAAGATTATAACCATAGATTTTTTCACTATAAGCCGTATTTAAAGCTGCCGGACACGCCGTGATGAACTGATTATTGTATTCACACTTCTCCGTAGTGTCCAGCTTAAATCTAGTATTAAAGGCGATAGGACTTTGCGAGTAATTATTATCTACCTGAATTTTTACATAATAATCTCCTGATTTTAGTAAGACTGGATAATCTATGGCAGTAGGATAGTAAGGGTTAAGGGTATGAAAGTAGTGAGCAATTATGTTTGCTGTATCTAACACATCGTAAACAAAAGCTTCAATTGGTAACCCATAAAAACCGTTTTTTGGAATGTTTTCTAAATCGAGGGAAAGAACTCCACTCCTTGGAATGTGAATTCGAAAGAAATCCTTATCTATACCATAAACATTTCCATTTGAAGTATCGGTTAAGTTATAACCGTAAATTTTTTCTGGAAACACTGTATCCAGGGGCATCGGACAAGCAGTGATAAAGCTACTGTTGTACTCGCAATTATCAGTAGAATCGAGGTTAATAGTTAACTGAAATGCCTTAGGACTACTTGAAAAATTATTGTCACATTTAATTTTTACATAATAATTGCCGGCAGGTACTACAACTGGTTCCGAGACACTATTAGGATAATAAGGATTATTTGGATGGTAATAGTGATATATTAGTGTAGAGGTATCCTGATCATAAACATAGAATTCGATTGGTAATCCATAAAAGGTGACATTTGGAATATTATTTAAGTTGATTTCGAGTACCCCTCCACGATTTATTTGAAGAAGAAAAATGTCTACCGCACCCGATGAAGCTAAAGATAAATTGACTGTTGAATTTAAATTGTACGAGATTGCCTGACTAAAATGATTGTTTGTTTCAACTTCATTTTGTGCGTAAACTTTTAAGATTAGCAGAATAAAGCAGATAGCACAACTTAATATCTTTTTCATGACAACTATTTTAAATTGAGTTGATATTCTAAAAAATGGCGTTATCAAGAGGTGATGAGATGGAAAGCCATTTATTATTATATTCTGGTCCATTAGTATGACAAAGTCAGTAAGTCAGCTTCATTACACCTAATTTAAAAATAAGTGAATTATATCTTCAATATCTTTTTTGTAGATAGCCTCCACAATTATGTAATCGAGATATCATTTCATCTTGCGTAGTATCTTTGGTATTATATTCACAAATTAAAATATCCAGGATGCCACAGCCATAAATGTAAGGACTGATGAGGTAAATATAACTTATTTCTTTAAAGTAACAGCACAATCGGAAAATAAAACTCATTTAACTACGATCTCGCGGCCAGTAAGGTATTTCCAACAGTTACATGTGGAGGTTGAAAGTTGATGGTTGAATTCAATGTGCAATATACGGAACAGAAATTACGGAAATAAGACCACAATCCCTGGAAAAGTACAGTAATACCAAGCAAATAGTTGAAATTATGACTCATAGCTCCATAGAGAATTTCAACTGGAACCACAGCCTCATTCGTGCGCGTTATTGGTTGCAAGATTGAGTAATTCAATGTGCAATGTGCAATAATCAATAATCAATAATTCTTTACAGATTTTAAAAACAAAAAGCCGCCCCCGAAGGAAGCGGCTCTGCAATAAAATGAGCAGTTAGTAATTGCCAAATTACTGCACATAAGGGCTGAGCATGGCATGTCGCCCGTTATTTGCTGGCCCTTGCTGCCCGTAACAAATGTCCTGAACCAGTACCTTTTGCCTGGCTGCAGGCCTTTGATAGTGCAGCGGCTGGTAGAGCAAATGGTCTTCACCCATACACTCTGGTCCGTTGGCGGATCCATCGTGTATTCAAAGCCGAAAGACACAGCGCCTTTTATGCCGTCCACTTTCAGGTCCAGTTCTCCGGAGTTGATACCGTTAACGATCCTGAAGTTGGAAGGCGCAGTGAGCACAATGCTCTGGCGCTTCTTTCTTAAAGGCAGCCGCGAAGTAACCAGCATTTCCACATCGCCCTTAGCCGTGCCGGAAACTGAATAGCCCAGTTCCACGCACAAGGCAATGAGGTCTGCACGGCGCGCATTCTTGGCAGCTATAGCCGTTGCATCGCGCCCGGCAGCTTTGGCAAGCTGGGTTACGTAAGCGGCCACTGCAGCGCTGAATACTTCCATGCTGGGGGTAGGTGAAGGAAAATAAGGGTTGTCTGTCATCGCAAACTGCATTCCTGTGGTTTCTACAGAAAGCTTTGTGTCAGACCAGCTTTTGTATGGCCGTATTACTACGCCATCGTACAAATCAGATGCATTTAACATAAGCATTAGATTTTAATAGGGGGTTAAAAATTCCTGTGATGCAAAGCGCTGCATCCAGGGTTGTTTTATCGCTTTCGCAAAAAACAACAGGACAAACCAAATACATTTTTTTCATTTTTGCAATACCCCGCCAGGGCTGCCTTTGCTTGCAAATTTGAAAGAAAATTTGTAGCTTCAGGCAGCTCCCTTTTTCAACTGGCCAAGCTTTAAAATGATGCTTTTTTCCGAAAATATAAAAATATAAAAAGGTGAAAAAAGGGCAATAGTACTCAGTAAAAAAGTAATTTAAGCATTCCAAAAATCGGGCGTTTGGCAATTTTTAGCAAACTGATTAGATTTGTATAACAAGAGCCGTATGAAGGGAGACTTTCACGTACGGTTCTGTGAGAGGCTTGGGCTGAAATGCTCTTGCCTACTTGACCCCTACCGTTAGCGTTCATTGTAGTGCGACACTCTGCAAAAATTGAATAGACGACAGTATGACGACAGAACAATATCCCAAAATTTATTTATACAGACGAATAGTTCAAGCAAAGCTTTTCATCGACAGCAACTACGCAGACAATTTAGACCTTGACAATATTGCAGACGAAGCATATTTTTCAAAGTTCCATTTTATCCGACTTTTTAAACAAATCTACGGCAAGACACCGCATCAATATTTGACATCTGTCAGGATTGAAAAAGCGATGCTGTTATTACAGACTGATACACCTGTTTCCGAAGTTTGTTATTCGGTTGGCTTTGAAAGTTTAACCTCTTTCAGCGGATTATTCAAACGTAATGTTGGTATATCTCCTTCAACTTACTTGACACAACAACAAGTAATCAAAATACAAATTAATAAGACCCCACTTGCATTTGTGCCAAGTTGCTTTGCTTATCAACACGGTTGGATAAAAAATAGCAATTTTAAAGAAGTAAAAAAATAAACCATTGCCGACATTTGCGTCATTAATAACTTAAAGAAAAAAGCAATGATTTTAAAAATGACACACGTTACAGTCTACGTGCTAAATCAAGAAAGTGCATTGAACTTTTACACAAACAAACTTGGCTTCAAGGTAAAAATGGACGTTCCCATGGGTAAAGATGCCCGTTGGGTTACCCTTACAGCACCAGAACAACCTGAAATGGAAATCATATTGTTTCCAGTGAATATTAGCGGAATGTTTCCAAAAGAAGTTGTAAAATCAATGACAGACCTTATCAGTTCAGGAAAAATTGGACCAGGTGTTTTTTCTTGCAAAGATATTTATGCAACTTATGAAGAACTAAAAAGCAAAGGAGTTGAATTTATGAAACCGCCGACCAAAGAATTTTACGGTACAGAAGCCTTATTCAAAGACGATTCTGGTAATTGGTTTTCGTTGGTTTCAGACCGAGTTGATTTAGCAAATTCATAAAATTGCAAAAAATAGGGATAATGAAAACAATTTTTGACATAGCGACACGGGAAGAATTAATTAACAGAATTAAGTTGCTTAACGATAGAAGTTCGGCACAATGGGGCAAAATGAATATTTACCAAATGCTTAATCATTGTACTAAATGGGAAGAGATGGCTTTAGGAAAGAAGAAGTACAAGCAGTCATTTCTTGGTCGGTTATTTGGTAAAATGGCATTAACTGATTTTATTAAAGATGATAAACCATTCAAGAGAAATGTACCTACAGTTCCTGAATTTAAAATAAAGGAAACAAATGGGGACATGTTTAGTTTGCAAAGCAAGTGGATAAAGTTAATTGAGGAATATAATAATTTTAATAACGAAAACTTTATCCACCCATTCTTCGGGAAAATGACCAAAGAACAAATTGGGATTTTAGCTTATAAACACACTGACCATCATTTAAGACAATTTAATTTGTAGAAAAACAACGAACCGCTAACATGGGTTTTGCTGCTATGCTGGCAGACGAATAAATCCTCATCTTTTTGTTTGCTATCAGCAGCAGTTCCATCTAAACGTTTGTGATTCGCTGTAAATGAATAGGTTGCAATTTTGATAAAGTTCATAATATGAAACCTTGATATGGCTGTTTAGATAATGATTTTTATGATAACTTCATATTAGGGTTCGGGCGGAACTTTCATTGTTCATCTTTTGTACTTATCTTCATCTATAGTTTTTCAATTGGGCTAACGTTGTGGGCTGACCGATATGAATTTCCAGCGCAGCAGCAAGCCCTGCCGTTAGCCGCAAGCATTTCGCACAGTGTAAAACTCAAACGAAAAACAATATTTGAAGCAAGAAAATTTATTAAGACATCAAAGAACTACAAACGTAGCGTGGACAGGTGTCAGGACTGCAAAGTCCTTCTGGGTTCAATTCCCAGCCGAAGGGAAAATGAAAAAGGTTTCTCTTCGGCTGTGGTTGGCTTAAAGAAAAAGAAAATGACAGCACAAGAAATTGAACAATATTTTCTTTATCACAACGAAAATATCAAGTTGCTAAAAATTGGCTTTGACCATATCAGAGACCAAATCAAGGCTCTTTATAAAACCAAAAACAAAAATGGTGACTACATCTTTTCATTGCTTGATACCGAAACTGAAAAATTAGTCCACAGAAAAATTGAAAAGTCGTTATCAAGAGTGCTTTCAGGTATTCAGGTTTCTTGGGCTGAAGAAAGTATAAAACGACTTCTCTATGAAAAG
>CAVUJE010000019.1:0-117532 GCA_963741705.1 uncultured Chitinophagaceae bacterium | reverse complement strand
TTTGTTTACTGAAAACAAAGTCTGCTCATAAATAATTACTCATCATAAACAGTTACACTCTCTTAATTCCTATCATCTATAGGGATTTTCAGGATAATTTTATCCATTTCAATCTTAAACTATTACTTACCACACTCACAGAACTCATTGCCATAGCCGCTCCGGCAATCATCGGGTTCAATAAAAAACCGGTGAAAGGAAATAAAATTCCTGCTGCAATGGGTATGCCGATCACGTTATAAATAAACGCCCAGAAAAGATTTTGATGAATCACTTTCACGGTTTGCTTGGACAATTGGATCGCTTTGGGAATGTGCAAAAGATCGGAAGAGATCAAAGTCATTTTTGCAACATCCATCGCAATATCTGTTCCTTTGCCCATGGCAATGCTCACGTCTGCGAGTGCTAAGGCATGACTGTCATTGATACCATCCCCCACCATCGCTACTTTTTTTCCTGCCTTCTGTAAATTCTTTAAAAAATCTGCTTTTTCAGAAGGTGAAGTTCCGGCCCTGAAGTTTTTTATTCCAACTTCCTTTGAAACTGCCGCAGCAGTTTTTTCATTATCGCCTGTAATCATGAAAACCTCTATTCCCATCTGCTGTAACTGTGCTATCGCTTCTTTTGAAGAAGCTTTAATTTTATCTGCAATGGCGACTGCCGCCAACGCATTTTTTTCATCCGAGAACCAAATAACCGTATTCGCATTATTAAACCATTCATCTGCTTTTTCTTTAGTTCAGAAGGAACATAAATTTGCTTCTCTTGCATAAACTTAGTGCTTCCCGCATAATATTTTTTATTATTTATAATGCCTGAAATACCAGCACCGGTAAGGCTTTCAAAGGATTGAAGCCTATCTTTCCAATACCTTTTTGTTTGAAATAGTCAGCGATGGCACCCGCCAAAGGATGTTCAGATTGAGATTCCAGTGAAAAAAAGATCAGAAGATAATTTCCGGAATGTTTCTGCCTTCTTCCAAACAATATCCGCCACCTGCGGATTCCCTTCAGTGATGGTTCCTGTTTTATCCAAAATGATGGCGTTAATATTTTTTGCCTGTTCCAGGCTTTCGGCATCTTTAATTAAAATTCCATTTTCGGCACCTCTCCCCACTCCTACCATAATTGCAGTTGGTGTGGCAAGTCCGAGTGCACACGGACAAGCAATAACCAACACCGTTATCAACGCCAGCAAACCATAGGTCAAACCATTCGTGTCGCCAAAAATAATCCACGCGATAAAAGATAAAACAGCAATACCCATTACCACAGGAACAAATATACCAGCGATTTTATCCACCAATTTTTGAACCGGGGCTTTGCTTCCCTGCGCTTCTTCTACCATCTTTATAATGTGAGCCAACAAAGTATCCGAGCCAACTTTGGTAGCTTCAAAAACGAAACTTCCTTTTTCATTGATGGTGCCTGCAAAAACTTTCTCATCTTTCTTTTTTTCAAGAGGAATCGGCTCGCCGGAAATCATGCTTTCATCTACAAAAGAATTTCCTGAAATCACTTTCCCATCTACAGGAATTTTATCACCCGGCTTTACTAAAAGATGGTCGCCAGCATTAACTTCAGAAATTTTTATTACAATTTCATTGCCGTCATTATTAATTTTTATTACGGTTTTAGGTTGCAGCCCGATTAATTTTTTTATGGCAGAAGACGTGTTGGATTTCGCCCTTTCTTCCATCACTTTCCCTAATAAAATAAAAGAAATGATAACTGCCGCCGCTTCAAAATAAACATGTGCTTCCAACCCTCTCGTTGTCCAGAATTCAGGATATACAGTATTGAAAACACTGAACCCGTAAGCGATTCCGGTACTCAACGCTACCAGCGTATCCATATTGGCTGCCCCGTGTTTCGCCTGCTTCCATGCATTGATAAAAAATTGTTGACCGAAAATAAAAACAACAGGAGTTGCGAGCGCCCACATGATAAAATCAGCATAAGGAATATTTGGAAGAAACATTCCAATTACAACTATCGGAATAGAAAAAATAATGGACAGAACAGTTCTTTTACGAAGAGTTTGATATCCACTTTGCTTTTGTTTTTCTAATTCATCTGATGAAGATTCATTGTCTTCAATGACTAAATCGTAACCAATTGATTGAATCGTTTGCTTAAAATGATTTACATCTGCTACATCAGGATCGTATTCAACAGAAGCAGAGGAGTTAGCAAAATTTACCCCGGCATTTATTACCCCGGGTTCTGCCTGCAGCATAGTTTCCACACTTATAGCGCAGGAAGCACAACTCATCCCGGTAACAGGAAAAGATTTTCTAATAGTTTTTATTTCTTCATCAACTTCGGGCATTTCACTTCATTTTAGAAAACAAAGTTCCGCTGATTATTTTTTATTGACTTATATCCTTATGGGAAAGATGTATGTTTTATTGGAAATTGATAGCGGTCTATACGCAGGGCATCAGACCGCGGTGATATTCAGAAAGTGCAAAAAATAATATTAACTTCTAATTAAAAAAAGAAATTGATTTAAACCGCGGTCTGACCTCCGGACCGACAGCTCTTAAGCAACACCATCAATAGCGTTTCTATGTGCTGCTCCAATAGATTTGAATTTTGTAGGAGTCATCCCTGTGAGTTTTTTGAACTGCCCGCTAAGATGCTGCGTGCTACTGTAGCCAAGATTGAAAGCAATCTGGCTCAATGATAGTTCATTATAAATAAGCCACTCTTTTACTTTCTCTATTTTTTGAAGGATAAAAAACTGCTCGATGGTGATGCCCTCTACTGCTGAAAATAATTTACTGATGGAAGAATAATCTTTAAATATTTTTTCTGATAAATATTTATGAATTCTGAAATGCTCTTCAATATTTCCTTCCTGCACTTTTTGAATCAACAAAGTTTTTATTTTTTCTATCAATTGAGTTTTCTGGTTATTCAATAATTCAAAACCTACCTTCTCTAAATCTGCTGAAAATTTGTCTAATTGTTTTTTGCCCGGAATTTTTACTAATTCAACTTCGCCAAGCTGTATATATTTTGATTCCAAATTATTTTCTTTCAAAATATTTTCAACGCTCATAATGCAGCGCGGACAAACCATATTTTTGATAAAAAGTTTCATGGGTTAATTTCTAATATTCATAAAATGAAAATCTTCATTATTTGTTCTTTTACTCATTTCAAGAAAGATAAAATAATTTATTTCAAAAGAAAGGAAAATCTTCGGTAATTCTTTGTTTACTATCGCGCGTGACAGAAATCAGAAATAGAGGCTGATTGTTTAAATTTGCCGCATGTCAAAAGGAAGAACAGTTGCGCTTCATACTTTGGGTTGCAAATTAAATTATTCAGAAACTTCGGCGGTGGAAAGATTGCTGGAGGATGATGGTTTCGTAACAAAGGATTTTACGGACAAGGCTGATGTATATGTTATCAACACTTGCTCTGTCACTGAAAATGCTGATAAAGAATGCCGGCAATTAGTAAGAAGAGTCCAAAGAAAAGCGCCGGAGGCTATGGTCGTAATTATGGGATGCTATGCGCAATTGAAACCAAAAGAAATTGCAGAAATCCCAGGTGTAGATTTAGTTTTAGGGGCTTCTGAAAAATTTAATATCACTTCTCATTTAAAAGAACTAACTCATGGCGACAGCGCAAAAATATGCAGTTGCGAAATAGAAGATATTGAAGGTTTTCATTCATCTTTTTCTTTAAACAACAGGACAAGAACCTTCTTAAAAGTGCAGGATGGCTGCGATTACAATTGTTCTTTTTGCACAATACCCATGGCACGTGGAAAAAGCCGAAGCAATTCTGTTGGAAACGTTTTATTGGAAATAAAAAAAATTGCTGAGGAAGGAGTTAAAGAAATTGTGTTAACAGGAATTAATTTGGGTGATTTTGGCAAAGATGGAAGTGGCGCAAAAACTGGTGAAAATTTTTATTCATTAATAAAAAAGATTGAAGAATTTGATGGAGTAAATCGTTACCGCATTTCTTCAATCGAACCCAATTTATTAACTGAAGAAATTATAAATTTTGTTGCAGAGAGTAAAAAATTCATGCCGCATTTCCATATCCCACTTCAAAGCGGAAGCAATAAAATTCTGGGCTTGATGCGCCGCAGATATCGAAGAGAATTGTATGCTGAAAAAGTTCAGCTTATCAAAAAATTAATTCCTGACTGTTGCATCGGAGTGGATGTTATCACAGGATTCCCCGGCGAAACTGAAGATAATTTTAAAGAAACTGTTGATTTTTTAATTTCTCTTGAGGTTTCATATCTGCATGTATTCACGTATTCAGAAAGAGATAATACACATGCACTTTCGATTGAGCCTGTCGTGCCCATTCATATTCGGCATGAACGTACAAAAATATTGCGTTCCTTATCCTATAAAAAAATGCAACAATTTTCGGCATTGCATTCAGGAGAAACCAGGGAAGTTTTATTTGAAGGAAAAAGTAAAAATGGAATGATGGAAGGCTATACAGATAATTATATAAAAATTGCGGTTCCTTATAAAGAAGAGTGGACTAATGAAATTGTAGATTGGAATATGTAATTCGTTGACTTTTTGATTATTTTCCCTTTAATTTTTATTTTTAACTGATCTAACAATATTAAAAAATGAATAAATTAGTAAAAGCACTGATAGCCGGCTATGGCGCCAAAAAATTAGGCGGCGGTTGCCTGGGAACTATCGTGATTTTCTTTATTATTTATTGGCTTTTGGGAAATGTTCATTGCTGAACAAATTGATCATTAGCACCTCTCTTTCATGTGATGTTCCTCATTTATTATTTTAATCGGGTTCATTATAAAGTTTGTTATTTCAAAAAATCAAACTGCCAACTCTTTACAGGCTTTACTTTCATGTTAATTTGTAGAAATTTTTCCCTAAATTATAAATCCTTATTCTTTTTTTTGATTGGCATCCGGATTTAACAATTCCTAATGCGACTAAGTCATTTCTCCACTAGGGAGTATTGATACAAATTCTGAGAATAATTGTTTTACCAGATGGCATAATCTTTTATTATTTACTGATATATTTAAAACCAATAAAAATTTACACTATGAAAAAGATCATTCTATTCATTTTATCCGGCTTTTTTTGTTTCGCCGTTAAATCACAAAACGTAATTGTAGGCGCTGATAATTCTTTCACCACTTCTCTAAACGATTATTCAACTTATGCATGGTCAAAAAATATTGATCAAATACCATCGGATGAAATTTATGTTAACCCTTCAGGAATTTATGTATTTAATAACGAATCAGTTAGAAGTAAAATAAAAGGCGCCATTGAATTTGAATTGAGTGCGAAAGGTTATAAGAAGAGTGAAAGCAATCCGGACATGCTGGTTTTATTCTCTGTAACGGAAAGGCCCGGTTCTTTAAGAACTTACAACGGATATCAAATGGTGGCAAATGGCCTGGATTCAGTTAGAACTCCGCAGGACGTTCAAACCACAAAGATTGATGCAGGGACACTTATCATAAATATTATAGATTCAAAATCCGGTGTGGTAGCATGGCAAGGATTTGCTTCAGGTATTTTAAAACCGGAAATGCTTACGGATGAATCGCAGGTGAGGCAGGCAGTGGCTTCTGTTTTTAGCAAATTTGATTTCAATGCAAAACATTAATTGCTAAAGAAGGGATGTGGCAATAAAATTGTAAAAAGAATATTCTCATTATTTATTGACTGAATAAAATTTGAATGAAATATTTTCGACCTCTTTCACCCTCTATGATTCAAAAATTAAAACAATGTCGAATGGCAGAATTAGATGTAAAAAATCAAAAACATTGTACAATGGATGATATGAGCTATGCTGTAGCACCCTTATTTAAAAGAGGATTAATAGAAATAAAAAAGGAAATGGTTGATAATAAAATGTTGCAATGCATTCATCTTACACAGGAAGGAATTGAATACCTGGAACAATTAGAATTAGCAGAAAAAAATTCTTAAATCCCATGATATATCTGGTAAGATTTTAAATTTTTTCAAAGGGCAGGAAGTGAAAAGTGAAAAACAGAACCCTCACCAAGTTTACTGTCAACCCATATATTGCCTTTATGGCTTTTAATAATTTCAGAGGAAATATATAAGCCTACGCCGGAACCCGAAAAAGAACTTGCAGAACCGCTGACGCGGAAGAAACGAAGAAAAATGTTTTTAATGTCTTTTTGGGGTATTCCAATTCCTTCATCTTTTATATCGACTTTTATATAACCTCTTATTTTTGCAGCGTCAACTATAATATCTCCCTGGTTCCGACTGTATTTAATTGCATTATTTAAAATATTTATAACCACCTGTTCAATTTTTTCGCGATCTGCATTGATGATTAATTTCTTTTTATTTTTATTAAAAATAATTTTATGAATATTTGTGGTTTGTTGCAAATTTGCCACCTGTTCAGCAAGCAATTCATTCACATCAAAATGCGTTGGATTTAACTCCAACTTACCCGCTTCTATTTTTGAGACATTGAGAAGATTAGTGATTAATTCAGATAATTTATCAACCTGCCTTAGCACTTTTTCAACAAAAATAACATTATCATCATCTCTCATCATTTCCAAGTAAAATCTGGAGATTGGCCATTATTACCGTAAGTGGTGTCTTTAATTCATGGCTTGCCATCACCATAAATTCATCTTTATATTTGTTTAATTCCTGAAGCCTTTTAGTATATAATGCTTGTTGCTTTTCTGCTTTTATTCTTAAAGAAATATCACGCGCTATTTTAGAGGCTCCGATTATTTTTCCACGACTGTTTCTCATAGGAGAAATAGTTAGAGAAATATTGCGGAAATTGCCGTCTTTAGCTACTCTTATGGTTTCAAAATGGTCAATTTTTTCTCCTTTACGAATACTCGCTATGATCCGGGTTTCTTCATCCATCCGGTCTTTTGGAATGATAATGGAAATATGTTTGCCTATCGCTTCTTCTTCTGTGTAACCAAACATCCTGGTGGCAGATTCATTCCAACTGGTAATAATTCCCTGTAACGTTTTACTAATGATGGCATCATCAGAAGAACTAACAATTGCAGCCAGAATGGCCTGTTTTTCTTCATGCTGATCTTTGTAGGCAATATCCCTTGTAATCTTTGAAGCGCCTATTACTTCTCCTTTATTATTCATAATGGGAGAAACCGTTAAAGAAATAAATTTCTCCGATCCATCTTTGGCAATTCTTACAGTTTCAAAATGATCAATTTTCTCTCCCTTGCGAATATTCTCAATGATAAGTTCTTCTTCCACAAGGCAGTCCGGGGGAATGATGAGTGATATATGCTTGCCAATGGCTTCATCTTCTGAATAACCAAACAACTTCGTCGCGGAAGGATTCCAACTCGTAATTATTCCTTTAAGCGATTTGCTTATTATGGCATCATCGGATGAATTAACAATGGCCGCTAAAGAAGCTAACTTACTTTCTACTTTCTTTTGTTCTGAAATATCTGTCGCTAATTTTTGCAATCCCAATGACTCTACCCGTCCTATCTGTGATAGGAGAAGCCAAAAAAGAAACACAATTCAATTCACCTGACTTTATCGTGCACTCTATTTCAAGTTGGGAAGTATTGCCTTCTAAAATATGTTCAAGAAATTCGCTTTTCTTTATGAAAATTATTTTTTGAAAAAAGAATAGAAACATGTTCGCCAACAATCTCAATAGCTCGGTAACCGAAAATATTTTCTGCAGAACGATTCCATTCAAAAATACTTCCGTCAGTCTTAAGACTGATCGTTACGTCATTCAAAAACGGCGTTTTCTCCATGTCTGCCTCCGATCTTTCAATTTTCATGCGTTAAATTTATGTATAATCAATTGCTTTTAATAATCAGCCCATAAGAATTATTCAGTTTCAATTTCTATACCACCACATTAATACTTTAAATACATCAATATTTCTCATCATCTTTTTGAATCGCCCTGTGTTTTAACCTATGTTTTAATTTGAATAAAATATTTTCTTTGGTTCGGGAATGTCGCCCCAACAAATAGCCATAAGGATGCAATTCTTCCACATTGTCAAATACGATTTTGGCAATCCCGGTTAACGGTATGGCAATCACCATTCCTCCAAGACCCCAAACCATTTCACCGATGATCAGAACAACAATTGCGACCAAGGGATTTATATCCACTTCACCCCCCAATAAAGAAGGCTGAATTACATAAAACTGGGTAAACTGGATGACCACATACACAATAAGAACGATTAAAATCATTGCACTACTTCCACCCTGCGATATTACCATTAATATGGTAAGCGTTATCCCGGTAAGGCTTCCTACAAAAGGAATTACCTCTAATAAGCCACAAAGGCTTCCAAAAAATACAGGATTTTTTACCCCTATAATTAAAAAGGAAATACTATACAAAATCCACAATAAAGTGACCAGCAATCCGAAGCCAAAAAGATAATGTTGTGTGGCTTTGCTTGATGCGGAAATAATATTTTCTGTTTTTTCTTTTTGATTGTCAGGAATAAGTTTTAGGATAAAAATTTTTAAATGCTTCCGGGAGTACAGCAACATAAATATGTACACCAGCATAATAATGAAATTGGTGATAAAGAAAATAAGAGATCCCATAAAAGAACTGATCATACTGCTTAAACCATCGGGCGTATTTCCCTTTAAAAATTTTTCCTGGCTCGATGGGGTAATGCCAAACGAATTATTAAGAAACTTTTCCAGCTGATATAGTTTGGCCATCACGTTGTGTTGTATGGCTGATACATCCCGGGTAATTGAATTTATCTGCCAGATAAAAAAATAAATAACAGCGGCAAGAATTGCAATAAAAATAATTACGCAAATAAATGAAGCCAGTGCACGGTTAAGTCCTTTTTTTTCAAGCCACTTGCTAATCGGCATAAAAAGCATGGCCAAAAGTCCCGCGAGCGTAAGTGGAAGCAAGATCACCTTTGCATAAATTAAAATGCTAAAAGATAAGAAAATGAGCAGCAGAATCAGAACCCATTTTCCCAACAATGTTTTTTGCATGTAATGAGAAGTAGAAAAATTATGCCATAAAATATAAAGCTTCTTTGGAAAAGATTTTAATTCAGAAACTCCTCCCAAGGTCAAATTATTACCGCATTTGAATCGATAATTTATTCTACATTTGGGAGAGCAATCGAATTACCGGCAAAGCAACCGTTTAAATCCCACCCCTGAAAATCTTTCGAAAGCTGGTTATGCAGTGTAATTTGATGGTCTCCTTACTTCTGATCATTCTTAAATAAAAAATTTACAATTATGCCTAAGTATATTATTGAAAGAGAAATTCCGGGTGCAGGTTCATTTACACCTGAACAATTGAAAGGGATTTCACAAACTTCATGTGGAGTTTTAAGTAATATGGGGCCCCAAATTCAATGGATACACAGTTATGTAACTGGTGATAAGATCTACTGTATTTACATCGCTCCAAATGAAGAAATGGTTAGTGAACACGCGAAGCAAGGAGGCTTTCCGGCAAATAAGGTCAATGAAGTGAAAACGATGATCGACCCAACCACCGCTGAATAACTCCCCAAAAAATAACTCTACCTTTACGTTTGTATATGACAATACCCGTATTGCCCTGTAAAAACACGCGGCCTATAAAATAGAAATTGTACAAATTCGTTTACTGATTAGAAAATTATTCCTTCCGAATTACGACTCTTTTCAATCTTACTTTGGTGCAATTGTTGTTGACAAACAACAAAATAATTAATTCAAATTTTAAACTTCAAAAAACATGGGATTTAATCAATATCATGAGCCGGCAAATGAACTTTCAGAAGAAACAAGAACACTTGCCAGAATGTTTGCAGCTTTAACAGAAGAAGCAGAGGCTATTAATTGGTACCAACAGCGTATTTCAGTAGAAAAAGACAAGGATGCGGTAGCCATAATGAAAGATGCACAACAGGAAGAATTTAAACATTTTGGAATGGACCTGGAATTTCTACTGCGAAAAATCCCAAAGTGGCAAACTATTCTTGAACCAATTTTATTTAAAAGCGGAGATATAGTAAAGTTGGGTAAAGAAGGCGAAGAAGAGGCGGAATAAGGTCTGCTGTAATAAAGGTTACAATCATAAGTCTTAATTATAGAACCACTTATGGGTGTGCAATGTTTCAATCAATAATGGGTAAAGGGAAATATCAAGGAGTTAGGGAAAGGGAGTGCGGTCTTTTCTTTGAGGTTGGTGTAAAATTCTAATCCTGCTGTACTTTATGCCGGTGATAGTAGGTGTCAGCGTCAATACCAGGCTGCACATTTGTCCCAAAACAATTTGAAACTGGGATAATCAATAAAAAAAAGCGGCCTAAAAATGAAGCCGCTTTAACAAGTAAAACCCAAATATTTTAGAAAGGAAGATCGTCAGCCGGTTCTTCCATCTCGGCAGACTGAGTTACTTTTGAATTTGAATTAGCCGACGATTGATAATTGGAAGAAGGAGTCTGAGTCTGCTGGTTTCCATCCTGGTTGTCATTTTTGCTACCTAATAATTGTACGCGAAAAACAGTCATTTTTAATGAAGCTGCATTTTGATTTTCTTTATTAAGGTATCCTTCTGCTTCCGGGTTGCCTTCGGCATATACCAACTGCCCTTTTTTTAGATATTGCGCAATTGCCGTTCTGTCGGTCCAGTAGGCACATTTTACCCAGGTGGTTTTTTCAACCGTATTGCCCTGTGAATCTTTATATTTTTCTGAATGGGCCACAGGAAAATTTATTACGCTTCTACCGTTTACTTCATTGGTGGTACAATCTGCTCCCAGGTGCCCAATAATTTGTAATTTGATCATGATGATTAATTTGTTGGTGAATGGATATGTTGTTGTGTTATTTTGAAATTATCATACAAATGCATGATACCGATTTATTGCAATAAATACAAACATAAACCAATTACTAATTCATTTTTTTCTTTAAAGAGCTCACCTGGTCCTGCAAATTGCTAACAAGATTCACCAGGGAATCCACATCCCACCTTTGCTGTTGTGTTACTTTATGTATGACTGCCTGGGCCTGCCACATTTCCAACACATCAGCGGCCTGAACCTGGTAGGGCTGAAATGCAGGATTGTCGCTTACAAGGGTTAATTTGTTTTTATTCTTATTATTTTTTACAATACGCTTATAAACAATTCCTTCATTTTTACTTATTACTATATAAGCTGCGTTGTTTTTGACGCTGTCCAGGTTTTCTATTTTTTCGCCAACGATTACACTGCCGCTGGGAGTTGGTAGCATACTGTCACCAATAATTTCAAAAGCACGGTAACTGCCACCGGTTAACATTGGCAGCGTAAAAGTATTTAGCTCATCAATGAATTCACTGTCGGCATAGCCGGCAAGGTAACCCGCGGCAGCTTTTACAGGCACGAAATGAATCAGGTTCCTGTCGGCACTCATCATTTTCATTTGCCTTCTTTTGGCAAGATAGCTGCTGCCTTTGGTTTCAGCCATATTTTGTAACAAAAGCTCATCCAAGGAAACTTTAAAAATTTCACTTATACTTTCTAAAACATCCAGCCTTGGATCAGCTCTTTCTTCTTCGTATGCACCGAGAAGTGAACGTTTAATGCCGAGTTTAGTGGAGAATTCTTCTTGTGTCCAACCCCGGAGTTTTCTGAGGTATTTTAGGTTTTGTCCAGCTTGTGACATATGGAACTAATTTATTTAGGACAAAAATACTAATTAATTTAGTTCTACCAAATACTATTTTTTATTTTTTCGATGTAATGCAGTAAGTCAAGAGTGAAAAGGCAAATGCTAATTATTCTAAAATATCGGGATAAAAAACGAAAACTTACCCATGAAAAAAAGGAAATTCTTAATAATTAAATAAATTGTACCCCAATGATTCCCATTAAAAATTGATATTTGAAATATATCAATACAAATTCACCTGTTCCTTGTCCCACTCAACTTTTACTTTTTGTGAAATAATTGAATCAATGGATTTGCCACAATAATCAGGCTGAATAGGCAGTTGGCGACTATAACGCCGGTTTACCAATACACAAAGCTCTACTTTCTTCGGACGGCCATAAGAAAGAATGGCATCCAAAGCCGCACGAATAGTTCTGCCGGTAAATAATACATCGTCAACGAGAATTACATTTTTATCTTCCAAAGAAAAAGCAATATCAGTTTGATTGGGTTCGTGCAATTGTTTTCGGATATCATCGCGGTAAAAAGTAATATCCAGCTTGCCATAATTTAATTTATTCGCCGGCTTTATTCTTTTTAGATGCTCATAAATTTTATCAGCTAAAAAAATACCCCGCGGTTGTAAACCAATTAAGACCACAGATGAAAGGTCCGCATAATTCTCTACCACCTGGCACGCAAGGCGCTCAATTGTAATTTGAAGTTGATATTTGTTTAGAATGGTATTCACTTAAATAATAAACTATTTTCCTTTAAGCCTTCCTGTTATAAAATAAAAAACAAAGGTATTTGTTGGTTTACTATAAATCCAAATTCTTTAACTTCTAAATTTCCAATCCTGATTTTATTTCTCCTTCAAAAATGAATATCTGTAATCCGTAGCAGGAATAAAAGTCTCCTTAATTGTTCTTGCACTTAACCAACGATACAAATTTATAATACTTCCCGCTTTATCATTTGTTCCACTGCCTCTTGCGCCTCCGAATGGCTGCTGCCCAACTACTGCGCCCGTTGGTTTATCATTTATATAAAAATTGCCTGCGCTGTTGCGGAGCTTAGTCGTTGCCATTTCAACGGCATTCCTATCCTGCGCTATGATTGAACCTGTCAGCGCATAAGGTGAAGTTGAATCTACTAATTTTAAAGTTTCTTCAAATTTATTTTCATCATAAGTATAGATGGTAAGTATTGGCCCAAACAATTCACTGCACATAGTTTCATATTTCGGATTGGTAACTTCAATCACTGTTGGCTCAATAAAATAACCTTTACTTTTATCACATTTCCCGCCTGCCAGGATTTTTGCATCCTTATCTTTTTTAACTTGCTTAATGTATCCTTCCAGTTTATCAAAACTTTTTTCATCAATAACTGCATTGATAAAATTACTAAAATCCTCTACGCTGCCCATCTTCATAGTCTTAATTTCTGCTACCAGTTTCTTCTTCACTTCAGCAGCAATGTTAGAAGGAATATACGCCCGTGATGCCGCAGAACATTTTTGACCCTGGTATTCAAAAGCGCCACGGCAAAGCGCAGTAACCAATACATCTACATTCGCGCTTTTATGTGCTAATACAAAATCTTTACCGCCGGTTTCGCCAACAATCCTTGGATAGGATTTATAGATTTTTGTATTCTCTCCAATGTGCTTCCACATGGTATTAAAAACGCCGGTGCTGCCAGTGAAATGAATGCCCGCAAAATCAGGATGATTAAAACAAACATCGCCTAAAACCGGGCCATCTACAAAAACCAAATTGATAACCCCATCGGGCAAACCCGCTTCTTTCAAAATTCTCATAAACATTTGCGCGCTGTAAACCTGTGTATTGGCGCATTTCCACACAACCACGTTTCCACACATTGCTGCTGAAGTAGGCAGGTTGCCTCCGATTGCTGTAAAATTAAATGGAGTAACGGCAAGCACAAACCCTTCGAGCGGACGGTATTCCATCCTGTTATGAATACCCGCGCTGCTTATTGGTTGCTGGCTATAAATTTCATTTAAAAAATGAACATTGAATCTTAAAAAATCAATTAATTCACAAGCGGCATCAATTTCTGCCTGGAACGCATTTTTGCTTTGGCCAAGCATTGTGGTAGCACACATTTCAGCGCGGTATTTTGTGGCAATTAGATCAGCAGCTTTTAAAAAAATATCTGCACGATTTTCCCAACTCAAAGCCGACCATTTTTCTTTAGTTTTAAGCGCAACATTGATAGCTTTTTTTACATCAGCCGCGGTTCCCTGGTTATAAGTTCCCAACACAAATTTTTTCTCATGCGGAGGATGAATTTCAACTTTATTGTCAGTCCTAACCTCTTCGCCTCCTATATACATTGGCACATCTATCTTTTTACTTTTCAGTTCTTTTAAAGCTTTTTTTAAATAGTCTCTTTCCTTGGTTCCGGGAGAATAAGTTAAAACCGGCTCATTGGCCGGCATGGGTATGAAAAATTTCCAATCTTCATAGTAAATATTTTTATCCCAAAAAATTGCAGGATAGTTAAGAATAAAATAAGAGGCCGGAGTAGTATCCGGCTCTTCAATTATTTTTTCAAATACATTACTTCTTTTACCAGGTTCACGGTTCTCGGTATATCCGGTAAATAGGCGGCCACTAAATTTGGAGCGTAATGCATTGGTGCATCAAGAGAAGTAATTCTGCGGACAGGAGCATCCAGGTAATCAAATCCTTCCTTTTGAACCCGGTAAGCAATCTCTGAAGAAATTGAAGCAAAAGGCCATTGCTCTTCCACTATCACAAGTCGATTTGTCTTCTTTACAGAATTAAGAATTGTTTGCCAATCCAAAGGACGAATAGTTCTCAGGTCAATAACCTCGGCGCTGATATTTTCTTTTAGCCAATTCGTCAGCCGCGCCCAACGCTACTTTCATCATTTTATTGAAAGACACCATGGTTACGTCCGTTCCTTCGCGAACTACTTTTGCTTTTCCAATAGGAATCAAATATTCTTCTTCAGGAACTTCACCTTTATCTCCATACATCACTTCACTTTCCATAAATATGATCGGGTCATTATCACGGATGGCGCTTTTCAGTAAACCTTTTGCATCGTAAGGATTGCTGACAGAAATCACCTTTAACCCTGGAATATTAGCATACATTGATTCATAAGCGGTAGAATGCTGAGCGCCTAACTGTCCGGCACTTCCATTAGGCCCACGAAATACGATTGGGCAACCAACCTGCCCGCCACTCATCGCCAGCATTTTTGAAGCCGTATTTAAAATCTGGTCCAGCGCAAGATTGGCAAAATTCCAAGTCATATACTCCACAATGGGGCGAAGGCCATTTTGGGCAGCGCCGACTGCTACTGCCGTAAATCCAAGTTCAGAAATTGGCGTATCAATTACTCTTTTTTCGCCAAATTCTTCCAACATTCCCTGGCTAACTTTGTAGGCGCCCTGGTATTCCGCAACTTCTTCTCCCATAAAAAACACCTTTTCATCCCTTCTCATTTCTTCCTGCAAAGCTTCGCGCAATGCTTCTCTGAATGCAATTTCTTTCATCTATCGCAAATTTATTTTAAAATAGCTTGAAAATTAATTTAATCCATTTTCAAAAATGAAATGCAAAATTATCGGTTAAAGGGCAAATTATCAAAACTGTTTATGGAGATTAATTAGCTAATATGATAATTGGCTAATTATGCTAATTAATGTACTTTTGCGCAGATTTTAAAAATTTAAAACAATGCAACTTTCTTCCAATTCTATCAAGATTTAGCGAATCTGAAACTATCAAAATGTCCACACTGGCGCGCGAACTTAAAGCCCAGGGAATCAATGTAATTAATCTCAGCCTTGGCGAACCGGATTTTAATACACCAGAACACATTAAAGATGCCGGCAAAAAAGCCATCGATGAAAACTGCAGCCATTATACCCCGGTTTCAGGCTATGCTGAATTGAAGGAAGCGATTTGCAAAAAATTAAAGCGCGATAACGACCTTGATTATACGCCAAACCAAATTGTGGTGAGTACCGGAGCAAAACAATGTATCGCCAACACCATGATGAGTATTTTGGATGATGATGATGAAATAATCATTCCGACTCCTTATTGGGTTTCTTATTCAGAAATTGCGCGCTTATGCAGGGCAAAAATTGTGTTTGTAAATGCAACGTCCCGAAAACGATTTGAAAATCACGCCTGAGCAATTGGAAAATGCCATTAGTGCCAAATCAAAATTGTTTATTTATTCTTCACCATGCAATCCTACAGGCTCCGTTTATTCAAAAGAAGAATTGGAAGCTTTGGCAAAAGTTTTTGAAAAACATCCTGAATGTATTTATCATCAGCGATGAAATTTATGAATACATCAATTATTCTCACACTGAAGTGGAAAATATGAAAGCATCGCCCAATTTCCTTACATCAAAGAACGTGTAATTATTATCAACGGATTAAGCAAAGGATTTGCAATGACCGGCTGGAGATTGGGTTACACAGCTTCATTCCTGAAGTTGCAAAAGCATGTGAAAAAATACAGGGACAATTTACAAGTGGCACCAATTCAATAACACAACGTGCAGCCATCACCGCCCTTGAAGCCCCTTTAACCGCCTACTTTTGAAATGGTTAAACAATTTAAACGTCGCAAACAAAGGGTTATTGAATTATTAAAAGATATGCCAAATGTAAAATGCACTGAACCCCAGGGCGCTTTCTATGTTTTCCCTGATGTGCGTTATTATTTTGGAAAAAGTTTTGAAGGCGAAGCCATTAATAATTCAGGCGACCTTTGCATGTATCTTTTAAATCATGCGCATATTTCTACCGTTTCCGGCGATGCCTTTGGCCAACCGGGATATATCAGGATATCTTTTGCCAACAGCATGGAAAATATTGAAGAAGGTTTCAAAAGAATTAAAACCGGACTTGAAAAGCTTTCCTGAGTATATTGACCATTTAAAAGGAAAATGAATGAAAAAAGTATTGGCAGTTGTAATTGTAATTGTGGTAATAATAGCCGTTATGGTTTTTATTTTTTAAATCTGCAAATAAAACTACCAATTCAACAAAATCAAACCAACTAACGCAGCAAAAAAACATTCATCTGAATTTGACAAGCAAATTACATCGCTTATCAATTCTTATATAGCGATGAAAAATGCTTTTGTTGATGCAGATACTTCTGAAATTAAAATAAAAACTGCTGGCTTTATTGCTTCTGCTGATAGCTTCATCTTAGATGAATTACAGGAAAAAGATTCTTCGGTTTTTATGGCGGTTCAGCAAAATATAAGCGATATAAAAGCCAATGCCAAACCGATCTTGGAAGAAAACGACATTACTGAAATGCGCCATGATTTTAGTATGGTTTCTGAAAACTTATATCCATTTTTAAAAACTGTTGGATATGAAGGCGAGAAACTTTACTGGCAAAACTGCCCAATGGCATTTGGAGAAGATAAACCTGCCAACTGGCTAAGCACTCCTCAGAAATCAATAATCCCTATCTTGGTAAAAAAGACCCGTTTATAAATCAGGAATGCTGCATTGCGGAGAAAATATGGATTCTATTTATTTGAAATAATAGGAAATCAAGAATCAGAATATTTGTTGTTTACTGTAATCGATATTATTTTTTTCTTTAAAACAGCAATGATTCTTTAGGCAACGAATCATTTCCTTGCAAACCGCCGGTATGAATGCATAATATCTTTGAAGCCAGGATTGAAAATAATTTTTGATCGATCAGATCGTAAATTCCAAACATCATTTTGGCGGTGTAAACAAAATCCAGAGGTATGGAATGTTTTGAATAAAACCAATTCATGAAAGAAATTAATTCATCGTTTTTTTTGCATAGCCACCGAAATGATAATCATTGATAAAAAAATATTTTTTTGAAGGATTAACTTTCAATTCTTCAAATCTTTCGGCAATGTCATTCATGATTTTTTAAAACACCAAAACCCATGATCTTTGTTTCAGTTTTCATTCGCATCCACAATTCCGGCAAAAGTAGTTGCGGTACCAACAGGCAAAGCAAACATGGAATAATCTTTATCAGTAAAATAATTATAATTAATGAAGCGCCTTCTTTTCCTTTTTTTGAAAAACCACCTTCGGGAATTAAAATATGTCCACCATATTTACTTTTTAATTCTTTATAAAAAATTCTGTCAATTTTTTATACAAAGTACGGCTGATAAATTCAAGTTGCATTCCATGGCAAGGCAAAATTGCAACGTGTGGGAAAGATGTTTTGGCTTTTCACCACGCACAATTCCAACAGAATTTATATTTAATTTTTTCACATGCAAATGCAGTGGCAGCAAGATGATTTGAATACGCACCACCAAAAGTAATTATAGTTTTATGAACAGATTTCTTTGCTTCTTTCAAAAAATAAATCAGTTTAAATAATTTATTTCCTGATATCACAGGATGAATTTCATCCAGCCTGAGCATCGACACTTCAATTCTTTTTTTTCAAAAAGTTCATCCTTCAAAATCTGTATTGCAGGCTCATTAAAATCAATTCCGATTATATATTTCATAGACGTCAGATTGTGGCATAAATCTTTCTTTCTTATTTTCGCAGCAATATAATTATTAAAAAAATTTAAATAAACTTAATAAAGATGAAACCAACACTTTTAGTTTTAGCAGCAGGAATGGGAAGCCGTTATGGAGGCATTAAAGCAAATGGACTCTTTTGGCCCTAATGGCGAAACCATTATTGATTATTCAATTTATGATGCCATTGCCAGTGGTTTCGGCAAAATTGTTTTTATTAATCGGGAATCTTTTGCCGAAGATTTTAAAAATTTATTTGAACCCAAACTAAAAGGAAAAGTAAAAACTGAATATGTTTACCAGGAAATGAGTTCATTTACAGAAGGATTTCAATTGCCTGAAGAACGCACTAAACCGTGGGGAACTGCACATGCTGTTTTATGTGCTAAAGACGCGATAAATGAACCGTTTGCAGTTATTAACGCTGATGATTTTTACGGAAGAGATGCTTTTGAAAAAGCGGTAAAATTTTTAACGGACGAAGTTTCTCCTAAAAAATATTGCATCATTGGTTATCGAACTTTCAAAAACAATTTCAGAGAATGGAACAGTAAGCCGCGGCGTTTGCGAAGTTGATATAAATGGAAACTTATCTCACATTAATGAAAGAACTAAAATTTTCCCTGAAAATGGAAAAATCTTTTATACAGAAGACGGCCTGAATGTTCCTCTACCGGCTGATACCGTGGTGAGTATGAATTTCTGGGGTTTTGATCCCAATGTATTTGAATACATTCAAAAATTATTTATCAGGTTTTTGCAGGAAAACGGAACCAATCCAAAAGCAGAATTTTTTATTCCCATTATCGGAGATTCTTTTATTGCTGAAGGCAAAGGAGAAATAAAAGTAATTCCAACTTCGGCACAATGGTTTGGAGTTACCTACAAAGAAGATGCTCCGCAGGTAAAAGAAGAAATTAATAAATTAATTGCACAAGGTGCTTATCCGGAACATTTATTTTCATAATAAATCAAAATAGGAATTCATTTTATTTGTTTATTCACTGACACACAGATGATTTACAAGAAAATCCTTACTAAAATATTCCGGTCAAATCCAGCTTTTTTTACATTTAACTAAATTAATTCCCTTTAACTTTATAAATAAAATCTTCCAATTTTTTTATCTGCTTTACGCGGTCCAACCCTTTTAAAGTATTAACTGCAGGCGTTTTAATTGTAATATCTTTATCTTTTTTAATTTCTTTCAATGCATAATAAATATTTTTAGATTTGATTGCAAAAACCACACCGTCCGCATTTGTTTCTTTACTGCTGATGATCCCAATTACTTCGCCATTTTTATCTATCACAGGGCCACCGCTATTTCCGGGATTTACCGAAATACTTATCTGGTAAGAAGTGGTATCGCCATAATAACCGGACTTAGCACTTAAATATCCTTCGCCATACACCACCTCCTCCCGGGGATATCCTAAAGTAAATATTGGCTCGGCAAGCTCAGCCCCGGATTTTGTAAAAGTATAAGGAAGATCAGTTAACTCTGCTAAAAGAAGTATCGGTTATTTTTAAAATAGCAAGATCAGTTACAGAATTGGAATAAATCTGCTCTGCATAAAACTGATCACCTTTTTTATTTTCAACAATCAGGTTTTTAGCATTCTGAACCACATGGGCATTGGTAATCAAATATCCTTTGCCATCCAGAAGGAAACCTGTAGCCCTGAAGTTGGCTTCAAACTTAGGTTTTGAAGGCACATGAGTTGAGGCGGCATCATTTAATTTATGCTCAATTTCATTCAGTTTGTATTCAAACTGGTTGAGTTTGTGATCAACAAGAGGAGTAATAACAGCTACTTTTTTATTTTCCGAATACCTGGAAATAATGGTAGCCGTGCTTAA
Organism: uncultured Chitinophagaceae bacterium; assembly: GCA_963741705.1. Lineage (GTDB taxonomy): Bacteria > Bacteroidota > Bacteroidia > Chitinophagales > Chitinophagaceae > Ginsengibacter. The sequence continues at coordinate 97,417 of CAVUJE010000019.1, read as the reverse complement.
AGAAACGATGCCCGCAATAGCTGCTGCCACTGCAATAGTACGCCTGTAGCGATTCCAGAGGTAAACAATTTTTGCTTTCCCTTTTGCTTTGCTTCCGGAAATCACACCTTCATTAATCAGTTTATTTTCAACTTCATTGAGGTTGTGACGAAGTTTTTTTTGTTCACTTATTCTTTCGAGTTCTGCAAGAAAAAAAGAATGTTCCGCAGCTACCTGGTCAATTTCGGGATTATTTTTTTTCAATTCTTCAAAAAATAATTTTTCCTTTTCATCCATCTGGCCGCTGCGGTATCTTTCAACTGCATCAAAAAGTAGATTTTCTTCCATTTCTAGTCCTTATTTTTATATTGTGCGAAGAATATTTTTTTCAATCTCATAAGACATTTGTATTTCTGTGTTTTAGCGTTGTCGGCATTGGTATATCCAAAAGAATCAGCTATTTCCGGCATTGATTTTTTTTCAAGGTAAAACGCTTCCAACAAACTCTTACAAGGCTCGCCTATCTTTTGCAACGCACTTTCCATAAACAAAAAATCGCTGTTCTTTTTCTCGTGATATTCAATTTCATCATCTACCGGCACTATCTCCTCAATAGTTTCCAATGAAGGGTTAAATCGGTTTTGCTTTTGCAATTTCTTTAACCAAAGCCGCCGGCATATTGAATATAAATATGTTTGCAACTGGCAACTTAAAGTAAAAGAACCTGGCTTAACCTTTTCAAATAAAACGATCATTGCCTCCTGGAAAATATCAAGCGCATCATCTGTGTAACCATTGTTTTTTATAATAAAGGCCTTGATGGCTGAAAAATTCTCCCGGTAAATAGTTTCAATAGCATCAGTATCGTTCGCTGCAAGACCTTTTAATAAAAGCGTTTCCTGTTCAATCGTTTTCACTCAACTAATAATTAATACTTATAAAATGGAAAAGTAACCCAAAAAAAAATTTAAAAAAATTTAAAGAATGGGTTACCTTTTTAAAATATAGGTATAAATAAGAAATATTTAAAAAATCTAAAATTAAACAAAATGAAAAAATTATTAGCCATTTTCGCAGTTGCCGCTTTTTTAACAGCTTGTAACGGTGGTTCATCTTCAACAGAAACTACTACTGATTCTACAACAGTTGCTCCGGTAGATACTATGACAACACCTGCTGCTATGGACACTATGCACACTATGTCTGATTCAACTAAAATGAGTTCAGATTCTGCAAAATAATTATCGTATTTATTTTACAGTCAAGAGTTTTATTTTGACTTGCAATCTAAGAGCCGTTTCCTAAGGAAACGGTTTTTTTATTCCAGGCTTTTGAAAAAAACAGTTTGCAAAAAATTATCTTTAAAAAAATAAAGGAATTAGTTTTTTGATTAAACGCCAAACCTTATTTTTGCGCCGGAGAGATGTCAGAGCGGTTTAATGAGGCGGTCTTGAAAACCGTTGAGGGTCACACCTCCGGGGGTTCGAATCCCTCTCTCTCCGCCAAAAAAAATTCTTTTACCTAACTAATTAAACAACTCCCATAATTCCGGTAATTATGGGAGTTTTGATTTCTACAAGCTATTCGTTTTATTTGAAAATAAAAATCTTACATAAAAGTTGGTTCACTATTCAAATCACAATCATCCGGCCTGCCAATTAGTTATTTGCCCTTGATTTGCAACTAAATAAAAAAGCGGACAGGAATGCCCGCTCGCTATGTGTACTTTCCTATACACATGAGAAGAATATAAAATTAGGGATCTGTATTTTCGAAACAAATTTTAAATTGCCGGAACATTAATATTCTTACGTAAAGCGTTAATAATAATTCCCCAAGCTTTTCAATTCAAAAAAAATAGGTATAAATATTGGAACTTTGTATCACTCCAAACGTACTATTATCAACAGGATTCTATTAATATGCGATATACAAACCGTTTATAATTGAATTACTGTTAAACAGCATATTTGTATATGCTTTAACATTTATACCAAATAGATTTGATAATATATTTTCTCTTTAACGGATTTTTTTCCAGGTAAATCTGACTTACTTCTATAATATATTTTGTAATGATTAAAGATAAAATTTTACGGTTTCTCTTTATTCCGTTTTTGGGAATCATAATCCCCTTTTTATCTGATATTGTTACATATTCGTTTTATTCCCCTCTCGAACTTATTGCTATTTATGTTTATTTTATTTTCATGTCATGGAGCATTTGGGCTTGTTCTACATGGATTCACCATAAAATAAGAGATTGGTTTCCGCCTGATCAAAATATTTTTATAAAGATTGCCACTGTCTCTTTTACAAATGCTCTATTCGGTGGCGCTATTGCAGGCATCCTTGCCCTGGTTTGGTATAAGATCTCGAAGGAAAATTTTCAATGGGTTCCTTATTTGCTGATTATTATTTTATCTGTTTTTGCGGTAATTGTTTTTACGCTCGTTTATGAAATATTATATCTAAGTAAAGAAAGAGAGATTGATTCAAAAGTTGTGGAACAGCTTGACTGGGAAAGGTCTGTTGCCGAAATGGAGAATCTTAAAAATGAACTGGAACCGCATTTTATTTTTAATTCGCTTAACACGCTTTCGCATCTTATTTTAAATGACGCGGATACGGCGTATGAGTTTAACAGTAAACTGGCAAGTGTTTTTAAATATTTTCTAATCAATAAAGAAAGGGACCTGATCTCCCTTCACAATGAAATGGAATTTATTGAAAACTATTTTTTCCTGGTAAAATTAAGATACGATAATCAAATTAACTTATCCAATTGCCTGAATGGCCAGAAAGATGGCAGGATTATGATTGTTCCTTTTGCCCTGCAGATAACCCTTGAAAATGCTATTAAACACAATGAATTTACAAGCCAATGCCCGTTGAATATTTCTATTGAATTAATTGATGAGTTTCTGTTGATAAAAAATAATAAGAAACAAAAGAAATATGCCGAAAACTCTACCGGAATCGGCTTGAAAAATTTGAAATCCCGTTACCAGGCTTTTTGTAAAAAACCTATTACCATTGAGGATATGGACAATGAATACATTGTAAAATTGCCAATAATCTATCAAAATTTATAGCTATGATAAATGTAATTATTATTGAAGACGAAACTCCGGCGATCGAAGTGATATCGAAAGTCCTTTTGGAAACTTCTGAAGAAGTAAATATCATAGCTAAGCTGAGATCGGTGGAAGAAAGTATAGCCTATTTCCGGAGCGAGCCTTTGCAGGGAGATATTATTTTCAGCGATGTACAATTAACAGACGGTTTAAGTTTTGAAATATTTAAACAGGCGGGCATACAAACCCCGGTTATTTTTACTACATGCTATGACCAGTTTATGCTGCTGGCTTTTGAAAATAATGGTATCGATTATATATTGAAACCTGTAGAAAAGAGGGATATCAGCAAAGCGCTGTGGAAATATAAAAATCTTCAGAATCATTTTGTAAATAATGTTCAAAATATGTCTATTTCAAAAATGATGAATTTTATTGAAGGCAAACACAAGTCACGTTTGTTGGTAAAAAGGGGCCAGGCGCATATTTTGTTGCGGCTTGAGGATGTAATATTATTTTACACCGAAAATAAAATCGTGTTTGCAATTGACAAGCTTTCCCAAAAATATATTCTAGATAAAACGCTTACGGAACTTGAAATAGAATTGGATCAAGATACTTTTTTCAGGGCTAACCGGCAGTACATTGTAAACCTGGATTATGTGAAGGGTTTTAAACCATTTGAAAAAGTAAAATTGCTTATTGACCTAAACGTACCTGAAATAAACCACTCCATTATTGTAAGCCAGGAAACCGCGCAAACCTTTAGAAGATGGGTACGCGATGCCTGAAACATTCAATCAGTTTTGTAAAAATTCTATAAGGTTGAACAGGTCTTTTCCAGAATTATAATTGACTTTATTTTTTGAGAGGTATTCATTTAATTCTTCTCCTTTTTTGGGAAAAAGCTTTTTAAAATTTCTTTTAACTGCCGGAACCAAATTACCTGGCACATTAGAGAGGTAATAATGAGTAGAGATAGCATACAAGGTATTCTCATCAACGCCAATTCTCTTTATACCATTTTCATCAGGAACTTTATCGATAGCGTTAGCTGCTGCAGTTTTAGAGTACCCACCATAAGCGCCTTTTCTCTCTCTCCCATTGTATTGAATTGTTTCTTTTTTAAAAAGATTAACTCCGTCATAATGGGAAATTCTTTCAATATAAGATTTGTCAAAATAATAAAAAGTATCGTTCAATATGGCCACGTAGCTGATGTTTTCCGGATTGGAAATTTCAAGTGTATCTCCTTTTGTGTTTATGAAAAGCATTTGCCCTGATAGTTGGTTATAATCAACCAGCGCCGATGCAGTATTCTTATTTTTTAAAAGAATAAACCCTTGAATAAATTGCGGATACCGGTAAAAGGAACGGTAAAACCTTGCACTGTCCCCGTTTACAGAATTTACCCGAAACGAGTTGTTCTGCTGAGCCACTGTATGAAGAGAGAGCAAATGCGATAATAATAATATTATTGATATGCGGGTAACCGTTTCTGTAAAAATCATTGGTAACCCGGATTTTGCTCAATATTCGGATTGGCATCTATTTCAGCTTGTGGTATCGGCCAAATTCTTTTATCATTTCCAGCAGATAAAGTCAAAGGAGTATTCGAAGGATAATTATTATTGAGATTGACCCTGGTTACATCAAGATTAAGTCTTGCAAGGTCCCAATAACGGTCGCCTTCAAAGGCCAGTTCCTTACGGCGCTCCCGGATAATATCGTCAATTAGTGTTTGGCCAGATGATGTAAATCCGCTAAAAGAAGGGTCTCTTTGTTGAGCAACTTTGTTCAGGTAAAGGCGGGAATCGTTTTCATTATCTGTATGCGCATCCGCTTCTGCGAGAATCAGCAGTATGTCTGAATATCTAAGTATTTTATCATCGTCTTTGTCATCAGGATTAGATGCATTAGGATATTTTAAAACAATCTTAATAGGCTGACCGGATTTATCTCCGGGTTTCATTAACTGCTTTCTTATATCCGTAGTTGAATATAAATTATATAATGCATCCACTGCAAATACATCTCCATAACCGGCAGGGTCATAAAAATAAGCAAGGCTGTTGTTGCCGTTATTATTTACTCCGTCATTAGAAACTTCGAATATAGTTTCCATTTTGTTGCTGACCGGTGAGGGATTGCTCCAATAAGCAATATACTCTGAAGCAGCCGCCAGCGAATATCCACCGTTGCTCACTACATCCTGAGCTGCTGATTTGGCGCCGGCCCAATCGCCTTTTGTAAGCGCCACTTTAGCTTCCAAAGCCCTTGCTGCATATTTGGTAACATAAGAAGAATTTTTAGAAGTATTGGTCATCAGCCCAAATGCATCTGTCAAATCTTTTATTATTTGCGTATAAACTTCAGAAACTTTGCTTCGCGCAGGCTTTAAAGTAGGATCATAAGTAAGTACCAGGGGAATACCCGGCGCTTCGGGATTTACTGTAAAAGGCTTTGCATATAATCTTACCAGGTAGAAATAAACCAGGGCACGTAACGTCAATGCTTCCCCTTTTAACTGCGAGGAAGTTTGCGTAACCGGGATATCTGCATTTATAATATTATTTAAAGAAAGAATAGTACTGTATCCGGCTGACCACGTATCTCTTGCCCACGAATTTGTATTGAGATAGCTGTAATTAAATACATCTGTATATCTGTTGGAATTGTCAATTACGATAGCTACGTTATCGGCCAATAAATCGCCGATCAAGGGTAAAGTCCTGTCAAAAAGATTTGATTGATCATTATCAGGATCGTTGCGATGATCAGTATGAAGACTGTTATAAGCTCCATTTAAAGCTGTTGCCATTTCAGTTTCGTCGGTAATTGCTGCGTCTATTGGCACCTGGTCATAAGGCTCCAGGTTAAGGAATGACTTTTTGCATGATGATATAATTATGGCTATCAATAACAAAGCGAATAATATATATTTAATTTTCATTGCGTTCATTTTTTTATTCAATAATTTAAAAACCTATTTTAATTCCTGCAGAGATGGTGCGTTGGATATAAACCTGTAAATCGTTGGTGCCATTGAATCCCTGTTCGGGATCAAACGTAATGTTTTTATCAAAAGCCTTTGTCCACAGGTTGGTTCCTTTTACATAAACAGAGATGCTATTCATTTTTGCTTTTTTTATCAATGGTTTTGGAAAATCGTATGATAAAGTAAGATCGCGAAGCCTGATAAAATCTCCTTTATAATACCAGCGGGAAGATTCTTCATTTGAGCTGTTGCTGTTTCCATAAATATAAATGGGAACATCTGTCTTATCGCCTGGTTTTTGCCATCTGTTCAGTTCTTTCTGATTTTTGTTTAGCCCTGGAAAAGAGCCATCGCTTATGAGGATAAATCCCCAGTTGTCGTATACAAGATTTCCATATTGGTAATTAAACTGTGCGCTAAGGCTCAATCCTTTATAATCCAGAGAGGTACTAAAACTACCGAAGCCTTTTGGTGCTGCATGCCCGATAATTTCCCGGTAAGCAGGCGGAGTATTGACGGTAGTTTTATGTGTAGCATCGGTATACCATAAAGGATCGCCATTGGCGGGATCTACCCCGGCCCATGCACGGGTATAGATGGATGTGACATCATCCCCTACCCTGTGAATCTGGTTTCCATCAATGATATCAGCATTATTATTTGGAAGTGAAGTAACCTTATTCTTATTTAATGAAATATTAAATGCCAATTCCCAGGTAAAGTTCCTTGTTCTCACAGGAAAGCCATGAAGTTCCAATTCCCATCCGCTATTTTCCATTGTTCCAATGTTACTTTTGAAAGTGGGAAAACCTGATGTGAGTGACAGAGGAACATCAAACAAAAGATTCTTACTGGTTCGTTTGTACCAATCCACAGTACCTCCCATACGATTATTGAACAATTCAAAATCCGCTCCTATGTCAGCCTGCTTATTAGATTCCCATGTAAGGTTAGCGTTGCCCACTGTATTCGGAAAGCTTCCCGGCTGCAGGTTATAATCCGCTCCGAAGGCATAAGTTGCCCGCCAGTCGTAAGGCTCCACTCCACGGTTATCACCGGTGATACCATAAGAAGCTCTTAATTTTAATACACTGATGGGCGTTACGTTGGTTAAGAAATTCTCCCTGTCAATATTCCATGCGCCACCCACGGACCAATAGGAACCGTATCTGTCTTTAGGTCCAAAGCGGGATGAACCGTCATTTCTGAAGCTCCCGCTTAATGAATATTTAGAGTTATAATTTAATTGCAGAATGGAAAACAAAGAAATTTGCGAAAAGTCAATCCTGGCGCCGCTTGCCTCTGTAGGCGTACTAGGCACAGGTAGTTTAAGCACTGTAGAAAATGGAACACCAGTACCGATAGCTGTAACATCATATTCTTTAGATTTCTGTGCTTCGTAACCTGCTTTTACATCCATTCCAAGGCTTTTATTTTGAAAAAAGTCATGATGATAATCGAGGAGATTTGTCCATACAAAATTAGAAACCCTTGTTACCAGGTTGGTAACACTGCCGGATGTAGTACGCGCATCACCGAAGAACGGATTGCGGTATGATTCTTCTTCTATATTAAAATAATCTATTCCAAATGTAGAAGTGAAATAAAAGTCCGGCAAAATTTCATACTTCCCGCTTATTGTTGAAATGGTTTTAATGTTCCGGAAAGTTGCCCTGTCGTATTGTACAATGGCAAGAGGATTGTAAACCTGGTTAAAGATATCCCTTCCATAATAAACTTTTCCGTTAGAATCATAAGGGCTTCTTGTAGGAAGAAGGAAAGAAGCAGCGAGTACAGGGTTGCGGAAAGCACCTCCCTGTGTGGGGGTATTTTGATCAGAATATGAGCCAAGAATATTTACATCAAATGAAAGCCGGCTTGTGGCTTGATGACTTAGGCTAATATTTCCTGAATATCTTTCAAATCCAGACCCGATAACCGGCGATTGTTGCTTATTATATCCGATGGAAGTATAGAAAGTAGTTTTCTGGTCGCCACCGGTAGCTGAAAAATTCAGGTTGGTAAAATTAGCATTGCGGCTTACCACATCACGCCAGTTTACATTATTAGTTGAGTTGGCTCCCAGGCTGTTTAAAATATTAGTTGACTGGTCATCGGACGCTCCGGCATTCACCAGCCCTTCTTTAGTAAGGTCAAGGAATTGTTGCCTGTTGAGCGGTTTTGAAAGATTACTCTGAAAAGCAATATCAGACATCCCTTGTTCGGCATCCACAAAAAGGTTGGTTTTTCCTGACTTTCCTTTTTTGGTAGTAATTAATATTACACCGGCCGCGGCCCTGGAACCATAGATAGCAGTGGCAGCGGCATCTTTTAAAACAGTAACACTTTCAATATCATTTGGATTAATACCCGCTAACGTATTGGTAGTATTGGTATTTCTTGAATAATCACCTGAATTTACAGGTATTCCATCTACTATGAATAACGGGTCATTCACTCCTGTAACCGAACTTACACCTCTGATACGAATTGTTTGTGCGCCACCCGGCTGACCGGTTGGGCTTACGGATTGCAATCCCGGAACTTTTCCCTGCAACATCTGATCCACAGAAGTAAAAGGTTTATTTTCAAGCTGGGTGCTACTCACAGTGGAAACTGCCCCGGTAACCTTTCTTTTTACCAGTGAGCCATAAGCCAATACTACGACGCTCTCTAATTGTTTCTCCTGTCGATCTAAAACAATTTCCACATAATTTTTATCAGTGATGTCTGCTTCCTTTGGTGCATAACCTATCGCAGTTGCTAAAAGGGCCTTTGTTTTTTCCGGAACATTAATTTTAAAAGTACCGTCAGATTGGGTAACCACTGCCTGTGAAGTTCCTTTAACGGTGATAGTTACATTGGATATTCCCACACCTGCTTTATCATCTACACGGCCATTGATTGGACGGGTCTGAGCCACAGAGAATAAAGCAGAACATAAAACAGGAAATAAAAGTAAAGTTTTTATCATTGCCTTAATTTTTACGACTAAATATTTCAGCAAAGACAATTTTTACATCAGAAATGCTTCAATAAAGGAGGGAATAAAAACCGAGGCATGATTTTTACTTACCGAAACATTAATTATTAAAAACAAAGACAGAGAATTGAAGCAGAAAATCCGGCTATAGATGAAAAGGATTTAGAAATAATCACTTTTCTGAAGTCAAATATGTGGAGGTATGGTAAAAGTATATTTCATTATAATAGTGTGAAATTTAAAACACCAGTTCAAAAAAATTTAGCCAAATAGCAAATTTTTCTTTACAAAGCTTCAAAAATTCCTTTTTCCTTATTTTTTCTTACATGTGCCGCATCAAAATATTGCCCGTTCATGGCCACATATACGCCAAAAGGCAAAATCTGGGAAAAGGCAAGAGCGCTTCCCAGGTTAAAGAATCCGTCAGAGCTTCCAAATTTATAAGGAATCATAGCACCGGTAAGCACAATCGTTTTGGGAATCCCGGCTTCCAATAGGTATTTGCCGGTCACTTCCATAGTGTCAGTACCATGCGTAATAACAATGTGTTTTTCACCTGCATTTCTGCAATGGTTTTCAATTATTTTTCGCTCTTTGTCCGTCATCTCAAGGCTGTCCATCATCATAAGGGTTTCTACAGCCACATCCGCAATACATCTTCCCCGCCTCAGCATTTCCCGGAGATGAGTGTTTTTAAAAAAAAGCTGGCCGGTTCGTTCATTATATTCCTTGTCAAAAGTGCCTCCCGTCACTAAAATCCTGATATGCATAAAATATCTTTATAATTTTTTACCTAAAAATAAAAGCGGCAATAAAAAATAATATTAAATTCCTTTCGCAAAGGAATTTAAAGTAATAACATTATCAATTAGAACAGTAAAGTAATGGATTGGCAAAATAAAATTCCGGCAAATTTGTTGGTTTACTATAAACTTATTAATTCGTATAAATCCAATTCCGCAGGCCATTTTTTACCTAAAAAATACATCATAAATTAACCACCTGAACCGCTGTTCCATAGCATAAAACTTCTGTAACTCCATTCATTACCTCGTTAGCATCGTACCTCATATTAATAATAGCATTCGCGCCTTTTTCATTCGCATGTTCTATCATATTTTGATACGCTTCCAATCTTGTTTTCTCACAAAGATCAACATAGACGGAGATGGTGCCGCCTAATAATGTTTGCAGGCCACCTGCGATATTTCCGAAAAGGCTTCTTGACCGAACCGTAATACCCCGAACAATTCCAAGATGTTTTGAAATTCTATATCCTTCAAGCTGATTGCTTGCTGTGATCAATGTTTCGTCAACCATAAAATTGAGTTTAATATTTTCGATATATGAAATTAAAAATTATTTTCCAGAATAGATTTGAGATCAGAATTTAATGTTTCAAATGAAAAAGGAAGCACATGCTCCGCAAAACGGATAACACCCTTTCTATCTACAAAAAAAGTAACCGGGTAAAGTTGGGTTACATGATCACAATAAAATTTTGCATCGGGAATAATTGTGAAGTTAAAGTTGTGTTTCTTCAAAAAATTTCTAACAGCCATTTTAGTATCAAAAGTGATAGCAAGAAAAATCACGTCCGAATCTTTGTATTCATTTCTGAGTTTATTTAAATCGGGCATCTCTTCTATACAAGGGCCGCAAGTTGTAAACCATAAATTAATTACCAATGGTTTTCCTATCAGGCTCTTTGAATTAAATTGATCTCCATTAATATCTTTTAAAAAAAATGGCGGTATGTTTTGTCCAACCCAAGGCTTATCATTATTATCTACAGCCACAGGATCCAGCCTTAGATTCACATAATAAATGAGGCTATCATTTCTTTTTTCAATTTTTGAATTTCTGGCAACTAATTTATAACGGTTATTGTTTTTTGAAATTAAAAATGAATCCAATTGAGATTTTGTCCAATAAGGCCCACGCGCACTTTTATAATAAATTTTCGTAGTGCTGGTGGTAATCTCCTGGCCGCTTGCATTTTGAAATAAAATGAAAAGAATAGAAAAAAATAGAAAAATCAGGGACGGGCTTTTTGTTTTCATCACAATTTGATCGGACCAAAATAAGCTAATCTTTTTTTATCAGGTGGAAAAGCGTAAGTTTTTATTCACATTAAAGAATTATATCACAAAAACAGTAAAGCAACAAATAGTCCTGATTTTTATTTCGAATATAACAAGCAAGCGTAAACGAAAATAAATAAGTACTCAGGTTTATTTTACCGCCAAAAACAGAAAACGGTTTATTTTAATGTTAAAGCTTCTCGCAACACGATTTTATATCATCAGATTTAATCCGATCAAACATAAGCCATACTATGAATATTTTATTCCCTGTTCTTATCTCGCGTAGATGCATCTAGATTCACACCGTAAAAATTTGCTTACTAAATTAATGCTAACAATACAGCTTCCCTTGTCCGTGTGGCAATAGAAAACGGGCTTATTTAGTCAACTATTTATAACTTATTTACAAACCGGTCCGTATTCCCTTTTTCTGTGCCTGCCTTGTAATAGGTTCTGAAGAATTCATCAGCCGACAAAGCTCCGCTTCCTTTTATTGCAAAAAGTATCAGCAAAAGAAATACTACAATTGATAAAATTAATTCTGATGTGCTTTGGCCTAAATTTTTACTATTGACAAAAATAATAGCTATAAGAAGTATAGGAATTTGTACAATAGAAGAAGTTCTTGTAAACAAGCCACAAAGAATAAGTAAACCACATAATAAAGTTAAATAGGCTACGATAAATGTTAGGGTTTCAGCATTTTTTGAAAAAACACCTATACCTGAATGTTCAAGCAATGACTTTAAGTATTCAGTATCCCTTATAAAAACAATTCCCTTCCAAAAAAGTATAAGACCCAGTATAATTCTAACAACAGTAAGCCATGCAGGCTGATTTAAATTAGTTTTTTCTGTTACCGGAGACTCTATCATTGTTTTAATTTTTAAGGTTAAATAAAATGATTTGGGATATATTCCAGGATAATTTACAATAATTTAATTATATAAATAAATAAAAACTTCGTGCAGAAAAATAAGATTCTGTATTATTTGTTGATTAACTTATAAAAAATATACATTATGGATTTTTTATAAGGAATATTAGCGATTCATTTCTTGCCAATTACTAATTGAATGGCTCAGTATTTGTTGTTTTCAATAGCTCAGTATTTTAAAATAGATTATTAATCCTACTATAATTTAAGCAGCAATGAAAAAAGTTTTTTTAGGCGGCACTTGTAACGGATCAAAATGGCGCGAGGCTCTCATTCCAAGATTGAAGATTGATTATTTTCAACCGCAGACTGGTGATGATTGGACGCCTGCAATGATGGAGGAAGAAATAAGGCAAAGAAAAATCTGCGATTTTTGCCTTTATGTTATTACTCCGAAAATGACCGGCTTTTATGCCATTGCCGAAGTCGTGGATGATAGTAATAAACGACCTTCAAAAACTATATTTTCTTTTCTGAAGGAAGATGATGGTAAAGCTTTTTCTGAACACCAAATGAAGTCCTTAAAGCAATCAGGCAAAATGATTAAAGAAAATGGTGCAAAATTTTTCGAAAATTTTGAAGAGATTGCTGAATTCTTAAACAATCAATAAAATATAATTTTATCTAATTGGTGGAGAAGCATCAAATTTAATAGTCACATTCCCATTTTTCGTTTTAGTATAATCCTCAAAACCTCCATAATAAGAGCAAACTTTTATAAAATATTTTCCGGGATTAACATTGTAAAAAACATATAAACCATTTTTATACTCGCCGATTCTTTTACCTTTGACATTATCCAGTTTCGGGTCGCAACCTATTTCATAAACCCTGGATTTCTTTATGAGTTTTTCATTAGCCTTAACATCTGGAATCAGGTATATCAATAAATTTTGGGGAGGGGTTTTGCTAAACTCAAAATGAACATTTAATTTCAAACTATTCGTATCAGCAGCATTATCATCTATCCTTCCTGAAGGAGAATATAGTTCAGGATGTTTTATCCTGTAATCCTGGAACTCCCTGCTTAATTTCGCGTATGCTTCCTTAAGATCTGCCAATTTAGTACTATCGAATGTAACTCGTCTTTGCAAAAACAGAATCGATCTTTTTGCTTGATCAGTTATAAGTGCAGAAGCATTATTGTTATTAATTAATTCAGCAATCCTGGCATCCTGCGAAGCAATTTCATTTTTTAGTATTGAGCGCTGGTTATTAATTTCAGCAAACCTATTTTGCATGGAATCAAGCTGAAGACTGTCCATTTTTAAACTGCTCAACAACAATTCGTTGTCGTCCGTTTTATTTCCTGATTGTGCAGAACCAAGCCGATTACCATTTTGGGGTTTTCTTAATAATTTTATAGAATCCTTGATTACACCGAGCGAATCGGAATCAGATTGTATTTGCTTCTCGATTTCAGCCTGTTTTTTAATTGCGTCATTTTTATCAGAAACGGCCTTGCCTGCAATTGCAATCCAAATCCCCACAGCCGCTATTATCGCAATTATTGCAATAACCAAAAATCGCCTGTTGGCACGTCTTTTAGCCTCAGCCTCCGCTATTGCTTTTCGTTTTATTTCTCTATCATCCTTAATTATTGGCGCTAAAACATCATGAGTTAATTCTATAGATTTTCCATCATCCCTCACGAAATATTTCCGTTTCAATACATCAACACCGGGCAACAAAATTTTATCAATCTCACTTACCGAATATTTAGTGCGATATCCTTCATCTGTAATTAATTTGTCTTCTAAAAAATCATTGACAGGTCTTTGGCTTTTGGTCAAATCAGGATTCGTTCCTAAAACAGCCTGGTTACTTTCAAGCAATACTTCATTATAAATTGAATGAAGGATTCTTTCTTTTGGGTACCGGTCAAGGAAATCAGAAGAAATTTTACTTTGTCCCTGGTTGATCCTTTCTTTGTCAATATAAGTACAAACCTGGCTTAAAAGAGAGGGTTCAATCCTTATTTGCTCGTAACTTTTATTTTCATCTTCTTCATTTATAAGAAAGCTGACTATTTTGTGCGCTTCTTTGTCATCAATTTCGTTCTTCCACGTTTTGGTGATCACATCCAAAGCCTGGTTGCCATTCAAAGGCATCAGCCTGAAACGTGAAGATTTTATTGAAGGAATCTTTATTGAAATGCTTTCAAATTCCGGCAGGTATTCTTCCCTGAAAGCAAATACAATTTTTACCTGTTGATCTTTATAACTGTAATGAATATGGTCTTTTTCATTAAGGAATTCCTTTTTTAGTTTTTCAGGAATTGAGTTTTCTATCAGGTCAGCCAATTCTTCCCAAAAGTTAGCCAGCTCATCAGCCCCAAAATGATTACTTTTTTTAGCAAGTGTAAAAATTTCTTCAAACTGATCGAATATCATTATGGGAGCTATGCTTTTCCATAATGGCTCAGAATGAAAATATTCCCACAATGTTGTTTTACTGTCCGGATAGGATTCTACTTTAAACCCATATTTTTCGATTTCTGATTTTAAAATATGTTTTATTTGAGTCACAAGATCAGGGCTATCGTCTTTAAACTCAAGCCTTATCCTGAAGGGAAGAAAATAATCTTTTCTCAAATGGGGAAATACTCCGGCGTTTAGCAAAGAAGTTTTGCCTGTTCCCGATTTTCCGAAAACAATGGTAAGTGTGTTTGATTTAATTAAACTGGTAAGCTTATCAATTTCCTTATCTCTTCCAAAAAACATACTGGCATGTGCTTCCGAATAAGATTCCAGGCCGATAAACAAAGACTCATCTTGAAAAGAAACACGGGTACTAGTTGGCATGATGAGATGAGATTAAATTAATTTTAAGGTCTCCCTGATTTGATTAATAAATTCAGACGATGGGATGCCGGAAGGCACTTTGCCAATACTTAATTCCGAAAAATATTTTGGAACATTTTCGTTGTAAGGATTGGTTTCATCAATCACTACCGGCATCAGGTATTTATCCGTTCTTCCGTCTATCTTTCTAAAAGTGTTAACATTATCGGCAGTGAACCATTCTATCTGAACATATCCGTCTTTGTGCATAAGGCTATTTTCAGAAATAAGCGGGATAAACAGATCTGCCGATTTAATATTTTTAGCTATCTCTGTTTTAAAATTATCTCCTGCAATTATCTCGCGATTGTCGTACCAACAACTTACATTATTGATTCCTTCAATTGCTTTTTTCAGATTTTCTACTGCATCTTTATCTTTAACCGTATAACTAAGAAAAACCATTTTGTTTTTTTCGGCTGAAGGATTTCTTTTTTTCCATTGGCCTGACAGTTCAGTAACAAATTGCCCTGTATCGCCCTCGTAGGTACTTACTCTATAATTTTTTAAAAAATCAAATTGTGCATCACGAACCGGGGAAGGGTCATTTACCACCACAATTTTTCGAAGTGTTGTTCCCCAGGAATGCATCGGTTGATTAGACAAAAGACGCAAAATAAAACGAACCATCCAGTTAGGAAAAGCACAACCTAAAAACAAAAGATTTCTTGTTTTCAACGCATTAATGAGGTTAACAGCTTTGACATCATTCATTTTCTCATTGAACCGTGTGGTAAATTCCAACATGTCTTCTTCGCTCAATGCCGGATCTACCGTATCCAGCAGAGATCCGAAAACATTAAAAACAAAAGGGTTTTGCAAAGTCTCCAGGTTTTCGCTGTCTAAAAATGGCTCGTTAATTGAAAAATTAATAGAGGTGGGCGTTTTATTTCTTAATTTAAACAGAATACTTTCAACTACATTATTATAAACAACTGTGTTGATAAAGTAATTCAAATCAGTAATCCCCAAAAGTTCAGTAAGCAAGGGAAATTCAAAGTTGATACCCTTCACAATGTCTCTTAACCTGGTGATAACATCCACCAACTCCATTTCCTGTTTATTTTTCACTATGAAATCAATCGCCTTTAATAGTGTCAAATCCGGTTGGTCTGTTATCTCGTACGAATTAAGTAATTGCCCTGATAAATATTGATCAATTGGAATAAGAGCATCACCTTGTTTCAACTTAAACATTTCCTTGCCAATAATAGGTGTAAGCTTTTTTGAGGAAATAAAATCCAAAAGATCATTCCAGTCGTTTTGCTCCGAAAAAATTTTATTCATATATAGAAATGGTATAGAATGAATAGGTCTGAGTAGCTAATGGTTTTTCGGGGATTGGCAGGATAAAATTAAAGATAATGAAATTTACTATATTCATATAATAATACGAAGACTAAGTACTTCAATTGTTTTCTAAAATCCTCTTATCCCTTTCCAAAAACCAAGCCTGGCCTGGATACCAAAAGATTCTCTTTTTTACAGATTAAAAAACTTTTATGAACAGAAATGATTCAAAAGAAAAACTCATTATTGGAAAAGAATATCCAAAACCCGGCGAAGAAAAAATAGCTAACCAGATTGTGGACTTATTAAAGTCGCAAATGTTGAGGCTTGATAAAAATAAAAAGATGGAACGGCAAATTCATCCAAAAATGAATGGCTGCGTAAAAGCAGAATTTATGATTGAAAAAAATCTTCCACCAGAATTAAAAGTGGGCTTATTTAAAGAGGAAACTTCTTTTCCGGCATGGATAAGATTGAGCAATGGCAGCACCAAACCTCTACCCGATTACAAAAAAGATGTGCGGGGATTTGCGATCAAGATCATGAATGTTCCCGGTGAGAAAATTGCGCTTGAAAGTGGACCGGGAATCAACCAGGATTTTATACTAATGAATCCAAAATCATTTGTAGCAAAAAGGGTTGAAGATTTTTATCATGTGTTGCAAGTGGTCACCATGCTGCCTTTCCAGGGTCCTGTTTTAAAAAAGATTCCATATATTTTTAAAAATGCATCGGTCTTTACCAATGGCGCCAAATCAAAAGTAAACTGCGACCACCCATTTGAACTTGCCTATTTTAGCACAGTCCCTTATAGGTTTGGAGATGAAACAAGAGCAGTTAAATACGGCATTTTTCCATCAAAAGATAACGACCTGGCTTGCCTTCAGAACAATAGCGATCCTGATTTTTTACGTTTAAAAATGAAAGAAACTTTAATGAAAAATGAAATCATTTTTGATTTCTGTGTTCAGTTTCAAACTGACGCCGAAAAAATGCCCGTTGAAGACCCAACAGTTCGATGGACTTCCCCTTTTAAAAAATTAGCAACGATTCGAATTCCGGTACAAAAATTTGATACTCCCGAACAAAGAGAATTTGGAGATAATCTTTCTTTTAATGTTTGGCATGCGCTTCCTGATCACAGGCCAATTGGAAATTTCAACAGAGCAAGGAAAATTATTTATGAAAAAATGTATACATTCAGGCACGAGCAAAATAAGATTGCCCAGGTAGAACCTACAGCAGATAACCATTTTTTTAACGACACAAATTTTATCCACCATGCCCAACAAGAATCAGCAAGTCATCCAGCAAATGTATAGCGATTTCGGAGCAGGAAATATCCCTGCTGTACTTTCATCTTTTGATAAAAACGTAATCTGGACAAGAGCAGGCGCACCCTTTATTCCTTTTTCGGGAACTTTTACGGGAATAGATGAAGTAATGAAAATGTTTGCCATACAGGATGAAAATCTTAACATGAAATCATTTGTTCCGAAAACTTTTTGTACTAACGAAGACACAGTTATAGTAATAGGCCATGACGAAGCAGAAGTAAAACCAACAGGAAAAAGTTATTCCGCCGATTGGGCACAGGTTTTTACTTTACAAAATGAAAAAATAATTCGTGTAAAGGTTTTTATGGATACCAAGACTATTGCTGATGCATTTGAAAAATAGAAAGAAATTTTCTTTTTCTGAAATAAAACCGAATTCAAAAATAGCAGGGAATTTCTTCAATCCCTTCATCTAAAAGACCGAATTATATCTTTGCATTATGTCACAAAAAGAAAAACCCATTTTTAATAAGCGAATATTCCGGGATGTTGATTTCGAAAACTTAGATTATGATGCAAAAGCAAATTTTGTGATCGAGCGGGTTTTTGAGCGTGGCGATGTACAGGACATCCGCAATTGCCGGCGTTATTACGGAAATGAAAAAATTAGCAAGGCTCTTTTAAATGCAAAATTTTTGCCCGAAACAAGAATGTATCTTACAAGCGCAGTAATCAACAAACCCCTAACCGAATTCAGATGTTACAAACTGAGACAGTTGAATCCCATACTTTTTCCTTATTGAAAAGAATAATGGATATTCACGAATTAAAAGGATTTTCTTTAGTTGGAGGCACTGCTCTCTCCCTGTTATTTGGACATAGAAAATCTATTGACCTTAACTTTTTTTCTATTAATGCTTTTGAAAATTTACAAATTACAGAGCCATTAAAGAACACATTTCGAGAAAAATTTATAATGGAGGAAAGATCTCCTTTCCAATTTTTGTTTGTTTACTGCAAAAAAAGCTTTTTATTACCGGATTAAATTGCAATTACTTTTAACTGGTCCCCGTTTTCAAAGAGTAAATCTTTTATTGTTTTCCTTAAAACAGGATGAACCATTTGGGGCGCAATTTCGTTTAGAGGCAATAAAACAAATTTCCTGTTAGCAATTTCCGGATGCGGAATTATAAGATTTTGTTCGTTTACTATACTATTATTAAAAAATAAAATATCAATGTCGATTATTCTCGCAGCGTTTTTCACCGTTCTTTTTCTTCCCATCTCTGTTTCAATATTTAAAATCAGATCAAGTACTTCCTTCGCTGAAAATTTGCTTTCTATTAATAAAACCTGGTTATAAAATGATGGCTGATCAGTAATACCCCAGGCTTCTGTTTCATAAATTTTTGAATGGTTGACAATTTCACCAACACGCTTTTCAATAAGGGCTGCGGCTGTTTCCAGGTTTTTTTTTCTGTTACCTATATTTCCACCTGTTATCAAAAAGATCTTATTCATTTTAATATTAATCTTTTATCAAGTTCCAAAAGTTCAGATTTAACAATTTTTATTTTTTTAAAATCCACATGAAGAGGATTAAGTAAAAAATTATTCTCCTGTTGTACAATAGCTGAAGGCACTTTAAGACAAAGTGAATTATTGGTTATTAGAAAATGTTTTCCAATTTCCTGTGAATAATTAATGTCGGATTTCCAACCCGTTCCTAATTTTTTTAATTCCACCTGAACAATATTCTTTTCCGGAATTTCAAATGAAGTCAGAGTATAAGAATCAGGTGAAGTATTTTTCGAAGCTCTTACAAGTATCTCTAAAATAGCTAATGAGATAAATTCTGAAGTGTATAGAACGCCTATTCCAACAGGATTCCATCTTCCTCCGTAAAGTTTTGCACCGGTTCCGGAAATATCATTTGCAAATTTGCCTGTAGTTAGCCTGTAGGTTATCATGCTAAAATCCCATGTTCTATCCTTCCTAACTGGGTAAGTATTTTTTGAATTCCGTCAATGCTTGCCAATGACAATAATGACAACCTGCCTTCCAGCATATTAGGATTGTCACGAAGCCAGAGATTAAATTTTTCATAACTGCCAAAAACTTCTTTGCCTCTTTCCAGAACTTTATTTATTTGAAGAATACGGTCGATAACTCCTGAATTAAATGTCCCATTTTCATGTGCATATCTTTGCAAAGTTCTTTCAGAAATATGAAGAACTTCTGACCACTCTTTTTGAGTAAAATCTACTTTGCCGGAAATTTTTTTGAAGTCATTGAAAACGAATGCTTTGCTGTTTTTAGAGCGGCTTGGGTTAGAATACAGCGGCATATATTCTTCCGCTACGCTCGGTTTAATATTGTATTCCGGGTATAATTTTTCCTTTTTCATAATGCGCCACTTGTCTGACAAACATACGCCTTTTGTCTGAAAAATTAAATTATATTCATGTTTTTATTTTTTCACTGTTAGTTTTGCGGCATTAAATTGAAACCTCGATGAAATCTTATAGCCAGTCTCGGGCAATGCTTGCAATTACCAGGGCCAGTTTACACGCTATCTTCAGAAGCCCTTCTGCCGTGGTTTTTGGCTTTGCATTTCCTTTTATTTTTATTCTCGTTTTTGGTTTTATGGGTAATGGTGGTGCTTTCAGGAGTTATAAAATTGCAGTTGATAATTCCGCTGATACCACAAATGAATTATTCAAAGCTTTGGAAAATTCCAAAGGAGTTATTATAAAAAAATATCCTGATCATAAAGCTTTGGAAAAAGATTTGGAAAGTGGTAAGATAGCCGGTGTAATTAATATTCAAAAAGATCCGTATAAAAATCCTCCTTATATTTTCACTTTAAAAAGCACAACTTCCAGCAACGATCAATGGCCTCAGTTTAAAACGCTGGTTGAAAGCATCATTAATAAATTGAGCAATGAGAAATATCCCGGAAGGCCTGCTGTAGCTACATTTGATTTTGATTTCCCCAGAGATATTGCGGTCATAAGAAAATACAGAACTATTGATTTTATTTTACCTGGACAGTTAGGTTTTTCGTTGCTTGCCTCAGGTGTTTTCGGTGTTGCATTCATGTTTTTTAATTTGAGAAATACATTAGTGTTAAAACGATTTTTTGCAACCCCAATCAGCAGAACCTATATTATTCTCGGTGAAATGCTGAGCCGGGTATTGTTCCAGATGCTTACTGCAGTCGTAATAATTCTTGCGGGACGATATTTATTTGATTTCACTTTGATAAAAGGATTTGAAACTTTTGTAGAATTGCTGATTTTAAGTTTTATTGGCCTGGTTGTTTTTATGGGAATGGGATTTATCGTCAGCGGGCTTGCAAAAAATGATAGTACAATTCCTCCTTTTGCCAACATCATCACGTTGCCCCAGTTTTTAATCGGCGGAACTTTTTTTTCTATTGATGTTTTTCCTAAATGGCTGAGATGGTGTGCGCAGGCAATGCCACTGACGCACCTGAACAATGCCTTGCGGGACGTGGCTTTTGAAGGAAATAATTTGTGGGATGAAAGATGGGAAATCAGTATTCTTCTTTTGTGGGGAATTGTGGTTTACATAATTGCTATAAAAGTTTTTAAATGGGAATAAAATGGGATTTGTAAAATTTATAATATTCATACTGGGAGTTTTCATCATTATTTTCCTGCTTGCATTGCTCCTGCCTTCGAAGGTGACGGTTGCCAAATCAGTTGACATCAATGCTTCGCGTGAAGCTGTTAAAAATCAAATTGTAAATTTTGACAAATGGAAAAATTGGTATCCTGCATTTAAAGATGAAAATGTTTCAGTTATAAAAAATCCCGTTTCTTCTGAATATATTTCTTCTGTAACACTAAAAGATAAAAAAGAAAAGGTTATTCTTTTGAATCTAGTTGACACCTTGAATGGGAAAATAGATATTGAGGTACAATCCAATTCATCAACACAAGTGCAGTATGAATTTCTTTTGATTCCTAAATTAAACAATCAAAACCAACTTACCTGGAACATCAATATTAATTTGGGCTGGTATCCATGGAAGAGAATTGAAGGAATTTTTTTCGATAAATTTTCCGGGACCCAATATGAAGCAGCTTTAGACGATTTGAGAAAAGCCGCAGAAAACTAAAAACTATTTTCTTTCACATGGCTTTTGATAAAGTTAATAACCACTGAATATATTTTTTTTAATTCCCCGGATGTGATGCAATACGGCGGCATTATATAAATCGTATTTCCCATGGAACGAAGATATACACCACGTTTCATACAAAAGGGTGTAAAAGTTTTGCTCACATTATTTAAATAATCATCTTTATCCGGTGTACAAATTTCAAAAGCAATAATTGTCCCGGTTTGACGAACATTTTTTATAAATTTTTTCTTTTCCAGCTTGTGAAGATTATTCGCAAATTTTTTATGATGCGAAATAATATTTTCGATTCCATCTAAAGATTCTTTTTTTTGAATCAAATCAAAGCTCGCGATTGCCGCAACGCAGGCAAGTGGATTAGCAGTAAAGGAATGCCCATGAAAAAGGGTTTTCGTTTTATCATCGCTTATAAATTCATCATAAATTTCCTGGGTGCACGCGGTTACACCTAAGGCCATCGTGCCGCCGGTCAGCGCTTTACTCAGGCAAATAATATCTGCTTTCTCTTCCATATAATCTCCTGCAAAGAATTTTCCTGTACGATAAAAACCTGTAAGAACTTCATCCGCGATGCAAATAATTTTTTTGTTTTTAAGATATCGAAGTAATTCGTTCAAGCCTCCAGGATCAAACATCCGCATGCCTTCTGCTCCCTGTAATAAAGGTTCATAAATAAAACAAACGAATTCATCTTTGTGCTTTTCAATTTCATGTTTTATCTGATCAAAATTATTTCCATCAGGAGTTTCTATAAAAACCACATCGAACAATTTATCCTGGAAAGCTGCTGTGTAAATCCCACGCTCACTAACGCTCATGGCTCCGAAAGTATCTCCATGATAAGAATTATGGAAAGCCAGTATTTTTGTTCGCTTATTATTTCCCACGTTCTTCCAATATTGAAGACAAAGTTTGATGGCCACCTCCGTTGCTGTAGAGCCATCATCTGTATAAAAAATTTTTGAAAAATTTCCAGGCAAAACACCTAACAATTTTTCTGCGAGTTCTATTGCAGGTTCATGGGTGAAGGCAGTGAAAATCACCTGTTCCAGTTTCTTTGCTTGTTCATACACTTTTTTAGCAATGAATTTATTTCCATGACCATGAATATTTACCCACCAACTGCTTATCCCGTCAATGTATTTTTTCCCGTTTTCGTCTATTAGTAATGATTTTTTGCCCTTCACAATGGGAACTGCGGGCATCATACTTTTTTGGTGTGTATATGGATGCCATATGTATTTTTTGTCTTTCTCCCGGAGATTCATATTGCTGAATGAATTTAAAATTTTGAAGTGGCGAAGGTAGATTAATAAAAAAAACTTTTAAATGCAACGAAATCTTCCAAAATGTTGTCACGTAAACAATGGACGAAGTGGATTATCATCAGTTGTTGAAAGATTGCCTGAAACAAAAGCCTGAAGCACAAAAAATATTGTACGACAATTTTGCGCCTGCCATGCTGGGTATATGTTTCAGATATACTAAAAGTATGAACGATGCAGAAGAAGTTTTACAGCAGGGATTTATCAAAGTATTTGCAAGGCTAAAACAATTTAAAGGCGAAGGCGAATTAGGTGGCTGGATCAGAAAAATCATGATAAATACAGCACTAAATTATCTTAAGACCAATCAGAAATACCGCTACGAACTTTCTTTTGACGAAATGCCTTTGCATTTGGTTTCTACACTAAATCCTGAAGTAAATCTTCGAGCAAAAGAGCTTGCAGAGTTAATAAGGCAATTACCAACAGGATTTCAAACCATCTTCAACCTTTACGCAGTAGAAGGTTACAAACACGCAGAAATAGCGTCAATGCTGGGAATCAGCGAAGGAACTTCCCGGTCGCAATATGCGAGAGCGCGAGTTATATTAATAGAATGGATTGAAAAATCTTCATTAGAAAAACAAAGAGGCCGTTATGGAACAAAATAATTTTGAAAAAAATATTCAGTATACACTGGACGAATTAAAGATTCCTCCTTCAGATTCGGTATGGGCGAATGTTGAAAAATCTATAGGGAAAAAAGATAAGAAAAGGAAATATGCATTTCTGCTTTTATTTCTGTTCCTGATACTAGCTTCCGGTGGCATTTGGTGGTTTAATTCTGAGACACATCAACAACAAAAAAGCAATTCAATTTCAGTCGTTTCAAAGAAAAGTAGTAAACCAACAAATGCACCTGATTCTTCTTTAGATATTACCATGAGCGAAAATAATTTTTTATCAAAATCAGGTTCAGGAAAAACTATAAACGGGAATTCAAATATTCAAAATTCATTGAATAAAAAAAATTCGCCCGGC
Organism: uncultured Chitinophagaceae bacterium; assembly: GCA_963741705.1. Lineage (GTDB taxonomy): Bacteria > Bacteroidota > Bacteroidia > Chitinophagales > Chitinophagaceae > Ginsengibacter. Next base: position 73,469 of record CAVUJE010000019.1, on the reverse strand, counting down.
ACTCAAAATAAAATTCATTTCATTGAAATTAAAACAGGAAACAGTAAAACAACAAATAAGCAAGAGAACTATTTTAAATCTGCGCAATCCAATCCCGGGAAAGATTTAGCCGGAAATATAACTTCTCGTATTAAGAAAGAAAATATCACTCATAATGAAAACGCCGGTATTCAGAAAAAAAATACAAAAGAAGATTTATCAGACAAATCACAAAAAACAAAAAAAGAAACCGTAACCAAAACTGACTCCATAAATAAAAACCTTTCAAATAAAATTCAAAAACACAATTGGAATTTTGGAATTACTTTTTCGGGAGGAAATTCATTTGTAACAAATCATTCATCCGGAAATAATGTTTATTCAGATCCTTTGGGAAACATTAGTAACGGCGGTGTTCCCGGTTTTTATTATGAGCCTTCTGAATTAAAAAACTCAACTGCCTTTATCGCAGGCGTTTTTGCAGAAAGAAATATTTTTGATGGAATTAAAATCTCTGTTGGAATTTCCTATCAATTTTTTTATTTGATGAATAAAGTGGGAAATGCAATTCCTCAATCAACTTCAAATACGCAGTATTTAAACTCGTCTAATAGGCTTTACAGCAGCAACAATATTCACCATTCTTACCGCAATCAATTCCATTTTATAGAAGTTCCTGTAGCAATTAAATTCCGGTTAAATAAAAATAAAAGCGTTCCAATATTTTGGAATGCCGGAATTAATATTTCTGAATTAATCAGCAGCAATGCTTTACAATTTCAACCTAATCCCGGAATATATTATAAAGACAATTCATTATTTCATAAAACCCAGTTCGGCTTAAACACCGGAGTTTTAGTAATGCTTTTTGCCAAAGAAAAAAATCCATTAACTGTTGGTCCCTATTTTCATTATAACCCTACAAATATTGCCAGTAAAGGATTGTATCAAGAAAAACATTTTAGTTCCATCGGAATTCAGGCTAATATCCTATTCAGAAAAAAATAATATTTGAAAATGCAACACTTTTAAATTTTAGATGGCCCAATCACTTCTATAGAATTGTTATGAAGAAAAAATGGTTGGTTCCAATGCAGCCTAAATTAGGTTTAAAAACAGTAAAGCAACAAATATTCGATATTCTTATTTTACTTTTGGATGAATAATATTTGAAAATTTAAGCAAAGTCTGATCTTGGGAGCCGATCGTTACGACTCCAAAAATTTTAAATTTCTTTTTATCCCTTCGAACTTTGCGCGTTTCAACGGAGACTTTTTAAAAATAATTTTAAATGATTCTTCAGTCAATTCTTCCCAATCGCCTTTAGAAAAATTAAGCATCTCAGGTAAAGGAGTAAATTCAATTTCGTTAGTTGGTTTGGCAAAACGATTCCACGGGCAAACGTCCTGGCAAACATCACAACCAAACAAATTATTCTCAAACTTTCCCTTCATTTTTTCTGGTATGAGCATATCTTTTAGTTCGATGGTAAAATAAGAAATGCATTTACTCCCATCGATTACTTTGTCTGGAAGAATCGCTTCTGTAGGACAATTATCGATACATTTCGTGCAGGTTCCGCAATAATCTTTTATAAAAGGATCATCTGCTTCCAATTCAAGATCAGTAATCAGCGTGGCGATAAAAAAAAAGGATCCATTATTTTTCGTAATCAAATTTCCGTTTTTTCCTACCCAGCCCAAGCCACTTTTAACGGCCCAGCTTCTTTCCAAAACGGGAGCGCTATCCGTAAATCCACGTCCATGTATTTCCCCAATATTTTCCTGCAACGTTTGCAGAAAAATTCTAAGTTTTCCTTTTATCACTTCATGATAATCTTTTCCATAAGCATATTTTGAAATTTGAGGGACTTCTGAATTTTGATGTTGCGATGGAAAATAATTCAATAATAATGTTATTACAGATTTAGCGCCAGAAACCAATTTTGTTGGGTCAATCCGCAGGTCAAAATAATTATTCATGTAAGTCATCTGGCCGTTAAAACCTTTATTCAGCCACAATTCTAACCTTTTTCCATCCTCTTCCAGTTTACCAGCTTTTGCAATGCCGCAATAATCAAACCCCATAGAGAGAGCTGTGTTTTTTACAAAAGAAGTATATCCTGATTTTGATAACATAGAGAATGCAAAAATAAATTATGCATTCTGATTTCTTAAAACTGAAATAATTGCATGTATAACCCACTCATGCTGCATTTGCGTCAGTTCTTCTCTAAAATACACGACATAATATCAACAATTCAGGTTGGATTAAAATTTGTGCAATAAATAGAAATTTTAAACATCAATATATGAATCCAGGTAACTTAACTATAAAATCACAGGAAATTTTTCAAAAAGCTCAGCAAACCGCTTTCAATGATAAAAACCCCAATATAGAGACTGAGCATTTGTTGAAAGCGCTGCTTAATGATGAAGATAGCCCCGTTGATTTTTTGTTGAAAAAAAATAATGTAAACGTAAATTTCGTAGAAGGAAAAGTAGATGAAAGTATCAACAAACTTCCTAAAATAACTTCAGGCGAACCTGCACAGGTTATCAGCCGCGATCTTAATAGTGTAATGCTTCGGGCTGCCGCTTCACTTAAAACTTTTAAAGATGAATTTGTAAGTGTGGAGCATTTGCTTCTTGCCATCGTGCAAGGAAATGATAATGCGGCAAAGATTTTGAAAGATGCGGGACTTACAGAAAAAGACCTGGTAGCTGCTATTAAAGATTTAAAAAAAGGCTCTACAGTTTCTTCCCAAACTTCTGAAACACAATTTAACGCGCTAAATAAATACGCTAAAAATTTAAACGAATTAGCGCGAAGCAATAAATTGGATCCTGTTATCGGGCGTGATGAAGAAATCAGGAGAACGTTGCATATTTTATCAAGAAGAACAAAGAATAACCCAATCCTAGTGGGTGAACCGGGGGTTGGTAAAACCGCTATTGTAGAGGGTTTGGCCATCCGTATCATCAGTGGCGATGTGCCTGAAAATCTGAAATCAAAAATAATTTATGCATTGGATATGGGCTTGTTGATTGCCGGTGCAAAATATAAAGGCGAGTTTGAAGAGAGATTAAAATCGGTGATCAAAGAAGTCGGAGAAAGCGATGGCGAAATTGTTTTATTCATTGACGAAATTCATACTCTCGTAGGAGCCGGAGGCGGCGAGGGCGCAATGGATGCGGCTAATATTTTAAAACCTGCACTGGCCCGTGGTGAATTAAGAGCTATTGGTGCAACAACTTTGAATGAATATCAAAGATTCTTTGAAAAAGATAAAGCGCTGGAAAGAAGATTTCAAAAAGTGATGGTGGATGAACCAAGCGTGGAAGATGCAATTTCAATTTTAAGCGGGATAAAAGATCGTTATGAAACCCACCACCATGTGCGTATCAAAGATGAAGCTATTATCGCGGCTGTTGAATTATCCAACCGTTATATCACTGATCGTTTTTTACCCGATAAAGCAATTGACCTTATAGATGAAAGCGCTGCCAAACTTAGGCTGGAAATGAATTCTATGCCTGAAGGGCTCGATAATCTTGAAAGGCAGATTCGCCAGTTAGAAATAGAAAGAGAAGCGATAAAAAGAGAAAAAGATGAAGCTAAACTGAAAGAACTTAACACTGAAATTTCTAATCTTTCTGTTGAGCGCGACACCTTTAAAGCCAAATGGCAACAGGAAAAAGAATTAGTGGAAAAAGTGCAAAATGCCAAAGCTGAAATGGAAAATTTAAAAATGGCCGCAGAAAAAGCGGAGCGTGAAGGTGATTATGGAAAGGTGGCGGAAATACGATATGGCAAACTACAGAACCAGGAAAAACTAATTGCGGAATATACCATTCAGTTGGAAGAGATCAGCGAAAAACGCTTATTGAAAGAAGAAGTAGATGCCGAAGATATCGCGGAAAGTGTGGCCAAAGCAACCGGTATTCCGGTGAATAAAATGCTGCAAAGTGAAAAAGATAAATTGCTGAAGCTCGAAGATGAACTACACAAAAGGGTGATAGGCCAGGATGAAGCCATCGAAGCGGTTGCAGATGCCGTACGCAGAAGCAGCGCAGGTTTACACGATCCCAGAAAACCCATTGGTTCTTTTATATTTCTCGGAACCACAGGAGTAGGTAAAACAGAATTGGCCAAAGCATTAGCTGAATATTTATTCGATGATGACAGCATGATGACGCGAATAGACATGAGTGAATACCAGGAAAAACATTCAGTAAGCAGGCTGGTTGGAGCGCCTCCGGGATATGTAGGTTATGAAGAAGGCGGACAACTAACGGAAGCGGTTAGACGCAAACCTTATAGTGTGATTCTGTTGGATGAAATTGAAAAAGCGCATCCGGATGTTTTCAATATCTTATTGCAGGTATTGGATGATGGCCGGCTTACTGATAACAAAGGACGTGTGGTGAATTTTAAAAACACCATCATCATCATGACCAGCAACATGGGAAGCCAGTTGATTCAGGCTGCTTTTGAAAATGTAACTGCATGCAAATAAGGAAGAAGTGGTGGAAAATACCAAAGGCAGGTGATGGATCTTTTACGGCAAACTATCAGACCTGAGTTTTTAAACAGGATTGATGAAGTGATCATGTTCCAGCCATTAATGATCGATGACATTAAAGAAATTATCAGAATACAATTAAATGATCTTAAAGAACAATTAGCAAAAAATGGAGTTATCCTTGAATTTACAGATTATGCACTTGAGTATCTTGCTGAAAATGGCTTTGATCCCCAGTTTGGTGCAAGGCCATTAAAAAGATTGATACAAAAACGGATCGTGAATGAATTAAGTAAAAAATTACTAGGTGGCAGCATTGATAAGTCTAAACCTGTATTAGTAGATGTCTTTGATGGGACAGTGGTATTTAGAAACGAGCCGATTCCGAAAGATACCGTGACTGTTTAAATTCCTTATTATAACAAAACGGTGGACAAGGTTTAATGTTGTCCACCGTTTTTATTTTTGGCCAAAGCTGCTTTTCTCTGTTTATTGACAGAAGAAATTATTTCTATCTTCAACAGTAAAGCAACATTTAAATGGGTTTATTATTTTGAGCCTTTAGATCGAAGCGATCGAGATTCATTACTTTTTCCCAAACTTTCACAAAATCATTTACGAACTTTTAGGCCCGAATCAGCCCACGCATATACTTCAGCAACAGCACGCAATTCTGAATTAGAACCAAAAATAAGATCAACTCTTGTGGCTGTCCATTTTAATTCATCTGTAGCACGATCGCGGCCTTCAAACAAATCCTTTTTTTCTGAAGTGGGTTTCCATTTGGTTCGCATGTCTAATAAATTAATGAAAAAATCATTGGTAAGAGCCTCAGGATTTTTAGTAAAAACGCCATTTTTAGAACGATCGAAATTGGTATCCAACACACGCATTCCACCGAGCAGCACTGTCATCTCAGGAACCGTTAAGGTCAACAATTGTGAGCGGTCTAATAACATTTCCTCAGGCAAAGCGCCATGAAGTGACTTTTTATAATTTCGAAACCCGTCTGCTCCGGGTTCGAGCACGCTAAAAGATTCCACATCTGTTTGTTCCTGCGAAGCATCCACACGGCCGGGAGTAAAAGGGACTTTTACCTCATGGCCGGCATTTTTTGCAGCCTTCTCAACGCCTGCAACTCCGGCAAGTACGATAATATCTGCAAGAGAAACCTGTTTTCCACCAGATTGTGCCTTATTGAAATTTTCAGCGATTTCTTCAAGCTTGTTAATCGCTTTTGCCAATTGAGGAGGATTATTAACTTCCCAATCTTTTTGCGGGGCCAAACGAATACGTGCTCCATTAGCTCCACCACGCTTATCTGAACCACGGAAGCTGGAGGCGGAAGCCCAGGCAGTGGATACTAATTCTGATACTGATAATCCGGAATTCAGTATTTCAGTTTTCAGGGATTCTATATCATTTTCATTCACCAACTCATGAGTAACAGCCGGTAAAGGGTCTTGCCAAATCAAATCTTCTTCAGGAACATCCGGGCCAAGATACCGGGACTTCGGCCCCATATCGCGATGCGTTAATTTAAACCATGCCCTTGCAAAAGCATCAGCAAACTCCTCCGGGTTTTCGTAAAAATGCCTTGATACTTTTTCATAAGCCGGATCCATTCTTAAGGCAAGATCTGTCGTAAGCATCACCGGCGGATGACTTTTTGAGGGATCATGAGGATCAGGAACTGAACCCGCGGCAGCACCATCTTTGGGTATCCACTGATTAGCGCCTGCAGGGCTTTTGGTTAATTCCCATTCATAGCTAAAAAGATTTTCAAAAAAGAAGTTGCTCCATTTTGTGGGTGTTTGCGTCCATGTGCCTTCTAACCCACTTGTAATAGCACTACCTGCATTTCCGCTACCAAAAGAATTTTTCCAACCGAGACCCTGATCTTCTATATCAGCCATGGCCGGTTCCTTTCCCACATACGTGCCCGGATCAGCGGCACCATGCGTTTTACCAAAAGTGTGTCCTCCTGCTATTAAAGCTACTGTTTCATAATCATTCATCGCCATCCTTCCGAAAGTTTCACGAATATCACGCGCCGCAGCAACGGGATCAGGATTACCATTGGGCCCTTCAGGATTAACATATATCAGTCCCATCTGCACCGCAGCTAAAGGGTTTTCCAATTCCCTGTCACCCGTATATCTTTTATCCCCCAGCCACTCGCCTTCAGAACCCCAATAAGCATCAATTGGCGGTTCCCATAAATCCACTCTTCCGCCAGCAAATCCAAAAGGTTTCAGGCCCATTGATTCCAGTGCGCAATTACCGGTTAAAATCAAAAGATCTGCCCATGAGAGTTTCTTTCCATACTTCTTTTTGATGGGCCACAAAAGCAAACGTGCTTTATCGAGATTGGCATTATCAGGCCAACTGTTTAGCGGGGCAAAACGCTGAGCTGCACCACCTGCTCCTCCGCGCCCATCAGCAATCCTGTAAGTGCCGGCACTGTGCCAGGCCATACGGATAAGCAGCGGGCCATAATGACCAAAATCAGCCGGCCACCATTCCTGCGAATTCGTCATCATTTCGAAAATATCTTTTTTAACTTCTTCAAGATCCAGTTTCTTAAATTCTTCGGCATAATTAAAATCCTCATCCATTGGGTTCGATAATTCGGACTGTTGACGAAGTATATCCAGGTTCAGCATACCGGGCCACCAGTCGTGAATAGAAGGGCCTCTTCCGGCACTTTTATTGATAGCCCCGCCATGAAAAGGGCAACTGGCTTCGCTATTATTGGTGTCCCAAACGTTTGTCTCTTGTGTATTGTCTTTCATTTTTGAAATTTTAAAATTCTAAATAACCAAATTTACCAAAATCTTTCCATTATTTTTATCTATATATTTTATGTGGATATCAATAGAAGCTATATCTAAAAATCCAATAAAGAGAAACCGTGTTACTCCTTCCGCGTTTTAAATAACCGCATAAAAAAATTTGTACTTTGCAATCCGATTTTAATAATTTAACCACGCGTATGAAAAAATTTAAAACCTATTTTCCCATCGAATTTTTCTTACTGATTTTAATTTTTGTTACTGCTAATAAAAACTATGCTCAGTCATACCATTCGGAAAATTTATTTTACATGGTAGGGTCAGCCGGAAGTTACCAGTCTTTTGTGGAACATGCTGATCAAATTTCTATACTTTGTCCGCAGGTTTACCAGATCGATAGCGGAGGTGTGATAACCGGAGAAGTGGATCGCCGAATATTGGAACTTGCGCAAAAGAAGGGAGTTAAAGTAATGCCTTTGTTTGCTTCTTTCGACCAAAAAGCAATTCATAATTTATTAACCAGCGTATCAGCAAGAAAAGAGGCCATAAGGCTAATGCTTTTTTATGCAAGGCAGTTTCATTATTATGGGTGGCAATTTGATATTGAGAATATAAGCTACGCAGACAAAGATTCTTATACTTTCTTTTTTAAGCAAACTGCCGACAGCCTTCATAAATATGGCTTTGCAATTTCCAGTGCGGTTGTAAAATCAGAGCAGCCTGCACCCGAAAGCGCCAATCCGGCTTATCAACGCTTTTTATATGAAAGCTGGCGAGGTGCATTTGATATACCGGCAATAGCTGAAGCCAGTGATTTTATTTCAATCATGAGTTACGATCAACATACCGCATACACCCCACCGGGGCCCGTTGCGGGATTGCCCTGGATGAAAAGAATAGTTGCTTATCTATTGAATTCGGGAATAGCGGCGGAAAAAATTTCAGTGGGAATCCCCAGCTATTCTGATTATTGGTTTCCCACGGTTGATAATAGCGGGCCGCGTTCGACACGTAATGAAATAAGTTTTGCGGCTGCAGAAGATTTGATGGACCGGTACGAAGTGTCTCCGGAGTGGATGAAAGACCAACAGGTATATTTTACTCATTGGGAAGCAGGCGGCATCTTCAACTGGCTGTTCATTGAAGATGCAAAATCTTTTTTACCAAAATTAAAGCTGGCGGCTGACAACCATCTTCGTGGAATTTCCGTTTGGGTGTTGGGCTCAGAAGATCCTCAAATCTGGAACGTGCTTAAAAAAGAAGCACTTACGGTAAGAATTAAATAAAATATTACGGGTAAATTCTTCACATGGAAACTTCTTTGCCAGCAATTATTTATCGTGTGCCTTTCAGGATTTAATAGTAAAGCAACTTTTAAACAGAATTTTTATTTTGGAAAAATCAAATCCTTCCATCTATTTGAGATAGAATAATCCCGGTGGCTACTGCCGCGTTCAAAGATTCAGCATGCCCCAACCTGGGAATAGTAATTTGATGCGAACAATGTTTCAAAAGATCATCGTGGATTCCTTTGGATTCGTTTCCGATTAAAATAATACCTGAGGTTATTTTTGGCAATTTAAAAATTGATGTGCCCGACAAGGTAGTAGCGTATATTTTAATCGTTTCATTTTGCCGGATAAAATTTTCCAGGTCACTATAAATTACATTTACCCGCGAAAGGCTGCCCATAGTGGATTGTACCACTTTTGGATTGTAACAATCCACACTATTTTTGCTGCAAATAATATTTTCAACAGCAAACCAATCAGCAATCCGAATGATGGTTCCAAGGTTTCCCGGATCTTGGAGGTCGTCCAGCATAATGGAAATTTTACCGGAAATATCACCAACTGAGTCGATTTTGGCCTTGCTAAAAACCGCTACTATTTTATTGGGAGTTTTTAACTGAGAAATACTTTTGAGCCAGTGTTCATCTGTTTCAAAAATATGCCGAAGGTGCAATTCCAAGTAGCAATTCTTTATTTTCATTCAGCCAGCTTTTTTCTGCACAAATCATAATGCATTGCATTTTTTTTTGCGAAAGAAATTCACCGGCAATTTTAGGGCCTTCGGCAATAAAAGCCTCTTCCTGATCCCGGAATTTTTTAAGGCTTAAACTTTGAATATATTTGACAATCTTTTTGCTCAACATGGCTCTAATATTATGAAAGGTATCATCCCCGCTCCCTTATCTGTACTGTTTTTTTTTATTATACTTTTTTCTATTGCAGTTATACCCGGGTGTATCACAGTTCAAAAATATCAAAAAAATGTCCCTTTCGTTTTTAAAAATAATATTAAACTGAAGGCAGAAAATGTTAGCAAAGATGAAAAAACGCTTCTAAGGTCAAAACTGAATACTCAACTTACAGACAGCGCCAGGGTAAATGTAAAAGATAAATTTTTCATTTTCCATTATTATGATCAGCCACCGGTTTTCGATACCAATGCTGTTGCAACTTCTGCCGCCAACATGCGCGCGCTGCTTATCAATTCAGGTTTTTACTCTCCTTCTATTCAATATAGTTTTGATACAGCAACGAAAAAAAAATATCAAAAAAGAGTAACGATCAATTATGATGTGAATACAGGCAAGCGAACTATGATAGACACAGTTGCCTATCTTTTTACCGATCCCAAATTAGAAGAACTGGCAGTTTCCACAAAAGATCAATCGCAATTAACCTCTAACACGCCTGTTTCAAGGGGCGGCATTATAGATGAAACTAACCGGTTGGTAAATCTGTTTAAAAATAATGGCTATTACAAATTCACCGCCGATGATATAAGAGCTACAGGAGATACCAGCATTGCAGCACTTACAAGCGTTTCTGAAGATCCGTTTGAACAATTGCGTTTGCTGGCCGAAGCCCAGGAAAAAAGAGATAAGCCTACAATAAGACTTGGATTTCAACTAAACAATTTGCCTGACAGCAGCAATCTTCAAAAATATTATATTAACCAGATTTATGTTTTGCCCGATTATCTTACCGGCGACTTATACACTGATTCCGCATTTCACAAAAAAACTTTTAAAAATTATATTGCCGAATATCACAGAAAGCTATTTAAATTTTCTTTAATCGATAGGAATCTGTCCGTTAAAAAAGACAGCGTTTTCCGGCAGGATGATTATTTTAAAACCATCAATGATCTTTATAAGCTTGGCGTTTGGGAAAGCCCGAATATTGACATTCTTGAACAAAAAGACACCAACCTGCTGAACCTGATTGTAAAACTTGTGCCTTTAAAAAGGTATGGTTTTGAGGGAAACATTGAAATGAGCTATTCCGCCAATAATGCCACAAGCAGCATCACTACTTCGGCCACAGGAAATCTTTTAGGCTTATCAGCTAACCTCGTAGTAACCGATAGAAACCTTGCCAAATCAGCAATCCGGATGACGAATGGCATTAAAGCCGGTGTAGAATTTAATACGTCCCACAGGAACAGCAATGGAACATTTATTAATTCAAATGAATTAAGCTATTCGAATACACTGCTGTTTCCGAAGTTTATTTTTCCGTTTGGGAATTATAATAATAAGAAAATCATTACCACTCAGTCTTTCATCAACACGAATATTTCGCTCATCAACAGGATAGATTTTTTTAATCAACAGGTTTTTAATACCAGCTATGGTTTTAACTGGACCAACAATGAAAAGCATCTATGGAGCTTGAAGCTTTTCAATTTTGATTACCGCAGGTTATATAACCGTTCAAAAAGTTTTGACAGCACCTTAAACGAAAATCCTTTTTTGAGGTATTCATTTAATACAGCGCTCGTAATGGGAGGAGGCCTGAGTTATAATCTTGTAAAAGCCAATCCGCGTAATTCAAAACTGGTTACTAATTTAAAAGTTAACCTGGAAGAGTCCGGCCTTATTTGGGATCTTTTAAAATTAAAAAACAAAACCCCACAGACGGGAAATTTTTTCAATAAATATTTAAAAGAATTTATTAAGGCTGACGTTGACTACACTTATACAATTAATCATACCAAATCTGCAATTGCCTTCAGGGCTTTCGCCGGAGTAGGAATCCCAATTTCAAAAAGCGACACTACCCTGCCCTTTTTTAAACAATATTTTGGTGGCGGCCCAAACAGTATGCGTGGTTGGCCTGTGCGGGGAATTGGCGTAGGCGGCCAGGCTCTTGCTCCTTATAAATCCAACCAGATCAGGTTTAATGACCGGACAGGAGATATACAATTGGAAGGAAATGCGGAATACCGCTTTGATGTAGCACCTCTTTTTTCCAATGCTGTATTGTTTAAAATGGCTTTGTTTGCGGATGCCGGAAATATATGGAATTTCAAAAACACACAGCCTGATGGAGGACCGGACACTACCCAATTTCACTTCAAAAATTTGTATAAACAACTTGGTGTGTCATCTGGCGTAGGTTTCAGATTTGATTTCAACTATTTTCTTATCAGGTTTGATGTGGCCTTCAGGTTTAAGCGGCCTGATGTATTGGAAAATAGCGGATGGCAATTTCCTGCGGTTAATTTTAAACATTTGTTTGGAACTACTCTTGATGACAGAATTTGGCGATATGAAAATTTCAACGCCACCATCGGAATTGATTACCCCTTTTAAGAAAAAGATAAAATAGTGTCAGGTTTCGATAAGATACAATAACTATCGTAACCATTCAATTGGTAATTTTACATCACCCCGCACTCTCCAGTTTACCTTAATTTAACCCGGATATTTTTTTAAAGTGATTAATCGGTTGATTACATATATTTTTCCAGATTGAAGAACCATTTAAAAATTATAGGCCGCCTGAAATTTCAGGTGGCCTGTTTTTTATTTCGAATTTATAAACTGAATTTTGTAGAAATATTTTTGGCAGCAACAGTAAACAAACAAAGAAATAGAATTTTATTCCGGAAAATTGTATTGCTTTTTTTAAATAGTAACTTTTTTTTAATCTGCCTGCAATAGATTTGAAAAAAATAAAGGCAGCCACTATAACAATACTCTTATCAACAACATCAATTTTAAGTTATGAACTTTCAACATCCTGTTTTAAAAATGATTAAAAAAAATTCTATTCATTCGATTTTTCTATTTGCTTATTTCTTTCTTAGTCATAGTTTGTTTGCCGCCAAAGTTGATACGGCCGTGACATACAGCCAATCCATGAAAAAAAATATAAAAGCGGTTGTGATCACACCGGATAATTATTCTAAAAATACTTCCTACAATGTGGTTTACCTGTTGCATGGCTATAGCGGCAATTATGCAGACTGGGTAACTAAAGTACCCAACATAAAAAATTTATCTGACCAATATAATTTGATTCTTGTCTGCCCTGACGGCAATTTTGGGAGCTGGTATTTTGACAGCCCGGTAGATTCTTCCTGGCGCTATGAAACTTATATTACCAAAGAACTAATCAAATACATTGATGAAAATTATAGCACCAATCAATCGAGAAAAGGCAGAGCCATTACAGGTTTGAGCATGGGTGGCCATGGCGCTTTCTATTTAGCATTTCGCCACCAGGATATTTTTGGTGCGGCAGGAAGTATGAGTGGCGGCGTTGATATCCGCCCCTTTCCATTAAACTGGGATCTCAGCAAACGCCTCGGAAGCTTTAAAGACCATCCTGAAAACTGGGAAAAAAATACAGATATTAATTTGGTTCATCTTCTTACGCCTGGTTCGCTGGCTATCACTTTCGATTGCGGTATCAGCGATTTTTTTTATGGAGTCAATAAAGAACTCCATGAAAAATTATTAGAGCGAAATATTCCGCATGATTTTACAGTAAGGCCCGGCGCACATACCTGGAGCTATTGGGCCAATTCAATTCAATACCAGATGTTGTTCTTTAATAATTATTTTCATTCGAAGGATAAGGAATAAATCCAAACAGTAAAGCAAGAAATACACCTGATTTTTATTTTGATAATCAAATCCAATATAGAAAGGTTATCATTTAAATATTTTTTAAAAAAATTGTAGATTTGCCGGCTTAAAAATCAAAAAAAATGTAGAATAAACTTTCTTTCAGAAAATAAAAGGCGAGCTGGTAATTAACTGCAGGCCTTATTTGTAAATTCTAAAAAGAAAGTAATTATGTTTATTCTACAAAATATTTCTTATACACATCCCAATAAAGAGGAACTATTCAGCCACCTCAGTCTCACAGTAAACACCAGCGACAAGATAGCTTTAATAGGCAATAATGGCTCCGGCAAATCAACGCTGTTAAAAATTATTGCTGGAAAACTATTTCCATCTGAGGGAAAAATAACAATAGATGCTGATCCATATTATGTACCGCAAATTTTTGGACAATACAATCATTTAAACATTGCCCAATCCTTAAGAATAGAAAATAAGTTGGAGGCTTTGCATGAAATTCTTGAAGGCAACGCGACAGAAAAAAATTTCAATCTCCTTAATGATGATTGGACAATTGAAGAACGATGTAAAGAAGCTTTGAACTATTGGCAATTGCCCGATCTTGATCTCATGCAGAAGATGGAAACATTAAGCGGAGGTCAAAAAACAAAAGTTTTTCTTGCGGGCATTTCTATTCATCAGCCTGAATTTATTTTGCTCGACGAACCCAGCAACCACCTTGACTCCGAAGGCAGAGAACTTCTTTATAATTTTATTCAATCTTCCAAAAGCACGATGATTATCGTAAGCCACGACAGGAAATTATTAAATCTCCTAAATACGGTTTGTGAATTAGGTCAGCAAGGCATCAGAATTTATGGTGGCAATTATGAATTCTATTCAAGCCAAAAACAAGTAGAAAAAAACGCATTGATGCACGACATTCATAGCAATGAAAAAATCATGCGGAAGGCTAAAGAAAAAGAATGGGAAACAATTGAAAGGCATCAAAAACTGGATGCCCGTGGAAAAAGAAAACAAGAGAAAGCGGGCGTTGCGAAAATAATGATGAATACATTGCGGAACAATGCAGAGAAAAGTACTTCAAAAATAAAAAATGTTCACGCAGAAAAAATCAGTGGCATTCATCAGGAATTACAGGATCTGCGTTCAGCTTTGCCCGCCATTGATAAAATAAAATTTGGGTTTGATGATTCTGCATTGCACAAAGGAAAAATATTATTTTCCGGCAGCAACATCAATTTCAAATACGACAACAAATTTCTATGGAATAAAAACCTGCACATCCTGATACATAGCGGCGAACGTATTGTATTAAAAGGGGAAAATGGTTCAGGGAAAACAACATTGATAAAAATTATTTTAGGAAAAGCAAAACCGCAAACAGGAATAGTTTTCTGTGCCGATAACCAGGCTGTTTATATTGACCAGGATTATTCGTTGATCAATAATAAACTAAAAATTTACGAACAGGCACAACAATACAACAGTGCTGCATTGCAGGAACATGAAATTAAAATCAGGCTCAATCGGTTTTTATTTACAAAAGAGGATTGGGAAAAATCCTGCGGCGCTTTAAGCGGTGGCGAAAGAATGCGCTTAATTCTTTGTTGTTTAACGCTGAGCAATCAATCGCCGGACATTATTATCCTTGATGAACCAACGAATAACCTGGACATTCAAAATATTGAAATCCTGACTGAAGCTATTAATGAATATTGCGGAACTTTGATTGTTGTTTCACATGATGAATATTTTTTGAAGCAAATAAATATTATCCGCACCATTAATCTCACACGATCATAATGATTGCCAAAAAAGACAAATAAGCAAAGCTGCCTGATCTTTTATTGATTGAAAATTAAAATGCCGCCTATTTATTGCTTTACTGGAAAAGTCGAATAAAAAACAGCCATACTGTTTGTTAAAGCTATTTTAAAAAATATACAAACGGGCAACCTTCCATTTTTAAAAGGCATTTTTATTGGTACAAACGATTTTCATACAATGCGCCACATCTGTAGTTCTATTATTTTATTTCTTATCTCTACTGCATCACAGGCGCAATCCAATAAAGTTTATGGGAAAATAACTAATAGCAAGATGGAGCCTCTTCCCTTTGCCAGCGTAGAAGTCAGGGAAATAAAATCAGGCACTATAACCAATGAAAGCGGAACGTATGAATTAAAACTTGAGCAAGGAAAACACGATCTTATTTTCACCATGATTGGATATAAACCACAAATAATTACGGTGATCGTTGGCAAATCGGATGTGTTGAAAAATATTATTTTGGAAGAGGAAGATTCAAAAGGACTGGAGGAAGTGGTAATAAAAGGAAAAGACCAGGCAGAGGAAATTATAAAAAATGTAATACGCCATAAAGATGAGATCATGGCAGCGCATGGTGCTTATTCGTGCAGCATGTATATAAAAGCTATTCAACTGGATTCTTCTTCCAACAAAAGAAAAATTAATAAAAAAGATTCGGCAGACACTATCAATGCTGACCTGCGAAGAATGGCAATGACAGAAGTGGCATTGAAGTATGATTACGAATCTCCATCACGAAACAAAGAAGAAAGAACCGGCGTAACGAAGGGAAGAAAAGCGGATGGATTATTTTATTTATCAACTACAGATGGCGATTTTAATTTTTACAACAACCTGCTAAATGTGCCTGCCGTTTCTGAAGTGCCTATTCTTTCACCAGTAAGTTACAGCGGACTGCTTGCTTATAAATTCAAAACTATTGCCATCAAAAATATAAATGGAAGAAAAGAATTCGTGATAAGTGTGAAGCCGCGCGCATTAAGCAATGCAACGGTTGAGGGGGAAATAACGATCACAGATAGTTCGTGGGTAATTCTTCGTACAAAATTTAGTTTCCCAAAATACCATTTACCGGAATATGATTTTTTTGAAGTGAAACAGGATTATCATTTTGTAAATGAGACAGCGTGGATGATCACTCACCAAGAATTTACTTATTATTCAAAAGCAGGCAGGAAAATGCTTTCAGGAAATACAACTGTTTCTTACAAAGATTTTGTACTCAACAAAACTTTTGATAAAAAATATTTTGGCCCTGAGGTGAGCGCTACTTCCCAATCAGCTTATGAGAGAGACAGCACCTTCTGGCAAACTACGCGCGCAGTTCCTCTTACACAAAAAGAAATTCGCTACATCCATTATAAAGACAGCATTTACTCTGCTACGCACGCCAATGCTTATTTGGATTCAATGGATGGAGTAATGAATAAAATAACTTTCAAAAAATTATTCCTTTCAGGGTTAATCTTTAATGATCACTACAAACAAAGAAGATGGTATATCCAACCAATCACCGCATTGTACCAACCCTTTCAATTTGGAGGTTCCAGAATTTCATTGTCCTTTTTATTTAATAAAACATACGAATCAAAAAAGAGTATTTCACTTTGGAACAATTTAAGCTATGGCATCCGCAATCATGATGTGAATGGAAGAATAAATTTTTCTAAATTATACAATCCGTTTAACCGCTCATATTACAGCATCACTCTTGAGCGTAATTTTCAATATATTTTCCAGGGCGATGCATGGATCAATATGCTAAAACGAAGCAATATTTATTTGAATAATGGAATTGGCGTAGGGCATAGTTTCGAAATCACAAACGGTTTATTTTTATTTACCGATATCAATATGGCTTTGCGAAGATCAGTCAGCAATTATAAGATCAATTCCCAGGTAGATAGTTTGTTTGGCGATATACTGACCGATAACCAACCCGTTAGCTTTAAGCCTTACAACGCGTTTTACGGGAAAGTCAGATTACAATATACACCTCACCAGCGCTACATTCGCGAGCCCAAAGAAAAAATAATACTGGGTTCCAAATGGCCAACATTTTACACTTTATGGCGAAAAGGAATACCCGGATTTATGAACAGTACGGTTAATTTTAATTACCTCGAATTTGGAATAGAACAGGAAATAAAATTAGGATTGGCGGGTATTTCAAATTATTCTTTCAGAAGTGGAACTTTCCTATCACGCAAAAATTTACAACTCGTAGATTACAAATTTCAACGGCGCGGTGATCCTTTTTTATTTTTAAATCCGAATGAAGCATTTCAATCTCTTGATTCTACATTCCCTGTTTTCCACAGATTTTATGAGGCGCATTACATACATAATTTTAATGGCGCTATCATCAATAAAATCCCCCTATTAAAAAAATTAGAATTGCGCGAAGTAGCCGGAGGAGGATTTTTAGTTGCTCCCGAACGAAATCTTCGATACGTAGAAGGTTTTGCCGGAATTGAACGTGTGATAAAATGGCCATTTAATCCTCTTACCAAGTTTAAATTAGGCCTGTATATCGTTGGTTCAGCAGCCAATCAATTTAAAAATCCGGTTCAGTTAAAAATAGGAATTACATCCTGGGATAAAGTGCGAAATAAATGGTTTTAGAAATTATTTTCTAAATTAAAAATCGCTTTTTTACCTGCCTGCAGGTACACAAGATTGCTTTCCTGCCATTATAAAATTTAAGCATGCAACAAATTGGTGAAATAGCTATCGCTTTCTGTGATGAACATCTTTCGACATATCGTTTTGCACAAAAAAAAATTCATGTAAAAGAAACCGGAGAAATCAGAACAAGATTACAGACTGATTTATTACAGTTTCTTACAGATATTTGGTATTTAGCGTCATATCAACACATGAAGAAAAATTAATAATCCTATTGGGTTGCAGTAAGCGCACTTAGAAAACATATAAATTTTGGTACATGATTTGATTTATAAGATATAATTTAAGAATCTCCATACCTTAATATAAAATAATCCTAATGGAAAATTACACAGTACCTGGCGATAAAAGGGTTTTAGCAGGACTTTATAGTAATAAAGACAGCGCTGAAAAAGCTTATTTTGATTTAAAAGCCTGGGGATATTTAGCCGGAGAAATAAATGTATTAATGAGTAAAGAAACCCAGGTTCAATACTATCCTAATAATTCCAATCATTCCAAATTTTATAAAATTCTTCCAAAGAATGCTGTTTCAGGAGGCATAGGAGATGATACTTCTTTTGGAACCAATCTTAAAATTCCCTGGCCCGGATTAGTAGTATCCGGACCATTGGAATCAGATTTTAATATTCGGGAGGCAAAAGGCTCTTTCTCAATTATCGAAGCTGTTATAAAAGCTGGCATACCTAAAGACGAGATCGTTCGTTATATTGAAGGTATAAATCATGGAAAAATTTTGATCACAGTTGATTCTCATCAAACTGAATTGCAGGATTCAACTGAATATCAAAAAAATTATCTCTAAAAACTCTTATTTTATAAGTTCCCCTTTCTTTTTCTAAGCTGCAATCAAAACTATACTTCACTTCACATTGCACATCTTTTTTCATATAACCATTACCGTTATAGTAAAAGAATAAATAAGCTGAATTTTTATTTTAATCATTCCATTACAGTATTTTTTTTCCCGGCCATGTTTTTGATCTACGAAAAAAGCATTTTAGTATATTAGCATTTCAAATAATTTAACGGAGCTTGAAAATCGCACCACCATTATGCGAATGAAATGCAGGTAAAACTAAAATCAAATTGATGGAATTAACGAAGGAGAATTTGGAAGTTCCCAATGAAAAGAAAGCGAGGCGTAATCAAAACAATGCGGTGCTTGCCGGTTTTCTTGGATGGACGCTGGATGCTTTTGATTTTTTTATACTCACATTCGTACTTGCCACTGTTGCAACAGATTTTAATAAGACGCTTCCTGAGATGGCTTTAACGCTCACGGCCAGTTTGGTGATGCGGCCGGTAGGCGCGCTGGTTTTTGGTTTGCTTGCCGACAGGTTTGGCAGAAAAGGGCCATTAATGATCTCTATTATTTTCTATTCAGTGATGGAAATCTTATCAGGCCTCGCCCCCAATTACCAGGTTTTTTTATTGCTGCGCTTTCTGTATGGAATCGGTATGGGAGGAGAATGGGGAGTAGGCGCTTCATTGGTAATGGAATCAGTTTCCGTGAAACGCCGTGGATTCCTTTCAGGAATTTTGCAGGAAGGATATGCACTCGGATTTTTGCTGGCGGCAGGTGCTTATTATTTTGTTTTTCCCAAATTTGGGTGGAGGGCTATGTTCTTTATTGGCGGGCTTCCCGCGCTGGTGACTTTATTTATTCGCAGCAAAGTAAAAGAAACCGAAGCATGGAAAGCCAACCGTTCCACCGATTGGATAGAATATGGAAGAGCTGTAAAAAAGAACTGGAAATTATTTTTATACCTTGTTTTGCTAATGGCTATGATGAATCTGATCTCACACGGCACGCAAGACCTTTATCCCACTTTTTTACAAAAACAAAAAAATTACAATCCCCATGAGACGGCAGTGATAACAATGATATCAATGGTTGGCGCCATTTTAGGCGGATTGTTTTTTGGATACCTATCTGACTTGTACGGGAGAAAAAAAATGATGGCAATTGCGGTATTAGCGGCCCTGGTGTTAATCCCACTTTGGCTCCTTGCAGGAGGCAGCCTGCTAATAGCGTTAGGCGCCTTCGGAATGCAGTTTATGGTTCAGGGGGCATGGGGAATTATTCCCGCGCATATTAATGAATTATCGCCGGGGCAGGTTCGTGGATTTTTCCCCGGATTCGCTTATCAACTCGGCGTTTTGATTGCTTCTGCCGTTCCTTATATTGAAGCCAGGTTAGCTGAAAACCTTGGTTATGGCACAGCAATGGAAATCGCGGCCGGAAGTGTGCTGGCCTTGGGCGCTATTGTAATTTTAGCCGGCCCGGAAGCTAAAGGAATTCATTTTCATAAAGCTATCTCAGATGAAAAAACAGCAAATTTTTCCTAGATCAAAAATCTTATTATTTGTTCTTTTACTACAAATATTTTGCGTATAGGTACGAACATTAGCCTTCCACGCTGTTCATCCTTTCCTCTCTCAGAAAGTTTTTGCCAGTAATAAGCAATCTCATCCTGCGTTTCACAAAACACCGGAAGGAAATCCGCTTCCGTAAACTTAAAAAGATCGCATCGTTGAGCGCTGTAAATCTTTGCCCGTTTATTTGAAAAACTACGATTAAAACATTTCCTTCTTTTATGATTTGTCTCAAAACCTTCTTAATAGCTAATAGTTTCTATTTTCGAATTTTTAAAAACAGAAACATAAAATTCAGCAGCTTCTTTTGCCTCATTGTTAAACCAGAGGCAGCGTGCGATGGGTTGATTCAGAACTTTTATTTAAGAAATAATTAAATTGATTCAACATATTTTTTAAAATTGTCAAGAATCGCTTGCCAGCCGGTTCTTTGCATTTCTATTGGATGCTCACTTTCTGTTTCAAAAGTTTCTGTGATTTTAGTTTCATCACCACTTGTAGTAAAAATGATTTTTACTTTACGTCCATCACCCATTGTATATTCAAGAAGCTCGTTCGGTTTCACTTCATCATATATTCCCCAAAAATCAAATCCAACGCTTCCATCTTTTGCTTCCATCCGCGAGAAGAATTTCCCTCCTACCCGCAAATCATTTTCAGCACCAGGTGTATGCCAATCTTCCGATGCATTATTCCACTGAATGATATCACCAGGAGTGGTCCAGGCTTTCCAAACTTTTTCCACCGGAGCCTTACATCTTGTTTCTATTGTTACCGTTTTTTTTGTTCCCATTTCAAGCTTTTTTAAAAAAACAAAATTATCACTGTTATTACAAAAATACACTGTTCAAAAAAGACAAATAAGGGGTAAAACGCGACAAAATATTTATCTTTATCCAATGAAAAATATTTCCATTTTAGTTCCTGAAACTGCTGTGATTGAAGCAATCGCCGATCCTCACTACATGTTCTCTGCTGTAAATAATTTTTTAATAGCAGCAGGCAAAGATCCATTGTTTGAAATACAATTGGTGGGCTTAACCAAAACCGTAATATTAAATAATTGTCTGTTTACTGTAAATGTCAACAAACTAATTACTGAAGTAGAAAAAACTGATCTTATTTTCATCCCGGCTATAAGTGGCGACATTGATACTGCCCTTAGCCTGAACAAAGATTTTATTTCGTGGATCATAAAACAATACAAAGGCGGGGCTGAAGTAGCTTCACTCTGTATCGGTGCTTTTTTGCTGGCCTCTACGGGATTATTAAACGGTAAAAAATGCTCAACACATTGGAACGCAGCCGATCAGTTTAAAAGCAGGTTTCCCGAAGTGGAACTTGTGGACAGCAAAGTGGTGACAGAACATGATGGAATTTATTCCAGCGGTGGTGCCAATTCTTATTGGAGCCTTTTGTTGCATTTGGTTGAAAAATTTACGAATCGTGAAACTGCTATTTTAGCTTCAAAGTATTTTTTGGTAGATATTGACAAAAATTGCCAATCTTCTTTTGCCATTTTTAAAGGACAAAAAGAACATAATGATGAAGCTGTGAAAGACATACAGGATTTTATTGAAAAAAATATAGAGCAAAAAATAACCGTAGATACTTTGGCAAATAAGGTGGCAGTAGGAAGACGTAGTTTTGAAAGAAGATTTAAAAGAGCTACTCATAATTCTGTTCTAAATTATATCCAACGCGTAAAGATTGAAGCAGCCAAAAGAAGTTTTGAAAGCAGCCGTAAAAATATAAATGAAGTAATGTATGATGTGGGTTATACCGATACAAAAGCATTCCGGGCTACTTTTAAAAAAATTACCGGCCTTACGCCAATTGAATACCGAAACAAATACAATAAATTGTCAAAGAAAAATATGCACGATTACAGTGTTAATTGATGGTTAACACAAAATCCCCGCAAAAAAATTATAATAGATACCGTTTAGCAGAAAGCTTTGAATTCCTTTACTGTAGCGGATTTTAATCTTTAAATAAAAAGTGTACAAATAGGTAAAAAATAAATTCAATATAAATTTGATTCTTATAAAATAAACTAAACATAAATAGGGTTTAAGAGGTGAATTTGTTTAAACATGACCCAATATCACAGCCATAGAAACCACACACAAAAACCTATGAAAGATAAATTGAAAATTTTATACCTATATGAACAGGAAAGTGATGTTATATTAATAAATGAAGCCCTTAAAAGAGGAAACATCAGTTTTGAGGAAAAGCTGGCGAATTCCAGGGAAAGTTTTTTAACAGCTTTGCAAAAATTTTCAGCCAATATCATTATTGCTGAAATGTCGACTTCCTTTTTGCCTTCCTCAGAGGCTTTGGAAATTTTAAAGAGTAACCGGATAAAAATTCCATTTATCCTCGTAAGTGATTTTACGCCAATTGACCAAATCCTGGAAGTTATTAAAGCCGGGGCATCAGATTATATAAGTAAAGACCGGATGGAACGGTTACCAGTCGCCCTCAACTCAGCACTGGAAAAGCATCAGCTTGAAAAAGAGAGAAATGAATATATTAATAAACTCGAAATAGCAGAAACCCGGTTCCGTGCGCTAATTGAAAATACAGTAGATGCTGTACTAATATTAAACACGGAGGGAAACCCCACTTATGCTTCTCCATCAATAAAACGTGTTTTAGGCTATACAGAAGAAGAAACGCTGCAACTATCGCTCTATACGGTGGTTCATCCTGAAGACCGGCCGTTAGTAACAGAAAGAATGGCAGAATGTCTTCAAAAACCAGGCATTTCACTTCCGGTAATCCAGTGCAGGGTCAGGCACAAAAATGGAAATTGGGTTTGGTATGAAGGCACCATAACTAATATGCTTCACGACCCGGCTATCAATGGCATTGTTGACAACTTCCATGATATTTCCGAAATAAAATTAGCAGAAGAAGAATTGAAAGAGAGCGAAGAAAAGTACCGTTCTTTTTTTGAGAACAGCCTGGATGCTATTCTCCTTACTGTTCCTGATGGGCAAGTACTTGCAGCCAATGCTGCTGCCTGTAAAATGTTTCAAATGACGGAAGAAGAGATATGCAAAGCAGGTCGCAATGGCCTTGTAAATCTTGATGCCTCGCTTGAAAAAAGCCTTGCTGAAAGAGAAAATAATGGTAAGGTGAAAGGGCACCTGACTTTTCTTCGCAAAGATGGAAGCAAGTTTCGTGGAGAGATCAGTTCAGCAATATTCAATGATTTTAAAGGCAATAGCAGAACTTCAATGATCATAAGGGACATTTCTGAAAGAGTAAAATCAGAGGAAGAGCTAAAAGTTTCCAAGGAAAATTATCAATTTCTATTTGAATATAGCGCTTCTCCAAAATGGATTTTTGATATGGAAACCGATGAAATTCTTGATGCGAATGAAAGGGCCTTAGAAACCTACGGTTATAGCCGTGAGGAATTCCTGAATATGAAAACAATTCAGTTGAAGCCACCTGAAGAATTGCCGCGTATGGCGAAGATTCACAAGGAGCTTAAGGATATGGAAGGCTTGATCCAATTTGGAATATTCACCCAATTAAAAAAAGACAAGACAAAGGTAAAAGCGGAGGTTTCAGGCCACAAGTGTTATTTTAAGAACAGGCCGTGCATGGTAATTGAATCTTTTGATGTAACTGACAGAGAAAAAACGCTGCAGCAACTGAAAGACATCCAGGAAAAACTTATTACGGCCCAAAAAATTGCAAAGCTTGGCTATTGGAAATATGATTTGCAACACACACAATTGTATTGGTCTGATGAAATCTACAAAATTTTCGGTGTAGACGAAAAAAACTTTAATCCCAACCTGGAAAATTTAATCCAGTGCATTCATCCTGAAGACAGAGAGAACTTTTACAACACCCGGGAAAACACTTTTAATGAAGTAAAGGATTACGAATCTGACTACCGGATCATCACTCCGAATGGAAATGTAAAATGGGTTCATGAAAATGGAAAGTTTATCAGGAATGAGCGAGGTGAACCATTAGTATTTGAAGGAACTGCACAAGATATTACCTCGCAAAAGTTTTTAGAATTATCACTGGAAGAAAGCAACCAAAGGTACCAAATGGTTTCAGAGGCTACGTCAGATGCCATTTGGGATTGGGATTTTACTACAGATAAAGCCTACTGGGGCAAAGGCTTTCAGACGATTTTTGGCTATGATCTTCAGCAGATAGAATTGATGGACGACTTTTGGGAATCAAATATTCATCCTGAAGATCGTGAAAGAGTAATCAGCAGTATTGAACAAGCCAGGAAAAGTGATCAATTGAATTGGTCAATGGAATACAGGTTTCGTAAAGGAAATGGTCGTTATGCATTTGTGGTAGACAAAGGATTTTTTACCAGGAATAAAAATGGTGAGCCGATAAGATTGGCCGGAGGAATGCAGGATATTACTGAAAGAAAAGAATTAGAAGACCTGTTAGAAAAGGCTACCAAGCTGGCGCGAATAGGAAGTTATGAGTACAATTTGGAAAACAATAATTCAATGTACTGGTCAGAAATCACAAAGGAAATTCATGAGGTAGGAAAGAATTATGTGCTAACCCAGGATAAAATAAAAGATTTTTTTAAACCTGGTGATGATCTTGAGTCAATTACCATTGCCTTTGAAAAAGCAGTTGAAAAAGGAATTCCCTTTGATGTTGAAATACCAATCATTACAGGAAAAGGAAATAATCGCTGGATACGCGTAATGGGTGAAACAGAATTTGTAAATGGAAAGTGCGCAAGGGTTTATGGAAGTGTACAGGATATCGATCAACGAAAAAAGGCGGAAGAGGCGCTCCGGGCGAGTAATGAACGCTTCAGGATGGTTTCTAAAGCAACTAATGACTCTATCTGGGATTGGGATCTCATAAATAATAAAATACTAAGGCCTGGCAAAAGATTAGAAAATATGTTGGGCTATAAAGATGTTAGCCCCTTTGACGTGGATAATTTCTGGCAAAGCCATGTATTTCCCGATGACTGGAAGAAAATTTCGGAAGGATTAAAATTGCTTTTTGAAAATCCCAATGAAAACTATTGGGAAGATGAGTATGGTTTCTTAAAGCCTGACGGTTCATATGCCTCAATTTATGACCGGGGGTATGTTATAAGAGACAAAAATGGAAAGGCGATCAGAATGATAGGGGCGTCAAGGGATATTTCAAAATTAAAAGAAAGTGAGATACAACTTAAATTACTTAACGAACAATTGG
This sequence comes from uncultured Chitinophagaceae bacterium, assembly GCA_963741705.1. Classification (GTDB taxonomy): domain Bacteria; phylum Bacteroidota; class Bacteroidia; order Chitinophagales; family Chitinophagaceae; genus Ginsengibacter. The sequence continues at coordinate 48,160 of CAVUJE010000019.1, read as the reverse complement.
AAGAACGAGCAAAAGAACTTGTTGCATCTAACCAGGAACTGGAACAATTTGCGTATGTAGCCTCCCATGATTTGCAGGAACCACTAAGAATGGTAACCAGTTTCCTTACCCAGGTAGAGAAAAAATACAATGACCTGCTGGACGAAAAAGGCAAGACCTACATATATTTTGCAGTTGATGGCGCAAAAAGAATGCGGCAAATGATCCTTGACCTGCTTGAATTTTCAAGAGCAGGGAGAATTGTTGGTGAAGCAGAACAGATAGATTTAAATGATCTTCTTAAAGATATCCTTGACCTCCATCAAAAGCAGATTGAAGAAACGAAGGCGATCGTTAAAATAAATAAACTACCTACAGTGGCGGTTGCTAAAACAAGTATCAGGCAGGTTTTTCAAAATCTGATCAGCAACAGTTTAAAATACAATAAACTAAAGGAAGGTGTTATTCCCCAGGTATCAGTTTCTGTAAAAGACATCAATGATTATTGGCAGTTTGAGGTGAAAGATAACGGCATTGGAATTGACTCGCAATATTTTGATAAGATATTTATCATTTTCCAACGATTGCACGACAGGTCGGAGTATTCCGGAACAGGCATTGGTTTATCAATTACCAAAAAAATCATTGAAAACCTGGAAGGGACAATATGGATTGAGTCGGAAATTGGAAAAGGCACTAGTTTCTTTTTTACAATTCCAAAGAAACTGAATCAAAATTAATATAACAGTAAACAAATAAATTTTGTTGTTTCTTCTTCTCATGATTCAGATCATGTACGCTTTTTATCTAATGAATTAACTTTAGCGTTTTCCAGGGTATTGAATATTCGCCGAATTTGATTTTGAAAGAAGTATGAATGATGAAAAAGATTGAAGAAGCCATACAACAGTCGGCCGCCTTCAGAAATGCGTATCATAAAGCTACCGTTAACCTCATTTTTTCCGGCAGGTGGATCATCAATTTGCACAATGAATTGTTCAATGAATTCAACTTAACCATCCAGCAATACAATATCCTCAGAATCCTGAAAGGCCAATACCCGCGTGCGCTTACCGTGAAACTCATACAACTTCGTATGCTTGATAAAGCCTCAGATGCTTCAAGGGTAGTAGAAGGTCTGCGAAAAAAAGGTTTAGTGCAACGGGAACTCAACTCCAAAGATCGCAGAAGAGTGGATGTCATCATTACCCAGGAAGGAATGCAGCTATTGAATTCCATTGAAGAAAGAAGCCATGAAATGGACAGCTTTCTTTCTAATCTAAATAAGGAAGAAATTGAAACATTGAACACACTTCTTGATAAGATACGTTCATAAATACTTAGGTTTTTTTCTTATCGCTTATGAGGATTAATGATTTCAATCATTTTTGCTTCTGATCTACATCATTTTTATTTATACGCCTCTTTATCAGCTTTGTGGAACAATTAGATGTTATAACATTAATTGGGATAACAAATAAAAAACAAGAGTTCTTATAAAATAACAACAGTAATTAACCTCCTTCTAAATTCTCCAATTATGAAAAAATGTAAACCGATTACCTTCTTTTTTAGAGCTTTTCTTATTGTGCTGATTGTATGTTTTGGCGCTCTTACTACAAAGGCTCAATCCAACTCTTGGCCAGTTCCACAGGCAGCGGCAGATCTAAAAAATCCTATTCCCAGCAGTTCCTCCACAATAAAAAGCGGCAAGGTTCTGTACCAGGCTTATTGTGCACCTTGCCATGGTAATAACGGAAAAGGAGATGGACCTGCGGCCGCTTCTTTGCATCCTAAGCCTGCAGATCATACTTCGCCGGCAGTGCAGGCCGAATCTGACGGCACTTTATTTTATAAAATTTCAGAAGGCCACACAGGTACAGCGATGCCGCCTTTTAAAGCTGTTTTACATCCCGACCAAAGATGGTCGATTATAGATTATATAAGAACCATGTCAAAAAAACATTAGACAATCCATTCACACTTATATTCAATGTTATGCAACTATTAAACAAACTAACTAAACGAATACTGGCTATTTGCCTAATCCTGACACTATCAACTGCTATCAAAGCGCAGGATTCGACAACTTTAAGTGAGCCTTTACAAACTATTCAAATACCCAATTCACCTAACCCTGGATCGCAAAGTTTTTTATTGACAGGCTCTGCATCTTCTCTTTTCATGGCCTCTAAAGACGGAAATACGTTCGTCCCCATGACCTTAATGCTAATGCCGCTTACGAAAATTAATGATAGATTATTTCTTGAAAGTGGCTTAAAGATGGAGATGGGAGATGACGGAAGTTTTGCTTTTGGTCTTGAAGCACTCAATTTACATTATCGCATCAACTCATGGTTAACAGTGCACGCGGGGAAATTTGCAGCCCCATGGGGAAATGTGCTTGACATGTTTGGAGAGGGTTTTGTAAGCCGCTTCCCGGTTGCCCCCATCGGTTTATCAGATGATGGAATGGCACCAACAGACCTTGTAGGTTTTGGTGCACAAGGAGGTTTCCAGGCAGGAAATGCCAAAATGCTTTACGAAGTATACCTTGCAAACGGCCCTCAATTAATTGTAGATGAAGGCGGCCCTGACGGTAATATGACCGGCCATACGAGTTATGAGTCACTGTCAGATAATAATAAGAATAAGGCAATTGGGGGAAAATTAGGTATCCTTCCTTTTTCAAATTCTTCGTTACAGTTAGATGTATTTGGACAAACGGCAGCAAAAATCGGCGATCCAGGTTCTCAATACCAGAATGTAGGCAGTTCATCCTGGGGGGCTGACTTCAATTTCTATAAAACATTAAATCCCCTATTAATAAGGTTTATGGGACAGTATGAAGAAACCAAAACCGGGAATGCAACTTATAAAGTAACTACTGATACAGGAACCAGTGATTATACTTTTAACAACAAAGGAAATTCATGGTATCTCGCCGGTACATTAAGGCCCACAGGTTCTGGTAGTGATTTCTTGAAAAACATTGAACTGGGTGCCAGGTATGCACAATATGATCCTCCCAAAAATGCTCTTTGGGGAGGTGATCATTCCACCCAATTAACATTAGACATGACTTATTGGTTTACATGGAGCAGCCAGATAAATTTTGGATATAATATCCAGACAGACGCAGGCACAAAACTGAACAACGAATTTATCGTACGCACCTTATACAAATTTTAAAAATATCATCATGAAAAATATATTAAAGCTGAAAACACTTTCAATTTTTATAAGTTTCGCTTTTATAAGTATGGTCGCCATAATTAATAGTTGCAAAACTCCTGCGCTGATTGCCGCTAAACCCGGTGCTCAACTTTGGGCCGAAAACTGCCAACGATGTCATAATACTCCATCCCCATCCATTTACAGTGATGCTCAATGGGAGGCGGTTGGCGAACACATGCGGTATAAAGCCAACCTAACGGACCAGGAAGTAACCAAAGTAGTAGCGTTTTTAAAATCTGCTAATTAGGAATTTTGTTTAGTATACAATGAAATCCTGAAAAGGCCAACAGAGGAGAAGAACAATTGGTTCTTAAAATGTTGCTGTTCTATTTTTTTGAATTTCCCTTTCAAAATTGCGTGTAGGCATAACCGTATCGTCTCCAAAAATAAAAATATGAAGAATTTGTTTATTTACTGTCATTAATTTTTTACTTCCTATGGCACTTTTTTTGAGTCTGTTTAAGAAAAAAAATGAAAATGGAATTAAGAACTTTAGGAAATTCAGACGTAAAAGTAACACCCATAGCTTTTGGTGCCTGGGCAATCGGCGGTTGGATGTGGGGAGGCGCCGAGGAAAAAGATGCTATAAGAGCTATACATGCCGCTTACGATTTAGGAATTACTACCATTGACACTGCGCCGGTTTACGGTTTTGGCAGAAGTGAAGAAATTGTAGGCAAAGCCATGGAAGGTAAACCCAGAGACAGTTTCCAGTTACTTACCAAGTTTGGAATGAACTGGTTGACCCAACAAGGGGAACCTTTTTTTGAAACGACCGATAATGAAGGGAAGCCTTTTAAAATGTACAAGTGGGCAGCCAAAGAAAAAATAATCCAGGAATGTGAAGACAGCCTGCGCCGTTTAAAAACTGATTATATCGATCTTTATCAAATTCACTGGCCTGATAATACAACGCCTATTCATGAAACATTTGAAGCGGTAAAAAAATTAATTGACCAGGGAAAGGTAAGAGCCGCCGGCGTTTGTAATTATAGCACCAACCAGGTTGATGAAGCCTTAAACACTATTCAACTCGCCTCTAACCAGGTGCCATATTCACTCATCAACAGAAATATTGAAAAAGAGGTTATTCCACAAGCAATTAAAAAAGGAATGAACGTTATTCCTTATAGTCCTTTGCAAAGAGGATTATTGACCGGAAAAATCAAACCAGGCCATAAGTTTGGCGAAGGTGATTCAAGGGAAGGGAATCAATTTTATAGTGATGAAAATATCAGGAGAACCAATGAGCTATTGAACAAATTGCAACCTATTGCTGATAAATACAATGCTTCTCTTGCCCAGCTTGTTATTAACTGGACGATGAATCAACCAGGAATTGGTTGTGTTTTGGTGGGAGCAAGAAATGAACAACAGGTAAAAGATAATGTAGGTGCTGCTGATTTTAAGCTAACTGAGGAGGAATTGAAATCCATAACCGAAAATGCAGATACTTTTTCCCTTGCAGAAGTATAAAAAGAAAAATATAAAATCAATTTAAAAGTTCGTTTACTTACTAATTAATCTAAGTACAGTAAACGAACATTTTTTTATTATTTCTATTTTGGTTAAGAAAAAATTCTTTTAAATATGTTTTATAAAAGATTCTACCGCAAGCAAATAACTTTTTAAACCAAAGCCTGAAATAGTCCCGACACACTTTGCAGAAATATGTGATAACTTACGAAATTCTTCGCGTGCTTCCACATTTGAAATGTGCACTTCCACCACCGGAATCTTAACTGCGGCAATCGCATCACCAATGGCAACTGATGTATGAGTATAACCACCGGCATTAAGGATAATTCCATCCATGCGCTGTGCCGAATGCTGTATCTCATTAATCAGTTCGCCTTCTACGTTGCTTTGGAAATAATCGAAGTCGATAGTTTCATATTCCTTACGGAGTTTTTGAAAAAAATGTTCAAACGTCTCTGAACCATAAATGCCGGGTTCTCTTGTGCCAAGAAGATTTAAATTGGGCCCGTTGATAATTGATAATTTCATTATACAAAACTAAAGAAAATAATAGCCAATTCTTTTAAGGAAAGGGGATAAAGATCAGGATTTGATCATATCAAAAAATTCGTCAAATAAGTAGCGGCTATCGTGCGGGCCAGGAGTAGATTCCGGATGGTATTGCACAGAAAAGGCCGGACGGTCTTTCAGCCTGATGCCTTCTACTGAATCATCGTTTAAATTGATGTGAGTAACTTCAATATTTGGGTTGTTTCTCACCGCTTCTGCATTTACACCAAAACCATGATTTTGAGTCGTGATCTCACATTTGCCGCTAATAATATTTTTAACCGGGTGATTTAATCCACGATGTCCATGATGCATTTTGAAAGTAGGAATATCATTGGCAAGTGCCAGCAATTGCTGTCCCAGGCAAATTCCAAACAATGGCTTTTCTGCTTTCAGAATCTCCTTTACGGTATCAACTGCATAATCCATTGGTTCCGGATCGCCGGGGCCGTTACTGATAAAATATCCGTCAGGATTAAATTTCTGCAATTCTTCAAAGCTGGTTTTGGCATTAAAGACTTTTACATAAGCGCCTCTTTCAACCAGGCAATTCAAAATATTTTTCTTTATACCATAATCCAAAACGGCAATTTTTATTTTACTGCTTTCATCACCTAAAGTATATTCTGATTTTGTTGAAACGGCGGATGCCAGTTCCAATCCTGCCATCGAAGGAACAGAGGCAAGAATCTTCTTTAGTTCTTCAACATCTTTAATTTCAGAAGAAATAATACAATTCATTGCGCCTGCTTCGCGAATATGAATCACTAAAGCACGGCTGTCCACTCCATCAATCGCAACGATATTTTGCTTTTCAAAATATTCCTGCAAAGAATGGTCGGCGGCAAAACGTGAATATTGTTCTTCAAGATTTCTGCCGATAATTCCCTTTACTTTAATGGAATCGCTTTCTACTTCCTTTTCATTTATACCGTAATTTCCAATATGAACACTGTTCATGATCACTACTTGTCCATAATAACTTGGATCAGTAAAAACTTCCTGGTAACCTGTCATTCCGGTATTAAAACAGATTTCACCGGTAGTGGTTCCTATTTTACCAAAAGCTCTTCCATGGAAAATATTTCCATCTTCAAGAATTAAAATTGCGGGCTGTGGAGATTGTGTATCAGACATGAATAAAGTTTTGCAAAGAAAAGAAAATGCGTTCAAATATTAATTTATCCGGAAAAATAGTTTATTTGTTATTTTGAACTGAAAAACGAATTTATTAAATTTGACTTATTTGTTCGTTTACTACAAATGGTCGCATAAAAAAGCCTGCGATGAAGCAGGCTTTAAATTTAAAATTATTTTTTTTCTTCAGTTTCGGTTCCCCGGTATTTTCTTCAGTTTCAGCTTTTTCAGCAGCATAATTGCTGCTTCAGAAGTTGGTTGTTCTTCGTTTTAGCTTTTGTTTCGTTTCGCTTCTTTGGCTGGTTTGCCTCTGCTGCTGTTGCAACTTAGCTTCTGTAGATTTTTTACTTCTTCCTGCTCTACGTGTTTTCTTAACGCCTGTGTTTCCGTTTCGCCTATTCCTTTTCCATATATCTCGTTGTAATCAACTAATTCGATCATTGCCAATTCAGCATTATCTCCTACTCTTCTTCCCAGTTTAATCACCCTTGTATAACCACCGGGACGTGAAGCAATTTTTGGGCTGATCACATCAAATAATTCTTTCACAGCTGCTTTATCCTGCAGGCGGCTAAAAACCAAACGGCGTTGATGTGTCGTATTTTCTTTTGATTTTGTAATAAGAGGTTCTACAAATGGGCGCAATGCTTTTGCTTTTGCCAGTGTAGTAACAATCTTTTTGTGTTCAAAAAGTTGGCAGGTCAGATTTATCAGCAAGCGCATTTCTATGGCTTGCTGTTCTGCCTAAATTGTTGATTTTATCTCCGTGACGCATGACTTTTGTTTTTAAAACCCTGTACCGTGTCAGGAATTACAAGGCTGTTGAATTGAAAATTGAAAATGTGAAAATTAAGCAGCCAATTCATTTTCAAATTGGCAAATTTTCAAATTTTCGAATTAATTATTCTTCGTCTAATTTTATTTTGCTAAGATCTAATCCGAAACCAAGGCCTCTTTCATTCAAAACCTGCTCAATTTCACTCAAAGATTTCTGTCCGAAGTTTCTGAATTTCATAAGATCTTCCTGTTCGTACTGAACCAATTCACTTAATGAATTGATCTTAGCGGCTTTTAAGCAATTGAATGCTCTTACAGAAAGATCAAGATCTTCCAATGGAGTTTTCAATACTTTTCTAAGTTGCAAAGTTTGCTCATCCACCAAATCTTCTTTCTTTTCTTCTTTATTATCGAAAGTGATGTTTTCATCAGTGATGATCATCAAATGCTGAATCAGAATTCTTGAAGCCTGCTTCACTGCTTCTTCAGGATGAATAGTACCATCAGTAACCACATCCATTACCAATTTTTCAAAGTCAGTTCTTTGTTCAACCCTTGTATTTTCGATGCTGTATTTTACATTTTTGATCGGCGTATAAATAGCATCAATAGGAATATATCCAAAATGAGAACTTTTCTCTTTGTTTTCTTCTGCCGGAACATATCCACGGCCTTTTGCAATTGTAATCTCGATATCGAGTTTTGCAGAAGTATCCATAGTGCAAATCAGCAAGTTCAGGATTCATTACTTCAAAAGCAGGAGAAGCTTCACCTATCATTCCTGCAGTAAATTCAGTTTTATTTTTTAAAGACAAACTGATTTTTTCTGTACCGCTTTCCTGGTCTGTTTTCTTTTTAAAACGAACCTGCTTCAGGTTAAGAATAATTTCAGTTACGTCTTCTGTAATACCTTTAATTGTTGCAAATTCATGGTCGGCACCTGCAATGCTGATACCAACGATTGCATAACCTTCCAAAGAATTAAGTAATACCCTGCGAAGAGCATTACCAATGGTAACACCATAGCCCGGTTCTAATGGGCGAAATTCAAATTGTGCTTCGAAATCTGTACTTTTTTGAAGAACAATTTTGTCTGGTTTTACAAAATTTAAAATGGCCATTTTATTTATTTTGTTTTAGATTTTGATCTTACTCTTTGTTGAGGAAGATTTTTTAATTGTTTGAAATTTTTTATTTCCTTGCTATTTATTACAGGAAGCTCTACTTACTATACAATTCGACGATCAGTGATTCCTTAATATTTTCAGGAACACTTTCTCTTTCAGGATAAGCAATAAATGTCCCTTTCATTTCTCCTTCATTAAATTCAATCCAGTTAAATTTTGGATTTTTTGGACGAAGGTTGGAAGTGATAGAAGTATTATGTGCTGCTTTTTCTTTTAATCCTATTACATCTCCCGGCTTTAGAGAAAAAGAAGGAATATTTACTACCTCACCATTTACAGTAATGTGTTTATGAGAAACTAATTGGCGGGCTGCCTGGCGGCTTGGAGCAATTCCCATACGAAAAACTGTATTATCGAGACGGGCTTCAAGCAATTTAATTAATTGCTCACCAGTTACTCCTTTTCGGCGTGAAGCTTCATTAAATGTATTGCGGAATTGTTTTTCCAATAAGCCATAAGTATATTTGGCTTTTTGTTTTTCCCGAAGCTGAAGAGCATATTCGCCGAGGCTTTTACGCTTCCTTGCTGCTCCGTGCATTCCCGGGGGATTACTGTTTTTTGTTAACCATTTTCCATTTCCTGTAATAGGCTCTCCAAATATGCGGGAGATCTTGGTTTTTGGTCCTGTGTAACGAGCCATAATTGATTATTGATTTTTTAGTGTCGGTGCATCATCATTAAAAATCGAAAATTAATAATGCACCCGGTTATTAAAAATTGGCAATTTGCAATTGACAATAGGCATCTTTTGCATTTATTGTCTGTTGCTTATTGCTTATTGATTTATACTCTTCTCTTTTTGGGAGGGCGGCAACCATTGTGAGGCAAAGGAGTAATGTCTTTTATCATTACCACTTCAATTCCTGATTGCGATAAGGAACGAATAGCGCCTTCACGGCCGGAGCCGGGGCCTTTTACGTAAACATCTACACGTTTTAAACCAGCGTCTGATGCAACTTTAGCCGCATCTGCAGCAGCCATTTGTGCAGCATAGGGTGTGTTCTTTTTGGAACCTCTGAAACCCATTTTGCCAGCAGAAGACCATGAAATAACCTGGCCTTGCTTATTGGTTAAACTAATAATGATGTTGTTAAAACTTGCTACGATGTGAGCTTCTCCATAAGGTTCTACTTTTACTACCCTTTTCTTTGAAGATGCTTTTGCATTTGAGGATTTTGCCATAATAAATTCTGATAGGTAATCTTTAAATTGTTTTTTCGAATCTTCGAAAATGAATCAACCCTCCTTCCGGCTTTAAGATATCTGGTATTGATTCAAAAAAATAAGCCATTTGAACTTTATGCTTCAGCTTTCAGCTTTAGCATTAATTATTTCTTAGGTGCCTTTTTCTTTCCGGCAACAGTTTTACGCTTTCCTTTGCGGGTGCGGCTATTTGTCCGGGTACGTTGCCCACGAAGTGGCAAGCCTTTACGATGCCTTAAACCCCGATAACAAGCGATATCCAACAAGCGCTTGATATTTGTCTGAACTTCACTGCGTAATGCACCTTCAGTTTTAAACTCACTGCTGATAATATTACGAATTGCTGTTTGCTCTTCATCATCCCACTCATTCACTTTTTTATCCAGATCAACACTGGCTTTTTCTAAAATGTAACGGGCGGTAGATTTTCCGATACCATATATATAGGTAAGTCCAATTTCGCCTCTTTTGTTTTTAGGTAAATCTATACCGGCAATGCGCGCCATAAGAATTTTATGTTTTTGATTTTTATTTTAATTTTTCTTTTATCCTTGTCTTTGTTTGTAACGTGGATTTTTCTTGTTGATCACATACAATCTGCCTTTGCGCCTTACGATTTTGCAATCAACACTTCTTTTCTTTATTGAAGCCCTTACTTTCATGATTTCACTTTTTATTTTTAACCTGTGAAAAGTTTGTTATTTATACCTGAAAATGATGCGACCCCTTGATAAATCGTAAGGGCTCATCTCTACTCCTACTTTATCTCCCGGCAAAATTCTGATATAATGCATGCGCATTTTACCGGAAATTGTCGCCAAAATTTCATGTCCATTTTCCAGCTTTACCCTGAACATCGCGTTGGATAAGGCTTCCAGGATTGTACCGTCTTGTTTTATTAATGCTTGCTTGGCCATACTATTTTTGGAGGCGCAAAGATAGGTTTAATATTTTAAATTTTAAAAAAATCAGAACTAATTAAAGGATATTTCTGCGAGAATTTTCCGAATGCAGGAAAAAAGCACAGACTTTAAATTTATTAAAATCTATCTCATACTTTATATTTGCACAACCCAAAAGTAAAAAAAATGAAAACTTCTTTTATTCTGATTGCTGCTGTTCTATTTTTTTCATCTTGTAAAAAAGATGATTCTTCAAAGGATACGCCACCTAATGATATCTATGCAAATGCTAACATAGGTAGTTCCTGGTCTTATCACCAAACCGATCTTTCAGGGACAAAACCTTCTTTAGATTATACAATTACTTCTACCGCCAATGACACCACTATTAATTCGCGTAAATACCATGTTTTCAGTTATTCTTACGGAGGTAGTGAATACCAGGCAATTGATGGCCATGAGTATTATCAATATGATTCAGTTCCGATTACCGGTGGGATCAATATTGAGAGATTATATTTAAAAGATGACGCTTCTAAAGGAGATACCTGGAAGCAGGAATTTTCTTTAACCATTCCCGGATTTCCTATTCCTATTCCGTTAGCCGTACAAAATACAATTGCAGAAAAAGGAATTTCAAGCACAGTAAACGGAAAATCTTATTCAAATGTTATTCACGTAACAACCACTCTTTCTGCATCCGGAGTTCCTACAAGCGCTTTATCTTCAGCCATTGATAGTTATTATGCGCCTGGTTTTGGCTTGATACAAAACACCACTGTTATTCAACTTAATTATATGGGTATCGTTGAAAATATAAACTTAAAAACTGAATTGATGAGCTCAGATTTAAAATGAATTAAATTACTTCATCTGTTAAATGCACTTTAGTCATATCTGCATAGTGATTTTGCAAAACGTGCATCGGAATAGGGTGAGTCATTATTCTCTTTTCATCCCTGTACCACATTTCAAATTGAGAAAAATCATCTTGCTTATGTGTTTGAATTCTAAAGGCTCCTTTCATATATTTAACTGAGCCATCTTCATTTACATGCTTGGTAAATTTTAACCTGAGCAATTGTTCTTCATCAACAGGCAACGGATAAAGGTTTTCAGGCATGTAATACAAATCCTGAACGCCGGTGTTAACACAAACTTCTTTTTCGTCATGGTTAAAATCAACCACTTCTCCAAGCCACGCCTGGCCATCACTTTCTGCAAGAACATAATCGCCTTTCTTTAATTCGCTGAATTTTATCATACTGGTTTTTTTTAAAGAAAAATTAAGAGAAATAAAACTATGAGAAAAAAAAGAGAAGTCAAAAAAATTTTTGATTTGATCGGCATTTTATGACCACCTCAAACAATCAATATAACAGTAAAAGAACTTTTATTTAATATTTTTATTTTACAATATTCATAATCAAAGGCAATATTCATATGCCTTATGAAACAAAACCTGAAGACGAAATTAGAAATATCTTTTAAACAGCAACTTTTTATTCTGCCGAAAAAAAAACAATTTTTAAAAAAGAAAAAATAAGAATTCGGTTTATTTATTGATTTACTATACCAAGGCACTTTTTTATTAATTGTTACTGACTTTTTGCCTGCCGGCGTGTATAGTGTTAATGATGGATTCCATTTCTAACTTTAAAAACATGTAATATTTGAGGAAACAAAGCATTCATTGTTTCTTCCACACCCTTTGTTGAGCCAGGTAATGTAAGTACTAAGGTATTTTTTATAAAACCACAAACGCCGCGGGAAAGCATAGCATAAGGCATTCTTTGCTGTCCATAATTCCTTGCTGTTTCCATAACACCGGGAATTTCCCTTTCAATTAAAGAAGCAATAGCATCCGGCGTTACATCTCGTTTTGATAAGCCTGTGCCACCTGTGAAAATTACCAAATCAAAATTTTGTTCAACATACTTTTTCAGTGTTGATTGAATGGCATCGACATCATCACTAACAACTGTGTAATCGTTTGTTGTAATATCGAATTGTTGTAATTTCTCAATAATTTTTTTACCTGATTTATCTTCTTTTTTCTTTTTCGAAACACTGTCGGAACACACAACTACAGATGATTGCAGGTTACTTGTATCAAACTTCAAATCTGTTTTGCCGCCACTTTTACTTTCCAGCTTTATGGTTGAAATTTCAATCGCTTTATCAATTGGTTTCAGCATATCATAAATTACCAAAGCAACAACAGACGCACCATGCATCGCTTCTACTTCCACACCGGTTTTATAAATAGTATGCACTTCTACATTAATTAAAATTGTAAAGTTTTCAATCGCATAAGTTATGGCTGCAAACTCAACAGGCAATGGATGACAATCAGGAATTACATCACTTGTTTTTTTGATGGCAAGCAATCCGGCAGCACGTGAAAACTCAAATACATTTCCTTTTGGAACGAGGTTGTTTTTTATAGCATCAATCGTTTCCTGCTTGGAAACCTTTATAACAGCGCCAGCAATCGCTTTGCGCAAACTGTTTTGCTTATGTGTAATGTTAACCATTCGTGTTTTGTTTCCAGGTGTAGGTTTCGTCAGTAAAGATTTCCTTTCCCCAAACCGGCAATTCTTTTTTTATTCTTTCAACCACTTCATTACAGGCATCAATCGCAGCGCGGCGGTGAACAGATGAAGTAAAAACAAACAAACTTATTTCTCCGGCATTCACGTTACCCAAACTGTGATAAATATGCATGCAGGTTAATTCATATTTTGCAAAAATTTCTTCACGTATCTCATTCATTTTTTCCAGCGCCATTTCCTCATAAGTTGTATATTCTATCGAAGAAACTTTTTTTTCATTAATGATATCATCACGCACCTGGCCTAAAAAGATACTATGTGCACCAATATTTGTTTTGGTACTATGTTTTTGAATACTTTCTCCCACAAAAGAAGATTGTATTGGTCCCGCAACAAAAATATTTTTTACTTTTTTTTTCGTCATGATTTTATCTCTGTATTTTATACATCGGGAAATTCTTTTTCCATTCCACAATTCCACCTTTCAAACTGTAAATTATTTTTTCCTTAAAAATTTCTTGCAACAACTTTGCAGCCTGCAAACTTCTTTTACCAGATTGACAAAACGTAATCACAGTATCTTTTTCAATTAGTGACCGGCGATTCATTAATTCGTTCAAAGGAATTTGTAAATGCCTGAACTCATCCACAAAAGGTTGTTCGCCTTTTTCACGCACATCAATTACTAATGTATCATTGTTACCAATCAAATTATTAAATTCATCTGTATCAATTTCAAATTCGCTATTCATTACAGATGAACAAAGCCAATCATAATCCATATTCAAAAAAACTTCTTTATCTTTTGGAATAAGATTTTGAGCTTCTTGATTTTTAGACAAATTGAATTCATAGGTCGAATTATCAAGAGCATTGTAAGTAAGCAATTTGTTTATTAATGGCTTGCCTGTGCCGGTTATAAGCTTGATAATTTCATTTGCCATCATTATTCCGATAATACCAGGCAAAACTCCCAAAACGCCAGCTTCTGAACAATTCATTACCTCATCATCTTTAGGAGGACCAGGAAATAAATCACGATAATTAATTGAGATTTCTGAGGATACTTCTTTTATATTAAATATCGCTACCTGTCCTTCAAATTTTGAAATGGCTCCATATACCAACGGTTTTTTTAATAAAACACAAGCGTCATTAATCATATACCGTGATGAAAAATTGTCTGTACCGTCAATCACAATATCATAATTATTAATTATTTCTAAAGCATTTTTATTGGTCAATCTTTCATTGTAAAAAACAATATTGATCTCATCATTTAACGCTTTTAATTTCTCCGAAGCAACTTCAGCTTTTGAGAAACCAATATCATTCATCGTGTACAAAACCTGGCGATGTAAGTTAGTAAGCGAAACCACATCGTTATCAACAATTCCAATGCTGCCTGTACCTGAAGCAGCCAGGTATTGCAAAACAGGGCAGCCTAAACCGCCTGCACCAATTACCAGTACTTTTGCATTGAATAATTTTTCCTGCGCTTTAATACCAAATTCTTTTAATAAAATTTGACGCTGGTAACGTTCGTATCGTTTATTATTATTCATTACCCTCCTGAAAATGGCGGCAGTAAAGCAACTTCTGCGTCATATTCTAAATCTGTTTTTGATTGAATAATGTTTCTGTTTATTGCAATTGTATATTTTGAATTTAGCAATGCTGGCTTCATTAATTGTAATTGCTGAATAAGTTCATCTGTATTAGAAACGTTCTTTACCTGTATTGAATTGCTTCCAACAATATCAACCAATTGTCCGAATAATTTTACAGTAATATTCATTTAAATCAATTTTGTAAAACATGTACTTCTACTAATTCGCCTTTTGTATAACCAGTGCATTGCTCGTCCAACTTTATTATGCAATTTGCTTTTGCATACGAACTTAATCGGTAACTCTCCTGCGCATCAAGAGCCAGCACTTTATTATCTTCCAGAAAACCTTTCAAAAAGAAAGTTAGCCCAGCATTTTTTTTATGATCATCATCTGCTTCCGCTTTCATTACTTTAATAAAACTTTTTTTGTTAGTCATTATTGCCAAAACTTCAGTAACATATTCATAAAAACAAGTCAAAACAGAAGAAGGGTTTCCCGGCAAACCAAAAACGATTTTATCTTCCTTTTTTCCAAAATATAAAGGCTTCCCGGGCTTTTGTTTTACTTTATGAAATAATTTTTTAACACCGCAATTATTACAAGCCTGTAATACAAAATCATAATCGCCAACACTTATCCCGCCGCACAATAATACAAGGTCACTGTTATTTAAAGCACCATTTAGTATTGAGGTTAACCGTTCTAAATTATCATCAGCATAAAGAATGTTTATGTCCTTAAAATGCAATTGCTGAAATGCAGATTTCAGCATATATGAATTTGCTTCATACACTTGTCCATATTGTAAATCTTTTCCTGGTTTTTGTAATTCATTGCCTGTAATAATAATACTAACATAAGGTTTTCTATAAACGCTTACTTCGATAGTTCCAAGCCCTGCTAAGAAACCAACAGCGCCTGCGGATAAGATTTCACCTTTCTGTAAAGCAAGAGCACCTTTCAGCATATCTTTTCCTTTGGCACGAAAATTTGAACCTTTTTGCAATTGCTCATCATGAATAACTAATTCATCATTTTCAACAGTAACTTTTTCCTGCATTACAACTGTATCAGCATTTTCAGGAACCGCAGCGCCCGTAAATATGCGCATGGAATGTTTAGGATGCAGAAAATTAGCTTTCTTATCACCGGCCGCAACTTCCCCGTTAATTAACAACCTTCCATGTATATCTTTAAAAGAAATCGCATAACCATCAACGTTAGACTGATTGAAAGGTGGAAAATCAATCTTTGAAAAAACATCTTCAGCCAGCGCATAACCAACTGCGTCCGCAAGCGGAATTTTTATTGAAGGCAAAACTTCAACATCTTTTTGAATTATATTTTTTGCTTCGGTTACTGAAATCATTATCCGCCAATTGTAATCATACTTCGGTTTTCAATAATGCCTGCATTTACCTTATCAACATCCGCAACAAATTGTCCGCCGAGTTCTTTATATTTCGTCTTTATATTTTGTTGAATAAGCGGTAACAGGTATTCACCATTTCTTAAAGCACCTAATAAATCCGTTTCACCTTTGGAAAAAAGGCAATTCTTCATCTTGCCATCTGCTGTTAAACGCATACGGTTACAACCGCTGCAAAAAGGTGAACTCATGGTACTAATAACTGCAAACGTACCAGCATGCCCCGGAATCATAAAGTGTTTGGCTGTGTCATTTTTATCATTCTGCAAAGGAAGAAATGAATATTTCTTATTGATAGTTGATAATATTTCATCCAGCGAAACAACTTTATTGCTGGTCCAGCGATTGCCGCTAAAAGGCATGAATTCTATAAAGCGGACTTCAACCGGATTATGCATTGTCCATTCGATAAAATCATTTATTTCATTATCATTAAACCCTTTCATCACTACTACATTTATTTTTACTTTAAAATTATAATGCAGCAACAATTCAATATTACTTCTTACCTGATGAAATGAATCGCGCCTTGTAATTAGTGAAAATTTTTCAGGTTGCAGTGTATCCAGGCTTACATTTACTGATTTGATTTTTGCTTTTTTTAATACATCAATAAAATTATGTAAACGTGTGGCGTTGGTTGTCATAGTTAGTTCAACCGGCAACTTGGATAAAGACAATATGATTTTAGCTGCATCTTTTCTAACCAATGGTTCGCCGCCGGTTAAACGTATTTTGGTTATGCCTTGTTCCACAAAAATTTTTGCCAGCGTTTCAATTTCATCAGGCTGCATTAACCGTGAAGCTGGTGTAAAATCATAGTCATCTTCAGGCATACAATAAAAACAACGCAGGTTGCAATTATCTGTAAGTGATATACGCAAATAAGTATGTACTCTTCCGAATTTATCTTTTATCATGCTCTCACAATTTACGAATTACCGGCACAGCATTTTTATAAATGATTTCAACTCTTTCCCCAACGGAAAAATTAACATGTTTTTGGGCCGAATTAATTTTCACCATTCGGTTTTTTAATAGAACAACAGCAAAAGTTGTGTTGTTATCTTCTTCAACGGATATAATATCTCCTGTTAATATGGATGGATTATCATCCGAAAAAAATACTGCCGGTGTGGTCTCTTGCTTTATGATTCCATGTTCCAGGTGAATCATCACATCACTTAATTTTATTATCTCGTCCTCGTCATGGCTCACCAATACTGTGGTTAATTTAAACCGCTTATGCACTTCAAGCAAAGTAGCCTGTAATTGTTGCCGCATCTTGTTGTCAATGGCAGATAAAGGCTCGTCAAGTAATAATAAAGAAGGCTTTGCAGCAATAGCTCTTGCAAGGGCTACTCTTTGTTTTTGCCCGCCGGAAAGAGTTTGAATTTTCCTTGACGCCAGCATGCTCAACCCTGTTAAATCAAGCAATTCATCTACAATATTTTTATTATCATTTTTAGATATCCCAAAGGCAATATTTTGTTGCACATTCATATTGGGAAACAACGCATAATCCTGGAAAACAAATCCAATTTTTCTTTGCTGAGGTTCAAAATTTATACGTTTAGAAGAGTCAAACCAAACTATATCGTTCATTTTTATGCAACCACTATCCGGCTTCATAAATCCTGCTAACATACGAAGCACGCTCGTTTTGCCCGCTCCGGAAGAACCATAAATGGTTATAAATTTTCCGCTTTCAAAAGAACAGTCAATATGCAATTTCATTTTGCCATTGGCTGTATGCAAAGCTTTTTGTAAAGCGAACTCAATCATTTTGATGGTTTAACGAAATTTATTTAACTAAAAAAAATCACTTTTTGCGAACTGCGGTTATACAAATACAAAATAAACAGGATAATAAAAGAAAGGATTAATAATATTGCCGCATACACGTTCGCATTGTGATAATTGAACGCTTCCACTTCATCATAGATAGCAACGGATGCTACTTTCGTTTTGCCGGGAATACTTCCTCCTATCATCAGCACCACGCCAAATTCGCCAACAGTATGTGCAAAAGTTAACACAATACCTGTAAGCAGGGATGTTTTAATATTTGGCAGTAATACTTTTAATAATGTTTGCCATTTTGTTTTTCCTAAAGAATAGGAAGCTTCCTTTAAACTTGGTGGTAAAGAAGATAGCCCGGATTGAATAGGATGAACCATAAATGGTAAACTATAAATGATTGAAGCAACCAATAATCCTTCGAATGAAAATACCAAACGCACGTCAAACCATTTCTCTAAAAATATTCCAAAAGTATTTCCCGGGCTAAATGCAAGTAAAATATAAAAACCAATTACAGATGGTGGTAGCACCAGTGGCATACTAACGATAACTTCGGCAATGGTTTTAAAAATATTTTTTTTATTGGCAAGCCAGTTAGAAAGCGGGATTGCTATAAAAAATAAAATAAGCGTTGTGAAAAACGCCAGTTTAAAAGTCAGCCATAACGGTTCTAAATCAGCCATGCGCGTTAAAAATTATTTTACAATGTATCCAAACTTTTTATAAATCTCTTTTGCTTTTACAGAATATAAAAACTCATAAAATTTTTTTGCTTCAGGTGCATTGTTTTTCTGGCTGTATTTTAATAATACTGCAGCCTGTTTTATCGGCGGATAATCCTGTTGGTTCAGCTCAGCCCAACGTCCCTTTCCTTTCATTTCATCAGATATTACAACTGATTTTGCAGTAAAACCTATATCTGCAGCCTTTGTAGAAATAAACTGGCTTGTTTGCGTGATACTTTCACCAGTTACAATCTTGGAAGAAACTTTGTTATATAAATGGTATTTCCTCAAAATAGCTTCTGCAGCATTTCCATAAGGCGCAGTTTTGGGGTTAGCAATTGCAATGGCTTTTATATTATCATTCAACAACAATTTTAAATTTGCAGTTGGCTGAACATTTGGTTTTGTACTCCATAAAACCAGCACGCCCTGCGCATATACTTTTGGCGGTTCCCCGGCAAAATTATTGTCAAATAATTTTTGGGGGTAGCTGGTATCTGCAGAAATAAAAATATCAAAAGGTGCACCCTGCATTATCTGGTGCGTAAGATTGCCTGAAGCTCCCAACACAACAGCAATTTGTGTTTTATCTGTTTTATTGAATTCTGATTTTAACGCCTCCATTGTATATCGCATATTTGCTGCTACGGCAACAGTGATTTTTTGTGCTGCTATATTTAAGACAGACAGTAAACCAACAATTATCGCCGAAAATGCTTTTCCCATTTATGAAATATGCTTTTGGTTACCTAACAATTGTTCATAATCCATTTTAGTATCAATATCAATATTTCCCCTTGGAAAATCAATTGTTGCTACATCGTCTTTATTTGCCAAAAGAATTTTTTTAGCGCCTTCATCGCCTTGTAAATTCATTAACG
Organism: uncultured Chitinophagaceae bacterium; assembly: GCA_963741705.1. Classification (GTDB taxonomy): domain Bacteria; phylum Bacteroidota; class Bacteroidia; order Chitinophagales; family Chitinophagaceae; genus Ginsengibacter. The sequence continues at coordinate 28,704 of CAVUJE010000019.1, read as the reverse complement.
AATCAAAATATTTTTGAGTAAAAAGTACCGGTGTGCCAATTGTTTTCGCATAGGCGCTGGCAATAATATGCTTTCCATTTTTATTTTTGCATTGATATAACTGTTGAAATAACGACGATGATATATAGGGCTGGTCGCATACTGCGATGATTACATTCTTAATATCGTTCTTTAAGGCTATCACTTTTTTAAGCCCTTCTGTAATACCCGAGGCCATGCCCTCTTTCCAGTTTTTATTAAAAACAATTTCTGCAATATTAGTTGTAATTGATGCGGAAATCTCTTGATTATGCGAGCCCGTAATAACTACAATTGGTGTTGCCCCACTTTCTTCTGCTTCATCAATGGCATTTTGCAACAATGTTTTATTCTTATAAGAAAGTAACTGTTTGGCGCTACCAAGACGTGTCGAATTGCCGGCAGCTAAAACTATAATTCCCGTACTATTCATGATGAGGTATTGAGGAGGAACGTTCATGAATTTCTGTTCTTCTATTTTTTAATGAAGCGCCATTCCTTATTTCAAATACTGCTTTTATTTCAGCAATAACTGACAACGCAATTTCTTCTGATGTTTCTGCACCGATATCCAACCCTACAGGTCCGTAAATTTTACTGAATTGTTCGTCATTGATAATGACATCTTTTTCATGTAGCTCATCAAACATCTTACGCAATTTTTTCTTTGGCCCAAGTACGCCGATATAATTACAATTTGTTTTGATTAGTTGTTCCAATGCTTCAATATCATAGTTATAGTTGTGCGTCATCAAAACAAACGCTGTCTGTTCATCCACAAATAATTGAGACAAAATATCTTTTGGTTTGGCAACAATCACTTTACCTGCTTTTGGAAAGCGTTGTCGTGTTGCGTGAGTTAGCCTTCCATCAATAATAATAATTTTCCATCCCAATAACGAAGCCATTTCCATTAATGGTTGTGCATCATTGCCAGCGCCGATAATTATCAATTGCATTGCCGGCGGAATAAACTGGAAAAGCGCAGAATGGCCATTTTGATAATGCCTTATATCAGAAGATTTATTTGCAAGCGCATGATGACACTCTGTAATTAAAGGCTTTATTTCTTCATTAAAAATATTTTCATCTTCGCTTACGAGGCCACAAGTTCCTTTTTGCTCCGCATTTTTATCAAGATTGAATTGCGTCAGCAACACAGCATCTTTTCTTTTTTTCACAACTTTTTGTAATAAGTTAACCGGATTATTTGCGTTATCATTTTGTATTGGTTCAAACAAAATATAAACAATACCGTTGCAACCCAACTGCACGCCAAATTTTACATCTTCTTCATCTGAAGTATCATAAATCTCAAGTTTATTTTTTTGTTGAAATATGGCAAACTGCGCTTTACGCAATGCATCGCCTTCCAAGCATCCACCACTAATAGCGCCGGTAATTTCACCATCTTCCGTTACCAACATTCTTGCGCCAGGGCGGCGGTAAGACGAACCCTCAACGTGGACAACAGTTACTAAGGCTGTCTGCTTTTTTTGCAAAACAGCTTTGTTATAGGCAAGAATTATATCGTTTAGCTCTTTCATGAAATGAGGAAAATATCAACCGAAACAAGACAAGAATTTTAATTCGGTGCGTAACCCCCTTTGTTAATCCACGTGTCCCATACTTTGACAAACGCAGTATATTTTAACGGTGGTGGCGTTCGGCCTTCGCCCATTTGCCAACCGGCTTTTACCAATGTATCTCTGGCATGTTCCAGCAATTGCTCTTTATTTTTATGTCCATTGCGATTATAATCCATAATCTGCAAGGCTAAATCATGTGCGCTTCTTCCCTGGAAAACCATTTTCATATTAGAAGGTGGCAAATGCCATTTCGGATTTCCCGGTGGAGTATGTAACCCCGGTGTATTTTCGGGCTGATGACAATTAGAACATTTTAAAGCATATAATCCTGTTCCATCTTTGCCACGTTGTACATTCATGGTATGAATATGACTATCATCGCCCTGTAAAGGCCTGTCTCCAGAAGGGTGGCAGTTCATGCACCTGGGGCTCATTAAAACTTTGTAAACCTGCATAAAGGCTTGCACCGATTCAACGCTGTCTTTATTTATACTTACAGGTCTTTTATGATCAATCAAATTATTTTCTACTTTAAAACCGGAAGTAGTTATTAAAATTATACCAAAGCCCATCGTAATAACAATAATTATTTTTAAAGGGAAAAAATAAGACATCTTATTTTCTGAATATTTTTTCATGATTACATGAGTTTAAATGATAGCACAATTTGTTTGATGAACATCATTGTAATTTATCCGTTCTTCTTGTTCCCGCTCCGCTGGATGTCAGCAGCTACATGAATGGCTTTACGAATGCGCAGATAAGTGCCACAACGACAAATATTACCTGCCATTGCATCATCAATATCTTCATCAGTTGGGTTAGGTTTTTCCCGCAACAAAACGGCAGCCGACATTAATTGCCCGCTTTGGCAATAACCACATTGTGGCACATTAATTTCCTTCCAGGCCATTTGTAGAGGATGATCGTTGTTTTTTGAAAGCCCCTCAATGGTTGTTATTTTCTGGCCTTCAGCACGCTTTACTCTTGTAACACACGAACGAATGGCTTCACCGTTGAGATGGACAGTGCAGGCACCGCATTGCGCGACGCCACATCCATATTTTGTGCCGGTCAGTCCAATGACATCCCTTATCGCCCATAAAAGAGGCATGTCGGGATCTACATCAATATGGTAGGTCTTCTGGTTAATATTTAATGTGATCATAAGCTCAATATTAAAAAATAATAAAAAAATCCATTCGTGCTATATACTACTTATATCAAACGGCAACTTTCGTATACGCTTACCCGTTGCCGCATAAACAGCATTGGCCAAAGCAGGTGCAAAAGGTGGCAGTCCGGGTTCTCCGACACCTTTTATTTTTCCGCCGTCAGCGAGTATCAGCACCTCAATTTCAGGTCCCTCATTTATGCGAATTAGAGGACTATCATAAAAATTATGTTGCTGCACTTTTCCATTAGCCAAAGTAATACCCGGCTTTACAGCCGCAGTCAATGCCATAATAATAGCGCCTTCTACCTGGTTCTTTACATTGTCAGGATTTACTACTTCTCCTAAATCAATTACAGCATATACTTTATCAACTTTGACAGATTTATCCTCAAGGTAAGATACCTCAACTACCTGCCCGCATAAGCCCGCGAAAAACTCCCATTGGGCTACGCCCCGGCCTTTATTCCCGGGAAGAGGTTTATCCCAATTGGACAATTCTTTCAGTTTTAATAAAATTTTCTTTGTATCAGATGATTTGGTAAGTAATGATAAACGGAAGTCAAGAGGATCTTGTTTTGCTTTGTAAGCCAGTTCATCAATGAAACACTCATGCGCAAATGCAAGAGTTGAACTGGTTACCGAACGCCACGCTGCAACAGGAATATGAAAGTCTGCCCTTACATAAGACGTTTTAATATTTGGAATTTCGTAAGCCTGGCTGCCAATGCCTTCCACCATGCTTTTGTCAATACCCGCCGGATCAAATCCGGGCCTCATTGCTTCTGCAATGGAAGGACTGATTACTTTATGCTGAAACATTACCAGTTTTCCATCATCCGAAAAACCGCCTTTGAGCTGGGAAAATGTCATCGGCCGGAAAGGGCCGAATTGTGTAGTATCTTCCCTCGACCAAATAAGTTGTACCGGCTGATTGATTTTTTTAGCGATGTTTACCGCTTCAATCACATAATCAATGTTGAGCCTTCTGCCAAATCCGCCACCAACAAAAGTTGTATGAAGCGTAATATTTTCCGGGGCAAAGCCAATAAATTTATGAAGATTATTGTCACCTGTTCCTGTGATGCTACTTGGCACCTGGGTTGATGTCCAAATTTCCACTTTGTCTCCTTTCACTTGTGCTATGCAATTCATGGATTCCATGGGATGATGCGCTACCATTGGTGTTTCATAGAAAGCACTGATAGTATTTTGCGGTGATAAATTAAGGGAATCAACGGTACCCACATTTTTATCAATCACGCCATCTTGTTTTGCAAGTTCCCGCAAATGATCATCATAATCCGATGTATTGAAATTTTCATAGCCTTTAGTATCCCATTCAATTTGTAATTTTTTACGGGCCTGAATAGCATTCCAGTAAGAGTTGGCGATTACTGCTACGCCAACTGAATGATATCTTCCCATAATCCGTTCCACTTCAACTACTTTCTGTACGCCGGGCATTTTCAATGCCTCATCAGCATTAAAATTTTTGAGTGTACCACCAATAACCGGGCATCTTTCAACGCTGGCGTACAGCATACCAGGCAACTTTACATCAATACCAAACTCTGCACTGCCGTTTGTTTTCAAGGGCACATCCGGCCGTTTAGCTGATTTGCCCAGGATCTTAAAATCTTTTTGATCTTTTAGAGTTGGGTCTTTCGGTAATTCTAATTTTGAGGCATCTTCAACCAATTCACCGTAGGCAAAAGACTTTTTTGTAGGTTTATGAATCACCTTCCCATTTTCTGCATAACAACTATCAGCCGAAACCTGCCATTTATTACTTGCTGCCTGTACAAAAACGGCTTTTGCAGAAGCACCTATTTTCCTGAGATCATTATAGCTGCCTCTTACAGATGAGCTTCCACCAGCACTTTGGCGGTTGCCAAATTCTTTTTCGCCATTAGTTAATTTTATTTTCACCTGTTCAAGGGATACTTCAAATTCTTCGGCGATTAACGCAGGTATAGATTGAAAAGTACCCTGCCCCATTTCCGGCTTGTGATCAAACAATGTAATGTTACCGTTTGATTCAACCAGGATAAAAGGAGTAAAATTCCTGGGCACATCTGCTTTTGTAGTGATCCATGGATTGCCCTTGGCAGAAATGCCAAGCCAGAGCGCAATTGTGGCGCCGCTGGTCTTTTTAATAAAACTACGCCGGGAGACCTGGTTCATACTATTAATTTTAATGAATTTCAACAAATATCGTACCTGCAAAATACAAAAATCAAACAAACGATGCCAATGTTTCCAATTTCAGAAGTGAAGAACTTTACAGGTGCAGGATAAAATTATTGCTTCCGTTCCTGAAGTGAAGAATGTGTTGGGCAAAGCCGGAAGAGCAAATATGGCAACCGGTAATTCGCCGACAAGTATGATTGAAACGATTGTATTATTAAAACCAAAATCAGGATGGAGGCCCGGCAAAACGAAGGAAAATATTGCAATTATCAACAGTCCCTGCCGGAAAAGAGGCTTGTTTTGTCATAACTATGAATTAATTTAAAAGCAATTTTGATCAGCTTTTTCTGTACTCATTTCCAAGGTAAAGAAACCGGCGCTAACATGTGGTAGCCTTAAAAATAAGAATTCCTGCTAAAAGTTGCTTTACTATCATTTACCAAAAAATGCAGCTTATTCAATCACTTTTATTTCCCGCAACCAATTCTTTACTTCCTTTTCCGCCTCTTTTTCTTTTTCGCCTTTCATGACAAAGAGCACACCATCTCTTTCTATACCGCCTTTGATAGAAAATCCTTTAAAATATTACTGTTGGGGCATAATTCTTTAACTGTTTGAAATCCGCTTCCCACGCCGTAGCCTGCGTTTGTGTTGAAAGGAATTATCGTCTTTATTCTTTAAGATAATCCTTTTTAATTTCAAAGCCATGCTTAGATCAAACAATTCTTTATCAATACATGCTACTGATTGCTATTCTCATTCTTCAATTTAACCGGCCTGAGCAGTGTTGAAAAGGTAAGTGAACCCATCTTCCATTTGCCATTTTCTTTGATATATACTTCAGTCACCATGAAAGCATGGGTGACTTCGCGTCCGCCAACTTCGGCAACCAAATCAATGTCATTTAACAGGATAGCAGTGTTACCTATAATGTTCACTATAACTGCATAAACTTCGGCGTGCTTATACCAGATACCGCCGCTCTTGATGGTTGCCAATTCCTGTGCTTTTCCCCAGCTTCCTCCCATGTGAATAAACATGGCTTTATCATCAAACAGCACGTTTAATGAATCTACATTTTTGTTGGCCATCCAATCCCATTTCTTTTTTGAAAGGTCGATGACTTGTTGTTGTTCAGGTGTGTGGCTTGCGGAAGTCTTAATTGTTTCCGCTGGTGGCTGCTGTGCGTAGGACGATTGCGCAATCAGTTATTACTATAAACAGTCCGAGAATTTTTGCTTTCATATAATGTCATTTTATTTGTTTTTACAATTGAGAAAATTTTGTTTTGAGGTTCGGGATTCAGTTATGATTGAATTTTTCTACCGATTGATCATCTTTTGCATTTGCTCCGGGTAGCGTGCACCAACTATCTCAATCTGCGCAAATGCATCTTTAATTTTTTTGAGATCGGCATCACTTAGCCTGATTTCTGCTGCGCCAATATTTTCTTCCAGCCGATGCAATTTGGTGGTGCCGGGAATAGGAACAATCCATGGCTTTTGCGCCAGTAACCATGCGAGAGCAATCTGTGCGGAAGTGGCATTCTTATCCTTCGCAATCTTTCCGAGCAAATCAACCAAACCCTGGTTGGCTTTCCTGTTTTCTTCAGAAAAGCGGGGAACAATATTGCGAAAGTCATTCTTATCAAATTCCGTGGTTTCATCAATCTTGCCTGTCAAAAAACCTTTGCCTAAAGGGCTGAACGGCACAAATCCAATTCCCAATTCTTCGAGCGTAGGAATGATTTCTTTTTCCGGCTCTCTCCACCAAAGCGAGTATTCACTTTGCAGCGCAGTTACCGGTTGCACCGCGTGTGCTTTACGAATAGTTTGTGCTCCTGCTTCTGAAAGGCCAAAGTGTTTTACTTTTCCTTCTTTGATCAAATCCTTAACGGTTCCTGCTACTTCTTCAATAGGAACATTCGGATCTACGCGATGCTGGTAAAACAAGTCGATCACGTCTGTTCTCAATCGTTTCAAAGACGCTTCTGCAACGGCTCTTATGTTAGCCGGTGTGCTATCTGTTCCCAGCGCTGTTTTACCTTCTTTGAAACCAAATTTGGTGGCAATCACCACTTCATTACGAAACGGCTCTAACGCTTCACCCAACAATTCTTCGTTGGCAAACGGGCCATACGCTTCTGCGCTATCAAAAAAAGTAACGCCTTTATCGTAGGCAGCACGTAAAAGTTTAATCGCATCTTGTTTATCCGTTGCGGGGCCATAGCCAAAACTCAGTCCCATACATCCCAGGCCAAGTGCTGACACTTCAAGGCCGTTTTTCCCTAATATTCTTTTCTGCATAATATTTTATTTTATAAAGTTTTATTGAATGCTTTTGTATTCTTCGTCGGAAACTTTTTCCATCCATTCCACTACTTTTCCATTTAGATTTTCCTGTGTGGCAATGTGCGTCATCCCGTTAGTAGAAGTTGCGCCATGCCAGTGTTTTTCATTTGGCTCAAACCAAACAATATCGCCGGGATGCACTTCTTCAATGGAACCACCTTTTCGCTGTACCCATCCACAACCTGCTGTAATAATCAATGTTTGTCCCAATGGATGCGTGTGCCATGCAGTTCTTGCTCCGGGCTCGAATGTAACCGTGGCAGCGGCAGCGCGTCTTGCTTCATTCGGTTGAAACAAAGGGTCTATCCGTACTGCTCCGGTAAACCAATCCTCAGGGCCTTTTGCAGAGGGCTGCGATCCTACTCTTGTAATATTCATAATTTATCTTTTTTGTTGTTTTACTATAAGTTAATTGTCTAATTTTCTTTCTCCCAGCCATTTTACCATTTACCTGGAAAACCAAACCCGAGGATGGGCATTTCAACTCCGTTATTCAATTCTACAGTTTGCATAGTCATTTATTATGATGCAAAGGTATTTGCATTTTATAGCCCCGATGGTATATAGATTAGGGAATTACCTACCAATATTGCTGATTGGGAATTGTCCAATAATCAAGAGGTTATTACCCACGAATTGAAATCATAATTCAAAAAATATACTTTTCCAGCTATTAATTTCTTAATTTGAACTTTCCATTTTTCAAAAGATGCTTAAAAGAATTGTCATATTAAATTCTGCGACTTACGGCAAAGCAATTGTTCAATTGGATGATCGCGATTCCATTCAGTTGGCTGACCTAATCGTGTTGGCAAAAGCACTTTCATTTTTACGCTCAATTTTCTTTTCATTATTGAGGAAAAAAAATGACTTTCGTTGGTGATAAAACAAAAGACAAAGAAACAATTCATCATTACTTTTCATCTCAAATAAATAACTATATACTGAAAAAACTGACGAATGATATACCCAACAAAATTAGAGATGCAAGGTATATTTCAGGATAGAAATTAAAAATCATTGCAAATGAAAAAGGACACATCTATAAAAATATTTGAAGAAAGGAAGGTTAGAACAATTTGGGATTCGGAAAATGAAAAATGGTATTTTGCAATTGTAGATGTAATTGCTGCCTTAACCAATAGCCCTAATCCGCAAGTATACTGGCGTGTGCTGAAAAAACGATTGAAAGATGAAGGGAATGAAACCGTTACAAATTGTAACGCTTTGAAAATGGAAGCACCTGATGGCAAAATGCGAATGACTGACGTATCAGACACAGAACAACTTTTCCGTCTAATTCAGTCCATTCCATCTCCAAGGGCAGAACCATTTAAGCTTTGGCTGGCGAAGGTAGCAACAGAAAGGTTGGATGAAATGCAAGACCCCGAACTTACTATTGACAGGGCTTTAAAAGAATATTTGCAACTGGGTTATTCAGAGAATTGGATTAATCAGCGATTGAAAAGTATTGAAATCAGGAAAGACTTAACCGATGAATGGAAGAAACGGGGATACAAAGAAGGCGTTCAGTTTGCAACGCTTACTGACATCATTACTAAAGCATGGAGTGATAAAACAACTAAAGAATACAAGGTGCTGAAAGGGTTAAAGAAGGAAAATCTCCGCGACAATATGACTAACACTGAACTCATCTTAAACATGCTGGCTGAGGCATCAACAAAAGATATTTCGGAGGCAACTAATCCCGAAACATTTGAAGCCGGAAAAAAGGTGGCGATGCAAGGCGGAGAAGTTGCTAAAGTAGCACGGGAACAGTTAGAAGCCCGGACAGGGAAAAAGGTGGTTACATCGCTAAATGCAAAAACTGTCCTGCAACTGAAAAAATCCAAAACCGAAAAAAGAAAAATAGCATGATGTTATATTAATAAAATTCTATCGGTCTATACAGCACCAATGGACAATCCGCTCCTTGCTCACACATCAATGCCGGCGCTACCTTATCTATTGCTACCAAATGGTATATCAATTACGGATTTACATACCAATATTGCTGATTGGTGAATTGCGAATCAACCAGGCGAAAATAATGCTCTAATTTTGAATCAGCAAAAAATAAGGTTATGGACAACATTATAAGATTCGAAACGATCAACGATTTCAACGTTTCAACAACAATGAAACTTTACATCCGATGGTAAGTGTTGTTGACTTTTCGAAAGCTAATCCACGGCAAGGTTCGCGAATGTATTTTGGATTTTATACGATCTTTTTAAAAGATGTGAAATGCGGTGATTTGATGTATGGCCGTCATACTTATGATTACCAGGAAGGAACATTGGTTTTCCTGGCGCCGGGACAAGTTGCCGGTGTTAACAGTAACGGAGAAACCTATCAACCGAAAGGTTATGGATTGGTCTTTCATGCTGATTTGATTCATGGTACTCCGCTTGGAAAACATATCATGAATATTCATTCTTTAGTTATGCTTTCCATGAAGCCCTTCATCTTTCTGAGAGCGCGAAAGAAAAATCGTGTTGGATTGTTTTTCAAAAATTGAATATGAACTGGAACATGCTATCGACAATGCACAGCAAAAAACTGATTGTTTCCAACATTGAATTTTTTCTTAACTATTGCATCCGTTTTTACGACCGCCAATTTATTACCCGTGATAATGTTCACAAAGGTGTTTTGGAAAAGTTTGAAGTGTTGATCAACGAATATTTTCAATCTGAAAAGCCACATTCGCTTGGTTTGCCTTCTGTGGCATGGTGTGCCGATGAATTGAATTTGTCAGCGGGCTATTTTGGCGACCTGGTAAAAAAAGAAACAGGAAAAACAGCGCAGGAATACATTCAATCGAAGCTGATCGATGTGGCAAAAGAAAAAATATTTGACCAAAGCAAATCTGTTAGTGAAATTGCGTATGAGCTTGGCTTTAAATATCCACAGCATTTTAGTCGTTTGTTTAAACAAAGAGTTGGGCAATCGCCGAATGAATATAGAATGTTGAATAATTAAAACCAAAAATGCAACGTCGCAGATTTTTTGAAAAAAAGTACCATCACTTCGTCCAAATCATTACATATTTTTCATTTTCTATTCCAATAATTGTTCGTTGACTGTATATCCAGGCACATCTGAATGATACAATTACAGATGATCACAATGGATTAGATCTTTGCAGAAACAGTAAAGCAACAAATATTGCCAATTTTTATTTTTATCAAAACAACAGATGGAATAAACTATCCGGGGTTAAATTTGTAAAAAAAGATTGACACACATTGGCTTAATTTCGGACACACATAGTTATTTAGACCCTACCGTATTTACACATTTTAAAAATTGTGACGAAATATGGCATGCCGGTGATTTTGGCAATGCAGCAATTGCGGAAGAATTAAAATCTTTTAAGCCTTTGAAAGGTGTTTATGGCAACATTGATGGTTATGATATTAAAAGCGTTTATCCAGAACAGTTAGTTTTCAAATGTGAAAAAGTAAAAGTAATGATGCGGCACATCGGCGGCTATCCGCCCCGTTATAATCCCGAAACCAAAAAAGAAATAATACTTTATAAGCCACAATTATTTATCAGCGGACATTCTCATATTCTAAAGATTATGTACGACGATAAATTAAATTGCCTTCATATCAATCCCGGAGCCGCAGGCAAACAGGGTTGGCATAAAGTAAGAACCTTGGTGCGTTTTGTAATTGATGGGAAAGATATAAAAGATTGCGAGGTGATAGAATTGGAGTAAAAAAAATAATGATTTTTTCATCTTCATAATAAACTTATTGCGTGCACCTCTAAAAAATATTTACATGCCAGTGATTTTAAACACTTCATATTTAGTGATAATTATTGTATTAATATCCTGTACTCCAGGCAATAAGCAAGTTAAGGAAAATGGTTACGAAATTACTGGTCATGTTAAAAACATCCCTGCATCACAAATTTATATGCAAGCGATGGTATTGGATAGTGCGGGACAACCCAAATGGCCGGTTATAGATTCTGCTGACTATAATAACGGAAGTTTTGTATTACATCGCGACACAGTTTTAATAGAACCGGCGTGGGCAACCGGAATTTTTTACATAGATTCCGTGACAAAAAAGAAAGTTTTTCTTGGCTTCAATAACAGATATTTATCCACAAAAGAAAACCCTTTAAAATATGGAAGTATCATCCTGGAAAACTCGTCTATTTCTATTGATGGTGATGTAAAAGACAAAAATGGATTAACAATAAACGGAGCAAAAGAAACTGATTTTAACTTTAAGTATGGATTAATGAATCCGCCTTATCGTCAACTTGATGCAATTGATAAAAAGATTGACTCAGCTACCACAGCGGCGGACTCATCTCTTTTGGCTTCTTATAAAAATCAAAAAAACAAGGTGCTCCAAAATTATAAGCAAAACTTTATAAAAATAATAAGCCGGCATCCTTCCAGGTTCCAGGCGCTATCAAATATTTACAACAATGCAAAATATTTTACACCCGGTGAACTTCAAATACTGGCGGACAATTTAGATGATAATTTATTAACCCTCCCCACCGGAAAAAAATTAATTGAATTTATTAAGCAAGGAAAAAAATTATTACCAGGAAATATTTTTCCTGATTTTAATTATAGTGATACAACAGGAAAAAAAAGAACCCTTAATGATGTTAAGGGAAGAAAAGGAACTTTAATTGTTTTCTGGGCAAGCTGGTGCGGACCTTGCAGAAAGGAAATACCTGATTTAAAAAAATTGTACGATCAATATTATTCAAAAGGAATTTCCATAGTCAGCATTTCTGTTGATAATAATGCCAATGCATGGCAGGAAGCGGTTTTAAAAGAACAGATGCCCTGGTTTAATTTATCAAATCTTCCGGGAAATTATGAAGACATTAATTCACAATACAACATCCAGGCAATACCGCTGATGTTTTTACTAAACAAGGAAAATAAAATTTTACTTGCAAATCCAGGGTCAATCGAAAAGGTAAAAGAAAAATTAATTGAAAAAAATATTTGACAAGTAACCTCCCCGGTTCACACCTGCTCTTCCCAATTGCCTTAAAAAATTAGTATAATAACTGAAGGCAAATTCCTTAATATTCAATTAACAACCGGGAACATTACATTTGCAATATGCCTCGATCAAAATTATTTCACCTTATTCCTGTTTGTATTTTCTTTTTTGCCTCGTGTACTTCAAAGGAAAAAAAGATTAAACATTCGACAGAATCAAATTCAATAGCAGCTATCAAAAATGCAATCAAAGAGTTTCCTGATTCTTTGATTTTAAGACAAAATTTAATTGAAGCGTATAGAAACGAAGGCGAGTACGATTCTGCAATTGCTGTAGCTGATCATGAGCTAACAAAAGACAGTGGCAGCGCTTATTTGTGGAATATAAAAGCTACATTATATTTTGAAAACAACGATACCCTCCAGGCAATTAAGTCACTGCAGCATGCTATTGATATCTATCCCCTTCCTGAATATTTGGTTGCTTTAGGAACTGTGCTCGCAGAAATTAAAAACGAAAATGCTTTAAAAATTGCTGATAATTTACTTAACAATAACAAAGAAAAACATGGCAAGGACGCTTATTTCATAAAAGGGCTTTATTATAATTATATCAATGATCCTCAGAAAGCCATTGTCTATTTAGACAGTTGTCTTAAACTTGACTTCACTTACATGTATGCTTATCGTGAAAAAGGAATTGCATTATACCAGGAAAAAAAATATGAAGACGCAATAAAAGTATTAAGCCGCGGTGTTACACTTCAAAATGATTTTGACGAAGGATATTATTGGATGGGGAAATGCTATGAAAAATTAAACAAAAAACAGGAAGCAATACAAAGTTATCAGAATGCATTATTGTACGATAAAAAATTCATTGAAGCACGTAAAGCGCTTGACCGGCTTCAAACTGAAAAATAGTCTTACTATCTTCACATTTTTAAATATTTCAAATGCCAATTATTGCCCCATCACTTTTAGCGTCAGATTTTTTAAAACTTGAGAAGGAATGCAAAATGCTTAATGAAAGTAAAGCAGATTGGTTTCATCTTGATGTAATGGACGGCCGCTTTGTTCCAAACATAAGCTATGGCATGTCAATCATAAAACAAATGCGAACAACAAGTTCCAAATTTTTCGATGTTCACCTGATGATCGTAGAACCAGAAAAATTTGTGGAAGAATTTAAAGATGCCGGTGCAAACAGTCTAACTGTCCACCAGGAGGCGTGCCCGCATTTGCACAGAAATATTCAACAGATAAAATCACTGGGAATGAATGCCGGTGTGGCAATTAACCCCGCAACTCCTGTTTCGCTTTTGCAGGATATCATTCGTGATGTAGATATGGTGTTGGTTATGAGCGTCAATCCAGGCTTTGGAGGCCAGTCTTTTATACCTCATTCCATCACCAAAATAAAAGAAGTAAAAAGCCTTATCAGGAGCACAGGTTCTTCAGCAAAAATTGAAGTAGATGGAGGTATATCCCTGGAGAATGCTTCTGAAATTTTGAAAGCAGGCGCTGATGTTTTGGTAGCCGGAAGTTCCATTTTTAAATCTAAAAATCCATTGGAAACAATTGAGAAAATGAAGAATTTGTAAAGATTTTATTTGACCGAGGTATTAACCAGTAAAGCAACAAATAACTTAGATTTTTATTTGATGTTCTCTCACATTTTATCATGAATCTGTTGCAGGACAGGGATTATCTGTTTCATCCAGTTGGTTTCTTTTTCATCCCAGTTATATTTTTTCACGATGGCGTCTTCCAGCATTTGCCTGCCTTTATATGCTTGCTCTTTGGAATAAAAACAATCAATCCATTTTTTATTCAATCCGTCTTCATTTTCAATTGATATTCCGCCCTGGTACCAATTGAGGCAATTGGGCATCGCGTTAAAATCTATTTGTTCAGCGTTTCCATTTACAAATCCTGCAAAATAATAGGCATAAAACTGAACACATTCTTTTACCCTGCTTTTTATTTCCTCATCCGTTTCCGGCTTTTTTGGCTTTTGGCTCCATTTATAATTTTGCCTGGCAAAAGGATTTTTATTACTGTCAGGCCAACTGGTACTTGTGGCTTTATAAGTCAGTTTTGAGGTGTGCTTCTTTTCAGTTCTTGACAACAAAAGCTGCTCTTTGCTGATGCGGTCAATGATATAAGTTGCATTTCTTCCGTCATCATATTTTACATTAATTGTGTTTCCGTTTAAACTGAATTTGCCATAAGTCATCTCTCCTACGGGGTTTTCAAGAACTGCCGAATCAGTCATGAAAACAATTCCCGATTCATATTCGGCGCCCTCATCAGAAGTAAAGGAAATGTCTTTTGATGTAGGATTATCCGCATCAGTCATTTCCCAATATTGAGTCAGCAAGTGAAAAGTATCCGGCATTTCAGACGCATTATCAACAAGCTTTTCGTTCTTATCCTGGGAAGATTGGCCACAACTTGTAAAAAAAAGAATTGATACAACCAGGGAGAAAAAGGTAAGTTTCCGCATTTTTCAAAAATAATAAAATAGAAATGAAAGTTTAAAATAAATAGTCAATTTATAAGTTTAATTAATCATGAATATTTTTTAAAATATTACCTTCACTTCATGAGACTAACGGTTTTTATCTTTCTTCTTTTTTTAAGCCTCGCTTCTTTTTCACAAAGGAAAACCGCTTTCGTTTCCGGCAAAATAATAGACGAAAATGAAGACCCGATACCTGCAGTCACTATCACTATTCTTGGAAAGCAAAATGGAATTCAATCCACTGATTCAGGAACATTTAAAATAGAAGTGCCGGCTGAAAAAGCATTTGCTATTGTTTTCTCTCACTCCGGATTTCATGAAGTTCAACAAAAATTTTACCTCAGTCCCGGCGAACAAGAACAACTAACAGTGAAGCTTACACGCAGCAGCAAAACACTTCAAACTGTGGTGATCAATCCTGAAAACGAAAGGAAAGAAACCGGCCTGATAAAAATCAATCCTAAAAGTGCCATCACTGCTCCCAGCGCCACTGGTGGCGTGGAAGGTTTGATAAAAACATTGGTAGGAAGCAACAATGAACTTACTTCTTCCTATTCCGTTCGTGGCGGCAATTATGATGAGAATCTGATTTACATCAATGATTTTGAAATTTACCGCCCCTACCTGATAAAAAACGGCCAGCAGGAAGGCCTGAGTTTTATCAATCCTGAACTGGTAAAAAATATTGATTTTTATACCGGTGGTTTCCAGGCAAAGTATGGTGATAAAATAAGCAGTGTTCTTGATATTCAATATAAAAAACCGGTTTCATCCGGAGGTTCCGTTTATATAAGTCTTTTGGAACAAGGCCTTCATTTGGAAGGCCTTTCAAAAAACAAAAAACTGTCGTGGCTTTTTGGGGTGCGAAGCAAAACCAACAGGAATTTATTAAGCAGCCAGGAAACAAAGGGAAATTACATTCCTTCTGCCTCTGACCTGCAAGCTTATCTTACTTATAAAATTTCTGAAAAATTACAATTAGAAGTTTTGGGAATTATTTCCGGTTCAAAATTCACTCTTATTCCTGAATCTGCGCAAAAATCAACTGCAGTTTTTTCACCATTATTTACGGCAAATGTTGGACTGGACATATTTTTTGACGGTCAGGAAAAAGACTCTTATAACAGCAATCTTCTTGGCGTAACCCTGGTTCAGAATCTGAATAAAAAAACAAAATTAAAATGGATGTTTAGCAGGTATGGGGATATCGAAAATGAAAATACAGATATTACCGGCGCTTATCTTTTTGGTGAAAGAAATTTTGATAAAACACAGCCTGATTTTGGAAAAATCACTAACCCGCTTGGCGCCGGAATTTTTCAAAATTATGCACGAAATGATTTGAATATTGGCGTTTATAATATAAGCCACAAGGGAACTTTCAAATCGGGTAAACATTTTTTGCAATGGGGGCTGGCGTTTGATCATTCAGTAATTAAGGATCATTTAAATGAATGGGAATACCAGGATAGCGCGGGGTATTCATTGCCATTCAACCCAAACCAACTCAATCTTAGCTATGTTTTAAAATCCAAAGCAAATTTGTCTATAGATAAATATAGTGGTTATCTACAGGATAATATTCACCTGTCAAATGGGGTAAACCAGGTAACGCTGCAAGCAGGCTTAAGATTTAATTACGATGCATTAAATAAAGAATTTTTGATAAGTCCGCGCGCCCAGTTAAGTTTTAAACCTGATTGGAAACAAGATATTATTTTCAAAGCCTCAGCAGGAGTTTACGACCAGCCGCCATTTTATCGCGAAATGAGGAGGCCTGACGGAACCATAAATACCAGTTTAAAAAGCCAGAAAAGTATTCAATACGTGGCCGGATTCGATTATAATTTAGCAACGGGAAACAAACCGATGCGGATTACGACAGAAGCCTATTATAAATCTTTGACAGATGTAGATCCTTATAATATTAATAATTTACAGATCAACTATTTTGGAGAAAACAATGCCCGGGCTTATGCTGCTGGAATTGAAGCAAGGCTTTTTACAGAGTTGGTAAAAGATGCTGAAAGCTGGTTCAGTATTGGCATTGGACAGACAAAAGAAAATATTGATAATGATTTTTATTATACTTATAAAAACAAAGAAGGTGAGGTGATTGGTTCGCAAATAACAGACCAGGTGGTGACCGATAGTACAAGAACGAATATTGGCTGGGTGAGAAGGCCGAGCGACCGGCTGCTGACAATGGGATTATTTTTACAGGATTATTTAAGTACGAACAAAAATTTTAAAGTACATTTAAACCTGATTTACGGAAGTAACATGAGTTATAATATTCCCAACAGTATGAAATACCGGAATGCGCTCATCATTGAGCCATACATCAGGGCGGATATAGGTTTCAGTGCATTATTACTTAGCGATAAATCTATGAGAAGAAGCCATTCTCCTTTTCGCAGCTTCGAAAATATCTGGGCAAGTCTTGAGGTTTTTAATTTAATTGATCGCGCCAACACGATTTCTTATCAATTGATAAAAGATTTTGCCAACAACACTTTCAGCATTCCCAACAGGCTAACGCCGCGGCTTATAAATTTTAAATTACTTGCAAGATTTTAAATTAAAAAATAAACATAAATATGAACAAAAAACTAATGATTGGTATTGCTTTTATTGCAACAGGATTTGCCACAGCAAACGCCCAGGAAAAAATGAAACCTGAAGAAACAGAATTTTATACGCCGGTACCTCCTGTGGTTACGCCGGGAAAAACTTGTGGCGCTGCTCCTTCTGACGCCATTATTTTATTTGATGGAAAAGATCTTTCTAAATGGGTCGAGACTAATGATACCACTAAACAAGCTTCATGGAACGTGCATGATGGTATCCTAACAGTCAATAAACAATCAGGAAATATTCAAACCAAACAATCTTTTATGGATTACCAATTGCACCTTGAATGGAAAGAACCTAAAGCTATTGCAGGTTCAGGGCAGGCACGTGGAAACAGTGGATTGTTTCTTGCATCAACAGGAAAAGGGGATGACGGATATGAATTACAAATTCTCGATTCATACAATAATAAGACCTATACCAACGGCCAGGCAGGTGCTGTTTACAAGCAATATGCTCCATTAGTAAATCCTAATTTCCCTCCGGGAGTTTGGCAAACTTATGATGTTGTGTGGACTGCTCCACGCTTTAATGATGATGGATCATTAAAGTCCCCGGCAAAAGTGACTGCTTTTTTTAATGGAGTTTTAATTCAAAATAATGTAAAATTAAAAGGGCCGACTTTATACATTGGCCATCCTTCTTACAAACCGCATGGCGCCAGCTCCGATAAAATTGCAGGCACATGGGGATAAAAGTATTCCAATTAGTTTTAGAAATATTTGGGTAAGGCCTTTGCCCGACAACGCCCATCAATAATTTTAAATTTAATGGAACGGGATAATTTACTATATCCCGTTCCATTAAATATTCTGCAAGATGCTGCAATGGTTTTTTCCTGGCCGATACCACTGCTATTTCTTCAAGATGTTCCATAGCGATTGAATAATATTTTTGTTTCAATTCTTTTGCCCAGGCATCTATATTACAGGATTTGTAAATCCGCAAAACCTCCTCTATTTTATTTTGATCATGGCAGGATAGCAATTCGGTTAATTTGTTCTTTTGCTGTACTGTAGCGGATTCCATAGCCCTCAACCATAAAAAGGTTTTCTTGTTGGCCATAATATCACCTCCCGGCTTTTTTACCAAATTTTTCAGGATCTCCAAAAGCATCCAGGTAATCATCCTGCACCTGGAAAGCAATTCCGAGATTCTTTCCGAATTCATAAAGATGGCCTTGATTTCCCAAACCTGCGCCGCCCAAAATGGAACCCATTTGCAAACTTGCCGCTAGAAATACCGAGGTTTTTAAACCAATCATTTTTACATATTCATCAAAATTTACATGATCGAGCTTTTTCAAATTCCATATCAAGTTGCTGACCTTCACAAACTTTTTTTGCCGTTGAATTAAATAAATTTAAAATCGGATGAAGGTATTCACTATTAATTCTATTCAAATTTTCATAAGCTGCTATCAGCATTACATCGCCGGCAAGTAAAGCGGTGGATTCTCCATATTTTGTATGAACGGTTTCTATTCCACGCCGAAGTGGCGCCCTGTCCATAATATCATCATGAATCAATGTAAAATTGTGAAACAGTTCAATTGCAATAGCCACAGCATACGCATCTTCACTTATTATTTCAAACATTTCATTTGCCATCAGGCACATAACAGGCCTGATTGCGTTTACCCCTAACCGTTAGTAAGTATTGCGAAGCATCATACAACTGTTTAGGCTCTTCCGGGAAATGCCTTTTATTAAATCTCTCTTCAAAAATTTCGGATAACCGGCTAAAAGATTGAAGTTGATTTTTTTGTTTTTGATCAATAGAAGGTAAAATACTCATCGGTTCATTTTTTGCGGAAAAAATATTAATGATTTCCGGCTTCATATTCAAATTAATTTTGTTTTTTCTTTTTTGAGCCTTTCAGTTTTTTGGCTCTAACTGCTTTTTGTTTCAGGCTTTCAATTCCCGGGATCCATTCAAAATCAAGCTGACGTTTTTCCAGATTTGCAGCTACCAGTTTTATACTGACTTTATCCCCCATTCTGAATTTCTTACCAGTATGAATTCCAACCAGCGCATATTCCGCATCATCGTGACGGAAATCATCATATTCTGCGAGATCTTTTATTGAAACCAGACCTTCACATTTTTCATTAACGGTTTCTACCCAAAAACCAAACGATGAAACGCCGCTGATAACGCCTTCCATATCTTCACCCACTTTATCCATCATAAATTCCACCTGTTTGTATTTATTGCCCGCCCGCTCTGCTTCCATCGCCGCTCTCTCTTTCTGGCTGCAATGAACACATTTTTGTTCCATTTTTTTATCAGGATGAATATTATGTTCTAAAATTTCCTGAAGTATACGGTGAACCATTATATCCGGATATCTACGGATAGGGGAAGTAAAATGGCAATAATCTTTAAAGCCTAATCCATAATGGCCAATATTTTCTGTGGTATAAACAGCTTTTGCCATGGTGCGGATGCCTAATTGTTCAAGCACATGCTGTTCGGGCTTTCCATGCACATCCTTCATCAGTTGGTTAAAAGATTTGGCTGTTTCCTCTTCATTTTTCATATCGAACTTATAACCAAATTTTCGTGCAAAAGCCACGAAGGGTTTTAATTTTTCCTCATCAGGCGTGTCATGCACACGGTAAGGAAATGGAACCGGCTTCTTATCAATTTTTATTTTCGAAACATGAGTGGCCACCGTACGATTAGCAAGCAACATAAATTCTTCTACGAGTTGATGCGATTCCTTGCTTTCCTTAACAATAATTCCAATGGGTTTGCCGCTTTCATCTAATTTAAATTTAACTTCAGTTGAAGAAAAATTAATGGCGCCATTTTTAAATCTTTCCTTTCTGAAAATTCGCGCCAAAGAATTTAATAGCAGAATTTCTTCGCAATAAATTCCCTGCCTGTCTTCAATGATTTGCTGCACTTCATCATAATTAAAACGGTGATCACTATGAATGAAAGTTTTTCCCACCCAGTAATCCTTTATTTTTCCTTTATTGCTTATTTTGAAAATAACTGAAAATGTATATTTATCTTCTTTAGGCCGCAGTGAACAAAGTTCATTTGAAATTTTTTCGGGCAACATAGGATTTACACGATCCGGAAGATAAACACTGGTT
The DNA here is from genome assembly GCA_963741705.1 of uncultured Chitinophagaceae bacterium. Classification (GTDB taxonomy): domain Bacteria; phylum Bacteroidota; class Bacteroidia; order Chitinophagales; family Chitinophagaceae; genus Ginsengibacter. The sequence continues at coordinate 8,115 of CAVUJE010000019.1, read as the reverse complement.
GCGCGGGAAAAACCTTCTTTGTCCATTTCTGTTCCAGGCGTTACGAAATGGCTGACGTCTGCGATATGAACACCTATTTCATATTCATGCTCATTTAATTTTTTGATGGAAAGCGCATCATCAAAATCTTTCGCATCAGCAGGGTCAATTGTAAAAGTCAGCACGTCCCTGTAATCTTTTCTTTTGGCTAGTTCTTTTTCTTCGACCACTCCGGAAAGGCTGTGCGCTTCATCTAAAACCTGCCTGGAAAACTCGAGAGGAAAACCATTTTGAATAATAATTTCTTTCATCGCCAAATCACTTGCACTAGTGCCTTTCAATACAGCAACCACTTTGCCTTCAGGTTTTTTCGCGCCTTTTTCCCAATTCAAAAATTTCACTACAACCCTGTCGTTATTTTTCGCGCTATTTAAATTATTTAAACTTATGTAAAAATCTGGTAGTGGCTTTTGGCTATCAGGGATAAAAAAAGCAAAAGATTCACTAACATTAATATCTCCAATAAATTCGGTTTGTTTTCTTTCTAAAACCTCTTCAATTACTCCTTCTACATGTTTTCCCCTGCGCGTATCTTTCACTTTTACCCGCACCTTATCTCCGTCCATAGCTTTATTAAAATCCTGCGGCCTGATAAGCAAGTCGTTCTCTCTTCCTTCCACAATTACGTATCCCATGCCCGACCTTGTGATTTCTAAAGTTCCTTTTACAGGTGCCACTTGTTTCTTCTTTCCTGATTTTTTACTCATAAAATGTTTAAAATGGTTAAATCTAATAGTCCCAAACTATTATAACTATTCACTGCTAAATTAAAACAAGACATTGGAAATAAAAGATTAAATAAAAATGAATTCTTATCGATTGCAGTAAACAAGGAAATTTAAATGATTTCTATTTTGCAGGCAAGTGTTCTTATTTAGCATATATGCATTACCGTTAATTTTATATTATAAATAAAAAAAAGCATGATCAAAAGTTAAAAAAAACTTTTTGACCATGCTTAAAAAAGTAAGCAAGCACTTTATCTTTTATAATATGTAATTTCTCTTTTAGTAATTTTAACCGGTTTCCCATTTTCATCCAATTCGGTTCTTTGTGTCCAGTTTCCCTGGTCATCAAAGCTGTCATAGTTGTATTTTATAACCTTGTTTACCGTAGAATCCTTAGTTACGTTCTTTGAATCATTTTCTACCACATTATTTTTATCATCAAACTTCATATTTGAAGAATAAATTACTTTTCCAGTGCTGTCTTTTACCTCCTGGTCTGTAAGAATGCTGTTATTGTATTTGGAAATCATTGCGCCGCTTAAACTGCTGTCAGCATTGTATTTTTTCATACCAGTTAACTGTCCATAGTCATTTTGAGAAAAATCAGTATAATAGAATTTCAACTTATTCGTCGAATCATATTCCATTGCAAATGTATATTTTCCGTCCGGGCCGGTAAGAACTGTGATTGAAGAAACCTCATTCCCATTTTTTGTATTCTTCATATCTTTCATGTTGCCATTGTCATCATGACTTAAAGTTCCAACTTCCTTATTTGCGCCGGATTTATCGTCAGAATCATATTCGGTGACGTATCCTTTTTCATTATATTTGGTGGTCAACACACAACAGGAATCCTGCTCTCTCATCTTTCCTGAGCTATCCCCTTTATAATCTGTAGCAACTATTTGCCGAACGTTTCCCTTTAAATTATCAGCAAGTACATCTGCATTTTTCGAATATTCCTGTTTTTCTTGATTACATGAAAATGCAACAACAATAGTTGCCCAAAGAAAAATAATCTTTTTCATTTTGATTTTAATTTTAATGGTTACAAAAATTTAAGGGGAGCGGAGCAGTTTTACTAATATTGGAGTACTTAAAGATAAGTATTAAAAAAAAGATAATTTAATAATTATTTTGAAAAAAACAGATAATTGTAAATTGCACTCATGACTAAACTTTCAGTTAACATCAATAAAATTGGAACGCTAAGAAACTCTCGGGGCGGAAATAATCCCGACGTAATAAAGGCTGCCATTGATATTCAGAACTTCGGAGCGGAAGGAATTACGGTTCACCCAAGACCTGATGAAAGGCATATCAGGTATTCAGATGTATATGAATTGAAAAAAATAATCAAAACAGAATTTAATATTGAGGGCAATTGCCGCGAGGACAAATTTGTTCAGCTCGTGTTGGATAATAAGCCTGACCAGGTAACGCTTGTTCCGGATGCATTAGGACAATTAACTTCAGACCATGGATGGGATACCATAAAAAACCATGATTATCTTGTAGAAATGATTGATCTTTTTAAAAAGGCGGGAATCCGGGTTTCTATTTTTGTAGATCCGGTTATTGAGATGATAGAAGGTGCAAGAAAAACCGGTACTGATCGCATCGAATTATATACAGAAGGATTTGCTAAAGAATTTCAAAAAGGTAATAAAGAAAAGGCGATAGCCCCTTATATTGACTCCGCAAAGAAAGCAGTAGAACTTGGCCTGGGAATCAATGCAGGGCACGATCTTGATCTTCATAACTTAAAATATTTCGCACAAAACATCCCTGGCCTTTTGGAAGTTTCCATTGGCCATGCGTTGATTTCTGACGCCCTTTATTTGGGATTGGAAAATACGGTTCAATTATACAAAAGGCAATTGATGACTGATAAAACAATTAGCTCACCTGCAAAATAAAAATCCTCTTTAAAAGTTCGTTTACTATTGTTGGTAAATTAGCTAATTAAATAGGTCATTCAACTTTTCATTCAAAGCCTCACCACGAAGATTTTTTGCAATAATTATCCCTTTGGGATCAATCAAAATATTTTGAGGAATACTGGTGATTTTAAATTTAGTTGCCAGAGCGCTGCTCCAACCATGAAGGTCGCTCACTTGTGTCCAATTAAGCCCATCCATCTTAATGGCATTTAACCATGCCGGTTTTGCCTGGTCAAGTGAGATACCGAAAACAGTAAAATTCTTTTTCTGATATTTATTATACGCCGCTACAACATTTGGATTTTCCATTCTACACGGACGGCACCAGCTTGCCCAAAAATCAATGAGCACATATTTGCCACGAAAAGAAGAAATCTTTACTTTATTTCCGGCTGTATCTGTTTCAGAAAAATCAGCAATTTGAGAACCAATAGGATTGATTTTTGCCACCTCCAGTTGCTGGTCCACATATTTGGCAAGATTAGTTTGCTTAACCTCTTTAGCTAAAGATTTAAACAAATTATCTGCGAGCTTTACATTATCAGATGCTTGCATTACCCTGATAATCGCGATAGGGCCCACAAAAGAAGAAGGATATTTTTTTACAAAGTTTTCGCTGATTTTTTCAAATGCAGCTAATGAATCAGGGTTTTTGTCTGATTCACTCATAAACAATGACTCAAAAGGCTTTACTGCATTTACATATTCCTGGTATTCATTTTCAGTTTTGGAGCCGGTAATCGACAAATTTTCGAGATTACTTTTATCCCCTTTAATTACAATCTTACTATTATCGATAAATAGCGGAACAGCAGGCGGTTGATCACCCAAAACCAAAATAATAAATGATGGCTCCTGAAGATTTCCCTTAAGGATAAATTTCCCTTTCTCAATAGTGGTCTGCTTTTCAGGTGTATTTGTTTGCTGATTTAAAAAAGAAACCGCAGTCCCATCAGGATAACCCGATATATTTCCGGTTATTTCATATCCAGCCGAAGTATTTTGTGAACATGCAAAAAAAGGAATGGCTATCAAAAATAAAAAAAGTGATTTCATGCTTTTCTGATTATATTATCTGCAAATTTAATTTTATTATTTAGAAAGTGAAGCACAGCCGATGTTCTAACCGTTTAAAATTGAGTTAAGAAACGTTTTTGTAGCAGAATCAACATCTTCCGCATTTTCAATAGCTTTAATATAAGCAGTTCCAATGAAGGCGCCCGCCGAACATTTGCAGGCTGAAGTAAAAGTCTGATGATCTCTTATTCCAAAACCAATAAGTATTTTATTTTTCAAATTCATACTTTCTAATCTTTTGAAATAATTTTCCTGTGCATTGATATCAGTATTTTTCCCCGTAATTGAAGAGGATGAAACTGCATAAATAAATCCCGTGGAGACTGAATCTATTTTTCTAATTCTTTCTTCAGATGTTTCAGGGGTTATTAAGAAAATAAAATCAAGATCATTTTCTTTGAAGATTTTTTGATATTGATTTTCATACTCTAAAATCGGCAAATCGGGAAGAATAATTCCACTGATACCAGCGTTTTTTGCATCCAAACAAAATTTTTCAAAGCCATACTGCAAGACGGGATTCAGGTAGCCCATTAAATTAAGGGGTACTTTTATTTCCTGTTTAGCTTTATTTAATTGTTCAAATAATTTTTTAATCGTCATTCCATTTTGTAACGCCTTCATATCGCTTTTTTGAATAACAGGGCCGTCAGCCAAAGGATCGCTATATGGCATTCCAATCTCAATCATATCTGCTCCATGCTTTTGCAAAGAATTCAGAATGGTTTCTGTATCATTTAATTGAGGGAAACCGGCAGTAAAATAAATGCTTAGGATATTTTTATTTTTTGTCTCAAATAATTTTTGAATGGCATTCATTATTTAGCTTTTTTAGAAATATTTTTTTAGAAGCAGTGAACAAACAAATAAGGCTAATTTTTATTTTGTTACGCTTCCAAATGCTTCATGTAAGTATCCATATCCTTGTCGCCTCTGCCACTCAGATTAACCACCACCACATCGGATTTTTTAAATTTTATTTTACCTAAAACAGAGAGTGCGTGCGCAGATTCCAACGCGGGAATTATTCCTTCCAGCTTTGCCAGCTCAAAAGCAGCGTTAAGTGATTCTTCATCAGTTGCACTCATAAATCTTCCTCTTTTTGATTCAAAAAGATTAGCGTGCATAGGGCCGATTCCCGGATAATCTAATCCTGCTGAAATACTGTGTGGCTCTACTACCTGTCCGTCTTCAGTTTGCATTACGTAACTTTTACTTCCATGCAAAATTCCAATAGACCCCAATTGTGTTGTTGCCGCACTCATTCCACTATTAATTCCTAAACCTGCTGCTTCAACCGCAATTAGTTTAACATTTTCATCATCCAGGAAATGATAAAATGCGCCTGCAGCATTACTACCGCCACCCACACACGCAATTACAAATCCCGGCAATTCACTACCGGTTTTTTCTTGTAATTGCTTTTTCATTTCCTTACTGATCACACTTTGAAAACGAGCCACCATATCAGGATAAGGATGTGGGCCAACTACACTTCCGATTAAATAATAAGTATCTTCAGGATTATTGATCCAATCACGAATAGCCTCATTAGTAGCATCTTTCAGCGTTTTATTTCCGCTAATGGCCGGTATTACTTTTGCACCCAACATTTTCATTCTCGCTACATTTGGCGCCTGCCGTTCAATATCTGTTTCCCCCATGTAAACAATACATTCCAAATTTTTAAGGGCGCAAACAGTGGCTGTTGCAACTCCATGCTGACCTGCACCTGTTTCAGCTATGATCCTTTTTTTACCCAGCTTTTAGCTAATAAAATTTGACCAATGGTATTGTTGACTTTGTGAGCGCCTGTGTGGCAAAGGTCTTCGCGCTTTAAAAATATCCTTGCTCCATATTTTTTACTTAATCTTTCAGCCGGGTATAAAGGGGTAGGTCTTCCTACATAATCTTTTAAAAGCGAATCAAATTCCCTTTGAAAACTCTGTTCAGCAATTATTTTTAAATAATTTTCTTTTAAATTTTCTACATTCCTGTAAAGCATTTCCGGAATGTATGCACCTCCAAATTGGCCATAGTAGCCATTTTCATCTACAGTCCACATGATAAATTATTTTTAATCTTTTAATTCTTTTGTAAATTCTTCTATTAATTTCATATCTTTTATTCCGGGTGAAATTTCAAACCGGCTATTCACGTCCACTCCATAAAAGTAAGGGTGAGTAAACTTTTTAAGCGCAACAGCATCGCTTCTTTCAATGCCACCACTTAGAAAAAATTCTTTTCCTATTTTAGATTTCCCGAGAAGATTCCAATTGAACTTTTGACCGGTTCCTCCGTACAATCCTGCCGAGCTTTTATCAAACAAATAGTAATCACAAACCTCATCATATTCCTGGACAAGCCAATCTACATTCGCATCAAAATCATTGATACGAAAAGCTTTAATCACTTTAATTTTGTCACGATCCTATTGCAGAAAGAAGCAGTTTCATCGCCATGAAGCTGAACCATATCCAACCCAAAATCGTCCACCTGTTTCATGATTTCTTCTTCACTTGCATTTGCAACACACCAACTTTTGTTATTAAAACAGATTCTTTCACTTCTTTACCGCTCATTTTTTTTAAGATACACCGTGGCGATTGAGGATAAAATATAAGACCTGCGTAATCGACCGGCAAATCGTTTAATTCTATTAATTGTGCACCTTCGGTATTACCGCAGACTTTTATTTTCATTACTTTTCCTGAAATAATTGTTTTACAAAATCTTCAAACGCTTTTCCCGGATCTTTTTCTCTCATAAATTTTTCACCCATCAAAAATCCGCTGAAACCATTCTTTCTTAAATGATGAATCGTATTAACATCATTCAGACCGCTTTCCGATATCTTAATTTTATGCGAAGGTATTTGTTTACACAATTCTATTGAATGATTAATATCTACTTCAAAAGTTTTGAGGTTACGATTATTAATTCCCACAACATCCACTTCATCACATCATGATCTAATTCAATTTCCCCGTGAATTTCCAACAGCACATTTAAGCCTAATTTTTTTGCAAAAGTTGCCAGTTGTTTTACTTCTGCCTTTGTTAGGCACGCAGCGATTAATAAGATAATATCGGCGCCGATTGCTTTCGATTCTATTAACTGGTATTCCTCAATGATAAAATCTTTTCTTAAAATTGGAATATTAATCCCGTGCATACTCCAGATCACTTATGATTTCCAAAAAATTCTTCATCAGTAATACAGAAACTGCACTGGCTCCATATTTTACATAGTCTTTAATTACTTAGCAACCAACGAAGTATTATTGATAATCCCTTTACTTGGCGATTGCTTTTTAGACTTAGCAACGATTTCGGTTTTATCCCGGTTCAATAAAAACTAAATAAATGAAAAAGTATTTCTTTTAAAAGTGGCATTTTTTCCAATTCAAAAATTGTTTTTGACGCCTTTCTTTCGTGAACTTTAATTTTCTTTTTTGCAATAATCTTTTCAGGATATTCATTATTGTAAATTCATTAATTTTTGAAAGTTTTGATAGGCCCTTCCACTATCAAGCCTTGTCTACCGCCATTGCATAACTTTCATCATAATTTTTAAATTCTCGAAGCAAATCGCCATTGCTGGTTGGCCATTACTACTGCGTTCTGAGCCCAACTTCCTTCACCTTTTAAAATCTTTAAAAATATTTTTGCTGCTTCTTCAGTTGAATTGCCTCCATAAATATCGGAAGGGCTTACTGATCTTTTTCCCAAATACCGGGCAGTTAAAATTTGTTCTCCACTATTTGTTATCACTTTCGTATCGCCGGTCAGTGAAATTTCATCATACCCTTCAAGACTATGAATGATCATAAATTTTGCATCAGATTGTTGCAACAAATATGAATAAATTCTCGCCATTTCCAGGCTATACACTAGAATCATTCTAATACCCGGTTGAGCTGGATTTACCATTCTGCCAAGCATTTGAAAATAATCGACACCCAGATTTTTTCTTACCGGTCCTACCACTTTTAAAGCAGGATGAAAAAGCGGAGCGTGCATAAAACAAATATTTACTTCTTCAATTTCTCTTAATAATTTTTTATTATCGTTTGAAAAATGATAGCCTAATGTTTCCATCACGTTACTGGAACCGCTTATAGAAGTTGCCCCGGCATCTACCGTGCTTGGCCACTTTATGTCCCGCGCCTGCAACAATAAAACAACTTAAAGTTGAAATATCAAAAGTATTTTTTCCGTCGCCGCCCGTGCCAACCATATCAATCACATTATATCCGTTTAAATCGAACAGGAATACATAACTCGATCAACGCATTGCGAAAACCCATCAGTTCAGGAATGGTA